>JAPDQK010000018.1:0-1328 GCA_034505955.1 Candidatus Zhuqueibacter pondensis
CGGCTTTCTTGCGGTTTGTGCTTTCGCGTCACGACCACCGCAACATACGAATCATTTCAAACGCACAAGCCTGCCTTTGCGACGCACGATATTTTTATAGTCCCACTGAATATCGCGGGCTTTTTTGAGCCAGCGCTCGAGCGCTTCGAGCTCGATTTGGCTCGCGGCTGTGTATCGCGCTTCCGCGGCTTTGAAGCTGCCCTCGTTCTGCAGTTCTTTCTCTTCAAAAGACTGGCCGCTCCAGAAAAACAGGCGTTTGAGAAATTGCATGCGTTTGGCCATCTGAAGGGAGTGCGACGGTTCCGCATCGCAAAACCAAAGTTTCGCACTCCGAAGTTCAGTCGGCTAATTTCATACTCCAGATCTTATTTGCGCCAATTTGTGGCCCAGCCACCCCATGGGAATGTAAGCGCCGACCAAATCCAACACCGTAAACCAGGGCGGCGAGGGAAGCATGAAGACGCTTGCCATGCCTCCGAGCAGGAAAAATCCGCTCACTCCCAAAGCAAATTTTATTTTGTGGCTTGCTGCTATAATGGAAGCGACAAAAGCACCGACCAACGTTCCCAACGCATGAGCCAGAAATGGAAAGATGAAATGCTTGGGTTCAAACAAATGCATGGAAGATTTCAGGCTTTCGACCTTCGTCACATCGACGCCGGCCGGCGGCGGGATGACTTTGCCGCTGATCGAGATGAGGCTCATATTCACAATGCTGCCGATGACGACACCGGCGATGACGGCCAATACATTTCTGAGAATGGGATTCATATTCCCTTCCTTTCAGTTCGAGAGTCTCGTGGCACCACTTTTTCACGAAGGTCATGACAGGAAGATGTATGACAAAAAGATATTTTGCTTTCTTGCCAAGCGACCATGTGTATTATTGATGAAAATCAGCCCGCATAATTTTCTGCCACACATTTTTCTGTCATTGTTTTTTCAAGCCGAATCAATCAAACTACCTCTGAATATGCGCCGGGTCCATCCAGAAATATTCCCAGATGTGACCGTCGAGATCTTCGAAGCCCCATTGATACATGAAGCCGTGATCCTTGGGTTCCGCGTAGCGCCTGGCGCCGGCCGCGAGCGCGGTCTCGACGATGCGATTCACTTCGTCGCGTGACTTCGCCGAAAGGCCCACGAGCACCTCGGTGCTGCTCTTCGCATCCGCAATCGGCTTGGGCGTGAAGCCCTTGAAGAATTTCTCGACCAGCAGCATGACATAGATATCTTCGCCAACGATCATGCAGGTGGCGTTCTCGTCGGTGAATTGCGGATTGAATTTGTATCCGAGCTTGGTGAAAAACTCGACCGCACGGTTGAGA
>JAPDQK010000018.1:1426-87561 GCA_034505955.1 Candidatus Zhuqueibacter pondensis
AAGAATTTCTCGACCAGCAGCATGACATAGATATCTTCGCCAACGATCATGCAGGTGGCGTTCTCGTCGGTGAATTGCGGATTGAATTTGTATCCGAGCTTGGTGAAAAACTCGACCGCACGGTTGAGATCTTTGACCGGCAGATTGATGAAGATTTTTGTACCTGTTTTGGCTTGCGCCTGCATTTCCTCAAATCCCGCCGCTGCTTTTTGAACATCGGCCGGGAAATCCTCGAATTCCTGCACTTGACGAATCTCGATCACTTCGTTGTCGGAACCCGGGCAGCGCTTGGCCCATTCAATCGCTTCTTCTTTCGAATTCACTTGAATCATCCAGTAACCGCCGAGCACTTCTTTTGATTCGATGAAAGGCCCGTCGGTCACCGTGGGTTTTCCGCCAGAGAACGAAACGCGCGCGCCCATTGAGGGCGGGTGCAGGCCATTGAGGTCGAGCAGCACGCCAGCTTTTTGCAATTCTTCGTTGTACTTCATCATGGCTTCGACGGCCTTGGCATCGGGCATCGTGCCCGGCGCTGCTTTCTCGTATCCCTTGGGGATCATCAACATCATGAATCGCATGGGTGGCTCTCCTTGAATTTTGTTGGATCGTTCTTTTTAGCGCGACCGATACAGCAAAAGCAATCCCATGTTTTCACTCAAACATTCAGATGACAAAAAGATGAAGGCCTGAAGAATGTACATGACTTGGACCTTATTCGAAAGATGGTTTTTTTTATTTTTCTGCCATATATTTTTTTCTGTCATTGCTTTTGAGCCTTCCGCCGGCGCTCGCTTTCCGCCACCATTTCCGTTAAATCCGCGGCCGGGCGAATCTCGAATGGCCCGCCTTTCACGCCGGGATGTTTCACCATCAACTGAATGGCGTGGTTCAAGTCTCGCGCTTCGAGTACCAAGATTCCGCCCAATTGCTCTTTCGTTTCAGCGTATGGACCGTCGGTCACAACGACCTTGCCGTTCCGCCAACGCAGGGTGATGGCGTTCTGTGCGCTTTGCAGTGCCTCGCCGCCGACGAAATGGCCGTTCTTCCGCAGCTCATCATCATAAGCGAAGCACTCGTCCACGAAAGCGTTGCGCTCGTTTTCAGACATCGTTTCCCATTTGCTTTCTTCCATGTAGCCAAGGCAGAGGTATTTCATGACGTTCTCCGAATGAGGGTGAAATGGTTGCAGACTGTTTACACCATATAGTCGTTCAACGAAACTTGGAATCGACAAACAGCAAATTTTTTCTGACCGCGAAGTGAGGCCCATCACGTGAATGACAAATTAGCGAGCCGTCACGTGAATTAGCAGTTTTCCGAATCATCATCGTTCAGGAATGGCCGAAATCGACAACGGACAGCACATGCGGGACGCGTCGAAGTCCTTGGATGGCTGCATGTACGCATAACGGCGATCTTCCCTCAGCCCGTCTTCAATCGGCCGGACCTCGATACTTCCCAAACGTGCCGAGGGTCATTTCGAAGCAACTTGAATCGCCTTGTTCAGATCTTTTGCATTGATCAGGAAAAATCCAACGAGCGTCTCCTTCGTTTTTGTTCAAGCCGGCAGGCCGGGAATTTCCACCACCGGCCGGATTTCCACGGTGCCTTTGTGCACCATGGGAATCCTCGCGGCGATGCCGATGGCCTCGTCGAGATCGTTCGCGTCGATCAGGAAATAGCCGCCGAGTTGCTCGCGCGTTTCGGCGAACGGGCCGTCGGTCACGAAGCGTTTGCCGTTGCGCACCCGGACGCTGGTCGCCATTGCCGTCGGGTGCAGCGGATTGGCACCCAGATACTGCCCGTTGGCGTGCAGCTCATGCGCGAGCTGCGTGGAATCGCCGAAGCATTGCTCGCGCTCGGCGTCGCTCAACTGCTGTTCGTCATAGTAAATCAGGAGCATGTATTTCATCATTTTCTCCGTTTGTGAATTTGACAGTTCACACCATATAGTCGTTCGGGGGGAGCCCCAAATCGACAATGGGCCTACCCGGCAGAGCCAGACTCAATTCCGCACTCAGCGAAAAAATCCCGAGAAAGTGAAACCGTAATGCCGGTTTGATTTTTGGCTTATTCTACTGAATAGTCGTTCGGCGGAGGGGAAAATCGACAATGGGCCGGTACAGCACAACGGATTTTCAGGGCTGGCAAGCGGCGTGGGGGATTGAATCACCTCGGTAGCCTACATAAATATCTGGTAGGCTGACAAGAGTGTCAGTAGTAATCTTTACCCTATGGGTAAAAAATATCTTGCATTTCAAGAAATTGATAAGTATATTTTACCTCAAAGGTAAAGTCATTTTTGCAAGGATCAAGCCCGCAAGTGGAAGTACGATTTCGCACGAGGAAGCTGGAAAAGCAATATCAAAGCCACAAGGAGGCGGAAAGGGCTTATGGGCAGGAAGTCGCGCGCAAGTACATCCAGCGCATCAACATCGTCAAACAGGCGCGCGACATTGAAGAGCTAAAGGCGTTGCCCGGACTGCACTGCCATCCGCTCAAGGGAGATCGACGAGGCCAATGGGCCATCAATCTAACGGGATTCTATCGTCTGATTTTCACACTCGAGGGCGAAACCATGGAAATCGTGCGTATCGAGGAGGTGAGCAAACATTATGATGATTAGACACGAGGTTCATTCCGATTTGCCGATTCCGCCTGGTGAATATTTGGCTGAAGTCATTGCCGAGCTGGGAATGACCAAAGATGAATTGGCCAGGCGCATGAACCGGCCGGCGGCGAAGCTCAGCGCCATTTTCGCGGGGGACAAGGCGATTACGTCGGACACGGCGTTGCAGTTGGAAAAGGTCGTCGGTGTGCCGGCGCATATTTGGACGGGGCTCGAGGCGGAATATCGACTGACATTGGCGCGCTTGCACGGGGCCCGAGAGCACCAACTGCTACAAGAAGAGAGCAAGCTGATTACGAAATTCTGCTACAAAGAACTGGTGGAGCTTGGCTTTGTCGCAAAAAAAACGAAACCGACTGAGAAAGTTTCGGAACTTCAGCATTTTTTCGGCGTGACTTCGTTGCGAAATATTACCGGCCTCAAGCGTTATCAAGCTGCCTTTCGGTGTGCGCCACGAAAACGATCTCCCGAAGCATTGGCCGCCTGGTTGCGTATCGGCGAGGTCAAGGGGCAAAAAACAGTATGCGCAGCTTTTGACGTCAATAAGCTTGAGAAAACTCTTCCGGAATTGCGTTCCTTGACGCTTCAGCCGCCGGAGCAGTTTGAGCCTGTATTGTACAAAAAATTAGCCGAAACGGGTGTTGCACTGGTTCTTGCTCCCCATCTACCCAAAACCTACGCGCATGGCGCAACATTTTGGTTGAACCGAAACAAAGCTGTGCTCATGTTGACTCTTCGCGGCAGTTGGGCGGACATCTTCTGGTTTAGCCTTTTTCACGAGCTTGGTCATATTCTGTTGCACTTGAGCAAGCAAGAGGTCATTCTTGAAAGCGAGGAAATTGAAGCGGAAAATCATGCGCGAGAGCGCGAGGCCAATCAATTTGCCGCCGATACACTCATTCCACCAGAAGCCTACAAAAACTTTGTAAAATCCGGCTTGTTTTCTCGGGGCGACATTCAGCGCTTTGCAAGTCGAGTTGGCATTGATGCCGGCATCGTCGTTGGCAGGTTGCAGCATGATGACTATATCCACAAATCATGGCATAACCAGCTTCGGTCGCGGTACGGGTGGAAAGAACAGAAATAGAGTTGTTGAGGTTTCATCGTGTATCGATTTATTTGCCTAAAGTACACCAATTAGGGCCGTCGTTTTCACCTATTTGGGCGATGCCGATCGCCGAAGATGCGTGGAAGGTTAATTGACGCAAAGATCAAAGAGGAAAGACAGAAGCAGGTGAGAACGGCTGCTGGGTAGAGATTTAGGCACCAAAACTCTAATGATTTTGAGGCTTTCTTGACTCTTTTACAAACTTTGAAAGGACAAAACATGTGGCAGGAACCTGATCTCAGGATGAATTTAATCCCCATCTCCTTTACCGCTGAAAAATTTAAGGGGTATGAACTTCCCTATGACAGTGAAGATCAGTTGAAGGCTCTGAGGGAAAAGTATCGTGAAAGCCATATTTTTAGGAGGCAAGGAAACATTATCCAGTGTGCCCCTCTTACCGAAGAAGCCGAAGCATTGGGTAAAGAAAAGGAATTTACCATCAAGGATGATTTTGGCTTGGCAGAACGTTTGGTGCAAGCAGCTTTGATAAATTTCTTCAAAGAAAGAGGGCTGCAGTTTTCAAGACTGTTCAGTCCAACTACTATAATCGTTGACAGAGAAAATCTTATCAAAAATGTTGTGAACGATGAAAATATTGCCTCTTTGATACCCATGTACCCTGAGTATCAGTTAGAAGGCAGACTCATCGTTCCTCATGACAAAGACGTAATCTTCGGTATCCTACTGAACTTTGGGGTTTTCCACTTGATAGACGCCACAGTCCAAGATCTTATTTACAAGAAAGTTGATGTAGTTGATTGCTATGTGGTCACCGATGCAAGTGACAAAAAAAGCTCGGCAATAAGTGAGAAATTTAGAAAGAAACCTTTGGCTGGCAGAATCGCTGCAATACAGGGCTCAAAGCTGAAACTTGTTGATTATCGAGATTCTGAAGAAATCGATGCCAGTAGGTGCTACCTGGAGCCCAGCAGCAGGAATTTCCGCCGTTGTTTAGCCACTCTTTGTGACCAGTCTATTGAAGACCTTCAGCAAAAAAGAATGGAACAAATCTTTGAGGTCACAGGAGCCAAGAAACAGTACGATAGGCTGGAAAAAGTTAAGGAGTGGCTTAAAAAAGCGGAGCCTATCCGATGCGGTGGAGGGTTATCATTTAACATAAAGTCCGAAATATACCAGTTAAAAGCGGGGAACGAGGCGGGGGAATACCGGCAATTAGATAACCCAACCTACGTGCTGAGACCTGGGAACCATCTGACCTTTAGAGGAAGAATTGATAAAGGAATAGACGAGAACGGCCCGTATGATACGGAATCATTCCCGAAAAAGCGGGTAAGAATAGCTCTGCTTTATCCAGAAAGATGCAAGGGCGAGACCGAAGTTTTCATAAAACAATTCAAAGAAGGAGTCCCACCAAGGCCAAACAAGGAAATCCCATTCACTCAAGGGTTCACTCGAAAATACCATTTCACAAACTGTGAGATCGAGCCCTTTTCTATACCGACGGCTAAAGAAGATATCGAGGGTTACAAGCAAGCTAGCCTCGAAGCTTTAGAAAAAAGCCCGGGGGTTGATCTCGCAATCGTCGTCACGAAAGAGAATTTTCATTCGTTACGCACACAAAGTAACCCTTATTTTGGTTCCAAAGCGTGCTTTATGTCTCAAGGCGTGCCCGTTCAATCTATTGAAATAGAAACCATAATGGATCAAAGAGGACGCCCTTGGATTCTTAATAACTTGGCTCTTGCGACCTATGCAAAACTGGGAGGGATACCCTACGTTTTGACCTCTGCGCCCGGTATGACGCATGAACTTATATTCGGGATCGGTAGCTCTAATATCAAAACACGCAGACTGGGGGAATCTGAAAGATTTGTTGGTATAACCACAGTGTTTAATGGAGACGGCAACTACTTGCTTTACAATCTTACCAAGGAAGTAAAATACGAAGATTACCAGAATGCTTTGTTGCAATCGTTCAGAGAATGCATGGACGAGGTAAAAGCCAGGTACGCTTGGCAAAAAGACGATAAAGTAAGACTCATATTCCATCAGTCTTTCAAGAAGTTCAAGCGTATAGAAGCGCAGGTAGTGAAAGAATTCGTGACCTCCATAACCAATCTCGATGTAGAATATGCTTTCGTGCATATCAGCAGAAGCCATCCGTGGAAAGTCTACGACAAAAATAGCGAGGGCGTTTGCCACTGGAACAATAACCGAGAATTCATCAAGGGTGAATATGTTCCGCAAAGGGGGTTCTACATACCGCTGGGTCCACAAGCAGCCTTGCTTACCTTAATAGGACCGAAACAACTGAAAACACATTTGCAAGGTTGCCCAGAACCTATTATGATGTCGATCCATCGTGAATCTACTTTTTTCAGTCAGGAATACCTTGCCAATCAAATCTACAGGTTAACATTTATGTCGTGGAAAAGTTTTTCCCCTTCGATAATGCCTGTGACGATAGAATATTCTGGCATGATAGCCGATCTCATGGGGCATCTGAGGGCGATGCCCAATTGGAATCCTGACATTCTCACAACAAAACTGAGAGAAAGCAGGTGGTTCTTATGACAGAAATCATCAACAAAGAAATAAACCATCAGCTTTGCAAGCTGCTCCAGGCTATTCAGTTTCACAATAAAAAAGTCGATTTATCCGGCCTCTTTTCGGAACATGTTCTTAAACAGGTGCAAGAATGCGGAATAGAATGGGACACAGCTTGCGACGAGAATTGGCTTGAAAGCATCTTTGACGAAAGGAATGTCTATCACGTCGCTGGCCTCGGATATTCCATACACATCGCCAAGTTAGACGAGAAGGCTGAAGTAAAGTTCGTGAGAGGCCTCGATTTGCTTGAGCAAAGAGATCCTTTCAAAGGCCCTCATATCAATTACCCCTTTCAGCCAGTCGCTTTTTTAGGATTAGTTTTGGGCACGAAATGCATAAAAGATCAAAGCAGGCAGAAAGAAAAGACGAAATGGCTGACTGGAATACTGAATGAAAGAATCAAAAAAGGCGAACTTGGAGGATACCAAGCGCTCTTGTACAAGTACATTAGGCACCTACTAACAGGGCAGAAAATCGAGATTAATGACATTACTGAGCATTATTCACTTGAAGAACTCTCGGTGCTCGAGTATTTCCTAAAGAGAAACATCTTTCAAACTCATAATCAAGATGTCCTCGGAATTATCAGAAAGGAGCTCATCAACCGGCTGGTCAAGTCCTGCATGGATGAAGTTATAGATGAAAAAGCAGCCATTGTTTGGGCTGCTGCCAACGAAAGCATCGCCATTGAAATCGATAATCTTTTGGTTTCTCCACATTTCGTGAGTGCAATCCTCTCAAGATTTGAAGATGCTATGAAACGCTGGCGATACGACACAGATTCAAAGACGAGTCCTGTGCAGTGGCCAGTTAACGAGGAAAGAGAGGTGCAAGACATAGTTTGGTTAATCCTGCGATCATATTTTGATGATCTGGTTGATGAGGAAAGATTACCAAAATTCGGCCACGCCTCCTACAAACCAGACTTTGCTATTCCATCGCTTAGACTTTTGATCGAGGTAAAAGTCGCTTACAGCAAAGATGATTTCAAAAAAATAGAGCAAGCAATAATGGTCGACAGCATCGGTTACCTTATCAACTCCTCGAGCTACGACAAGATACTCGTGTTTATCTATGATAAATCTGCAAGTGTCCAAGAGCACAATACTACGAAAAGAGCTTTGAAACAAATTGACAAAATTGGGGATGTTGTGATCGTATCAAAACCATCTCAACTGCCGTAGGTAATTTCCCAAAAACTGGCCCTAACGCCAATGAACTTAGCTAAAACTGAACTCTAAAACCGATTTGCTCGACACTTTGAAACTCACTCGCAAGAAGGGCAAGACTATCGCGTCAGCGTTTGGCAATCTTTACAAGATATGATCAGTTGGTCCACGAGTGATATGACGAGCAAGCGGTTGACCTTGCTCAGCATTCGGCTTTTATCAACTGGAATGGATTCCACTTTGCTGGATGTCGGCAGTTTACTGACGCTCTCTCGCCGAGACCAGCGCTAATGTAGATACTGGCGGTCTTAAACTTTCAACTCCTCCACCCTCCTCCGCAAAAACCTCCTCTCCGGCTCCTGTTTTGTAAGCGCGAGCGCTCGTTCGTAAGAACCACGCGCTTCTGCAGTTTTACCCAGCCGCCGGCAAAGCTCTGCGCGTGCCGAGTGGGCGAGGTGGTAATCGGTCAAATCCCCGCGCGTGAGAATGGTGTCAATCAATTCCAAACCTGCGGCGGGACCGTCACGCATTGCCACCGCGGCGGCGCGGTTCAACTCGATCACCGGCGAAGGCGCCATCTGCAAAAGCAAGTCGTAAAGCGCAACGATCTGCGCCCAATCCGTGTCGGCAGCGGTGGGCGCTTGCGCATGCACCGCCGCTATCGCCGCTTGAAGGGTGTAGGGGCCGATACGCCGCGATGCCAGCGCGTGTTCCACCAGCGCCAAGCCCTCCGCAATTTGTTCGCGGTTCCAGAGCGAGCGGTCCTGATCTTCCAGCAGAATCAAGTCACCCTCCGGTGAGGTGCGCGCCGGCCGCCGCGATTCGTGCAGCAGCATCAGCGCGAGCAGTCCCATCACTTCCGGCTCCGGCAACAACTCGACAAGCAACCGTCCGAGGCGTATCGCTTCGCCGGAAAGATCAGGCCGCGTCAACGATTCGCCCGATGAAGCAGAATATCCTTCGTTGAATACCAAGTAGATCACGTGCAGCACGGTGTCGAGTCGCTCAGGCAGATCGGCCCGCGACGGCACTTGATAGGGAATGCCTGCGTCGCGGATCTTGGCCTTGGCGCGCACGATACGCTGGGCCACCGTGGGTGGAGAAGTAAGGAAAGCGCAGGCAATCTCCTCGGTGGTGAGGCCGCAGACCTCGCGCAGCGTCAGCGCGATCCGGGCCTCCGGTGACAGCGCCGGATGGCAGCACGTGAAGATCAGTCGCAACTGGTCGTCGGCGACACCATCGTCGTCCCATTCTACCTCGCCGGCGGAGTGGGTGTCGGAACCGAGGCGCGCGGCAATCTCCGCCAGCGAGGCGTCGAAGCGGGCGCGCCGGCGCATGGCGTCGATGGCCTTGAAGCGGCCGGCGGAAACGAGCCATGCCCGGGGATTTTGGGGAACGCCATCCCGCGGCCATTGCTCCAACGCGGCCGTAAAGGCATCGTGCAGCGCATCCTCCGCAAGATCGAAGTCGCCGAGCAAACGGATGAGGCTGGCGAGGACCCGGCGAGACTCGGCGCGGTAGATGGCGTCCACCATCTGGCGGATGGATTCGGCGGCGTTCGCACGCATCAATGATGCTCCCTCGGCCATGGGTACTCAAATAATCAAAAAGATGGGTTGTCGTCCTCTGGTATTTGGAAGAAATCTTTGATGAGCTGGTGGCCACTCTTATGGAACACTTAACTCCGATAATTCATGAGCCACATTTTCAGGCTTGCGCCAATCCCGTGAGATGACAAGCATAACAGTATCTCACGGGGTCGATTTACGCACTGCGTGAATTATCGGGGTTAATTGTGGGGCTGACATTCGTGGACACTCTCGTCCGACTCGACATTGGGCAAGCCAAACAAACTTCTTTGTCAAGAAAATCTTCTCAAAAGTAAAAGGCCTTATTCAGATTCCCCATTCATATTTTTCTTTGAACTTCTTGATGCTGTTGAAAATCGCTTCGGCGAGGTCTTGCTGAAAGCTCGCGTCATTGAGCAGCGTTGACTCGCGGGGGTTGGAAATGAAGGCGGTTTCGATGAGAATGTTGGGCATGGAGGCGCCGATGAGCACATAATAACCGGCCTGCTTGACGCCACGATTGGCCAGCTTGGTTTTGCTGGAAAGTTCTTCCTGCACCATCGCTGCCAGATCTTCACTTTCGCGATTGAAGGCATTCTGCGCCATGGCCGCCAGGATGAAACTCTCGGCGCCCAATCCCGCATACGCGCTGCTATCGGGTTCATAGCGAATCACGGAGTTTTCAAGGCGGGCAACTTCGAGGGCTTCTTCGGTTTTGGCCGGCCCGAGAAAATATGTGGTGGCGCCGTTGACGCGCCGGCTCAGGTTCGAGTTACAATGAATGCTGATGAAAATTTTCCCCTGCACGGAATTGGCCAGTTGCGTGCGATCTTTCAATGGCACAAAGCGATCATCCTCCCGCGTCATCACGACGCGAACATCCAGATTTTTCTCCAACAGGCGTTTTAGCCGCTTGGCAATTCCAAGCGTCACATTTTTCTCGTGCACGCCGTTGGCGCCGATGGCGCCCGGATCATGCCCGCCGTGGCCGGGGTCGAGCACGATCGTATCAATCAGCCATTTCCGGCGCTCGTTTTCGAGGTTACGTAACACCTCCGTAGGAAGTGGCTGGCCGGTTGGCAACGAAACAAGAATCTCATTACCTTGTCCACTAATCACAATGCGATTGTGATCTATGTCTTCTTTGAGCTGGCAAGATACCTGCGCCACCGCTCCAACTTGCAAAGGCAAAACGCGCTGAACGATGCCGGCGGCTTGCACATGGCGGGCAGCACCGGAATCAATCCGGCTGCCGATCACATCGACATAGAGCCAGCGTTGGCTGAGGCGCGTGCTCACAGTTTTCCGATTGAACGGCCGCGTGGTCTGAATGCGGATCAGAGTACCGTTGGCTTTTTGCTCGACAAGAATTTTTGAAATGGCCGTGATCTCGGGTTTGGGCGCGGCAGGAGCAGGCGGGGTCGAAATCACAGTGACAACGGGAGGATTATCGGGCGCTTTGGAGAAATCCAACTCCGCGGGCCATGCTTTGGGATAGAGTGGCCGGAGCAAATCTGTGAAATAGCGCAACGGCACCAAGATGTCACCATTGGCATAACGGGTTTCCAACGGCAACTGCACCACGCGGTCGCCAATTTGGACGAACGGATTCATGGCCGTGACCTTCACTTCCATGCCGCCCACGTAAAGAATAACTTTGCGTGCCTTTTCACTGTAAAACGTGCGCAGGTCGAGGAATTCGGCCAAATCCCCCAAAGCGACAAACTGGAAATTACCCATCTCCGGCAGCGTGACAACTGCCAACGGGTGACGAGAGGCACTACTGGCTGCAGGAGAATCTTGGGATTGCGCAAATACACGACTCCCAAAAGCAAGAGCTGCCAGCACAGATATGGTCATCACCACAAAATTGAAGCCGCACGATCGAAATCTGTGCCACCAAACCCTGCTTGACCACGGAATACAAAACGAAAACGAAGAGTTTGACACTTCACGTAGAGCCCCGTCACGACCAAATTCACGCCAATCCTTCCGAATGAAGATTCTTTTGCCTGAGATATTGACTCGCTTTGTTGAGAATCTGCTTTTCCTCTGCCGTAAGATTCTCATAACCGACTTCATTGATTTTGTCCAATATCGCATCGACACGCTCGCGAAGTTGAGCCTCCTGCTGGTGCCGGCGAACGATTTGCATTTGCCGCCGCTTTTCCGTACGCTGACGGAGCCATTTACGAAAACGACCGAAGCTGTTCTTCGGAACTCTCACCGGATAGCTTTCGCCCCACCGCAAGCTCGGCTTTATGTGCTTCAGATATAGAAATCCTACCAGCATTCCGCCCAAATGCGCAAAATGGGCAACACCGCCATCAGTTGCCGTCAGGCCAAAATAAAGGGAAAATAGGATGCTTGCGATAACGAAATATTTGACTTTGATATTGACTGGCAAAACAAGAAACAACAAAAACGTGATGACGCGATTCGGGAAAAGGATGCCGAAGGCCATCAGCAGCCCGTAGATGGCGCCCGAAGCGCCAATCACCGGTACGGCGGCAGTATTGGTGAAAAAGATGCTGACCACGATGTGCACGAGGCCCGCACCGATTCCACAAATCAAATAGTAGCGGATAAAATCCCTCGTACCCCAATATCGTTCCAGCTCGGTCCCGAACATCCACAGAAAAAGCATGTTCATCAGAATGTGGAAAATGCTTCTGACATCGTGCAGAAACATGTAGGTGACCAGTTGCCAGACGGTGAATTTGTGCACCACCCAATCAGGTCGCAGCTCGAGCCAATTGACGGCGGTTTCAGCAAAAAAAGACCAATGCTGGAGTATGAAAAAACCCAGGTTGGAGACAATCAAGTACTTGACGGCCGGTGTCAATCCTCCGCCAAGTCCGATGCGCTCATACTGTTGCCCGTAAATACCCATTTTTTCTTTGAAATGAGGTACGATGAAAAATCGTGAACATTCAGCCGCAGCGTTTTTCATTCAGGAGGATATTGACAAAATGACATCTGATCAAGGCCGGATCATCAGGGCTGAATGATGCACAAAATATCCCTTAACCTACCACAAGCCAAAGCGCAGGCCGCCGCGAAAACCAAGACCGGAAAGATCGACCTGGCTCCAGACCGGCAAGCCTTGCGCGTTTTTCTTCTCGTCGCGCTTCACCTTGGCGTTGTGATAAAAAATTTCGGCAATCACTGCCGAGCGGCTGCCGATGCGATACTGAAAACCGCCTCCGGCCAGCCAGGCGAAGCCGCTGTAGAATCGCCTCTCTTTTTTCTGTTCCAAAAAGTTATTCTCATTATTCCACAGCATTTCATACCCCAGTCCGACATTGCCGAACCAGTGAAAGTCGTCTTCGCTGAAATGAACAATGGCTTCGCCCATGATCGGCAAAAAGAAAGTGGTAAAATCGATCTCTTGTTGCACCGTGGTTTCCACCAAACCGCCGGCGCTGACCGTTTTAGCAACGAGGCCGGTTTTTTGATAACTTCGCCGAAACACATTCACGGTCGCGCCCAGCTCGACCGACTCATCGACCTGGCTGGTCAAATCCATACCGAGAACCAAACCGGCTTTGGAATCTTTCGGATCAAGATAGCCGAGGCGGATGCCGGAAATATGCAATTGCGCCGAACTGTTTTGGACGGTGAAAAACAAAAGGGCGGCGGAAATGAACATCAGGTTTTTCCACATTATGGTCTTCTCCTTCTGAATTTGTGTGTTGTTTCATTTTATGAAACCACACACTAAAAGTCAAGTAAAACCTTTTGCAACTCTTAATGCCTCGGTTATCGTTGGACAACCAAGCCGGTCATGCCTGGCGCGGTCAGGGCTGTCAGCATCTTCGCCAGAATAAGCACTGTTCCATGTACCTGAAAAGATTCCTCGGACGCAGTCTTTGCAGAATGACATTCTTGGGGGATTATCTATTCCACCAGGAAGCGAGATATTACTTGAGCTCACAGGAGTGCTTGCGCGCGCAGTTTTGCCTGCATGCTTTCACTCAGCTTGAAACGGCGTGTAAACAGTTCGATGTAAATTTTGGCATAATTGCGCACCATGGCTTCGAGGCTGAATTTCTCCACAATGCGCTGGTGGCCGAGCCGGCCCATTTGCTGGCGTTGTTCCGGATCGCGCAATAGCTTCAGGATGGCGGCAGCCATGGCATTGGGATGATTGGGGGGCACGAGCAGCCCGGTCTCGCCATGCACCACCAATTCCGGATTGCCACCGACTGCGGTGGCGACCACGGGCAATCCCGAAGCCATGGCTTCAAGAATGGTGTTGGACATGCCTTCGCTTTCCGAGGCCAGCACGAAGACATCGAGCGCACGCAAAATCTCGGGTACATCCTTGCGCCCGCCCAGAAAACGCACATGATCCGCCATATCGTAATCATTCGCCATTTTCTTCAACTCCTCATAAAGCGGACCCTCGCCAACGACCATCAGATAAGCATTGGGAATTTCTCGAAAAACCAGTTTGCTGGCCTTCAAAAGAATCGGATACGCCTTGACTGGAACCAACCGGCCAACCGCACCGATTACCAAAGCCTCGCTCGGCAAACCTAATCTCGCTTTGTAATCGACGCCATTGGGCGAAACTTCAAAACGACCGAGATCAACCCCGTTGGCAATAACACGAATACGCGCTTGCGGAAATCCGAAGTTTTTGTGGAGATTTTCGCGCAACACTTCCGATACGGAGAGCACCTGATCCGTGGTATGCCAAAACAGGCGCTGCACGTAGATGTGTACCTTGGTATCGGTTTTCATCGTACCGTGCTCACCGTGAATGATGATCGGCACGGCGGCCAGCTTGGCGCCGACGACACCCTCCAGCAAAGTGGCCCAGGAATGGGTATGCGCAATGTGAATCCGATAGCGCCAAAATTCTCTTGCCAGTTTGAAATACAGTCGATAATCACCACCTAATTTATCGCCAAGTTCAATCACACGGCATCGGGTTGGATCGACTCGTTGGATAAGCGGGCCGCCGTGAACATAAGTGAAAATATAATTTTCAAAAATGTCCGGGTTCAAGCTATTAACAAGGTTGACCACGCCGTTTTCCTTGCCGCCATACTGCAAGTGTGCACAAACGTGCGCGACCTTTATTTTGCCGGGTGAAGCTCTCTTCATTTTCAATCCAGCCTCTTTGTTGATTGGGACTATTTCTGGGTTACAGTTACTGGGCTGTCCGCTCCATTTCAAACATCGCGATCAGCTTGGGTCATGAACCAATTCTGTTCATTGAGCACGATCCTGTCAGGTCCCTCCGGGTGCGCGTGAACGGCAATACTGGAATTGACCGTGTCGCAAAAGCCCGGTCCGAAAGAGCGCAGAATTGGCAGGATGGGATTATGATCGCTGGCGCGCACCGACAACGAGCAGTAACCATGAGCACGCAGCCAGCGAATAATTCCGGCGAGCAGCACCCCGGCCTTTTCACCATGTGCCGGTGTCAAGAAATCGAGAATTCTGGCGCCATCACCTTGAAAGTCTACGACAGCATAACCTCGCAACTGTTTTTCCTCTTCGAGTCGAAAAATGCAGAATTCTTTGTGTGTGGGATTCTGCAGAAAACGCCATGAAAGAAACTGGGCATCGCGAACGGCGATCACGGGAAAGCCCCAATCTGTGCTGTCGAACAATTCGTCATATTCATCATCGAAGCGCGTTTGCGCTTGCAGACGCACGGCAAGACCGTTGCTGCGCAGCCAATTCCCCCGCCAGGCCAGCAACACCGGATTGGCGACGTGCGCCAACATGGAGGAAAACAAATTTTTGCCTGTCCACTTATTGAGAAAACGATCGAAGCGCAATATTACGCTGTGCCGCGCCAGCCTGCCGATGACCACGTGGCCGACTTTCTCCAGCACAACGCGCATATTTTCGACCGGGTGCGAGTAGAGAAATCGCATTTCCCCTCGATCCACACACTCCTTGACCGCACGGCGCAACTTGATGGCCACGCCAAGTGTGCGAAAATCTTTGTCAATGGAAGTATCCGCACCGTTCCAAGCAAGCACTGGCGCACCATTGATCAGCACGCGCCGCGGGAAAGCGCTCACCGCGCCGACAACTTTGCCGGAACTTTCATCGATCGCCAGCCAGGCGCGAGGCTGTCCATACGGATTGCGCGAGAGCGACCATTCGAATCGTGCCTGCCGCATGGTCTGATCACCATGTTGGCGATTGCGCAACAACGTATCAAGCAAAATGTTTCGATCGGCTGGCAGCACGGCCTCACGGATCACAATACCCATTCAAAAACCTCTATGCAGTGGATCGAATATATAATGCTCGTTCGACGTCTAAAACGCAGTTTTCATCTGCCATCAAACCGGGTCCTGTCGACAAATCTGTGTTAAAGTTTATACCCGCATTGGAAGGAAAAAGCGGAGAGGGGGAGACAGGAATGATTACGCTCTGGGAAGTTTATTGAGATTTGCAAAAACAATAAGAAAAAAGCAAAGTCCAGAGCTTTTTGTCATTCAGAAAGAATCCTTTTAATATCCAAGTCAGTGCCAAGAATGAAAAGGATTCCTCCTGAATGACAAATTCCTTTTATTTTGGCAAAATTCAATATCATGGTTATTCATGGCTCAAGTTTCCATATTTATTTTTAACGTGCCAAGCAGCTTGAATGAGTCCTGCACGATAAAAAAGGCAAGCCCGCAGGCCGAGCTTGCCTTGACAGAAATACTTTTCATGCCAGACTACCTGTCCTTCAGGCACAGTTTGTCCGCCCATCTACAGAATCGCCAAAATATCATCTTCACCAACTATCAAGAACTTCTCGCCCCCATATTCGAACTCGTCACCGGCCCATTTGGCGAACAAAACCTTGTCACCGACTTTCACAGTCGGCTCGATGCGTTTGCCATCTTTTTTGATCTTGCCTTTGCCGACCGCCAGCACTTCACCGCGCTGCGGCTTTTCTTTGGCGGTGTCCGGAATGACGATACTGCCATATTTCTTTTCGGGCTCATCCAGACGTTTGATGAGGACCCGGTCATGCAAAGGTTGAACGTTGAGTGCCATGAACAAACCTCCTCCTGTTTACCCTTAAAATTATTCAAAATTTCACTGTTTGAAAATCGGTTCGAGATGGCGAACCGCGCAGGGGTGTCCGCCATTCTGATAGTCGCAATCACCCCAATAGAAACATTTGATGGAACAAATCGGCGCCTGCTGGTGCAGATTGATCTCGGGATATTCGGCGCGTTGTTCCATGAGCTGCTTGCGCAATTTGCGCTTTTCGAAGAAACCAGTGATCGTCGACTGGCCGAGAAGCTTGACGCTGATGAGCTTGGCAAGGTCCTGCGAAGCCGGCGATTGCGGATTTTGCAACAGAAATGGTCGCAGCTCCCGCACGGCATGGCGCACATTTTGATCGTACGTGATGTATCCGAAATATTCAACGTCGATGAGCAATAATTCCGCCGCTGCTGCCTGGATGGCGACGCCTTCTTTGATGTCATCTTTGTGCATCACCATGTTGAGAATCAGCTTGGGGCGATGGGCCGCCAAAACTTCCTCCATCATGCCGGCAGCACTGCGATCCACTTCCTGCACTTTTTTCAAAACCTCGCTCATTGGGATGTGAATTCGGCCGGGGCGGTTCAGCTCATCGCTTTCGAGAATTTCCATCACCCGCTCATTGTTGCGGAAAGCCAGTTGCAGCCGGCGCAACAGGCAAATCTTGATGAAATTGAAACATTCCTGAATGGCCATGGGCTCCGGATTGGTGACCACGATGCCTTCGTCGGCGGTAAGAAAAAAATCGATGACGTTGTATGAGGAGCCGGCGCCCAGATCAAGCAGAATGAAATCAGCATCGATGGTGCGCAATTGGCGGATGAATTTGAGCTTCTGCTGATATTTGGGATTGGCCAACCCCAACGTACCGCAGGCGCCGCTGATCAATTTGAGGCGCTCCACCGGCGTGGGGAGAACGATGTCCTTGATATCGTCAACCGCGAGTGTGTAAAAATCAAAGAACGTGTACTTCGGCTCCAGAATTCCCATCACGGTGTGAAGATTGGCCCCGCCGAGATCGGCATCGACCATGACCACGTCCTTGCCCAAACTCGCCAGACCGACTCCAATGGACGAGGTCAACACCGTCTTGCCGACGCCACCCTTGCCGCCGCCAACAGCAATCACACGCTTCGGTCGTGTTTCAGCAGCATCAGCATTTGTGCCCAACATATATCGCAGGGCATTGAAGTCAGTCGCCGTGACCCATTGATCCTCGTCCTCATTCCAAATCAAATCATTCTTGCTGAATTTACCCTTGTCAATCATGGCCCGTAATTCCTGTGCGGAAAATGGGCCGTACTGTTTGTCATTGACACGCACAAAAACATTATTCATTGATGCTATCCTTGCCATAGAGATCCCTGCTGATGAAAAGTCAAAGTCGCAAACTCTGCGGGAGCAGCCTGCAATTGCAGGCCAACGGCTTTTCCTTCCTCGGACCGCCGTTTGCTGAGAAAAGGCCCGATCAGGGCCAAACCATAATAGAACAACCAGTCGTTTTCGTACAAATTCTAAGGATGCCGCGCCGGTCGTAATGCTCGACGTCGCAGAAGAAATTCGGATAACTGATAATAACTCGTGATCATCCGTTTACCGCCGGGAATCGGGGTCAGGAACCGATCCCGAATCATATACAATACCGTCATGGCGGCACGATTGCGGCCAAAAATCTGATTGAGCAAGCACGATGGTTCGCGCGGCTCAATGGGAATCTCCGGATTCTCACTCGGTTGAGTGCCGGTGATGGCGGCATAAGCGTCGATGCGGCCTTCGCCTTCGATATTATCATTGCCGGTGCCCAAATCCAGCGCGTAATTCTCGAGTCGCGCTTTTAGCTCTGCGGGCGTGAGACCGTTATGCTCCTTCAAGGCCAACAAGCCAACTCCGGCAGCCAGCGGGGTCGCCATGCTTGTCCCGGAAAGCTCAACATAGTAGTCGTCGACCACACGCCCCAGTGCTGTATTCTTGGCACGGCCGGCAATGATGTTGACACCGGGAGCGACAACATCCGGTTTCTCGTAACCATCCACTGTGGGGCCGCGGCTGCTGAAATCGGCGACGCGATCCTTGTCATCCGAAGCACCCACGGTGATCACTTTCGTTGATACGCCCGGCGTGGCGATGGTGCGCTCGCCTGGTCCACTGTTGCCGGCGGCACAAAAAACCGCGATGCCTTGATCGACAGCGGCCTCGCATGTGACTTGCAGAATATCCTTGACCCCTGCTTGCGCCGTGCCGCCGAGACTTAAACTGATCACGTGGACACCCTGCTCATGCAACCATTCAAGACCATCGACGATCGCGGAGGCGGAACCTTGTCCCTGCGAATCAAGGCCTTTGGCCATGTACAGTTTTGCCTTGGGCGCCACGCCACGATACTTGCCGTTGGATCGAATGCCGTCGCCGATGGCAATGGTTGCAACATGCGTACCGTGGCCATTACCGTCGAAATCACCTTCACCGGTAAAATCCGCCGTACCAAGAATCCGTCCGGCCAAATCGCCGTGCGTGACATCAACTCCGGTGTCGCAGATGCCGATCACCATGCCTTCCCCTTCATTTTCAAGTCGCTTCCAAACCAAATTGACATTTACGCGGGGAATGGCTTGGTCAAGGAAAGCCTGTACCGGGAAATCATCATACATGTCGCTGATGCTCAAACCTTTGGCCAGCTTTTGCAGGCTTTGTTTGGAAAGCGGGGCGCCTGCGGCCTGCTCGTCAGGAACTTCAATCTTAAAAATGCCGGTCAGTTTGTACTTTTTGAGTACTTTGATCCCGCTCGCGGCAAAAGCCTTTTCAAGCTCCTCGAATTCTGTCGGTTTTTCGCATTTGATGAATTTGATCATACGCGCTCCGCTTTTGGTAAATTATCCCTGGAAATAATTTTCAATCCCATCGGCAATCGCTTGTGCAATTTTTTCCTGATTGGCCGGATTGGCAAGAAATTGCGCCTGCTGGTTGTTTGAAATAAACTCGGTCTCCACCAGGCACGCCGGCATCTGCGTTTCCCGCAGCACCACAAAGTTTGCCGCTTTGACACCTCGATTATTATGGGTGGGGAAGACCGCGACCAAAACTTGGTGAATGTTGGTGGCAAGCGCGCGGCCATCTTGAGAAGCATTCGTGTGATGGTAGGTTTCGATGCCGGTCGCACTCGTATTGTCTGAGGAATTGCAATGGATGCTGACAAAAATATCCGTACCAGCCGTGTTGGCCAGCTCAGCCCTGCGTCCCAGCTCAACAAAAACATCTTCGTTTCGAGTCATCAAGACCTGATGTCCGCGACTTTCGAGAAATGTTTGCAATTTTTGAGCAATGGCCAGGGTTACGGTTTTCTCATTGAGTCCGACCGATTGATTGCGAGCGCCGGGATCATTACCACCGTGGCCGGCATCGACTGCGATAAATCGGCCCTGGGCAGGTGGTACCGGAGGCGGGGCTGGAGGCGGCGGGACTTTTCTCTCCTCTGAGCCAAAAAGTTTGCGAATGAAATCCCACATCCGTTGAATCCAGCTTGATTGTTGGGGAGCAGGCATATCTATCCTCGTTTTGGTTGCTTCGTACTCTTCTGCTTTTCGAAGGCGCCAACACCATGATGAATTTAACAGGCAGCGAAAAAAGTTGAATTGACGCTGACTGGTAATATAGTGCCACTTCCGATTGCGATCAAGCTTTTTTTCGGTGAAACTTTGAGGGCCGCGAGCGATGTGCCAATGCCCGTTGCTGGCTTTTCGAATGGACCTCCCCAAAATCCATAATGCCCTCGGCAATGGCGCGGGCAAGATTCTCCTGATTGGTTGGCGAAGCCAGAAATTCGAGCTGTGTGGGATTGGAAATAAATTCGGCTTCAATCTGACAGGCCGGCATTTGGGCAAAACGGAGTACGAAAAGATCCTTGGGCTTCACCCCGCGATTGACATGATCGATGAAAGTCGAAGCCAGCGAATCCTGAATCGCTCGCGCCAACTTTTCACTCACCGACGAATCCGGGTGGTAAAGCGTTTCGATTCCCTCCGGATTCGGATCCGAATACGCATTGCAATGCAGGCTGACAAAAATGTCGGCCCCGGCCGAATTGGCGCATTCAATACGTTTGCGCAAATCCAAAATCAGGTTCTCGTCCAAATGCCTGTCATCATGACGCGTGTAGATCACCTGGTGACCGCACTGCTTCAAGAGTTTGCCTACTTTCAAGGAAAGTGCCAGCATGACGTCCTTTTCGCGCAGCTCAAACGGATTGACTCCGATGGCGCCGGGAAAAATTCCGCCGTGTCCCGGATCAAGCGCGATTTTCATAAAGCCTCCCTCACTGATGTCAAACACGATGCGTTGGCTTGAATTATGGACTACCGTCACGTCTCGCCCAGAAGGGCCTTTGCTTATTAAAAATAAAAAACCCGGATACTTGACTCAAGCTCTAAGCGGCCGCTAACGGTACTGCAAGCTTTGGCCCTGATCCGGGCTGGAAGGCTGGGTCTCTCAGAGATTTTTAAAAAGCCTTTCCCAATATCCGAATAAATTTGACTGGAAAAGAGCGGAAAAACTTGCTGTTAATATACAAGAATGGCACCAAGAAGTCAAGAAAAAATTTTTGACCGGGGGGCACGAATTTTTAGAAGCTCAGCAAATTGATCAGATTGAAATTGCTGCCTTTGAGGAATTTCCCCAGATGCGCCCGCAGCTCAAGGGCGGCCGAATCAACCCTGGCAATGGCTGCGTTCAAGCGCGTGTAAGTTTCTTCGTCATAAATAAGCTTGCTGAGATTACCCTGGCGCATTTGCAGCCGCAGGGAAATTTCGTCGAGCAGGACAGTGAAAGATTCCAATTTTTGGGCGGTGCGACTGAAAATCAGCAGGGTACTGTCGATTTGAGGGGAACGACGATCGACGATTCCGCGCAGATGCGAGGAGGCCGATTCCAAATTTGTGACGGTTTGCTGCATGCCCATCTGATTGCTTTGCAAAAATTGCTTCAGCGCTGCCGCCGAGACTTGCAGATCATTGAGCGTGGTTACCAGCGGCTGGCGAACCGTCGCATCATCTAAAAAACCTGCAGCCAGCGTGATGGTCGAATCCAGCCGTTCCATGAGCCGGTTGGAGCGTCCGGCAATCTGGCTCAGCGCCACCATCATCTCGGGGATGCCTGCGGTTTGCGTACCAAGCAACGGTGTACGGAGAGTGTCAAGATTGAGCAATGTGCCCGAAGTTCCCGGGATAATTTCCACCTTCTTGCCGCCCATCAGCTCAACGGCGGTAATATAGGCCCGTAACGAAGAGAACAGTTGAACATCCCGGTCCAGCAGCACCTCGACACGAACGAGGCCTTTGTCCAATTTAATCGCAGCGACCTGGCCTTTTTTGACACCATTGACGGTAACAGGATCATTTACTTGAAGCCCGCCGGTATGCTCAAAAAGAAAGCTGAGGCGATATTGGTTTGCAGCCAAGCGATAGTTTTTACCCCATAAAATTCCAAACAGCAGAACAAACAGTCCAACAATAACCACCAGCCCGACTTTAAACTCAACGTTTTTCTTGTCGTTGGACATAACGAGGGTTCATTCAAAATCTCTTTCGAGATACTTCTCCATGTCGAAATGGTCCTCCGTTCCGGCCTGAATTTTTCGCCTCAGGCGTTCGTCGAATTCACGCGCCATGTTATAACCGGTAATTTTGAGCAACTGGGACATGGCGACGACTTCCGCAATCACCGTGATGTTTTTGCCGGGGAAAATCGGCAGCTTGACGAACGGCACCTCGACATCGAGAATTTTCGTATATTGCTCGTCAACGCCAATCCGCTCATAATCTTCGCTGTTGTCCCACTCTTCGAGATGAATGACCACCTCGATTCTTTTTTGCGGCCGCGTGGCACGAATGCCAAAAATACTGCGCACGTCAATGATTCCCAAGCCGCGAATTTCCATGTGATATTTCAACATCTCGCTACCCTGCCCGATGAGGATGCCGGCGGCTTTGCGGCTGATCTGGACCACATCGTCCGCCACCAAGCGGTGACCGCGTTCCACCAAATCCAGGGCAATCTCACTCTTGCCGATGCCGCTGCGGCCAGTGAAGAGCAGGCCCACGCCATACACATCGACGAGTGAGCCGTGAACGGTGGTGGTCGGTGCGAATTTTTCATCCAAAAAGGCACCGAGCAGATGGGTAAATTGGGTGGTTTTGAGCGGGGTCCGAAAGATCGTTATGCCGCGATGGTTGGCAATCTCGATGAGTTCCGGAGGAACGGGATTGTTATCCGTGACGATGATGCAGGGGATGTCGAAATTGAGCACGGTTTGGAGCGCATGCCGGCGCTCTCCCGGGCTCATGCTCTCCAGAAAGCGCATCTCCGTGTTTCCCAGGATCTGGATGCGATCATAGGTAAACACTTTGGTGAATCCGGCCAGTGCCAACCCCGGGCGGTTGACATCGGCTTCTTTGATGAGTTTGCGGAAACTGTACGTCCCATTCACGATTTCCAGGGACAATTTGTTTTGCGTGTTGAGGTACAGCTCCTCGACAGGAAAGTTCACCATTGGCGTTTCCCTTTACTTTGCACCGGCTGTGGGGGCACACCTGCGGGCAGAAACGCCCGCAGGTGCTTCAGCACAGCAGAAACTTCAAACTGCTTCAGCCACCTTCTCAAAAGACGTGAAGGTCGCCTTGGCATTACCTTTTTTGTGCCATTTTCCCTTGTATCTCTTCAATTGCCGCTCCAGTTTGTCGACGGCAAGCGTGATGGACTTGTGAATATCCTCGCTTTTCTCCTTCGCCGTCAACATCTGGCCGTACACTTTGAGTTTGATCTCAGCTATTTGCGTCAACTTTTCCCACGAAAGAATGACTTCACCTTCGATAATACCATCATAATATTTTTTCAGTCGTGCTACCTCCTTTCGAGTAAAATCCTTTAAGGGTTCCGGAGCCTTGAAATGACGGGCGGTGATCGTGATATTCATGGGTGTCCTCCCTAAATTTAGAGGTTGTAAATTGCATCCTCGAGAGTGCGTTCTCAAAGATGCTTGGGAGTTATTTAAAAAGTTGACGTCCCCGGCACAGACAGGAACTTACTGCCTTACTTCTGTCACCCAGAGGGGTGTTTGCACCGGAGCACGTGCAGATAATCCTATTCTTCGATGCCAGAAGATTCTGCGCGCGGATGCGCCTGTCGATAAACCTCTTTCAGCCGCCCAACGCTGACATGGGTATAAATCTGCGTGGTGGCAAGCGTCGAATGTCCCAACAGCTCTTTCACCGCCATGAGATCGGCGCCGCCATCCAGCAGATGCGTTGCGAAACTGTGCCGCAACACATGCGGGTGCGCCTTGTCGATCTCGGTCACTTGCCGGAGATATCTGCGCACGCAGCGATAAACCTGTGCGGCAGTCATTCTGGTGCCGCGGTCATTGACAAAGAGCGCAGGCTCATTCTGCTGTTGACAATATGCCGGCCGGTTGTCCAGCCAGTTCGAGATTGCATGCATGGCCGCCCGGCCCAGCGGAACAATGCGCTCGCGCGAACGCTTGCCGAGAACTCGAATCTGAAGATTGCGCAGATCAACGTCGGCAATATCCAAATTGATCAATTCCTGCCGGCGCAGGCCGCAATTATAAAACAGCTCCAAGATGGCACGATCACGTGTGCCTTCCACCGAGCGGATGTCCGGTAATTGCAATGCCTCCGATAGCGCTGGTGCGGGAATGACGGAGGGAAGTCGTTTCGGCGTTTTGAGTGCTACCAGATTGACGGTGGGGTTGTGATCCATCCCTCCTTCACGTGCGACAAATCGGAGAAATGTCCGGAGCGTGACCAGCTTGCGGTTGATGGTGGCCGCCGCCAGGCCGCCGCGAGAGAGCAGAGCCAGATATTTCCGCACGTGCAAACGCCGGACCGCAGCGCTTATTTTTTCCTCACGCAGGAATTCACCAAACTGGCGCAGATCGGTTTCACGTGTTTCCAACGTGCGGGGCGAGGCTTGTCGCTCGGTTTTCAGATAAACCAGAAATTTTTCCAGCCAGGCTTCAAAATTTTTACTCGAGATCTGCCGGCTCATAGAGCGCATCCGCAGTTTGCTCGAACTTGACTTTGCATTTGGGACAACGCAAGTGGGCGCCATCAGCTTGGGTGTAGCGCTCTTCCAGATAACTAGACCCACATTGCGAACAGGGCGTGGCGACCGGTTTATTCCACGTCACAAAGCTGCACACAGGGTAATTACTGCATCCATAAAACGTGCGGCCACTTTTGGAGCGGCGCTCGATGATCTTGCCGTTACATCCTTCCAGCGGACAGGCCATACCGATCGGATAGGGGCGCGTGGTCTTGCACTCGGGATAGCCGCTGCACGCCAGGAAACGACCATATCGGCCAATTTTCACGACCATGTCACGGCCGCAATTTTCGCAAACTTCACCGGCAATTTTTTCCTCGGCATCGAGCGGCTGGGTGTGCCGGCATTCCGGGTAACCGCTGCACGCCATGAAACGGCCATTGCGGCCCCATCGGATGACCAGTGGCCGGCCACATTTGGGGCAGGCTTCGGCGGTCGGCTCCTGCAAGGCATCTTTAATGGCATCTCTTTTTTCTTCGGTGGCTGCCACCGCACTGTTAAAGGGTTCGTAAAATTCCCTTACCACTTGCAGAAACGGTTTTTCTCCGGCTTCGACTTTGTCCAACTCCTCCTCCATGAACGCCGTAAATGTGACGTTGAAGATTTGCGGGAAATTTTGAATCAGAATTTTGTTGACGGTTTTGCCAAGATCGGTGGGCGTCAACTGCCGGCCCTGCTTGTCCACATACTTGCGAGCCAGCAGGGTGCTGATGATCAAGGCATAAGTGCTCGGCCGGCCGATGCCGAGCGCGTCGAGCTCCTTCACCAAGCTGGCCTCGGTGTAGCGCGCCGGCGGTTTGGTAAAATGCTGCTTGGGATACACATCCAGCAAGGTCAGAACTTCATTGACGTGGAGGTTTTGTGGCACCACGCCGTTTTCACCATTGCCATTCTGATCTTCTTCTTTTACGTCCTCATAGACTTGCAGGAAGCCTCGGAAAATGACAACCGAGCCGGAGGTGCGCAGGAGAAAACGTCCGGCGGCGATGTCGATCGAGGTTTGTTCGAGAACCGCGGCCTCCATCTGGCTGGCAACGAAGCGGCGCCAGATGAGCTCATAAAGCTTGTATTGATCCTCCGTCAGATTTTTTTTCAGGCTTTTCGGGGTGCGGCGCGTGGAGGTTGGGCGGATCGCCTCGTGGGCATCCTGTGCGGCAGCTTTTGCCTTGTAGAGACGCGGCGACTGTGGCAAGTATTCCAAGCCGTAATCCGTTACAATATAATCGCGCACTTCGGCTATCGCCTCGTCGGCCACGCGGGTCGAGTCGGTACGCATGTAGGTGATCAAGCCAACGCTGCCTTCTTCTCCGAGCTCAACGCCTTCGTAGAGTTGCTGCGCAATGGCCATGATGCGTTTAGCGGTAAATCCCAAACGATTGGCCGCCTCTTGCTGCATTGTGCTCGTGGTGAACGGGGGAGGCGGTTGGCGATTGACTTCCTTTTTCTTGATGTCAATCACTTTGAAGCTCTGCTGGCGCAGCTCCTGACTGAGCGCCTGCGCCTCGGCTTCATTGTGGATCTCCGGCTTCTGCTCGTCGATCTTGATGAGCTTGGCCAAAAAAGAATCCGTGCGCTTGCCCTTCAGTTCGACGGCAATGCTCCAATATTCTTCCGGAATAAAGGCGTCAATTTGTTCCTCGCGCTCGCAGATCAACCGCAAAGCGACCGATTGCACGCGACCGGCGCTGAGGCCACGATAAATGGTGCGCCACAAGATCGGACTGACTTGATAACCCACCAGCCGGTCAACCACGCGCCGGGCTTTTTGTGCCACGACCAGATTCTCATCGATCTTGTCGGTGTGCGCCAGCGCCTGCTTGACGGCGCGCTCGGTGATTTCATTGAAACGCACGCGATAAATGCGGTCGTTATGCGGGCTGATCACTTCGGCAAGATGGAAGGCAATAGCTTCACCCTCACGATCAGGATCGGTAGCAATATAGACGTGATCGACTTTTGCGGCAGTTTTGCGAAGATCGTTGAGGATCTTGGCTTTGCCGCGGATGGTGATGTATTCCGGCTCGAATCCGTCCTCAATATTGACGCCCAGACGCTGCTTCGGCAAGTCCTTGATATGCCCGACGGAAGATTTTACCGTGAAATCACTGCCGAGAAATTTGCCAATGGTTTTGGTTTTTGCGACAGATTCTACAATGACCAGAGACTTCGACATTGAACATCCTTTTTACAGTTAATGAACGACGGCATGATCCTCAAAGACAAAAAACGATCCCTCGGCTGCGCCCTCGAAATTGAACAGGGTGGAAGCGACCAATGATTTGATCGCAGCTTCCGACAAACGGGTCGCGCCGAGCATCATGGCGCGCTCGATGATTTGCTCCATCTCGACATCGCTCAAAATGCCGAGATGTTTCAATTGCAACAAATAGCCATACCCTTCCGGGGAGATGATGACCCGCTCCACGTCATGCAGAACGCGTGTGGAGCCCGGCAACGTCGAGCCGACATGACGCACCAATTCCTCACTCTCGCTTTGGTAACGCTCGAACAACCAGGAGAACGCGGAGCTGATCTCACTCTCGGTGTAACCACGCTGCATCAGGTCACGCGAGATGAGCTCCAAATTGTCCGGCATCGGCCTTCCGCCGCGGATCTCGTTCATGATATAGACGAGAATCTCGACGACACGCTCATTCATCAGGATTTCCTCCGTATTAGCCTCATTTTTCCCAAGTCGCCTGCAATGTACGAAAAAAAAATTGAAAAGCAAGGGATTTTACAATTTTTTAGCAATTGCAATCAGCCTGTTTTAGAAAAATAACGGATTGGGCGACTGCGCGATTAGCAGACAATTGGGTTCTCCTCCGAGAATTATCAACTTAAGATCAAACTCATCCCGGTCCGCATAACCACCTAACATTCTAAAAATTTCGTTTTCTTCGACCGACGGCATGAGTCTTTTAACCCCGATAATTCATGAGCCATATTTTCAGGCTTGCGCCAAGAGCAGAGTGCTGTCGATTTACGCACCGCGTGAATTATCGGGGTTAAAGCAAATCATCCTTCAGTTCCGACGGTGGAATATGAGATTCTTCACGCTTCGACACTGCATGTCACTCACACTTCCGCCCCATGGCATTTTTTGTATTTCTTCCCGCTGCCGCACGGGCACGGATCATTACGGCCGACTTTGGGACCCACGACCACGGGCTGGCGCTTGCCGGGAGTCGGCGGCTGTTGCGAACGCGATGGTTCGGCAGTCTCAAATCCCATGCCCATGGTCGATTGATGCACTGTGAACATCTGTTGAGGCATACGTCTGCGTGTCGGCTGAGGTTCCGCAAGCTGCCATTTGAAAATGGACTCCAAAACCATTTCATCTATGTGCGCCAGCATTTCCTCAAACATGCGAAAGCCTTCACTCTTGTATTCGAGCAGGGGGTCTTTCTGGCCATAGGCACGCAAATTGATGCCTTCTTTCAACTGATCCATCTCATAAAGATGCTCCCGCCATTTCTCATCAATCGCACGCAACATCGCCAGACGCTCGAGCTGGCGCATAATTTTGGGCGTCACGAGCTTTTCTTTGCGTTCATAGGCTTCGTGCGCTGTTTTGGTCAAGGCCTCCAGTAAATCCTGTGTTTGCAATCCGATCCGGTTGCGCAAATCGTCTGGCATGCTGGCGAGAAAAATGCGCTGAAAAGCATTCTGCAGGCCTTCCCAATCCCATTCGTCCGAATGCTCGCCGGCAGCATACAATCCGACTTTTTCTTGAATGTACGTGTCGATCATCTGCAAAATTTCCTCCCGCAAATTCTCGCCGCGCAAAGCATGGCCGCGCTGATTATAGATGACGGTGCGCTGCTTGTTCATGACGTCATCATACTCGAGCAGATGCTTGCGGATGCTGAAGTTGTGCGCTTCGACACGTTTTTGCGCTCGTTCAATCGAACGGGTGACCATGCGGTGGGTAATGACTTCACCTTCTTGCGCGCCCAGGCGATCCATGACCGAGGCAATGCGCTCCGAACCAAACAGCCGCATCAAGTCATCTTCTAGCGAAAGATAGAAACGGGAGGAGCCGGGGTCGCCCTGTCGTCCGGAGCGGCCGCGCAGTTGGCGATCGATGCGCCTGGCCTCGTGGCGCTCGGTGCCGATGATGTGCAAGCCGCATGGCACATTGTCGTAACAATTGTATTCTTCCAAATGTGGGCATGACTCTTCACCCGGCTTCACATTTACTAACGCACAGTTCCGATGAACCACCACGCCTTTGCCGAGCTTGATATCGGTGCCGCGGCCGGCCATATTCGTGGCGATGGTGACTGCCCCGGGCTGACCGGCAAGCGCCACGATCTCTGCTTCCTGTTGGTGATATTTGGCATTCAGAACCTTGTGCGGGATGCCTTTGCGTTTGAGCATGCGGCTCAGCGTTTCAGAAACTTCGACGCTGACCGTTCCGACAAGAACCGGCCTCTTGCGGGAATACAATTCGGCAATCTCATCGATCACGGCATTGTATTTTTCTCTGCGGGTGCGATAGATTCGGTCTTCATAATCAATGCGGCGGACCGGCGCATTGGTAGGTATCACCACCACGTCGAGCTTGTAAATGTCCCAGAATTCGGCAGCCTCGGTTTCCGCCGTGCCGGTCATGCCCGCAAGCTTGTGATACATGCGGAAGTAATTCTGCAGCGTGATCGTGGCCAAAGTTTGCGTTTCGCCCTCGACCCGCACGCCTTCTTTGGCTTCGAGCGCCTGGTGCAGACCATCGGAATAACGCCGGCCCGGCATCAACCGGCCGGTGAACTCATCCACGATGATGACTTTGCCGTCACTCACCACATATTCCACATCTTTTTCGAAGAGCGAATAGGCGCGGAGCAGTTGCGAAATGCTGTGGACGCGATCACTTTTTTCGGCGTACTCGTTGGTCAACTCTTCCTTGAGGCGCTCTTTCTCTTCGATCGAAAGCGTGGTATCCGTATTAATCTGATGCATGCGCTCACCGAGGTCCGGCAAGATGAACATTTCCGGCTCATTGGGCGAAAGATATTCGCGGCCCTTTTCCGTGGTGTCAATCGTGTGGGCCTTTTCATCGATCGCGAAATAAAGCTCCTCATCAATTTCATGCATGCGCTTGTCGCGCAGATAATCATTTTCAACCTGATGGATGAGCTTTTTCGTGCCGGGTTCCTGCAGCAGTTTCATGAAGCGTTTATTTTTGGGGGCGCCCCGCTGCACCTGCAGCAGCTTGATGCCGGCTTCATAGTCCTTCCCCTCCTGCAGAAGTCTTTCGGCTTCGGACATAAGGCGGTTGACGAGTTGCGTCTGTGCATTCACCAGGCGTTCGACGCGCGGTTTCATGGCATCATATTGATCGATGCTCTGCTCCACCGGTCCGGAAATGATGAGCGGCGTGCGCGCTTCATCAATCAATACGGAATCCACTTCGTCAACGATGGCGTAATAGAAGCCGCGTTGCACCTGGTCTTCCGGCCGCACCGCCATGTTGTCGCGCAAATAATCAAAGCCGAACTCATTGTTGGTGCCGTAAGTGATGTCCGCGTTGTAAGCCTCGCGCCGCTGGGCGGGATTCATGTCGTTGGTGATGTACGCCGCGCGCAATCCCAGAAATTCAAAAATTTTGCCCATCCATTCACAGTCACGGCGCGCAAGATAATCGTTGACGGTGACGAGATGAGCGCCTTTGCCGGCCAGGGCATTCAAATAGAGCGGCATGGTGGCCACCAGCGTTTTGCCCTCGCCGGTAGCCATTTCCGCAATTTTACCCTCGTGCAAAACAATCCCGCCAATCAATTGCACATCAAAGGGCACCATGTTCCATTCAATCTCGCGCCCGACCACAGACCAGGTTTGACCGCACAAGCGACGACAAACTTCTTTTACCACGGCATATGCTTCCGGTAGAATGGCATCAAGGGTCTCGCGGATAAGGTTTCGTTCTTCCTTTTCCAGCTCGGCAATGCGATTGCGCAGCTCTTCAGTCGACCATTCGGGCTCTGGCTCGCGGCCATCAAAGCCGTTGCCGCTGATCCCTTCGATTTCACCGCGCAGCAACGTGTTGAGCTTAGCCAGCTCGTCGCGTACAGCCGCGGTCGCTTCGTTAATTTGCGCTTTGAATCGCTCCGTTTTTGCCCGCAGCTCACTGTCGGGCAAATCGTGCAGCGTCTCGTAAATTTGATTGATCTTCGCCACCAGCGGGCGCATGCGCTTGATATCGCGGTCGTGTTTACTGCCAAAAATTTTGGTTAAGAGGTTCATGAAAGTTAACTCACCAATCCTTGTCTAAAAAGTCCCGGGGCGTGAGCACAGGCATGCCACGAATGGAAGTAACACCAACAAATCATCATCACCACTGACAATGCAGACGGCTTTGCCATTGATGGCTAATTCCAGAAATCTGTCATCATCAGGATCGCAGCATTGCTTGACTTTTTCAGTTGGCTCAACCAGTAGGAATCACGCACCAATGCTGCCAGGAGCAGCATTCGCTCATTTGGGGTGACATACTTGTCAAATCGTTGTTGGCTCAATTTCTCTGGCAACTCTGCTATTGTCGGCCATGACAACAAAAGTTTTCCTGCTGAACGTGCCGGATCAAAAGCTTGCCGAGGAACAGAGTTTTTTATCAACGCCGCACTAATGATCACGGTGGTGTCAAACACCAACCACAAGTCATGATGCATTCACCATGGCCGCCAATATTTCCGGAGTGAGGCCACGTGCCTGGGCGCGATCACCAGTCATGTTCATAATTTCATTGAGCGATGGCTCAGGTGATTTCCTCAGTTCTCGTAGCCACAAGCGCAGCAGCGTTTGAATCTTTTTTTTGATCATCTTTGGAGGCGGTGTTATAGGCATTTGCAACATCAGCTTCTACTTGAATTGCCATATTTTCCGCTAACACAAAATTCGTCTCCAAGACGGAACTTTATTTAAGATAGACAAAAATTCAAAGAAAATCAATAAAAGTTATGCTCAGTCATCCTCGCCGTGGGTTCCTTCACTCAGCCCACGCCCTCTTTTATTTAACCGTCCCTCGTTACGCAAGTCGCTCAGCACGGCATCAAGAATGCCATTGACGAAGCGGCCGCTTTTTTCGGTGCTGTATTTTTTGGCGATTTCAATGGCTTCGTCGATGGTGACTTTCGGCGGAATGTCCGGAAACCGCAAGAACTCACAAAGCGCCATGCGCAAAATGAGCTTGTCCATGATCGCGATGCGATTGAATTCCCAATTGACGGCTTTGCGCCGGATCATCGCATCATAAGTATGAATTTCCGCGACCGTGAGGCGAAAAAGCTCGACGGCAAATTCCCGTACTGCGCCCGGCTCTGCCCTGCTCAGAATCACATCGCTCAAAATTTGTTCCGGCGGATTGCCTGACAGCTCGTGCGCATAACATGCTTGTAATACCAGCTCGCGCGCGCGCCGGCGTCCGCTGCCTTGTGACATCTTAGTTGAAAGCTCGTGAAATAAAAATAATGAATCTTATGAATAAATTCAATATACCGGTGTCAACCGGCCATGCCAATATTCGGCACGAAGTTCGATAAATCTCACACCTTTCTCAACCCATCAAATTTCGTGCGATGATCAGCTTTTGAATTTCCGAAGTCCCTTCGTAAATCTCGGTGATTTTGGCGTCACGCATGTAGCGTTCAACCGGATAGTCTTTGAGATAGCCGGCACCGCCAAAAATTTGTACCGCTTTCACCGCACAGTCGACTGCCACGCGTGACGCATACAGCTTGGCCTTGGCCGCCGGAATGGCGAATTTTTTCCCGGTGTCTTTTGCCACCGCCGCCTGATAAATCAACAAGCGTGCAGCGTCAATCTCGGTTTCCATGTCGGCAAGCATGAAATTGATGGCCTGGAAATTGATAATCGGCTGGCCAAATTGCTGGCGTTCCTTGGCATATTTGAGCGCGGCCTCAAATGCCGCACGGGCAATGCCGAGCGCCTGGGCCGCAATGCCAATGCGACCAATGTCCAGGATCGACATGGCAATCGAAAAGCCTTTGCGCTCTTCTCCCAACAGGTTGGCGGCCGGTACTTTTACGCCGTCAAAATTCAGCACGACCGTATCGCTGCTGCGAATGCCGAGTTTCTTCTCTTTTTTACCGACTGAAACACCGGGAAAGTTTTTCTCGACAATGAAAGCACACACGCCTTTGACACCGGCTGCCTTGTCAATGGTCGCGAAAACGATCAAATAATCGGCATGCAATCCATTGGTGATAAAATTCTTGGTGCCATTGAGCACATAATGGCCGTCCTGTTTTACGGCAGAGGTCTGCAGACTGCCGGCATCGCTGCCAGTACCCGGTTCGGAGAGACAGTAAGCGCCAAGCGCCTTTCCGGTTGCCAAGGGTACGAGATATTTTTGCTTTTGCTCCTCGGTGCCATATTTCTCGATGCCATAGCAAACCAGGGAGTTGTTGACGGAAAGCGCCACGCCCACCGAGGCATCGACTTTGGAAATTTCCTCGACCACCAACGCATAGGTCACTGTATCCGCACCTTGACCACCATACTTCGGGCTGGCGGTCATGCCCATGTAACCCAACTCGCCCAGTTTCTTGATTTGTCTCTCGGCGAATTTTTCCTGCTCGTCGCGCTCTGCCGCATCCGGGGCAATTTCAGCCTCTGCGAAGCGACGAATTTCGTCACGAATTTGGATTTGTTCTTCGGTTAACGTGAAGTCCATACGCATCTCATTTTTAAACTTGTAACGCCGCGCTCACCCATGAGGCGACGTGTTCGTAGAAATTCTCATTTACAATTTCAAGCGTACATATAAAAGCCTTGCCCGGTCTTTTTACCAAGATGGCCGGCGGCCACCATTTTGCGCAGCAGCGGGCACGGGCGATATTTGTCATCTCCCAGGTGCTTGTGTAACACCTCCATGATATGCAAACACACATCGAGGCCAATAAAATCCGCCAGCGCCAGCGGTCCCATCGGATGATTCATGCCCAGCTTCATCACCGAATCAACCGCTTCTTTCGAGGCCACACCTTCCATCACGCAGTAAATCGCTTCGTTGATCATCGGCATGAGCACGCGATTGGACACGAAGCCCGGTGCGTCATTCACCGCCACAGGGGTTTTGCCGAGCGCTTTGCTGAGCTGCATCACGGTATTGAATGTCTCATCATCCGTCATCAAACCACGAACCACTTCCACCAACGTCATCACCGGCACCGGGTTGAAGAAGTGCATGCCGACCACTTTACCTGGACGTTTGGTCGCTGCGGCAATTTCAGTGATGGAGATTGAAGACGTGTTGCTGGCCAAAATGGTTTCCGGCGGACACAGCGCCTCCAACTCGGCAAAGAGTTGCTTTTTGAGCGCCGCATCTTCTGTCGCGGCTTCCACCACCAGCTCGCTATTCGCGACGGCTTTCAATTCCGTGGAAGTTTTGATGCGACCAAGAATCGTTGCGACCTCGTTGATCGCAATGATTCCCTTCTTGGCCTGCCGCTCGAGATTGTTTTTGATCGTGGCCAATGCGCGATCAATGAATTCCTGTTTGATGTCAACCAAAGTGACTGAGTAACCAAATTGGGCAAACACATGGGCAATGCCGTTGCCCATCGTGCCCGCGCCGATAACGCCGATTCGTTCCATGTTCCGCCTCACTCTTTTCTCTTCTTGATGACGACCATATAGTTTTCATTCGCACCCCACGCCTCGAGAAAATTCGCAAATGGGACTCTGATCGTTTCCTGATCGAAAAATGGATCGTTAATGATGACGGATTCTTCATCATATCCCACCACGGGTAATCCATGATACGCCGACTCATCCCAATATGGCACTAGTGCTGTATCGACAAACACGATTACGGGAATTTTGTGTATTGAAATTTTCACGAAAAGCTCATTGGGTGTGCCTTCGCTGATTTCAACATCAAGATTCCACCGCTTCTCATCCTTTAAAATAAAATACTGGCCAAGTGAGTCCCATTGGGTTTGGTTTTGAGAATACGTCGAAGCTCTGCCTCAGAAACGTCAACGATGCCGTGATAGTCAAGCACCATTCGCACGGCTGCCGCTACACAACTCGCCTTTAATTCTTGCTTAAAGTGCTTCTTCTGGAGCAAGACGGTCGGCTTCTTTTTCGATTTCTTCACAGGGTGTAGACTCCTCCTCCATAATGCTACCATTCTGTGCATCAACGACTATTTGCCCAAGTGGCCCGAAGCGGCCAGTTCCAGGTATTGTCAAAATAACCGGAACGATCCCAAAAGCGCCTTGGGAGCGTAACTCCAAGGCTGGTTCGCCGGCACCAATGAGATTGGCAACACGCCTCAGTAAATAGCCGTTTACCGTCCGTTTTGCAACATAGGCGCTAATGTTAAGCTCACCCTCAAATTTAAAAAGAGTATTTCACCGCCCCTCGATTCGATGGATGAGGCGCCTTGACACGCACGCGCGGTTTCGTTTTGGTTTTGAGCGTACATCATCTCCATTGTGTAAACATTTAAAGTTTCATACGCCTTCCTGAGCTAAAAACGGTCGCTGTCTGTATACCAGCATCCGGCAATCAGGCTGTGCCCGCAGGGATCCAGCCTCACGCCACATTCTCCACAATCACTGCCGAGGCCTCGCCGCCGCCAATGCAGATCGCCGCCAGGCCGTATTTTTTCTTGTACTCTTGCAGTGCGTAGATGAGGGTGGTGAGAATCCGGCAACCGCTGGCGCCAATGGGATGGCCGAGGGCGACGGCGCCGCCATGAACATTGAATCTTTCCATCGGAATGCCGAGCTTCTGCTGTGTCACCAAAGCGACCACCGAAAACGCTTCGTTGACTTCAAAAAGGTCAATTTGGTCCAAGGTGAATCCGGATTTCTTGAGAATTTTCTCGATCACATCAATCGGTGCGGTGGTGAACCATTCCGGTTTCTTCGCGGTCGAGGCTTGCGCCAAAAGTTTCGCTTGCGGCTTGATGCCGAGCTTGTCCGCCACTTCTTTTGCCATGACGACGACCGCGGCTGCGCCATCGTTGATCTTTGAGGCATTGGCTGCCGTCACGGTTCCTTCTTTGTCGAAAGCCGGTCTCAGCGTCAGCATTTTTTCGAAGTTGACCTTCTTGGGTTCCTCATCCTCTTTCACGAAAATGGGTTCCCCTTTTTTCTGAGCAATGGGTACCGGCACGATTTCTTTGGCAAAGAGGCCTTTTTCCTGCGCCGCTAATGCACGTTTGTAACTCATGGTGGCAAATTCATCTTGAGCATTGCGGGGGATGTTGCACTCGCGCGCGCAGATTTCAGCAGCATTGCCCATGTGAAAATTATTATAAACGTCCCACAAGCCGTCTTTGATCATGTCATCAATAAGCTCTCCGTGGCCGAGACGATAACCGTCGCGGGCTTTGTCCAATAGATAAGGAGTGTTGGTCATGCTCTCCATGCCGCCGGCGACGATGATGTCGGCGTCTCCCGTCATGATCGCTTGTGTCGCAAGCATAACGGCTTTGAGGCCAGAGCCACACATTTTATTGATGGTCATACAAGTAACGTCCACCAGCAAGCCTGCTTTGATGGCCGCCTGGCGCGCCGGCGCTTGCCCGAGGCCGGCTGGCAGCACACAACCCATAATCACTTCATCAACTTTGGTCGGATCAATACCCGCCCGTCTCACCGCCTCTTTCACCACGATTGCGCCAAGCTCCACTGCCGATAATGAAGCGAGCGTTCCCTGAAAAGAACCAATCGGCGTGCGGCAGGCGCCGGTGAGGATGACTTCACGAAATTGAGTTGGCATATATGACTCCCTTCTTAAGCACAAAGCAACAAAAGTGTGGATGAAGTTGAACGATCAGAACTAATTTAGTCAGTCAGAAAAACTGACCTTTCTCAACCTATAAAACCTCCACCATTGGCATCTCTGGCGATTCCGGATTGGGGGTGAGTTTCCTGCTCTTGGCATCGATTAACAAATCAAGAATCTCCAGGACCACTTGACCCACCAAGGGCGGTGTGCCAACATTTTCAGCGAGGACCTCAAATTTCCCGGAGCGTCCTGCTACATCGAGCTGGACTATGCCATAAATGGATTTATCCTCTCGATGCTTATCGGCATAACGTGCCTTTACTTCACGATCTTTTAGCAACCCCAATTGATCGATGACGTCTTGTGGCAACGCCAACATCGTTGCACCGGAATCAATGACTGCATCAATTTCGACTGATTTTGACGGATCAAAGATATTGGTTAGTTTGACTTTTTCAATTACTTTTCCCATTTTCAAACCTCCTTCTCTATGGTAAATTTATTTTTAAATTACGCCAGACGAGTCGCTCTTTTCAACAACGCGTATCATGCTTCCATCATGACTTGTTCCACCTTCCAATTCCCTTCGACCTGTTTCAAATATCCGGCCTTGATTCGCGGTGCATGCTCGAAAACCAGCAACCATTGCTCCTCAAACGCTTGTTGCAATACTTTCGGTTTAATTTCCATCGTTTGTGCCGGATACAAATCGTAGCCCATCACATAAGGAGTTTTAAGATGGGAGGTGGTCGGTACCAGGTCAGCCAGAAAACAAACGATCTTGCCGGTGCTGTGAACTTTCACGATCATGTGATCGCGCGTGTGTCCGCCGGTGACAACGCCTTCGATTCCAGGGAGAATTTCACCGCTGCCTTCGAGAACTTGCAAAACGCCATGCTGTTGCAGCGGCACAAAATTCTCCTGAATATAGCTCGCCTTGCTGCGTGGATCCGGATTCAAGGCGTATTCAAATTCGCCGCGCTGGCAAAAATACGTCGCGTTCGGGAAAGTCGGCACGATTTCTCCCGCGACATTTCGGCGCGTGCTCCAGCCGATGTGATCGAAATGCAGGTGCGTGAGAATGACGTGGGTAATGTCCTCCGGCTGCAAGCCTCGTGTGGCGAGCTGATCGATGAGCGTTTGCTCTCGCTGTATTCCATAGATGCCGCCGAACTTGGGATCGAATTTGTCACCGATGCCGGCATCGATGAGAACTTTCTCTTTGCCGCGAAGAATGAGCAGGGGATTCAATCCCAACAAAATGCGATTTTTCTCATCGGGCGGATCGTTTTTCTCCCACAGCGCACGCGGCACCACGCCGAACATGGCGCCGCCGTCGAGGCGAAAGAGGCCGTCGGAGAGGAGGAATATTTCAATGTCGCTGAATTTCATGACAACTTTTGTTTCACTTTCCGTTCTTCCGACCAAACCAAGCAACCAAAGCAGACAGAAGGCAAATACACAATTAATCTTCGTAGGCCTCGGAATAAGCTTTTATCTCTTCTGGAGTGTAGATAAGAAAGCCCAAGACGTGTTGTCGCTCATCCGGTGCGAGGTGGGCGCGAAGCAAATTCCAAATTGCTCCTTGACGAGCCTCGTGATCCATATTCAAAAACTTTTCTGAGATGATAAAGCCTGAAATTCGCTCACCTGGTTCATGATCGAAACGGATTTCCACGTCATCATATTGTCCCTGTAAGAGATCTTTTATTTTTTTTTCAATTGTTCCCATTGTACAGCTCCTAACTGGATAAGTTCTCTTGCCGCCTCGTAAAGTCTTTTGCTGTTATATTTCAAAATATCGCCTTTGATGCCGCGATGTTGGTCTGCGTTTTTTAGAAATGAATTTATTTCATCTGCTGGAGCAAAACGAAATGAATTGCGCCATCGTAAATTTATTTCGTTCATGAGGGCATAACTCCGTTCATAAGTTGGCTTGCGACGTATGTTTGCTAAAACTGTTTTCTTCCAAAGCTGCCAAAGGTCGTGCCGTTCCTCGAAGCTCGAATCCTTGAGAATGCGAAACGCGCGTAACAAACATTCTACCGCCAAGCCCGAAGCGTACATGGCGAAAGAGTAGTGTCTCTCGACATGCAAAAAATATGCGTCGTCGATTCTTTCCCATGCCGCTCGGTAGTAAGTTTCAGCAGTTGATCCCATAGCAAACTCCGCCTCCTCCCTGACAAGCCTTGACACTGTGAGTCACAGACGAACCGCAATTCATAGTTCCTTTAGCACCTCTCTTGAAATCACCAGCCTTTGCACTTCACTGGTGCCCTCGCCGATCTCGGTAAGCTTGGCGTCACGCCAGTAGCGCTCGACCGGATAGTCCATAATATAGCCATAGCCGCCGAAAATCTGAATGGCTTTGTTACAAGCGCGCATGGCCATTTCGCTGGCGAAGAGCTTGGCCATCGCCGCTTCTTTGGCGTAGGGTTTGCCATCGTCTTTCAACCGCGCCGCGTGGTGCACCATCAACCGCGCGGCGTGGATTTCGGTGGCCATGTCGGCAATGTACCAGCGGATGGCCTGAAATTCGGCAATGGCTTGACCAAAAGCTCTACGCTCTTTGGCATACGCCGCGGCTTTCTCCATGGCGGCTTGCGCCAGTCCGACGGCCATGGCGCCAATGCCAATGCGTCCGCCGTCGAGCGTCAACAGAGCATATTTGAATCCTTCATTCTCTTTTCCCAGGAGATTCGCTGCCGGTACGCGGCATTGCTCAAAAGTAATTTGTCGTGTGTCCGAGGCGCGAACACCGAGTTTGTTTTCTTTTTTGCCGATAATGAGACCGGGGGTATCCCGCTCGACGATAAAAGCGCTGATACCCTTGGCACCGGCCTCAGGATTGGTTTTTGCGAAGACGATATAAGTGCCGGCATAACCGCCGCTGGTGACGTACATCTTGCTGCCATTGATGAGATAAAAATCGCCATCGCGAATCGCTGTGGTTTTGAGCGCAGCGGAATCCGAGCCGCTATGCGCCTCTGTGAGACAGAAAGAGCCGAATTTTTTCCCGGCGAGCAAATCCGGCAGATATTTTTTCTTTTGCGCTTCGGTGCCAAACATCAAGATCGGTGCGCTGCCAAGAGAACAGTGTGCCGCGGCCGCCAGACATGTGGAGCCGCAGGCTTTGGCAATTTCTTCGACCATCAAGGCAAATGACAGCGCATCCATTCCGGAGCCGCCATATTCTGGAGGAAAACCGATGCCAAGAAATCCCAGCTCACCCATCTTGCGCAGGTTGTCCGCGGGAAATGCCATGGTGCGATCTATTTCCGCTGCCACTGGCTCGATTTCTTTCCTGGCAAATTCGCGCACGGTGTCGCGCAGCATGATTTGTTCATCAGTCAGGTACATAAATATCAATCCGCATTAAAGGTGAATTTGAAAACGTACGGTTATCCAATCAAATCCGCAAAACCGCCAAAGCGGCTGCGCGCGCAGGATTACCAAGAACTACTGTTTCTCATTGACACCGCGAATGAAAATCAATTCAGCTGTTTGAGCCGGTTTAACGGCTTTTTTGAGCAACATGGATAACCAAATTGAAAATGTTTTAAAAGCTCAAAATTGAATCTACGACAATCGATCCTTGTCCTTCTGTTCCGAGTTATTCGCCTTTAAACACAGGTGGGCGTTTTTCCAAAAACGCGGCCAATGCTTCACGCCGGTCTTTGGTGGGAATCACCCGCCGGTAGCATGCCAACTCGAGTTCCAATGCTCGGGATAACGGCTCGTCCATGCCACTTCGCAAAGCCTCTTTCGCCGCTTGCACGGCAACCGGGCCGTTGGCGGCAATCAATTTGGCATAATACAAAGCCGCATCCGCCAATTCCGTTGCGGGCACCACGCGATTCGCCACGCCGTGCGAGAGGCATTCCTGGGCATCGAACATCTGCGCGGTGGCAATCCATTCCAGCGCGCGAGCATATCCAATCAGCCGCAGCAAGCGCTGGGTACCGCCGGCACCGGGAATGATGGCCAGGGCTGTTTCGCGCAATCCCATCTGGGCAGTCTCTGACAATACACGAATGTCGGCCGCAAGCGCCAATTCCATGCCGCCACCTGCCGCAGTGCCTTGCACAGCCGCAATCACCGGCACCTTGATGTCGGCAAGGGCTTGTACCGCCTCGCGGATGCCTTGCACGACATTTTCAATTTCAGACTCCGGAATGCTTTGTCGTTCTTTGAGATCAGCGCCGGCACAAAAATGAGTCCCTTCGGCATTCAAGATGAGCACTCTAAGCTGCCGGCGCTCGACATCACGATTCGCCAGGTGCGCGGCGGCAAAAATTTCACCGACGAGCTGACGATTCAGGGCATTGACGGGCGGACGATTGAGTGTCAACCAGCCAATGTAATCTTCCACGCGATAACGGACAAACTGAAACTCGGCCACTATGCTCCTTTCTCACAATCGGTAAAAATAACTGGCATTCGAACTGATCAAATTATTGCATGCAAACCAGATTTATCTTCGCCGGGCTTTTAGCAGTATCTCCTCAGGAATTTCAATTTCCATCTGCAGCAACCCCAGTCCATGAGTCTTGCCTTGGGCGTCGGTTTTCAAGCTTTCCGAGCCGCCACCGCCCAATGAATCCTGCAAAATAAAATTGAGCGCCAACAAGTTGGGAACTTCATAACGTACCACCGCACCTTTGCAGATCGCTTGAAAATGTCGCTGAACACGCTCTGGTGTCAAATATTCTTGCAGCCATTCATAACCTTCACGCGTGTACGCGACAATACCAACGTTGCTGGCAGCACCTTTGTCACCACTGCGGGCGTGAGCGATTTCATGGAGGCGTATACGTTTCATCAAGTTGCGTGAGGCTTGATCCAGGATCATTTCTTTTCCAACGAATGTATCGAATCCAAGCCCTCCGGCGCTGGCAGCACCCACTTGATCGGTTGCACGCTGCCATCCTTGCGAACGGTGCGCTCGACGTATTTGTATTTGAGCACTGAATGTTCGATCCAAATGTCGTCTTCAATGATCGAGCCGAAAATATAACTGGTGCCCTTGATCAGCACGTTGTTGCCGATGCGTATCGGGAACTCATCCGAGCCGGTCATGTTCACACTCGATTCGATGCGGCAATTTTCACCGATGGTGAGGTTGCCCTTGACGATGTCACCCTGCAGAATTTCCGAATTGCGGCCGATGCGCAGGGTCTGATGCGGATAGGTGCTCAGGCTGACGTTTTCATGAATTTTGACATTCTCGCCAAGAACAATATTGCCATCCAATACGGCACGTTTTTTAATCACCACGCCTTTGTTGAGTTTGACGCCCGGACCAATCGAAACGCCTTTGCCAATTTCAATATCCAGGGGCGCGTGCGTTTTGTCCAATTCCAGAATTTGCTCAATAACTTCGTCGGCAATGAAAAAATCATCCTTGTCCTCGATCATGATGATGTCTTTCAATTGGGCATAGGCGTTTTCACGCGCGATTTTTTCCATCTCCTTGAGCACGCTTTTGTTGTTGAATCCGAGCACGGTGTTGGGATCTTTTGCGCGTGCGGCTCTGACGGTCAGGCCGTTTTTATTGAAGATGGCAATCAAATCCGTAATGTACAGCTCTTCCTGGACATTGTCCGGCTGCAGAGTTTCGATAAAGTGCATCAGCGGGCCGGACTTGAAAGCGTATACGCCGGTGTTGAACTCGCGCAGATTCAGCAGCTCCTCACGGGTGAAATTGTAGAGGCGGCGATTATATTGCACTTGATAAGATTTGTCGGGTGGCATCGCGAGAATGTCGCGATGCTCCTTGATCTCGATCACTTTGCCAAAATCATCGCCGGAGGATCTTCCCTCGGTGTCGCGCTCCGGCACCCGGATAATGCGGCCATAATAGTTTTGTTCCACATTGCCCTGATACTCTGCGGTGAGCACGATCATATCACAAGGATATTTCTCAAAATCATCGCGGAAGCCCCGAACCGCTTCACGATTCAGCAAGCCCATGTCGCCCGGGAAAACGAAAATCGCACCGTCATAGTCAGCGACCGCAAGCGCGTGCAAACCGACTCGCACAGCATCGCCGGTGCCCCGTTGTTCGGGTTGGTAAACAAAGACGCGATGCTCGTTTTTCCCAAGTGCCTGGGCTACTTCAACAGCCTTGATGCCAACAACAATAATTTGATTGGAAGTGCCAAGACCGTCCCGCGCGGCATTCGCCACTCTGGTCACTGTCGGGATGCCCCAAATATTGTGCAGCATTTTGGATTTTTCGGAGCGAATGCGTTTGCCGTGGCCGGCAGCCAGAATCATCGCGACCAACGGATCTTGCTTGTTGATTTGCGATGACAATGCTTCCAGTTGCGCGATAGTCTCGCGCATGCGTTCTTCCATAGAGAGAGCCTCTTCGCTAAGTTGCAAGTTCTGTGACTAAATTGAGGTTCTTGATTTTTTAAAATTCGAGGACTTCAATATGCGGCACAATTTTTTCCTTGCCGACTAATGCCGGCCAATAAGAAATGATCTCTGTCGCCTTCGGCCGGCCACCGGCAAATCCGGTCACGCCGGGCGGGCCACTCGTCACCAAAGGGACAATCTCCATTCCGAAACGATTGACTTTTGCCTTGCTTTTGTCTTTGACCCCGATGCGCAACACGACTTCCGGAGGATCGATCTCGGGGATAATGCCTTCGTGACAAACACCGGCGCCGAGGAATTCCACACTGCGACTTTCCTCCGGGAAGATAACGCCATCCAGGGCAAGACGTTTCCAGATAATATCAGCACAGAGGCGCGCTTTGGCCAGCGCCTCCGGTCCGGAGACGGTAAGCTGGCCGACGGCTTTGTAGCCATGCTCATGGCTGATACTGACCTTGAGAAATTTTGTGGGCGCCCGGCCTTTGATGCCATGAACACGCACGCGATCCTTGCCTGCCTGCTCCAGTTGAATCGTCGTGAAATCGGCGATCACATCCGGTGTGATGTAGCTGCGGGGATCGCCCATTTCGTAAACGAGCTGCGAGGCAACCGTGTTGATGCTGACTTGGCCGCCGGTGCCATCATGCTTGGTGATAAAAAATTCGCCGTCAGGAAACGCCTCGATGATCGGATAACCAATGCGTGCGAAATCCTCAATTTCATGCCAGTTGGTGTAATTGGCGCCGGTGCATTGTGCACCGCATTCGACGATGTGGCCAGCCACGGTGCCGGCCGCAAGCTGGTCGAAATCTTCCGGCTTCCAGCCGAACTCGTGAATCATCGGGCCCAGCACGAGCGAAGGATCAGTGACACGACCGCAAATGACAATGTCCGCACCGCGATCCAGCGCCGCCGCGATGGGAAACGCGCCGAGATACGCATTGGCCGAAGTGATTTTGCCATCAACTGCGCTCAACGGACGCCCGTCGTCGAGATTCTTGAAGGCTTCGCCCTGTTGCTGCAGCTCTACGAGTCGTGAAAGAATATCATCTCCGGTCACCGTCGCGATTTTGATGCCGGAGAATCCGAGTTTTTTGATGACTTCTCCAACGGCGCGCATACAAGCCGGGGAATTCACACCTCCGGCGCTGGCGATGATCTTGATCCCTTTCTCCTTACAGGTTGGTAGAATCCGCTCCAGCATCGTGATGAAATCTGTGGCATAACCGGCTTCGGGATTGCGGCGTTTGAGTTTTTGCATGATGCTCATCGTTACCTCGGCCAGATAATCGAGGGTGAGGTAGTGCAACGGGCCTTCGCGCACCAGCCGCACCGGGCCGAGAATCGAGTCGCCCCAAAAGCCTTGACCGTTCGCGATGAGAAGGGGAATGCGGTTGTTCATTGCTTTGCTTCAGATTGGTCCACTAAAAGCTTCTTTCGTGTGAAGGAGAGAATCTTATGCGCTTGTTCGACTGCGGTTTTGGCTTCGTCTTTTGAATACCAACATTATTGTTGATGGGCTTTCCCAAGTTCGTCGAGAAAGTGCACTATTTCAGCCGCAAAATCTCTCAGATCATCCAAGCGCTCCAGATGCTCATGAAAGATGCGGCCCGGATCGAGCGTCAAATAATCATGAAGCAGTACATTTCTGAAGCCGCCAATGCCGGCCAGTCGATTTGCCAATTCTTGCGAGATGATACCAGCCTTGCATAAAGTATCGATGATTTCATCATTGTCACTCGGCAGCGGCAGCGACAGCTCGGCGATAATATGGTTTCCAATATCCAATACACACTGGACAGCAATCTGCAAGGCACGTTCCGCCGCGGATTGCAGCAAATCGTCGTTATTGTAAGCTTCTTCACCACGCGCTCGGATGGTTTCGAGCTTGGCAATCGTCTCACGCAGCTTTTTGAGTCGCACGCGAATACTTTCTGGGCGGACGACCATAGATACCTCTTTTTATTTCTTCCCGAATGACATTCCACTCGAATTTGCGGCGTTGCGCCTCGTCGTGATATTTTCTGAGCGTCTCAAAAATAAACGTTACTTTTTGTGTATCATCTTTAGAGAAAATCAATTTGCCATACGCCAAAATCTCGAAGGTAAGATCAGGTGATGCATCTTGTAACGGCACGACATCCACGTCGTCACGTTGCAATAGCCTGCCAAGCTGTGACATAAGTTGGAGCCGCCGGTCGAAACGCGTGCGCCTGTTACCTGAAGGATGGAAATACACTGCCACATCGACATCGCTCAACGGCCCACTGCGTCCTTTTGCCATGCTGCCGAAGAGATAGGCAAAGGCGATGTCGGGTTCGGATTCGAGGGCATGGGAGAGTTTTTGAAGAATTTCCTGCATGACATTTTTTGGTCGGGTTGCTTGTACCTATGAAAAAATATGCAAATCCTCGTGTCGAATGCCGCCGGCCTCACGAATCGGCTGCTTGCCGGCGTTCAAAATCGCTTGGAATTTGGGGAAATAAGCCAGGATCAGTCGTTCCATCTCGTCGTCATCAATGACTGACAGCAACACGGCAACTGGTTTTCGATTCCTTTCTTGAATACGAATGCTCGCTTTTCCTTTTTGTCGTTGCCGTCGGGCCGATCGGGAAATGCTACATCCTCATCACCCCGGTCTTGAATTCCGGGATGTCCGGATTGTTCGCGGCCATTTCCAAACCCGTGATCAGAGTTTTGCGGGTCTCGCGCGGATCGAGAATGCCATCCACCATGATGCGTGCGGCGATGAAATACGGCGAGGCTTCGTAGTTGTACTTATCAACCAACTTTTGGCGGAAGGCTTTGCGCTCGGTTTCGGATAAATCCTTCTTGGTGAGCAAAACCGTGTCTGCTGCAATGCCGCCGTCCATCACCGCCACTTTGGCGGTAGGCCAGCAAAAAATCAAACGCGGATCGTATGCCTTGCCACACATGGCATAATTGCCGGCGCCGAAACTGTTGCGAATGACGAGGGTAAATTTCGGCACGACGGAATTCGCCTGCACATTGACGAACTGCGCGCCATCTTGAATAATGCCGCCACTCTCCGCCTCCTTGCCCACCATGAAACCGGTGACATCATGCAAAAAGATCAGCGGAATCTTGCGCTCGTTGCAGAGCATGATAAAATGCGTGGCTTTATTGGCCGAATCGGAATAGATCACGTTGCCCATCTGGATCTGCGGTGGTTGCGGCCGGCCGAGATAATCCGGCGGCATCTGGCGCTTCACCGGCATGCCCTGATTCGCCACCAGCCCCACGGCAAAACCGCCAAGCCGGGCGAAACACGTTACAAGAGTCGGACCATATTCCGGTTTGAATTCTTCAAAGCGACTGCCATCCACCAACCGCGCCAGAATCTCGCGCATTTCATAAGTACCTGTGGCATTGTCTGGAAGAATGCCGAGCAATTCATCGGGATCATACTTCGGCTCTTCAGATGTCGTGCGATCAAAAGGCATGCGTGTTGCCGTGCCGAGCATGGCCATTTGGTTGCGAATGAAGTCAAAGGCTTCTTCCTCGGTGTTGAACCGGTAATCGGCAACTCCGGAGATGGCATTATGCATTTCCGCACCCCCCAGGGTTTCCATATCCACATCCTGACCGAGCGCGGCTTTCACCAGAAACGGCCCGGCCAGGAACATGCTCGAATGCTCGGTGATCATGGCCAGATCGCTGGACATGCCGGGCAAATAGGCGCCGCCGGCCACGCAAAACCCGAAGACCACAGAAATCTGCGGAATTCCCATCGCCGCCATTTTTGCATTGTTGCGGAAAATCCGGCCAAAGTGATCACGATCCGGAAAAATCTCGGCCTGGCGTTCGAGATAGACACCCGCCGAGTCCACCATATAAATGATCGGCAGGCGATTTTCCATCGCGATCTCTTGCGCGCGCAGATTTTTTTTGCAGGTAATTTCCACCCACGCGCCACTCTTCACCAGCGGGTCATTCGCAACGATCACCGCGAGCTTGCCGGAAACCCGTCCGATTTGCACAATCGTCCCTGCCGAAGGGTAGCCACCAGGAATGTCATGATACATATCCCATGCTGCAAAGAGACCGATTTCGAGAGGTTCCTGGCCGGGGTCAAGCACTCGGCGAATCTTTTCGCGCGCCGGGTATTTGCCGCGCTTGCGCAATTTCTCCACGGCTTCGGGAGACTGTGCGACAATTTGCTTGCGACGGAGATTCAATTCACTGAGCAACTGCAGCATGTAGCCACGACGTTGTTTGTATTGTTCAGATTTGGTATCTAACTTCGACTCGAAAACCTTCATGCGATGATCCGATTTCCAGTTTGAAGAGCACTAAAAGAAGAGATCGTAGCCCATGCGTGTCATGGCCAAGAGAAAAAGAATCAAACCCTCGCGACGAGTGAGTTGATAGCCGGTCCGCATCATCAAAACCACCAGCGCCACCGTCGCGATGAGAGCGCCGACACTGATCAAAGCGCCGGGAGCAACGGCCATTGGAACAATGCTTGCCGAGATGCCGATGATGCCAAGTTGGTTGAATATGTCACTGCCGATGATATTGCCGATGGAAATGTCGTAACGACCCTTGCGTGCCGCCACCACGGAAGTGATGACCTCCGGCATCGAGGTTCCGGCCGCAACGATGGTTACACCGATGGTCCATTCGGACAAGCCCAAATCACGTGCGATGCGGGCTGCAGAATATACGGCAAAATGGGAACCGGTCATGAGTGCGGCAAGGCCAACGAGAACCCAAAGCCAATCCCAAGTGCGCGGTTGCTCTTCGTGTTCCACCTCATTGACGCCGGCAACATGGCGTTGTTTAAAAAGCACCACAAGGTAGCCGGCCAGTCCGAACAGAAAAAGCATGCCCTCCCACCGGCTGATTTGAAGATCAACGATCACCAGAAGCAGAAGTAACGTGATGCCCAGTAAAATAAAGCCATCGCGAAAAACTATGATGCGAGAAGTCGCCATCGGTCGCAACAGTGCCGACATGCCCAGAATAAAGCCGAGATTGAAAATGTTCGAGCCGATCACATTGCCGATGGAAATATCGGAATGTCGCTCTACTGCCGCCATGAAGGATACCCCCAATTCCGGCAACGAGGTGCCGAAGGCAACCACAGTGAGACCGAGAACAATTTCAGAGATGCCCAATTTCTTGGCGAGGCGAGAAACCGCATCGACCAACCAGCCGGCGCCTTTGATGACGATTGCGGTCGCGGCAACGAAAATCACGAGGTCAACAAGAGCGTTCATGGAGCTGCCTCCGCAGGCGTGGCCTTGCTGATCTTTTCATCGAATGTCCTTGACCCGCAACTGCAGCGAAGTTCTTCCCTGATAAGTATTTTCTTCCAGCAGGTAAGCCAGGTCGATTTCATTCCTGTCATTGTTGAAGCGATACAGCTTTTCACCAAGATTGAAGCCGATGCAATCCAGGCGCTTGCGATCTTGCACAACCTGGAAGCGCAGATGGTTGTTTCCAACAATCTGTGGAGTGCCCGAAACGCGCAACCCCCGGCTGACAAAAACCGGCCGCATGTTCTGCGGGCCATATGGCGCCAGGGCTTTGAGAAATTTTATCAAGCGCGGCTCAATTTCGGAAAAACGAATTTCGCCATCGATACGCAATTTCGGGACCAGCATTTCGGGGGTTAGCGCACGACCGGCAACTTCCTGCAAGCGTTGACGCAAAGCTGGAATCTGCTCGGTTTTTATGGTCAAACCGGCGGCATATTTGTGACCACCAAAGGCCATCAGTAAATCGGCGCACTGCGACAGGGCATGATGAATATCGAAGCCGGGAATGCTCCGGACCGAGCCTTTGCCCATGCCATTGGTCGTCGAAATCATCACGGTCGGCCGATAATACATCTCCACCACCCGCGAAGCAACAATGCCGATTACCCCGGGATGCCAATTTTCCTGGTGCAACACAAAAGCGGTGTCATTTTGGGGATCGCACATGGCTTCAATCATCTCCACGGCTTCACGAAAAGTTTCTTCATCGATATTGCGGCGCTCACGGTTTTCGGCGTCGAGAATTTGCGCAATTTCCATTGCCTGTGCTTCATCTTCGGAGACCAGCAGATTCACCGCACGCCGGGCATCACCCATGCGGCCGACCGCATTGATCCGGGGTGCCAGAATGAAGATGACATGGCCGGATTCGATCACCGTGTGCTGCAATCCACAAACTTTGATGAGGGCGCGCAAGCCGACATTTTCGGTGTGGTTTAATTGTTCGAGGCCAAATTTGACGAAAATGCGATTTTCATCGACCAGCGGCACAATGTCCGCCGCGCTGCCAATGGCCACCAAATCGACATGCCGCAACAGGGGCTGCTCATCGCGTCGCAAATAACGAAACAGACCTTGCATCAATTTGAACGCCACCCCGACACCACACAATTCCTTGAAGGGATACGGACAGTCGCTGCGCTTCGGATTGAGCAGGGCGTTGGCAGGAGGCAGCTGAGGGTTCGGCTGATGGTGATCGCAGATGATCACATCCATGCCGAGTTGACGTGCGCGTTTGACTTCTTCGTGGGCAGTCACGCCACAATCAACCGCGAGGATGAGTTGGACACCATCGGCTTTGGCCTTTTCGATGCCCGAAAGCGACAGACCATATCCCTCGCGAAGCCGCTCGGGAATGTAATGAGGGACTTCATAACCCAAGGCACGAAAGGCCAGGGTCAGCAATGCCGTCCCGGTTGTGCCATCGACATCGTAGTCACCGTAAATCAAAATATGCTCTCTGCGGTTGAGCGCCTGGGCAAGTCGTTCGACTGCCACGTGCATGTCCGCCATCAGAAACGGGTCATGCAGGTTTTTCAAATTCAGATTGAAAAATTCTTTCGCACCGTCAAGGGAATCGATGCCGCGATTGAGCATGATGCGTGCGATAATCGGTGGCACACCAAGCTCTTGCGCCATTCGCTTGACTGCTGACAAGGGTGTGGTTTGTATGAATTCCCACTGAAAATCCATGACTACCCCGATATTTCAAAGGTCAAAAACAATTAAACGCAAAATGGTCGGATAAGCAAACCACAGCGAATTATTTTGTCTCAAACCATTTTGACGGGCAGCGAATTACTCTGAATCGCTGCGTGTTTTGGTCAATAACAAAATCCAAAGCAGGCCGATAAGCCGAATTCTGTTTCCCGTCAAGACGGGACGACGGTCATTTATCTAGGACGCCAATCACTTGGCGCCTCCAGCGACCTACCCGTTCCGCCTTCGGCTTGCGCCAAAATTGAGCGGGCCACTCTTCCCCGTGAGGGAGCGGAACTTATTTGGTCTTGCTCCAGGCGGGGTTTGCCATGCTGGCGCGGTCACCCGCGCCACGGTGGGCTCTTACTCCACCTTTGCACCGTTACCGCAATGCTCCTTGAGGGAGCATCGAGGCTGTGTTTTTTCTGTGGCACTTTCCGTCGGCTCACGCCGCGTCGCCGTTAGCGACCGCCCTGCCCTGTGGAGTTCGGACTTTCCTCAGCACGTTACCGCGCCGCGACCGTCTGGCCTGCTTTGGATTATTCATCACGCTGCTTGCGTAAATGACAAAGTCAAAAAGCCGGAGGCCATTTTGTTTACGATATCATCACAGAGGCGTTCACTTTCTCGGCTTTGTTTGTCGTTTCCTCATCCGCATCATTCCAAACGAGGATGCGTCCGCAAGATTCACAATACAAGATCTGGCTCATCTCACGGATTTCCATGATCCGCTGCGGCGGAATGCGCGTCAAACAACCGGCACAAGATCCACGCGTCACATGGACAACAGCCAAACCATCTTTGCCATTTAGAATGCGTTGATACGTGCCCAGCAGCGGTTTGCGCAATAAGGCGGCCAGACCCTCGCGTTGGTTTTGCAGCTCTTCGACCTTGCTGCGGGTTTCGCGCTCACGCGTCTCGAGAATGGCCTGTTGTTCGGCATAATCACGTTGTAAACTATCCAGCCGCGCCTCCAGTTCCGCCAGCTCTTTTTGCAGAAGTTCCTCCTGCTCGATGGCTTCGAGAATTTTGGTTTCGGTTTGGTCGATTTCCATTGCCGCCGCCTCAATTTCGGCGGTTACCGCATCATATTCTTTGTTGGTCTTCACCGTGTAAAGCTGGTTGTCATATTTCTTTTTTTTCTCCTTGGCCATTTGCAACGACCTTTCGGCGGCGCGACGGAGGCGCTGGGTGGCGTCCATCGCCTCGGCCTTTTGCTGCCGAAGCATCGACAACTGCTCCAGTTGGCCCTTTAACTCCAGGACCCGCTGGGGCAGGTCGCCTTTGGCTTTTTCCAGCGCCAATAATTGGCTATCGACATTTTGCAGCTCGATGAGCGTCTTTAGTTCTTCTAACAACTATACCTCCTCGGAATAAACAAAAAATGCACCTGGTGAGGGCGCATTTTAATTACACTTGTTCCATCTGGACATTCCCGGCAGAGAAATAGCGACTCCGAAAGCGCTCTTGGCCACCATCCAAATCAATAACCAGTGCACCGTGACCAACACCATTCGCTTAACAGAGCCAATCCACATGCCTTAAAACCTCGTCATTCCAGGTGAAAAAAATTATCATTGTTCTCAGTTGCGTATTGTGTTGCGTTTTTGCCGCAAGAAAAATATAGCAGGATGCAGCCACAAAAGCAAGGTTTTTATTCATAGCCGAGCTCAGTGAGCCGGTCTTCATTCAGGCCAAAATAATGGCCGATCTCGTGCAACAACGTGATGTGCACCTGTTCCCCCAGTTCCTTTTCATTGCTGCAAAAACGCTCCAGGGGCTTTTGATAGATACAGATTTTATCCGGCAAGGTATTTCCATAATCAGAGGTGCGTTCCGGAAGTGGAGTGCCGAGATAAGCGCCGAAAAGCTCATCACGATGCCGGATGCCGAATTCCTGCATTGTCGCGCGATCCGGCCAATCTTCCACAACCACGGCAATATTTTTAAGTGCCTCTCGGAATGCGCTAGGAAGTGCTTCGAGCTCGGCAAGGACGAGTTTCTCAAAATCTTTGCGGGGAAGTTTCATGAGCCGTTTCGATTAATGAAAACAAATGGACACGAAAAAGCCAATCGCTCACGACTTGGGTTAACCCCGATAATTCACGCGGTGCGCAAATCGGCCGCACTCTGCTTTTTGACTCAGCATGAAAATATGAGTCATGAATTATCGGGGTTAAAATAGAAAGGCCATCAAAAAAATGCAACTGATTTTTTCAAGGAACAAAAAGCTGGCAAAAAGCGACTGACTATTTATTGCCCTTTGCCTCTGTCATGATTGTGTACAGATGTACCAAATTGAGACATAATTTTGTTTAAGAATTGTCATAGAAGCAATCCCACATACCGGCTTAGGTTGCTGAAATTAATAATCTTGGCTTAATCTATTCGTGTCGCAGGTCTGTGGCATCATATTTGTTTTTGTGACATTAGATGCTTCCACCATAATCGAACTTTCATCTATGCACGGTGTTCCGCGGACAGGGTCTCGAGGACACATTCAACATCTTCAAGGGTGGAGAGATGGCACTTTTGACCAAGGACTCTCAGCAGAATCAAAACCCAACAGATGGGCAAAGTTTTTCAGGCGTGAGTTTTCACAATCCTTCATCGGAAAATCAATCCAGTAATATCCCCCCGCTGAGGGAAGAGGCAACCATACCCCCCGACGCAGCCGGTACTTTTGACGCTACCGGCGCGGCTCCCCCGAAGCGCCGTGTGCTGTTGATCGATGATGATCTCAACATGCACGAGTTTTGCCGGCATTATCTCGAAAAGGCCGGCTATGAATTTCTCTCTGCCCGCTCCGGCGTGGATGGCCTGGAGCTCATTCGACAAGGCGCTGCGGATCTGATTCTGCTCGATTTTATGATGCCAGACAAGGATGGTTATTCGATCTTTAAAGAGCTTATGACGAATGACGATTACCGCCACGTACGCCATGTGCCGGTCGTGATGCTCACCGCTTATGCCGATCATAACAGAAAACGCGATCTCATCGAAATGGGTTTGAAGATGCATCTGGTCAAACCGTTTGGCGGGCAGGAACTGATCAAGGTCATCGAGAGTGTGTACGTTACCAGTGAGGCTCAGGAGCGGATGCGCGAGCAGGAGCGGCTTCAGTTGGAAAAGGCGCATGAGGAAACGCTGATGCTGCGCACGTTGTTGCGTGAGACTTGCACGTTTGACAATATCGTCGGCACCAACGCCCGAATGAAAGAGATTTTCGAGAAAGTGAAGAAGGTGGCGCGTACGGATGCCAACATTATGATCTACGGAGAAAGCGGCACCGGCAAGGAGTTGATCGCCCGCAGTATTCACGCGCACAGCCCTCGCGCCAAAGGTCCATTCATTCCGGTCGATTGTGTGGCTTTGCCGGGGAATTTACTGGAAAGCGAATTATTCGGATACGAGAAGGGCGCTTTTACCGGCGCATATGCCTCCAAGCGCGGATTGCTCGAGCTGGCAAACGAGGGGACTTTTTTCCTCGATGAAATCTGCGAACTCAATCTTGATCTCCAGGCAAAGTTGCTCCGCGTTTTGCAAGAGCGCCAGTTTCGCCGTATCGGCGGCAAGGATCTCATCAACGTCAATATCCGGGTGATTTCCGCCACCAACCGCGATCCGCTCAACGCGGTCAAGGAAAAACGCTTGCGCCATGATTTGTATTACCGGCTGAACGTGATCCCGATTTATTTGCCACCGCTGCGGGAACGCCGGGATGATATTCCACTGCTGGCACAATCCTTTCTGCGCAAATTTTGCGGCGAGAACGATCGCCAGATAATGCGTTTTAGTGATGAAGCCATGAAACGCTTGATGCGCTACTCCTGGCCCGGAAATGTCAGAGAACTGCAAAATGTGGTGGAGCGCATGGTCTCGCTTGCCGACGGCCGCATCGTGGGTGTTGAGGATTTGCCGGACTATTTGCGTGAAGAGCAGGAGCCGGCAGGCAGTGACGGATTTTCGATTCCCACAGATTTGTCCCTGCGTGAAGCACGCAAGCGGTGGATGGAAACTTTTGAAAAAAAGTATCTGATCGAACTGCTCAATCGTTACAATGGCAATATCAGCCGGGTGGCGCGCAAAGCCGGCGTTCACCGCATGACGATTTATCGCATGCTCAAACAATATCATATTACCATTCGCACCGCCATCGACAAATCGTGACAGTTGTCACATGCCGGCAGCATCGGCATAGCTGCAGGTATTTTCATTGATTGTCTTTTGACGTCCGATTTTTTGTCTCATCGCTTCATCGTTTTCCCGGGAGGTGCCTGTTTTGAAAAAAGTCGTCCCCTAAAATATTATGTAAAATGCTTTCTTTGTGCGGATAATTTGTCAGGCGCACAGCGCCAATCGCACACACGCGGCACGATTTTGGCAATGGAGAGGGAGTGTACTTTATCTGACCTAACCAAGCAAGGTAAAATTTCTTTGAAGGATCACTTCGAGAAACCAAGTTGATCCGACGAAGAGATTTTATTCGACTAAGGAGGGCCGTATGTGGTCAAATCGTTCTTTTAGCACAACTCACGATGCACCGGCATCTGCTTGCACCTCATCCATTCCAGCCTCGCCGTTTGAGCCTGACGAGACAAGCCAGGAAGAAGATGCCTTCAAAAAAGAGGTGATCAAGGACATACTGTGCCAGATTGATTACCGGGCGGCATGGCGACAGGGAATCGTTGATTTGCCTTTCGATGAATTGGCCGAGGAGATGCGCTTGCTTTCGACCCGCGCCCTGGTCGCGTGGTATGAGGCGTTCCTTTATATCAGGAGCGAATTGATGTTCTCCGGCTATGAATTGAATGGTTTTAAAATTCTCGACCGGCCCTACGATGCGATTCGCAAGCTGATCGAAAATGACCCGAATTTCGATATTCGGCAGTACATTTTCTGATCGAATGAATCTTGAGGCAGTCATTGGCATGCAGCGAAGATGGGCGGATTATCGCAGCGACAGCACCGCCTGGCGGCAGTTTTTTTCATTCAATTGAAAATGCTCACCTGATTATCTCCCGCGCAGTTCAGCCAATATTTTGCGACTGAAAACACCAGGGAGGGTGAATTCGGCGATTTTTTTCTGCGCGAGAATTTTCCAAAGTTTTTTTCTTCAATCCAGCCATTTTGTCCCACAAAAAAGATTTATTCCTCAGATGCTGGTTGAATAAATCATTACCACGAATGTCATTCTGCAAAAAAACTTCTTGAGCATAAAAACAATGCTCATGTTGGTGAAGATGCTTCCGAGCCCTGGCCTGCGGCTGGCGACGCCTGTAAGGTCTACGACTCGTAGAGCTTCGCCCGTAGAGTCTACGACTCGTAGAGCCCACGGGCGTAGGCTACGCACGTAGGGGCAGGCATGATGGTGCGGGATATATGATCCATCAATCACTGCGGGCATTTCGATTATCTAAAAAAATCACTTGACATTGATCAAGAAAACGTTAACTTGGCTACAGATGTTGAATCTTATAATTAATGAAGAGTCGCGGTTATGGTGAACCAACGTATTCTCTGTATGGCACGTGTTAGGGCTTTAATTCTATTGCTTTTCGGCATAATGACCAGCCTCTCCCTGGTGTTCGCAGGGGCAGTGATTACGGAGTTTCGCGGCGAGCCCGGATTCAACAAGGTCACGCTAAAGTGGGTGACCGAGAGCGAAACCAACTTGAAAGGCTTCGATATTCAACGTGCTCTCGCCGATCAGGAACAGGAATTCGAGAAGAACAAGATTGCTTTTGTCGAGGCCAAGGGCACGGGATTTGGAAAGACGGAATACGTCTACGAAGATAATACGGTTTTCAAAAGTTTGGGGCGGACCTACTACTATCGCTTGAAGATCGTCGATAAAAACGGCCAATCGACGGCATACTCCCAAGTTGTCAGCGTCTCTCCCACCATCTCGAGTACGCGCCAAACCTGGGGAAGTATTAAAGCCATGTTTCGCTAAACCTGCGCCAAGGGCATTTTTCAATTTTCCCCTGGCAGGAATATGAAGGCAGCTACGCAAGCTGCCTTTTTAATTTCTCAGAGAATCGGCGATAACAGGAAATCCTCAATCGGATATTTTTGACATTTCTGATGGGCAAGAAATTCAATGGGAGGACACACCTCCGACTTGTGCAATTCTTCGATGTGCAGGAAAATTTGCACTGGTGGGCCATCCATGACAACTTGGCCGTGGTCGAGAATCAGCAGGCGGTCGGCAAACAAGGCTTCCTCGGGAAATTGAGTGATCATTACCACCGTCAGGGGGTGATCAGAAAAAAGGGTCGGTGAGGACGCCAGTCGCTTCATCAATTCCAAAGCCTGGCAGCGGCTTTCATAATCCAACAGCGAGGTCGGTTCGTCAAAAACGATATGCCGCGGTTGCATCGCCATCACCGCGGCCAACGCCAGCCGCTGCTTTTCACCTCCGGAGAGCAGATGCGGGGCTTGCTGGCGGTAGGCTTCAAGATGGAAAAACTCAAGCAGCATGTCCACCCGCCGCTGCATTTCCGGACGCGGCACGCCGAGATTTTCCGGGCCGAAGGCGATCTCGCGTTCTACTGTGGGGGCAACCATTTGATTGTCCGGATTCTGAAAAACCAGACCGACTCGGCGGCGGATCTCCGGCAAGGCTTTGGCATCACGGGTGTCAAGGCCATCAATGATCACTTTGCCGGCCGTGGGAGTGAAAATTCCATTCAAACAACGGGCAAGCGAAGTTTTGCCGGAGCCATTGGCGCCCATCAGCGCGACAAATTCGCCATCGGCGATTTCAAGAGAGATGCCGTCGAGCACTCGGCGAGGCCCGTCGTGAGTTTGAAAATCAAGAATCAGGTCACGGATAGAAATCATTATTGCGTCATGCGTAAAACGTGATTTGTAAAGCGTGAAACGTAAAACGAAACCCGGTATGTCTTACGTTTTAGTTTTTACGTTTTATATTTTCACTTCTATTCCCAACCCCGGCCGGTCAACCGGTAGTAAAAATCCGTCTTTCAATTCAAAACCACCCATTGCCACATCGTCACGAATATCAAATGATCCGTCGAGATCGGCATATTGCACGCCGGGCAAAGCGCAAGCGAGATGGACTGCGGCCGCAATCGACAAACGCGACTCATCCATGCAACCGAGCATGATTCCAACTCCGGCAGTTGTGGCAACTTCAGCGGCTTGTATTGCACCCGTGATACCACCGGTTTTCATGAGTTTCAGATTTACCAAATCCACAATTTTATTCGCTGCGAGATTGAATACATCCCTGGCAGAGCGCACCGACTCGTCCGCCATGATCGGCACGGGTGAGGCATCATGGACTGCCTTTAAATCTGCCCATGCGTTCGCTGGAGTCGGTTGTTCCACGAATTCAATTTGACATTCCGGCAATTCTCGAATCATTTGTATGGCGTCTTCTGCATTGTATCCTTGATTGGCGTCGATTCGCAACGCAATTGTCGGGCCAACGGTTTGGCGAATGGCTCTCACCCGCTCCACGTCTTCTTTCCAATCGCGGCCGGTTTTGATTTTCAACGCACGAAAGCCGGACTTCACAAACTCTTTTGCCTGTCGTACGCCCTCTTCGATGGACATAATGCCGATGGTAATCGAGGTCAAAATGCGCGGACGTGCAAATCCCAGCAGTTGATAGAGCGGCAGCCCAGCACGCTGACCGAGCAGATCGTAAAACGCCATATCGATTGCAGCTCTTGCCGCCGGTGCGTATGGAACCTTCTGGCGGGCCAATTCATCAAGAGCGGCAACACAGCGCGCATCTCGACCGATGAGATGCGGCACGAGAGATTCCGCCAATACTTTGCTGACTTGTGTGAAGGTTTCGCCGGTCACATGCACATCCGGTGCCGCGTTTCCCCAACCCACCAACCCGGCTGACGTTTCGATGCGAACGAGAAGATTCTCTGCGGTGTCGTAGGATTCGTAGGCAATCGAGTAGGGATTCTTGAGCCGGAACGTAATTGGGAAACAGTCGATTTGGGCAATAGTCATGTTATCTTAGAAACTCGCTGTAGTCTGCCATTTTAATTCTGAAAACGCGGCTAAAACTTTCCTCACCACTTTCTCCGCCCCATTTTTGAGAATATCGCAACACGGAATCCCGTATCGCTTTTCGTACTCTTCTGTCGTGGCCGTGATTTCTGCCTCGGTCATGTTTTCGTGATTGAGTGTCAAGGCGATGACCGGACGATTTGAGAGCAGCTCGACGACTTGTATTTCTTTCTCCAACGGCGCCATCGGGAAATCGGGAAAGCCATCATAAGTTTTGCGCTTCGGTGCAGTTTGCAAAATCACCGCATGCGGACGGCCGGCGGCCAGCAGCTCGAATCCGCCGGGATACGCCGGATGCATGAGACTGCCTTGTCCTTCTAACAGCATGACCTGCGGCCGCTCTTCGTTCCAGCAACTCCAGATGGCATGCTCGATTTCGCCGCTGACAAAATCATTGATCAGCGAGTCCAAGATCACCCCAAATTTCGCGCCTTGCATCCATGCGGTTTGCCCGGTGCCAATCATCTCGGTCTTGATGCCAGCTTCGTTGAGCGCTTGCGTCACCTTCCACGCCGTCGTGCGTTTGCCGACAGCGGAATCAGTGCCCAGCACCGCAATGCGAATGGATTTGACATCGTTGATTTTTCCAGAAAAGAAATGCAGGTCTTTCCGGACCGGTGGCTTGCGCACGTCGCGAATCTGCACGCCATGCTTTTGCGCCAGCATACGGAATTCCGGCTCGTCGGAGAGAAATTCATGCAAGCCACTGTCGATGTTGAGACCGGCGTGAATTGCCTCGGCGATAATGGAATGGTAGCTGGCGGGAAGCATGCCACCATCCGGCGCGAGACCGATGACGAAGTATTCAACCTTGCCGTGATGAACCGCAAGTGCAGCGGCAAGATTCGCATAAATCGGAATGCCACACGGCTTGCCGTCCAAAATCTCACCGGCATCACGACCAGCGTGAGTGGAATCGATGACACCGAGAATTTTGTAGCGATTGGTAAAACGTACCAAGCCATGTGCCGTTTTGCCGTTAAGAGTGCCGAAGGCACCTTCACAGAGCACGAGCGCGTTGCCGTCCATGATCATTTTGGAAAGGAGAACTCAAGAAGAAGTTTACGGATGGTTTGGGTACAATCGTTTATTCGAGAAACAACAACGATAGTCAATTAGTTGAGGGCTGGTCGGAGGTCTCAATTTCTGAGCGCCGGATGATTCTTACCACCGATTTTTGCATACGTGGCAGTTCGCCACTTTTGCCCCTAATGAGCTGAACTTCTCTTACCATTTGCCATGCGGCAGCAAAACGCCCCTGTGCCCCAACTTTTTGCCAAAATTCAATATCGAACGACCGCTCACCATGCTGTTCACGTGTAACCACACGCGACATCACCACGCGTTGCCGTGGTTGCTCGGCTTTATTGGAGTGCTCGTTCATTTTTATACCTCTTTGCCTGCTCCAGCCTTTTTACATCCAAAAGGTCTTCATCGCGTCCGGTGGCTTTTTTGGCGCGAACAGTATCATCATGGCTCAGTACAAAAACATTTTGATTCTCATATTTGCCAACAAAACGATTTTGCCATGCCTCCGGGAAGTTAAGCCCTTCGACATCCATCATAAGGTCAATTCGATTTGGCTCTATGCCGATCTGAAATACAATATCTGGATTGCACAGATCGTCCACGGTCAAGTCACTCAATGGCGCGCCAAAATTCGCGAGTGCAGTCCAGACTTTTTGGGCATTTCGGGCGTCGGTTCCACCCAAATATCCAGATCTTTTGTATAGCGCGGCTCCGCGTGATAAATAACGGCATGAGCGCCAACGATTAAATATTGCGCGCCGGCCTCATTCAAACACTGCAATAGATCTCTAAAATCGCGATTGCCGTCCATAGATTCAATTTAGCAAAAATCTCAATAACTGACAAGCCCTATTTCCCACCCAGCAAGTCCAACACCGCCGCCGTCATTGCCGTCACGCCGGTTTTGATGGTCGGCTCCGGCAACGGAGCAAACTGGCTGGAGTGCAGTGAGGGCAGCGGCTCGCCGCCGTGCAGACTGTGCTCCACGCGCTCCGGTTGTACCGTGCCCAACCAAAATATGGCAATTGGAATTTTATGCTCGGTACGGCCGTATTCGCCGAAATCTTCGCCGCCCATCACCGGCTCTTTGGTGATCACTTTGTCTGCGCCGAGGATCGCCTTCATGGAGGCAGTCATTTTTTTCATCAAGGCCGGATCATTATAGGTCGAAGGCGTGAACTCATCTAAAACGGTCATGATCGGCATTCTGTCCTCAGGCACACCGGCGGCAATCGCGATGCCTTTGCAGATGCGCTCGATAGCTCGCAATGTTTGCTCTTTTGTGGCATCGGAATACGAACGCACGGTCAGTTGCAAATGCACTTCATCCGGAATGATATTGTGCTTGGTGCCGCCGTGAATCGAGCCGACGGTCACCACGGCCGGATCGATGGGTTTGATTTCGCGGCTGACAATGGTTTGCAAGGCCATGATCGTTTGTGCTGCGATCACAATCGGATCTTTGGTGGTATGCGGATACGCGCCGTGGCCACCGACGCCGCGAATGGTGAGATCAACGGAATTGACGTTGGCGAGCGCGTAGCCTTCGCAATAGCCAACCGTCCCGGCCGGTATCTCGGCGGCCACATGCCAGGCCACGCAGTAATCCGGTTTGGGAAATTTTGTATAAAGCCCATCGGCCAGCATGGCACGCGCACCGCCGCCGCGCTCCTCCGCCGGTTGGCCGATGAACACTAAGGTCCCGCGCCATTTGTCTTTGAGCTGGCTCAACAGGCGTGCGGTGCCGATGAACGAAGTCATGTGAATGTCATGACCACAGGCATGCATCACCCCGACTTCGTTGCCCTGATCATCCTTCACGCACACCTTGCTGGCATATTCGAGACCGGTGTTTTCTGTAATGGGGAGGGCGTCGAGATCGGTGCGGACCAGGACGGTCGGGCCGTTGCCATTTTTCATCACACCGACCACGCCGAATTTGCCGATGCCGGTTGTCACCATGAAACCCGTTTTCCTCAGTTCCTCGGCGATTCGCGCAGAAGTTTTCTCTTCGTGAAGCGAAAGCTCGGGATTGGCATGTAAATGTTTATAAAGCTGTTCGAGAGATGGATATTCCCGATTTGCGAGGGATTTTATTTCGTGATAAAGCTGGTTGGGCGCAACTTTCAAATTTTGCGCGAAAAGGTTGAAGCCGGTGAAAATGATACCGGCCACCATTGTTGCCCGCAACATTTTAGCGATCGCTTTCATTTCGCCTCCGCAGTGATTTGCCCCAAATACGAAAATTCGGCGTTTACACACAAGTCTTCATTTCGGTAAAAATGATTATTTACAAATTCTCCGTGCTCCGCCGCAGCGCCCTCGATCTTTCGTAGAACTCCGCCAGTGACAGGCTCTTCAGAAAAACCAAACCTCGCGTGGCGCGGATGAGCGGGCTTTTATGCTCGTTGAAAAATTCGCGGCCCAGGCAGGTTTTGAGAATATGATACTGATCGACCTGAATTTTTTGCGCCAGCTCGGAGAAGGGACCGTCATGCTCGTAACTCGGGAACGAGGCATCCTTCTGCGAAATGAAGGCATTCATGAACGAGCTTGACATGATCGAAAACATGTTCAGCGACACCGGCACAAAAATGTCGGCCTCCGCAGGATGAAATCGATACCACACGTTGCGGTAGCCCCAGACCCGGATATCCGACCGCTTCGATTCCTGCTCGTACAAGCGCAAGGCTTCGGCAATGACTTGCAAAACCTTGTAATGCGTATCCGGGCCGCTGGCTTCGGGATCCAACGCGACGCTGACAATGGTCGGTTGTACGCGCCGAAGCAACTCCAACATCGGCTTGACATCCCTTTCCACTGTTGGTTCTTCGGTGAAAACATCGCCCTTGTAAAAGCCCAGCCGCGCATGCATCACCGAAGAGGAATTGAAACCAAAGTAACCCCACAGACAATCCGCTTCCCATTCGCGAATCATGCCTTTCAAACGCTGAATGTGCGCCAGGTCTTTTTTGCCGGGATACTGTGTCTCAAAATAATTCATCAACTCGTCGATGCGGGGTTTGAGGGTATCGACATTGTCATCCTCGAAGATAAAAATCAGATTGCGCAGCAGCCGGCGCGCCTCGCCTTCGTCCTTTACCGAATTGCGATTGGCGGCGATGCCATCGAGATATTGCCACACATCGCGATTGCGGCCTTGCTCGTTGCCAGGGTTGAAATAACCTTCGCTGATCAGCTTGTCGAAAGCGCCGCGGTCCAGAAAACGTTTGAGCTTTTTCAGGAGCGTGAGCACATAATGGTTGGTCACCGCGGTGAATCCGCTGGTCAGTGTGACGAAGTAGTGTTGGTTGGAAGCATCGCGTGTATGGCGCACAATGAACGGCAAATACCCGAGCATGAGATCATCGTGATGCGGCTCGGTGTGCAGAAAAACCTGATTCGTCAACATTTGCATGCCCCGCCCGATTTTTTCGATGAGACGACGCTCGATCATCTCCGTCATGTCCGTAATCGTGCCGGTCCATTTCTGGCGCAGCACTTTTGCGCAGCGGCTGCTGTCAAAATCCGCAGCGGTCAGGTCACGGAGGCGTTTGCGCTTTTCCACGGCCAGGTCGATGACAATTTTCTCCAGCACTTCGTCGTGGACCTTTTCATTCTTGACCAGAATTTCCAGTTGCCGTTCGATCAGCAGCTTGGCCGCGCCTTGGGTCAGATAAAACCGTGCGTTGGGCAAATCGTGCAACACCGTGGCGGGATAATGAATGTGCTTTTCCCGCTGAATTGCATCCGCCACGATTGGCGCCTTGGCTTCACCGGCGGCGATGATAATCGCGGTGCAGTTGGGATTATAGGTGATGGTGGCAAGGCCGATGGTGATCACCAGGCGCTGGCGAGATACTTCGATGCCGCCCAAATCCGTGGCCGCCGCGGCCTGGGTTTCGTAGTTGGTTGCGGTGAGTCGTGTGGTGGAATGAAAATCCGAGCCTTGTACATTGAAACCAATGTGACCATCCGGGCCGATGCCGCCCAGGAAAAAGCCGATACCCCCGAGGCGCCGAATTCTATCCTCATATTCGACGCACCACTGATCGATATTCTCCAGGACTTGTTTCTGCAATTGTTCCTGTGAGTTTTTGCTGTGACGATAGCGCAGCGAGAGATCGACAACTTGTTTCGGCCAGACCTCGTCCAAATCCCTGTCCGGTGGCAAACCAATTTTGCTGCAATCGATGAGCAGCGCTTTGGCCGGATCCAGGCCAAAGCTTTGCAGATAGAACATGTTGACGTAATAATAGAAACTGTTGCGCTGCTGCGGGTGAATCGGATAAAATTCATCGATTTGGACAAAGTGCAAACTCGATAGGTTCGGTTTGATGGCCGGGTCAATACCGCCGGCTTCCAAATCCTTTTGCACCTTCGGATTATCCCAATGTCGCAAAAAATACTTGACCCATTTGATGAAATGTTCCGGCGTTTTACCGGTCGGCAGCGAAATAACGCCGTCGGGATTTTGCTGCACCCATTCGATGAAACGCATGGCGGTCAACTTCCCGAGCGCGGGGAAATTGTCCACGACAATGGTACCGATCTTTTCTGTCGGCGAATAGATCAGTTTTTGGCCGGATTGAGTCAGCGCGAGCTGCTCAACTTTCGAGGGGGTGACTGTTTCTGGCATGTTCATCCTCACTGCTCACAAAAAAAGCGTTAACCAAGCAATTTTGCAATGTGATAAATTTGGTGAATCATCTACGGAGCTTCAAGCGTGTAAAATCCCTTTCATTCCAACTGCGGATGATGATCTCAATGTATCTGCGCGTGTTTGCTTATTTCAAGAGCACCACCTTTTGTCTCTTGAAAGTCACTGGTGCCGCTTCTTTGGAATCGGGATCGGCTTCGGTTTCATATCGGAGTACGGCAATATAACAGCCGGTCGCCAATGTCCGTTGCGCATCACTCTTTCCGTTCCAGGTAAAATAATGCTTCCCGGAGGCGTACTTGCCTTCAATTATCGTCGTTACCACGTGGCCCTGCAGATCAAAAATTTTCAACGCAATTTGGCCCGGAGAGGGAAGAGCGACCTCAAACGCGGTGTACTCGTGAAATGGGTTGGGATAAAGTCGCATCGTAAAGGCGATTGGTGATGCGGGCGCAACGGATTGGGCAAAAATAATCAGTTCCGGCTGGTAATTGGTTGATTCGCGCGAATCAAAGGAAACCGTTTGCACGCCGGATCCAATCAAAGCGAAATCATATTTCCCATTTCCCGCAATCACGGAATTGAACCTGACACTGTGCCATTGCCCGCTTTGCACGCTCTTGATGTCACCCAGTGGTTCACCGGTGACCCCGGGTTTGTTCAGCCAGGTCACTTCATTCTCATCCCAGTTCGCATGAAGAGATCGCAATGTACCGCCGCCAAATCCGGATTGCCGGCCGTGCAGACGCAAAACCGCTTCCGTGATCTCGTCCGCCACCCCGGCGACTTCAAAACGCAAATAACACTCCCGCCCGGCGCCGGCAAGCAGATTCATCCAACCCAGATTGGCATGATCGCGCGTTGTTCCGTACAATCCGGCAGTCTCAACATAAGTATCCGCCACCGGTTTAAAAAGATACGTGCCACCTGACCGGGTCGTAAAAATTTGATCCGGAGTCCGCATGGTGTTTCCGGCGGCATCAAGAGCGATGATTCGATAGTGATATGTCTGATCGGGCGCAAGATTGGTAAGTGCGGTGGAAAAGGTTCGCGCTGGCGGACCCAACACCGTTGTTCGTTGATCGTACTGGTCTGTAGCACCATATTCGAGGTGGCAGATTGACGGCTCATCGGTTGTCCAACCCAGTCGCGCGCCATTGGCATAGGTGTCCTCGATTCGGATATTCGTCACTTGTGGTGGCAATAAATCATCGTCGCTAATGGTTGCTTTCACAAGCAGGTTGGAGTAAATTGGACCAACCATTGCGGGATATTGATTGTTGCGAAAGCCGGTCAGCAAGTCTGCGGACACGGTGAGATCACGGCCAAGAAAAAGATAGCGCAATTGCATCCCTGCCGTGTTCGTATGCGAAGCCTGCAAAATCTCATCCCGGAAGTATTCCAACCGCGAGCCCTCCCAGGTGATCTTCAGTTTGTAGGTCTGCGCGCGATCCCAATCCTCCCGCACCACCGTATTCAGCTCGGCATTTTCGTCATAAGTCCATGAGAGCATTTTGACGCCGGGATCATAGTAGAAACCGGCATGCAAATCCCAAACCGTTTCTTGACTTTCCACAGGATGGTGGTTACCCCACGGGTTGCGGAACATGCTGAGCAAATGATGCCGTGCGAAGGTGTTTTGCTCGGCCGGCCTGAAGTTGCGGACTTCAACTTCGAGGGTCCCGGCCTCGATATAACGACCGAGATCATAAACGATCATATCCTCCAAGCCGGTCACCTGCCAGCCGCCTCCGCCAACAAACCTGCCGCCGGTGCGTTCACCCAGTGTATTTTTATCAAGAGGATCATTCAACACGATTTTTTCTGTCACAGCTCTGCGATCATCACCTTTCGAAAGTTGAGATGCTGCAACACGGGCGTGGTTCATGTCAATATTGAATGAAACCATGCTCGCTGAGACTGGACGTACCACGTGATCGTTGCTTTGACGATTGCCGCCATGCTGCGCGCGACTCACAAAAAATGGTGTCGCCAATCCCAGGATCAAGAGCACTGCTGGAAACGAAGCGGTTAGGCAGCGCTTGGGGAATAGTGAAAAAACGGTCAATGGAAAATTCCTGTGATCAATATAAGTTGGTTGATCCATAAATAAGCTGGAACAGAGAACCCGCAGAAAGAAAGGGAGACGAAAGAAAATGAGTCAATGCGGCATGGCGCTCCCTGCTTGCATGATTTGCATCCCGGCAATACCCAGCACGATTTGTGGCCGATCGGTTGAGATGAAATATTGCCAGCAATTGCGGGTTTGAATTTGCACGTCCATGCCGCTTTGCGCGATGAAACCGAAGGTGCCGCGCATGTCCCCACCCCCAAAAGTGCGTGAAAAGATAAGGCTCTTCCTGTATGCTTTCAATGTCCTGCCAGCGTAGAGGTTTGCGAATCAACGCACAGCCAAAGGAAATCTCCGCATCGGTCAGCACAGTTGACAGCCGGCGAAAAGTCCAGATGATTACAGCAAGAGCGAGCGTGCCGGCCATCAGCAACAACTTCGGCCACAGAGGCACCTCTGGCACTGAAATGAGCAACAGCAACATGACGAGGCTGGAACCGAAGGCAAAGATGAGCAGAAGAATCGCCCACGATACCATGGACTGCGATTCGCGGTAGAGAATATTTCGTCCCTTTCTCATGTCTCTTTACGCGGGCATCCGTTTGCGACTGCAGCGGTGGATCGGCGGTTGGTTGTGATCGGCCGCTGCGTTGTCATTACAGGCTTGATGGCTTCCTCCTGCCTTTCAAATTGGGAGGCGACTTTATGGACAAACTGTACAACTTCATCGTGCGGATTCAAGGCCATCGCCTGTTCGCTGCAAACCATCGCGGCGCCAGGATTGCCTCGCAGCAAGTAAGTGAATGAAAGGTTCGCCCAAAAACGCTCATTGGCCGGCTCCAGGCGCAGGGATTTTTTCATCAGCGCCAGGCCCCTGGCATGCTGGCCACGCTCATCCAGCATTTTGCCCATGTAGTGAATGGCAGCCGGATGCTCCGGATAATTGCGGTAAAGGCGGCGAATCATCTGCCAGGCTTCTTCCTGCCGTCCTTGCAGACAAAGGCAGTTGGCCAATTGCACATGATGCTCGACGCCCTCATCGTTGAGCTGCACTGCGCGCCGCAAATAGCGCTCGGCGATTCGCAATTTCCATATTCCGACCTGTAATCTTCCGACATATTCACATACAATCGCGCGTGCCGAGCTCGGCAAGGTCTGGTCCTGGATGATCTCATCAAAGATGGCGACGGCTTTTTTTATCTTCCCCGCCTACCAGTATCGTTCAGCGTCCGCAAAACGGCGGTCATTTTTGGGCATTGTAAATTCCTCAGTTACGTTTTGGGCCGATTACCACTAATGGTTGAATGCCGCGCAAGAGGGAGTCGATCCGGTTTTCATCAAAAAAAAGATAATAATTCGCCAATAACTTGCAAGGAAAACTTTGCAAATCGCCGGGCCAGCGCCATTCTCCACGTCGAAGCCAAGTGACAATATTCGAAAGCAAAGATGGCAATTATTGCAGGGGAAAAATTGACCGGCACAGTATCCAAGTCGAGAGGTATCGCACCGAACTTCTGACGGTGATGCTACAGCCACACCCGAAATCCTACCCTTACCCCCTCCAGTGAGGTCCATTCCGAACGGAACATCTGTCCGCCAAAACGCAATTCCAAACAATTGATCATTATGCCAACGGTGGCACTGGTGATGATGAGCGGCTTGCTATTGATCCAAGCACCTGAGAAATTCGTCTCGATGCTGAACGGTTTGCGAGGCAGCATCAATAATCTGGCGCCCATTTCCGGTCCCCAGAGATCGACACCAAGCCCGGTGAGATTGCGTGCGCCCAGATACGGCCTTGCCAGCAAATGGGGTGTCGCAATGACTTCACACCCGATATTCAAGCCAAGGAAAGCAAGCGACTGAGTTCTCATGCCCAAATTTTCAACGAGCGTGTGCCAATCGACGCGCGCGGCAAATTGCCGGCTGCGAAAATCACCTGCGAGCTGGAATCCTCGCAAGTTGTTGCCGAGATGAAGATAACCAGCATCGGCAACCACGCTGTAACTACGAAACCCCGGTGACAGAATCGGCAGACCACGATCATCAAGATATGGATATGGCGCCGGCTTGGATGGGGAGACTTCTCCAGTTTCAGGCGTGTTTTCTTCGTCACCGTCATTATTACCTGGCGAAAAAATAATGTCGAGCAAAAAGTTGAACAAATTACTGCCGCCGGCATCATCCTCATCATCATCCCGCTTTTTCTCGTCACGATCCTTCTTTTCCTCTTTTTTGTCCTTTGTTTTTTTGTCCTTGGCAAAGTCATCCACAAACTCTTCGAGTTTGCCCTTGCCCTTCTCTTGCGCCGGTGCCGGCGCGATCGCGCTAAACAGCAATGCGAGAACAAGACTGAATTGATACCACTTCATCAAGACCTCCACGAATGGTATACTTGTTAAAGGTAAGAATTTGAGTCGATCCCGTTTTTAACTGATTGATTGTTCAAGAAGTAAGAGTTCCGTAATCCGCAATCCGGAATCGGTAGAATCCCGTACGTTCCAAGCTGCTCGAGATTGCGAGTTACAAAGCCAGTGCCAGATGAAAACACCAATGCCATGCCCAAATCATTCGTAGCAACGGCTTCTAGGAGATTTTCGCCTGTTAGACCTGTGTAGCTCATTTACACACCTGGCATCAAAAGGCTCAGTATGCATCAGGCCCAAGAAAAGTTGTCATGAATTTGTATGGTTCTATTTATTGGACTTTCTGATGGGGAAAGGAGAATGGATTTTATTTGGAAAGCATGGTTTTTTAGAGAGAGGACGAAGCCACGCCCATTTACTGGTTCTGAAGAGATTGTCTCGCCGGCTGGAAATGAGAAATCTCATGGCGAGTCTACTGGATGAAAGATCGGCTATCGTAGCTGCAGATTTTCCAAAGCAGCGGCCAAACTGACCATGTCCTTCAATCGCACTGCACCGACAGCTTCGAGGACATCCTGATAAGAGCCAGCCGCGCGCCCTCCCACTAAAATTGCCACTTCATTCGATATGCCATGACGCAATTTTCGCATTTCTTCAGATATCCTTATGTCGTCACCAGGATAGACAATGCTCAGTCCCACCGCCCTGGCATTATTCTGCACGACCGCTGCGGCAATTTCTTCGGCGGGCAAATTCGGGCCGAGATAAATGACACGCCAACCTTCAGAGGATGATGTCGTTGCTGCCATCAACGCGCCAAGTTCGTGCAGTTGCCCGATCGGTGTGGTGATGACAATGCATGGCGCGGTCGTTGAGATATCGTAGGCGTGATGCATACTTCCCAGAAACGAGCGCACCACGGCAGTGGTCATGTGCTCATGAATCACGCGCAGCGTACCATCCCGCCATAAATCGCCAATTTTGTGCATCAGCGGCACGATAAGCTGCTCGATGAGCATCGGCTTGCTGAGCCTGATCTCCGCATCTTCCAATAAGTGTTGCAAGCCCTCTGGATTGAGTTGCTTTACTTGCTCAAGGCACGCGGCGAGGATGGCGTCTGCAGAAATGGTATCCATTTTCATCTCGGCCGTCACTTTGTTTCGCAAGTCCGCGGTCTCCTCCACGCTCAAAAGTTTGCGCAAGGTTTCCGTTGGCAGTTTCGCAATCTGCCCAATCGCGTGCCCGGCCAGTGTCGCCTCATGCAACAGCAGTAAACGTTCGATGTCAGCGTCGGAATACAAACGTCTATTCGTCGTCGTTCGTTCCGGTGACACCGCATTGTAGCGTTTTTCCCAAATTCGAATCGCATGGGGTGATAGGCCCGTGCGACGGGCCACAAACTTGATGGGATATTTTTGCATGTTGTTAATCATTAACATAATATAAATGCTTGTCAATAATTTGTCAAGGTCATTTTCACATAATTTATAAGTTTTCTCGGCGTGCTTTGTTGGTATTTTAATTTATTAATTGCAATTAAGTATGAAAATTATAAGCAAAATTGTCTCATATTTGTATAGATTTTACTTGACAATTATTAGACATTTTGCGTATCTTTAAATACAAGGATGATTCTTTAACCAGGACACTTCTCTGGCGCTCCAAGAAAATTAGCAAAACCGCTGGAGTGCCCAAAAATGGAGTTGCGAATTTCTTTAACTGGAAAACGATGACAGCTTAACCTGTCATCATCCATTTTGTCAAATAAAAACGGAACCTCGACATGACCAGGAAAAAAGACAATAAACTTCCTTCCATTCCATCTGTGGGACATTATTTGGACGATATCAATTTCCACAAGCCGCTGTCGCGTGAAGAAGAAAGTATATTGGCGAAACGAATTCGCGGAGGTGATTCTGAAGCCTTGGACAAGCTGGTCAAATCCAATTTGAAGTTTGTCGTGACCATTGCGAAGGGCTATCAAGGACATGGTCTGCCATTGTCGGATTTGATCGGTGAGGGGAACCTCGGGCTGATCAAGGCGGCCTATCGCTTCGACGAAACAAAAGGTTACAAATTCATCTCGTATGCAGTGTGGTGGATTCGTCAGGCCATTTTGCAGGCATTGGCGGAACAAGGGCGTCTGGTACGTCTGCCGCTGAATCGCATCAACGCCATCATGCGAGTGAATCACAGCATCGATGCATTGCAAAGGCGCCTCGGACGCGAGCCGAGCATGGAAGAAGTCGCCAAGCAGTTGGGGATCAACGTCAAGAAACTCACTGAGATCATGCATGACAATGCCCATGCGCTATCGCTGGAGCAATCTTCAGATGATGAGGAAAACGATGGACTGGTGAATTTTCTCGAGAGCGACCAGTACCTCGCCCCGGACGAAGTGTTGCTGCGCGAATCCTTGCAAGACGAAATCAACGACCTGCTCGCGAAGATGGACTCGCGGACGGCGGAAATCATACGCCGTTATTTCGGTCTGAATGGTCATCGTCCGCATTCACTCGAGATGCTCGGTCAACACTTCAAACTCACTCGGGAGCGTGTGCGGCAGATCAAAGAGAAGGCGCTGAAGAGTTTACGCAACAACGTGCGCAGGCGGGCATTGCAGGAATATTTATAGAGTATTACCTTTGGAAAATTATCCCCGGTCTGTGGCCCAGGGCAGGCACGACCGCAAAGACTTTTGGACACAGAGTTACTCCGTTGAATATGTAAACCCAGATGCTACCCTGAGATTTGCTTTTATCCACGGAATAAATCCGTGTCCAATACAGTTTGGCTGCGCCCGTAGGGGGTTGCGGCATGAAAGCCGCGTTACGAAATACTTCACATCGTTTTTCAGGCGAAGCTTGCAAGGCCTTTGCTGCTGTTATGTTAGCCGGTCATGGTTTGGAACGATTGAGCGGTGATGGTTTCGGGTTTATTTTTGTTATACAGAAGAGGCGAGGCTATTCGCAGCTTTCGTTGCGAGACTGTGGCTGACTGACCAGATTATGAAAACTTTATTACCTGCGAAATTGATACCACGGAACGAGGTCGATGCTCATGAAAAACAACTTCAATCAATGGCTTGTCCTGGCGCTGTTCATCACCTTGAGCTTTAGTGCAGCCTTCTTCGGCGGCCTTTTTACCGAAAGCTCTGTCGATAGTTGGTACCGCGCGATAAACAAACCATCATGGACGCCGCCCAACTGGATTTTCGGGCCGGTATGGACGATGCTCTATCTCAGCATGGCCGTTGCTGCCTGGTTGGTATGGCGTGAAAGCGGATTTGCCGGTGCGATCCCGCCGTTTGTTCTTTTCGGAATCCAACTCGTTTTGAATGCCACTTGGTCTGTGGCCTTCTTCGGATTGCAGAGTCCCAAGCTCGGATTCATCAATATTATTTTCCTGTGGGGTTTTATTTTAGCGACGTTGATTGCCTTTTGGCGAATCAAGCCGCTCTCAGGATGGTTATTTATGCCTTATCTTTTATGGGTGACGTTCGCAGCAACACTGAATTGGACGATTTGGAGGTTGAATTCATAAGATGGCCGGAACTCATGCCCTCATCCGCTGGATGAAATTACTCGTATTGCTGTCGGAGCCGCCCTTGCTGGCACTACGGCACTCTCATCGAAATGATACGACACGGTGGGAAGCAACGAGCAATTTATTGCTCTCCGGACTGTCAGTATTGAATCGCACGCACTGCTCGGAGTCATACCGTGAGAAAATATTTGCTACATTGGGCAAATTTATGTTTAATATAAGAGGAAGCTTTCTCTCCCATGGCAAAGTGAACACAGTTCGTTGCTCCTATACAGTTGAGTCCATGGATAAATTCACGCTTCAACTTTTACTCAACTCCCCAACACCAGGAGGAACAAAATGGCAACCTCAACCAAGAAAACTATCATCAAAAAGAAAAGCACTGCTAAAACAACAGCAAAGCCTGAGACAAAAGTCGATGTGAAGAAGGTTATGACCAACAAGAAGAGCAGTGTGATGTTGGAAGTTGGTCAGAAAGCACCGGACTTTACGCTGTTCAGCGATGAGGGAAAACCTGTCAGCCTTTCCCAATTTCGTGGTCAAAAGGTGGTTCTTTATTTTTATCCGAAGGATGATACCCCGGGCTGCACCAAAGAAGCATGCTCATTTCGTGATGGCATGAGTGAAATAGCACGGCGCGGAGCCGTTGTGCTCGGTGTCAGTGTCGATCCGGTGAAATCCCATGAGAAATTCAAAACCAAATATCATTTGAATTTTCCCCTGCTGAGCGATGGCGACATGCAGGTCGTGAATGCCTACAACGTGTGGAAAGAGAAATCGATGTATGGCCGCACCTATATGGGAACGGAGCGAACCACTTTCATTATCGATGAACAGGGAAGGATCGCCAGGATCTTTCCGAAAGTCAGCGTTGACGGCCATCTCGACGAGGTTTTGGCAGCGCTTTGATCTGAAAGAGCATGTTACGGGTGACGTGGTGAACATGGATGGCATGCATTCCATTGACCTCTTGCCAGTCTCATCTTTTGGCGTAACAGCTCTTGAAGAGATCAGGAGTTTGCTGTTTACGCGCTAAAACTGCTTTTAAAGAATTAAGCAACGATTCTCCGACTCCATCATAATAATCTTTGAGGAACCCATGCGTACCAACTTTTTCATTTTGTTCATTTTGACAATTTTCAGTTTGAATGCGTTCGCGCAAAAGCAGGATGATACGGCTAAAGCGAAAACGAGCGCAGCCAAATCGAAGAAGGGCGTTAGCGGCAGCGTCATGTTGAAAGTTGGTCAAAAAGCGCCGGACTTTACGCTCCTGAATGATGAGGGCAATGCGGTTAGCCTCTCCCAATTCCGAGGTCAAAAGGTGGTTCTCTACTTTTATCCAAAGGATGATACCCCGGGCTGCACCAAACAAGCCTGCTCGTTCCGTGACGGCATGAGCGAACTCAAACGCCGAGGCGCGGTTGTGCTCGGTGTCAGCGTCGATTCGGTGAAATCCCACGAGAAATTCAAAACCAAATATCAACTGAATTTCACCCTGTTGAGCGATGTCGATAAAAAAGTGGTGCAAGCTTACGGTGTCTGGAAGGAAAAGTCCGTGGATGGCCGCACCTACACAGGAATCGAGCGAACCACTTTCATCATCGACGAAAAGGGAAGGATCGCCAAAATCTTTCCGAAAGTCAGCGTTGACGGCCATCTCGATGAAGTTCTAGCAGCATTATAACGGTCTTGTCTCAGGTTGACTTCTTGATGCAAAAATGTTATATTCTTGTTAAGCCCGTTAACACCCATGATCTTTGGAAAACAGATGTTCTGCAACTGTCCATGAAATTTCATGTTTACTCTGAAAAACCGACTCGCTTATATCGATCTGGCTGAGTGAGCGAGCGTCGGCACGAGTGAAAATTGCTTCTGATGTTGTTTTTGTTTTGATGAGGGCGGTTTTCTTGTCGGCATGGATATTGTTCATGCCGGCAGGATGATCCGTCTTTTTCGGCCCGAGGCACAATTTTTTCCCATCGTCTGTGTTTCTTTGGCAACCAGCTCATGTCTTCCGAAAACAAACTAACAGCCTACCTCTCCGACGAAGCCATCACTTACATGCGACTGCACATTCGTGATGCCGGCGGCAACGAGGTGTTCTTTCTCGGCAAAACCCAGACGGGCACAGCCGATGGCAAGGGAGTGGTGGAATCAGCACAAGTGGTGGCGCGTGGGAACAGGAATTTGGTGCCGGCGATTACCAACCTCGCGCACACCGGCGATGTCGTCATTCACAACCACCCTTCCGGTGTTTTGCAGCCTTCGGATGCGGATGCGGCCATCGCCTCGCAGCTCGGTAACGAGGGCATTGGTTTTTTCATCATCAACAATGTGGTCACCGAAATTTACGTTGTCGTCGAGCCGCAGAAACCAAAGGAAATTGTTCTACTCTCGTTACCGCACCTGAAGAGGCAGCTTTCTGCCGAGGGCGCGATTGCACGCCAGATCGAGAACTTCGAATCGCGCCCCCAGCAACTGAAGATGCTCGAAAAAGTGGCCGAAGCGTTCAATGAAAATAAAATTGCCATTATTGAAGCCGGCACCGGTACTGGTAAGACTCTTGCTTATCTTCTGCCCGCCATCGAGTGGAGCGTAAAAAACCGCGAGCGCACGGTGATTGCCACCGGTACGATCAATTTGCAGGAACAGCTCGTCAACAAGGACATTCCGCTTTTGCAACAAACGCTCGATCTCAAATTTCGCGCCGAATTGGTGAAAGGCCGCAACAACTACGCCTGCAAGCGCAAGCTGGCGGAAGCGGCAACCCAGCCGGATCTCTTTGCAGAATCGGCACAGCAGCAGGAATTGCAGGCGATCATCGAGTGGGCCGGCAAAACCCCGGATGGCAGCAAAACGGATCTGGCATTCATTCCGCAGGAGCAGGTGTGGGAAAAAATTCAATCGGAAAGCGACACCACGCTGCGATCAAAGTGCAAATTTTACCACGAGTGCTTTTTTTACAATGCCCGGCGCCGCGCGGCGGCGGCGGATGTTTTAGTCGCCAACCATCATCTTCTTTTTGCGGATCTCTCCGTGCGCCAGGAAGCGGGAGAAAGTTCGGAGGTGGCGGTGCTGCCGAAATATCACCGCGTGATTTTAGACGAGGCGCATGACATCGAGGAAGTTGCCTCATCCTATTTCGGCGCAGCAACGAGCTATCATGGAATTCTTCGCACGTTGCACAAACTTTACCGTCTCAAGGAGGACAAACCAACCGGCATCCTGCCGTTCACGATGGCGAAAATTCAGAAGTCCGCCGGCCGGCTCAGCCGTTCCCTGATCGACAAATTTCGCCAACAAATTGAGATGGTTTGTGTGCCTGCAGTAGGTGACCTGGAATCGCGGCTCAAGGACTTGATGGAACAGCTTTTTCTCTGGGTGGTCAGCAGAGGAAACAAGGGTGGCACAGCGACGGGCGAGAATTTTTCCGAGATCAAGTTGCGACTGACGCCTGCGGTCGTTAAAGACAAAACTTATCAGGGAATCGCCACCCGCCTGACACCGAAACTGTTGCAGGAGATGCGCGGATGCGCCGAGCAAATTCTTGAAGTCGTCAAGCTTTGCGACATTGCCGAAAATTTCATCGGCAGTGAAGCGGCCTCGCTGGCGGTCGATCTCATGGCGCAGGCCGGCCGGCTTGTCGAGATGGCGACACAGGTGAAAAGTGTTCTGCTCAACAAGGATGAGGAAAACATTCGCTGGTTGGAGGTCAAGGAATCGCGCTGGGGTAATATAGTGCGATTGCGCAGCGCGCCGTTGGAGGTGGCACCGATTCTCAGAAAGGCCGTATTCGAGAAATTCCCTACAATAGTACTGACTTCAGCGACGCTGGCCGTCGGCAAATCCTTTGACTATTTGGAGAAAAGCCTCGGTCTGTCAGCTTCCGTCACCGGCGCTTTGAGTGACAGTAGTGTAACTTATCGTAAGACTGCCACACTGCTCGGCTCGCCGTTTGATTTCGGTCGCCAGGCGCTCATTGTCATTCCCACTGATCTTCCGGAACCGAATGCGCGCGACTATCCTCAGCACTTGCGCGAAGGCCTGCTCCGCGCGCTGAGGATTTCACAAGGAAGAGCTTTCATTCTTTTCACGGCGTACGGTTTGTTGAATCTGATGTTCCGTGAACTGGCGCCGGAGCTGGCGGAAGCGGGCATCGTCGCGATGAAACAAGGGCAGGAACATCGCCATCGGCTGTTGGAAAATTTCAAGAAGCAAGTGGGTTCGGTGCTGTTTGCCACCGACAGTTTCTGGCAGGGCGTCGATGTGCACGGCGAAGCGTTGGAGTGTGTGATTATTCCTCGTTTGCCTTTCAAAGTGCCCACCGAGCCGGTGATCGAAGCGCGCGTGGAAGCGATTGATCGACGAGGCGGCAATTCATTCATGGAATACTCCGTGCCGCAAGCCGTGATCAAATTCAAGCAGGGCTTCGGTCGTTTGATTCGTCGCAAATCCGATTTCGGCGCCATCGTGATTTTTGACAACCGCATTGTCACCAAGTATTACGGCAAGCTGTTTTTGGAGTCGTTGCCGGAGTGCCGCGTAGTGGTGGGAAAGTCGGAGGAAGTGTTCGCAGAAATGGCGGCGTTCTATAAACAGCAACGTGGCGGTGCAGCAAAAAATCGCTTGCATTTGCCGTAAGCATAATGTATATTTAAAGTTTAAGAAAAAGCAATCAGGAGAAAGATTTGTGAAACCTAAAATTCATCCACAATACGTGTTGGCGACGATTTCCTGCGCCTGTGGCAACACCTTTCAAGTGCGAAATACCGTCGGTGATTTGCGCGTCGAAATCTGTTCCAATTGTCACCCTTTTTTTACCGGGAAGCAAAAGCTGGTTGACTCTGCTGGGCGGGTTGAAAAATTCATGAAAAAATACAAGAAAGGGGAGGAGAAGGCAGTACGAGCTTAGCGGCGATCAAAAAATGAAACGGAATGCGCTCGCAGGCGTCGCCTCGAGTGGTGTTCCGTTTTTTTATTTTTACCGGGGCATGCGTGCTGACACTGGTTGGTGGGAGAACTTTATAATTACGTGTACTCGAATAGCCAATGCCAAACTCAAAAACCTCTGAAGACAAATTGATGGTCGGCGGCCAAGCCGTCATCGAAGGCGTGATGATGCGCTCACCGGAGATGGTCGCCGTCGCCTGCCGGCGCACCGATGGCAGCATTGTTGTGTGGCGCAAACCATATCGTTCGCTCTTGAACCGAATGAAATTTCTGGCACTGCCGATTTTCCGGGGCAGCGTCGTTCTCATCGAAGCGCTGATGCTCGGGGTTCAGGCACTGACTTTTTCCGGCGATGTCGCCATGGAAGATGAGCGGGCCAAACAAAATGGCAAGACGACAACAAATCAGCGTCCCGGCCAGCGCACGACTTCGCAGAGAATTGGAATGGGCCTGATGCTGACTTTTGCGTTTGCCCTAGGGCTGGGGCTCTTTTTCTACGTCCCCCTGCTCCTCACCGAATGGCTCGGTGCCCGCACTGGCTTCTGGTTCAATCTCGTGGACGGGATCATCCGGCTCATTATCTTTTTGGGATATTTGTGGCTCATCACCACCATGAAAGACATCCGCCGGGTTTTTGAATATCATGGCGCCGAGCACAAAAGCGTTTTTAATTTTGAAGAGAAAAAAGAGTTGACCCCGGAAAATGCCTCGACCTTTTCGCGCTTTCACCCGCGCTGTGGCACGAGCTTTCTGCTCATCGTCATGTTGGTCAGCATCCTGGTGTTCATGATGCTCGGCCGTCCCGAGAGCATCGGCGACCGGTTATTGCGTTTCGCTTTCATTCCGGTAATCGGCGGGATCTCTTACGAATTCATTCGGCTCTCCGATAAAGGTTACCGCAATTCATTTTGGCGACTCTTTATTTTACCTGGATTATGGCTGCAGCGGTTGACGACCAAAGAACCGGATCACCAACAACTCGAAGTTGCCATCGTGGCGTTGAAGGCGGCGTTGGGAGAAGAAGTGGCCATTCTGCCGAATGTGATCGTAGATGATGGGAAGGCGGTGGTAGCGGCAGCTTAACTTTGAGGAAAAATATGCGTGATGATCTGAAAATTTCGGAAATCCGTGAGAAATACGACGGCCAGTGGGTTGTTGTTGAAGTTACCAAAGTGGATAAATACGATAATCCTTTGCGAGGCCGAATTTTATTTCACGGTACGAATCAGGATCAGGTATATGGGGATGGGGCGAAATATCGAAATGCTCATCCTGAAGCAGATTTGTTTTTTTTCTACGCCGGACAAGCAATTCCTACAGGAATAGGGGTGATGTTTGTACAAGGCTAATCGTATAGCTGGCTACTTCGATTATGGCGGTGTGCTGCTTGTTCCAGTAAGCTTAAATGGCCTCCGTCTCTATTTCATGGTTGATTCCGGTTCGGCCTACTGCGCGATCAATCAAAAGCTTTTGGATAAAATCGTCGCTGAACCGACGACCGAAATGCGGTCGGTTGCACCGCTTGGTAAAGAGGTTATCAAAACACCGACTTTACTCATCGAAAATTTTGTGGTCGGCGGATTAAGAGAAAAAGACTTTGTGGTTTCAATTGTCGATTTCCCCGCAGGCTTTCAAATCGACGGCCTTCTCGGCATGGACTTCATGGGCAAATATCGCATTACCATTGAGACCGATTCGCAGACTCTAATTTTACGTGAAATTCCAAAGAAGAAATAAAAACAATCCAGATGTTCGCTAAATTAGAAAATCTCGAAAGACGCTACGAAGAAGTCAGCAGCTTGCTCGCAAATCCGGAGGTCGCTGCCAATCCCAAGCGGCTGCGTGATTTGGCCAAAGAGCACAGTGATCTCGAAGAAATCGTCGCCAAATATCGCGAGTATAAAGCCATTACCAAAAGCATCGCGGACGATAAAGCGATCGTAAACGATACCAAAGACCGGGAATTGCGGGAAATCGCACAGGCCGAGTTGGAAGAACTCATGCCCAAAGCCGCCAGGCTCGAGGAAGAATTGAAAATGCTGTTGGTGCCGAAAGACCCCAATGACTCAAAGAATGTGATCATGGAAATCCGCGCTGGCACCGGTGGTGACGAGGCGGGGTTGTTTGCCGGTGATTTGTTTCGCATGTACTCACGCTTTGCTGAGCGTCAGGGATGGCAAATGGAAGTGATGTCCAGCAACCCGCAAGGCATCGGTGGCTTCAAAGAAATCATCTTTCAAGTGAGCGGGAAAGACGCCTACGGCAAATTGAAATACGAAGGCGGCGTGCACCGCGTTCAGCGCGTGCCAATTACCGAGCAGAGTGGCCGTATTCACACGTCGGCGGCCAGCGTGGCGGTGCTCCCCGAAGCCGAAGAAGTTGACATTGAGATCAATCCGAACGATTTGCGGATTGATGTTTTTCGTTCTTCCGGACCCGGCGGTCAGAGCGTGAACACCACGGATTCGGCAGTGCGCGTCACGCATATTCCCACAGGGCTAGTTGTTCAGTGCCAGGATGAAAAGTCACAGCTCAAAAATAAAAACAAGGCCGTAAGAGTTTTACGGGCACGTCTGCTCGAAATGAAACGCGCCGAAGAGCAGGCAAAAATCACCGATGCCCGGCGCCAAATGGTGGGCAGCGGCGACCGCAGCGACAAGATTCGCACGTATAATTTTCCCCAAAACCGTGTCACCGACCATCGCATCGGATTGACGGTCTACCAGCTCGACGATGTGCTCGATGGCAATCTTAATCAGTTTATCGAGCAACTGGCGTTGGCCGATCAGGCGGAGAGGCTGAAGAAGGCGGGGTGAGCCTTTCAAAGTGGCAGCACGAATACCGCATATGCTGGCACTGCCAACTGCCACTGCTACTTTAAGTTTTCAATCCCGTGTGAGTTGTAATTTCTTGCGTATTTTTGATCTTCTCCAATCAGCGGCAACACAACTCCGCGCAGCAGGCATCGCGTCGCCTCATCGTGAAGCCGAGTGGTTGCTGGCGGCAGTACTGAAAACCGACCGTGCTCATCTTTATCTGATGCGCGATCGCCAGTTGCGGCCCGATGAGCAAGCGACTTTTCATGAGTATCTCAATCGCCGTCTCCAGCGCGAGCCGTTACAGTACGTTCTCGGTGTTTGCGAATTCTATGGCTTTGAGCTTATTGTCTCTCCGGCGGTGCTCATTCCTCGGCCCGAGACCGAGTTGTTAGTAGAAAAAGTCGTCGAATTAGCCTCGACATTTTCTTCGCCGAGAATAATTGATCTCGGCACCGGCGCGGGATGTATTGCCGTGTCGTTGGCGAAATTGATCGCGAAGGCGCAACTCGTAGCAACGGACATTTCGGAAGCAGCTCTTGAGATTGCCCGGGAAAATGCGCAGCGGCACGGTGTAGTCGAACGGATTGAATTTCGTTTGGTGGATATGACGCAACCCGAAGCATTTTCTGCTGACGAGCAGTTTGATATTGTGGTTTCCAATCCACCCTATGTTTTGGAAGAAGAGCGGCCAAGCTTGCAGCCGGAGATTCGCGATTGGGAACCACCGCAGGCCTTGTATGTCGCGGGAGATGGTTTGAGATTTTATCGCTGTATTATAGACTTTTGCCGTGAACATTTAACTGCCGGCGGTTGGGTGGCCTGCGAGATGGCCAGCCAGCGCCGCACGAAAATTGAGCAATTGTTCCGCGAAGCGGGGTTTCGTGAGCTACAAATCATCAAAGATTTGGCCGGATTGGATCGGCATGTAATTGGGCAAAAATAATGTTAAGAAGGAACCGAATATCGGGTGGAATTCCTTACGTAAATATGTTCAGAAATTCTTTTGACTTTTGTTCTTTGGTGTTGTAAATTCATCAACATTCAAAGCTACCCAAGATCCGCAATTTTTCGGGGTAGCGTTTACGACTAAAACATATTTTTTCGACTTCAGGTTCAAGCATTTTTTTATTTTCAACAATTGGAGATGCTCCCATGACCGTGTATCAAGAAATCCCTGAAAATACTGAAACCTATGTCCGGGAACCTCTTATAAAAGATACCGGCTTTAGAGAATATGATGTGCGTTGGCTTTTTGGAAAAGAGCTCAACGAACAAGGTGCTTTAACCCTTGGAAAGGCTTTTGGCACACTACTCAAGAAAAATTATCCTGATCGCAAAGAGGTTGTCATCGGACAGGATTACCGTAAGTATTCACAAGCAGTAAAGCATGCCTTTGCGCTTGGTCTTGTTTCTTCCGGGCTAAAAGTCTATGACATCGGACTCTGCATCTCACCTACCCTCTATTTCGCCCAATATCATTTGAAAATAAAAGCCGGTGCGATGATTACCGCCAGCCATAATGATAACGGTTGGACCGGCATTAAGCTAGCCTATGACTTTTCTAGAACGTTCGGGCCAAGCGAAATCAAAAGCTTCAAAGAAATCATTCACCGTGGGGAGTACACATCGGGTCAGGGGAATTACGAACAGGTTCCTGATATTGACGCCGCGTATATTGATGATCTCGTCAAAGGTGTAAAAGTTCAAAAACCTCTCAAAATTGTCGTGTGTACCGGCAATGGTGCCGCAGGACTCTATACCTCCAAAGCCCTCCGCAAAGCCGGACACGAAGTCATTGAACATCTGACTGAATTAAATTGGGATTATCCAAATTTTAATCCGAATCCGGAGAATATCAAATTTCTTGAATCAATTGGAAAACGGGTGAGAAAGGAAAAAGCGGATTTAGGGATTGGTATCGATGGCGACGGCGACCGTCTCGGTGTGGTTGATCAACAGGGTCATGAAGTCTACAGTGACAAGGTTGGCTTGTTGATTGCCCAATATTTGGTACAAAATCATTCTGATGCTATTTTTGTTGTCGACGTCAAATCCACTGCGCTATTTGATACTCTCATTATTAAAAAAGGCTTGGGAAAAGTGATTTACTGGAAAACCGGGCACTCGTATATTAAAGAAAAGGTGTTGGATGACAAAGCACTGGCAGGTTTTGAGCGTAGTGGTCACTTTTTCTTCAATACACCCATCGGACGAGGCTATGATGATGCTAACAAGGCTGCACTGATGCTTTGTGAGTTGATATCTGCGAGAGGGCAGTCGCTTGACGAAATTTTGACTCAATTGCCAAAGACCTATCAATCGCCCAATATGCAACCGCGTTGTCCTGATACAGTCAAATACAAAATTGTGGAACAACTTCAAAGCGCATATCAAGAAGCTTTTGAAAAGAAGATGCCCATCAAGGATCACCAAATACTCGATATCATCACTGTTAATGGGATCCGAGTGGTTTTTGATGACGGCAGTTGGTTCCTCGTGCGCGCTTCGTCGAACGTCCCCGCGCTTGTTGTTTTAGGTGAAAGCTTTTCGACTAAAAAGCGTCTGTCGACAATGATGAAAGAAGTGGTCGATCGCCTAAGAACTTACAAGGAAGTTGGTGAGTTTGACCAGATGATGGATTTTAACGATTAATTGAGAACCAAGCACTTAAAGGGCGGATGTCAATGAAAGAGGTGAATCAATGCCCAACGTCGAACAAATTCCCATCATTGCAAACAGCCTTGCGCATGATCGCACAGTAACAATCTCAATCATCGCTGCCGTAACGATACTGCTGTTTGTAATTTTGCCCCTTGCCGCTGCCTTGATCGGTCATTACGATAAGATCCGCATCAAAGTTGGACGTAAAGAAATAAACTTGGAGAAAAGTAATACTCGACGAAAATTCCCAAAACATCAGAAGAATCTATCTAAAAAAAAGTCGGGGATACTCGTGATACCTATACACTAAATGCGGTGATAGCTGGATCACCCACTATGCATCAGTTGTGAGTATACATATCAGATGGTGAGTTCTTCAGCAAAACTTTTCCCATGACCTGTGCCGGGTATTTCAAAAAGATCAGCAATCGTTGCTGCGACATCGGAAAATGTTTCTCGCACTCCTAGATCGTTACCAGTCTCTATTCTTTTGTAATATACAAGAAGCGGAACATATTCGCGGGAATGATCGGTGCTTGGCGTGGTTGGGTCACAGCCATGATCTGCCGTGATAATTACAACATCATCTGGTTTGAGTTTTTCAATGAGTCGCACAAGCCCACGATCAAAATCCTCTAAACCCCTAGCAAAGTTGATGTAATCATTTCGATGCCCCCACAATGTATCAAAATCAACCAAGGTACACGCAATAAATCCGTTTTCTTGTTGGGCGGAAACTTCAATTAGCTTTTCGATGCCTTCAGCATTTGAGGCAACTTCGAGTTTTTCATCAAATCCGATTCCGGCAAACAAATCATAAACTTTTCCGATTGCGATGGTCGGAATATTATACTTTTGTAGATTTTCAATAATGGTCGGACCGTGGGGTTTGATGGGGAAGTCTTTGCGCTTGGCTGTGCGTTGGAATTTCCCAGGAACACCGATAAAAGGCCGGGCGATCACCCTTCCGACACCATGTTCATTGACAAGCAAGGTTCTGGCAACTTTGCAAAGATCATACAATCGTTCCAAGGATATGACATCCATATGAGCAGCGATCTGAAAAACGCTGTCTGCTGAAGTATAAACAATCGGTTTGCCAGTGCGAAGATGCTCTTCACCCAGCTCATCAATAATGACTGTTCCTGATGCTGGCTTATTGCCTAAAATGCCTGGAATTCTTGCCATTTCAATAAACTTCGCGATAATTTCTTCGGGAAATCCATTGGGATAGGTTGGAAATGGCCTTTTTAAAGGCAATCCCATTAATTCCCAATGTCCGGAGATGCTATCTTTACCTGGGGATACTTCCCGCATCTTGCCAAAGCTAGCGGCTGGGGAATCTGTTCTCGCGACGCCCAAAATTGGAATTATGTTGCCCAAACCAAGCTTTTGCAAATTCGGCAAGTTCAAGCCGTTCATCTTTTTCGCAATGTTGGCAAGCGTATTACTTCCTTGATCGCCATATTGATCAGCATCAGGAAGCTCACCAACTCCCACACCGTCCAGGACAATAAAAAAAATTCTTTTGACCATAACCGTTCCTTTTTTTCTTTGCTCTACTCGATTATCAAATGATTTTATTCAGGTAACGCCTGAGTTTCTGACAGTGCTAACCAAGCGGAGCCGTAACATCCTGAGTACATACCTAGCCTCGCCGCTGTAATACGAGTATTCTCCCCTACCATGCTGAATGTTGAGGAACGGATAAACTCTCGAATCGGTCTCAAGAGAACATCCCCAAGCAGGGCCATTCCACCAGCTAATATGAAAACGTGGGGATTCAGACAGTTAATAAGAATCAGAGTGGCTTTGGCAAGGTAGTCGGCAGAAACTCTAATGGCCTCTCTCGCTGCTTCGTCTCCCTTTTCCGCAAGCTTCGCAAGCTCAAGGATGCCATCGATCGGGGCCGCTTTCGCACCGGTTAGTTCCTGATACCGAAGCAGAGTATCTGTAGCTGAAGCAACTCGCCCTAAGCAACCTCTACCACCACAAGGACAAGAAGGCTCCTGAGCGACGCTGATATGACCAAACTCAGCTCCAAAGCCCCATCCTCCTCGATAAACGCGCCCATTGATCACGAGACCTCCTCCAATTCCGGTGCCAAGTGTAAGACCTGCCACAACGGCACATTGTTCTCCGGCTCCTTTCCACCATTCCCCAAGTACGGCGAGATTAGCGTCGTTATCAAGATGGACTGGAAGCTCGATAGTTTCTTTTATTATATCCCTCACCGGGACATTTTTCCAGCCAGGCAATACCGGAGATTCAACTATCTCACCCTTAGCATGATTTACGGGTCCGCAGGCGCCAATACCAACGCCCGTCAATTCCAAGTCGGCAGAATCGGACTCCTTTCTCGCACGCTTCACCAAGTCAACGATACGCTGTAGGGTTGCTTCCGGACCTCGTTCCGGTTCGGAGCGTTCAATAAATCGCTGATAGACTTGACCATCTTTATCGAGAAGTAAGGCTTTTAGATTTGTGGCACCAAAATCTACACCTAGCACTACTTGTCTTCGATCTCGGTTTTCCATTCTTTCTCCTTAAGCCAATTTTCGTTACCACCACCGCCCGGGAAAAGGCTCCCGAATAAGTAGAGGCGTTAAAAAATGAGCCGCCTTTTCAATACCGTCCATCGGGCCCATGGTTGCATCTTCATGTTCTACAGTGAGAGGGCCTTGGTATCCTTGTAATATCAGCTCAGTAATAAGCCTACGCCAAGGGACATCTCCCCAACCGGCTATTCGAAATCGGAAACCACGGTCAGGACGATCCCATGCGCCATGAGCCAGCAGGCCTGAACGCCGCACATTATGCACAACCAACTCGCCATCCTTAGCATGGACATTAACAATACGGAGGCCAAGCTCAGCTACGAAAACAACCGGATCAACTCCGGCGAGCATTAGATTAGCCGGATCAAGATTAAAGCACCAACTGCGATAGCTTCCAAGGAGTTCCACTGATCTGAGGGCGGTTTCAGTATTGTAAACAATCTGTCGGGGATGGCATTCCATTCCAAAGCGAATCCCGAGTTCGTCAAAACGCTTAAGAATGGGACTCCAACGCTCTACAAACACCGGTTCCATACGCTCCCAGGCGGTGGGATCCGGCCAAGGAAACCAACGGGAGTAATCCTCGCATCCGGTAAAACCTGTGACCACGGGAATCTCCAACTCATTGGCCAATTCTGCGGCAAGGAACATCCGCTCTGTTCCATAACGGATTTTCTCTTCGGATGTTCCTTTAAAGATTACATCCGTATCGGCATGATGCGGACCCAGCACAAGTTGTCCATCTGCACTCATGTTGATTGCACTCACCCGAAGCCCAGCATTCTTGATGATGGAAGAAATCTGCCGGCCCTTTCCATCTTTCAGCATTTCGGCAACATCAAAGCGTCCTCCAGTATGCATAGAAAGTTCTAAACACGTATATCCCAGTTTGGCCACTTTTTCGAGTGCCGGCTCAAGCTCTAAGTGATTGCACACGGCGAAATACAGCCCTAATTCCATAGGATTTTCCTTTTTTATGGATCATACTTGTTCACTATTGCTTAAGGATGAGTTTTGTCTCTCCGAATCTAGCAATTTTTGCCACTCAAGGTGGGAAGTAACGTTGCAAGCGAAGGAATCGGATCGAGCGTAAAGTTCGAGGGAACACGAGTCAGGATGTATCATTGCTGCAAACGCCAAATCTCGAGTTTGTCCGAAACGGACGATGTCCTCTTGACAACGTGCATTTTCCGGCAGGGGTTCGGGGTGAAAACCATGATCGTTAAGAACAGCCCAGCATTCCACTTGTACATTCGGGTTTAGCGCCGGCAGGCGTCCTTTGTTGGGTAGCCCAGCTACCAACCGCGCCGGTTCTCCACCTAACAAGCTTCGTATAGTAGGAACCACAACCTCTGAGTACCAAACCGGTAATCTTTTCTGTACGAGTGTGCTGTACCGCACTCCATCTTTCTCACGAATTATTTCTCTCAAATTTTCTACCAGTTCTTGCAACTGGCGTGCTCGATGCCCCGGATGTTCTCGCTGATGACGAATTAGGACTTCAGGATCAGAAAGACGAATACGCCAATCAGTCGGAAGTGCCTTCCAATTCTCCAGCCAGGAGGCTAGTAGCCTGATTCCTAATTAACATTACAATAATTTAGCCTTATTTTTAGACGATAGAAATTTCATCAAGTTTGTATTTCCATCTGAACACTACTGGCGTTTCATTGATTTCGTCAAGATATTTTAAGAGCCGTTCAACCAATTCTTCTCTCGAATTGACTCTGATTCCATGTAAAAATTGACGGGCCATTTTACTAAAAAACGATTCGATGATATTTAACCAAGACCCATGGGTGGGGGTAAAAATGAATTCGAATCGATTGGGCACGGCAGCCAAATATTTTCTCGTTTCTTTAGAAATATGCGCGGAGTGGTTGTCCAGAATGATTCTGATCTTCATTTCTTTTGGGTAAAAGGCATCCAGGTGTTGGAGCATTTCAATAAACTCACGGCTACGATGCCGATGTCGGACTAAACCATGAACGTGCCCACTAAACAGGTCAATGGCACTCAGCAAAGAAACCGTGCCTAAGCGTTTGTACTCATGGTCTCTTCCCACGCGTGCATGATGGCCTGGCACTGGGCTTAAATCAGGTGCAAT
>JAPDQK010000019.1:0-13042 GCA_034505955.1 Candidatus Zhuqueibacter pondensis
CAACGCCTCGACCATCATTCGGTACCAGGTGCCTTCCAACTCCAAGGTCAAGCTCGAAATCTACAACCTCACGGGCGAGAAGGTACGAACGTTGGTCGACGAGGGTCAAGAGCCTGGTGTTCACTCCGCAAGATGGGATGGGACGTCGGAAAGCGGGATGCCTGTTGCGTCCGGCACATATGTTTACCGGCTGCGGACTTCGGGAAACAACGGAACGTTAACCAGCTCAAAGAGATTGGTGATGGTGAAATAGGGACAATTTCGTAGTGATGCCTTCAGGCATGGGGCCTTGTGGATCCAACGCGCTCCGCGGATGATTCGAGGATTCTGCTTTCTCCACACGCCCGGCGCCTGCCCCGCTCCGCCTTTCCTTTTTCTGAAGGATGCGGGGCGGAGAAGGCGCAACTACGAACAAGTTTGTACAAACCACAAACCGAGGGAGAGCCATGAAACAACTATTCTTTTTAATTTCGGCCTCATTCGTGTTCAGCATTTATGCCAATGCTCAGAACACTGTCAAGCATGCCCCGCCGGGCTTTGACGCTTTGCGCACCGGCATACCACAGGGGAAAATAGATACGGTTCATTACACCTCAAAAACAGTTGGAACCACACGCAAGGCTATTATCTACACTCCTCCAGGATTTTCAAAAGACAAAAAATACCCCGTTTTATATCTTTTACATGGTATTGGCGGCGATGAAAAGGAATGGCTTAACGGTGCTCAACCACAAGTGATTTTGGACAATCTTTATGCTGAAAACAAAATTGAGCCGGTGATTGTCGTCATGCCCAATGGCCGGGCAATGAAAGACGATCGTGCGGTTGGAAATATTTTTGACAGCACCAAAGTACAGGCATTTGCAACCTTCGAAAAGGATCTACTTAACGATTTGATCCCCTTTATCGAAAAGAAGTACCCGGTGATCAAAGATCGTGAACATCGCGCCATTGCAGGTCTATCGATGGGAGGAGGCCAATCATTGAATTTCGGGCTGGGTAATCTCGATAAATTTGCCTGGATCGGTGGTTTCTCCTCTGCGCCCAATACCAAAAGCCCGGAGTTGTTGGTTCCCAACCCCGACGAAGCCAAAAAGAAGTTGAAATTGCTTTGGATTTCATGCGGTGAAGATGATGGCCTGATTGCATTCAGCCAACGCACTCATGATTATCTCAAAGCCAACGACGTTCCCCATATTTTTTATGTGGAGCCGGGTGCACACGATTTTAAGGTTTGGAAAAACGACTTGTACATGTTCACTCAGCTCCTGTTCAAGCCGGTAGACGTATCAACCTTCCCGAGTTACAGCGCCATCAGTCCGGGGGAGCCGGCTTCAACCAATGTCCCGAACGCAAAATATCCCAGAATTTTGCCGGACAATCGCGTGATTTTCCGCCTCAAAGCGCCTGAGGCTCAAAAAGTCCAAGTCGATTTGTTGAAAAAGTACGACATGGTGAAAGATGCGGAGGGCGTGTGGGAAGTCACAACCGATCCGGTAGTCGAAGGCTTTCATTACTACTCCCTGTTGATTGACGGCGTTGCGGTGGTCGATCCGGCAAGTCAAACCTTTTACGGCATGGGAAGAATGGCCAGTGGTATCGATATTCCCGAAAAAGGGGTTGATTTCTATTTGCCCAAGGATGTGCCGCACGGCCAGATCAGGCAGATACGCTATTACTCAAACATCACACAATCATGGCGAAGAGCCTTTGTTTACACTCCGCCCGGGTATGATACCAATCTGAATGAAAGATATCCCGTTCTCTACCTTCAACATGGCGGGGGAGAAGATGAGACCGGATGGCCCAATCAAGGCCGGGTTGATTTCATACTGGATAATCTGATCGCGGAAGGAAAAGCCAAACCGATGTTGATCGTGATGGACAGAGGCTATGCCGTCAATCCGAATGCTCCTCCCAGCGCCAGAGAACCGGGAGTCAGGGGGATTTTGCAGCCCAACACGACTTTGACGGAAGTATTCATCAAAGAGATCATTCCAATGATTGACCGAGATTTTCGCACCATTGCCGATCGCGATCATCGGGCCATGGCTGGTCTTTCCATGGGAGGATTCCAGAGTTTTCAAATCGCCATGACCAACCTCGACAAATTCGCCTACGTTGGCGGATTTAGCGGAGCAGGATTCATCCCGCCAGGGAGTGACATAACCAAAATGTACAATGGCGTCTGGGCCGATGCCGAATCGTTCAACAAAAAAGTAAAACTGGTCTACATCAGTATCGGTACCGCTGAACCGGAAAGAATGTATCAAGGCGTCAACAATCTTCATCTGGAGTTGGAAAAGGCCGGCATCAAGCACGTCTACTATGAGTCTCCAGGAACGTCGCACGAATGGCTGACTTGGAGAAGGTCGCTGCAACAGTTTGCGAGTCTGCTTTTCAATTAAAGGATCAATGACCATGAAACAGAGACTAAAACTGGTCACATATTTTTTGTTACTATCATTGTTGCCATTGACAAACGTATTTGCAAAAAAAACGCCAAGCAATGATGGAAATGGAAGTTATACAAATACCACCACCAAATGGGTAGGAACCTGGAGTACGGCGCCACAACTGGTTGAACCGGGCAACAATCCCCCGTCACCTGGTTTGAGCAATAATACGCTTCGACAAATAGTTCGCGTTTCGATTGGCGGGGATAGCTTGCGGATGCGATTTACCAATGAGTTCAGCACACGTCCTGTGACTTTAAATTCGGTCCATATTGCCGTTTCCAAAGGAAATGGCGCAATTGATACGACCACTGATAAGGCTTTGTACTTCAATGGGAAGCCGGACTTCACAATGGCGCCGGGCACGGCCATTACATCGGATCCTTTTCAATTTGAATTACAACCACTGACTGACGTTGCCATCACGATCTATTTTGGCAATACCTCACCGGAGGTGACCGGTCATCCCGGATCGAGAACCACCTCCTATCTGCTTACCGGCAATGAAGTTTCCAGAGCAGATTTTTCCGGCGCCGTCCGGACGGATCACTGGTACATTATTAATACTATTGAAGTATTGGCGCCGAAATCTGCATACGCCGTTGCTGTACTGGGAAACTCAATCACTGATGGACGAGGATCGGGGACAAACAAACAAAATCGCTGGCCGGATGAGCTTGCCCGGCGTCTTCAGGAGAACCCCGACACGCGACAGGTGGCGGTTCTGAACGAGGGCATCGGCGGGAATTGTGTGCTTCGCGCTTGTTTGGGTCCCTCTGCCGTAAGTCGATTTGAACGCGACGTGCTCAATCAGAATGGAGTAAAGTGGTTAATCATACTCGAGGGAATAAATGATATTGGCGGGGCGTTGGGGTCACAAGGTTCAACCAAAGTCGCACAAGATTTGATTGCCGCTTTCGGACGGATGATCGACAGCGCTCATGCCCGGGGCATCCTTGTCTATGGAGCAACCTTGCTGCCGTTTGGCGGCTCCTCGTACGATTCTCCGGATCATCAAAATGCCTGGCGAACTGTGAACGATTGGATACGGAACAGCGGCCGTTTTGATGCCGTCATTGATCTTGCTGCCGCGCTGCATGACCCGGCAAATCCGGCAAGACTGCTGCCCCAAGCCGACACGGGTGATCATCTGCATCCCAATGAGACCGGACACCGCATGATGGCCGAGGCCGTTGATCTGACTTTATTTTCCGGAGCCTCAGGTGTCGGCGTAGATGAAAAGTTCGGGAATCTGCCTGATACTTTTTCACTTTCGCAAAATTATCCGAACCCGTTTAACCCGGTTACAACGATTAAATATTCCATTCCGCGCTCCGGTTTTGTATCATTGAAAGTATTTGACGTAATAGGCCATGAAGTTGCCAATTTGGTTGAGGGTATGAAACCAGCAGGTAATCATGTCGCTTCTTTTAACGGAAGCGGCTTATCAAGCAGCGTCTATTTTTGCCGCTTGCAGGCCGGTTCATTTGCAGAAACAAGGAAACTTGTATTATTGCGATGATCAACATCTGATGATAAATCGGAGATTGACTCATGATGCTAGATGGTAAACCAACACCTGTGAGCTTGATTTGGATTCTATTTGCTTTTGCTTTTCCAATTCAAGCACAACCCCACGGAGCGGCTGAAGCAAAGATAACAGTGGAAGTTGACAAGCCAGGACACCCCATCTCTCCAGTTCTTTTTGGAATCTTTTTTGAAGACATCAATCTTTCCGCTGACGGCGGCATTTACCCGGAGCTGATCCGCAACCGTTCGTTCGAGGATGCCGACACGTTGCAATACTGGAAGTTTGAAAGCGCTGATGGGATGAGTACAGCATCGATCATCACGGCGGATGTGCAGGCCAGGCCGCCAATTCCACCGCTCAATCCATTCAACCGTAAATCTCTCTGCGTGAAAGCGAACGGTGCTTTCAAATTGGAGAACAACGGCTATTGGGGCATGAATATCGTTCAAGGCAAGAGTTATTCGTTCAAGTTGGCCGCGCGATCGGCGGACGGTTTCAATGCTCTATTGAATATTCGCATTGTCAGCTCCGAAGGAAAGGAACTGGCAGCGGATGAAATAAAAGACTTCGATGCTGGTTGGAAATACTACTCAGCAAACCTGACCGCATTAGGAAGCGACCCCAAAGCGCACCTGGAAATTTCCGGCGAAGGCAGCGGCAGATTGTATCTCGACATGGTTTCCCTGATGCCGGATCAAACCTGGAAAAATCATGGTTTGCGCGTTGATTTGGCGGAAGCGCTGGAGGCGCTGCACCCGAAGTTCCTGCGCTTCCCCGGCGGCTGCTGGGTGGAGGGCGACGATTTCGCACACATGAATCACTGGAAGAATACCATCAGCAACATCGATACGCGCACACAGTTGTGGAATATCTGGGGTTACAATGCCACTCATGGTCTCGGCTATCACGAGTATTTGCAGTTGGCCGAAGACCTCGGCGCGGAACCACTGTTCTGCATCAACGCCGGAATGTCGCACAAGGAAGTGATACCGCTGGATCAAATGGGGCAATGGGTGCAAGATGCTTTGGATGCGATTGAATATGCCAACGGCCCGGAGACTTCGGTTTGGGGCAGTTTGCGCGCCAAGAACGGCCATCCCAAGCCATTCAATCTGAAATATCTTGAAATCGGAAATGAAAATGGCATGTCTCCTTATGCCGAGCGCTGGGCGCTTTTTGTAAAAGCCATCCGTGAAAAATATCCGGAAATAAAACTCATTGCCAACGAATGGGCTGGAAGTCATCCTCAAGAACCAAAGCCGGAAATCGTGGATGAACACTATTACAATAATCCCGATTGGTTTATATGGAATGCAAACAAATATGACAGCTATGATCGCAAGGGGCCGAAAATCTTTGTCGGTGAGTATGCTGTTACAGAAAACACCGGAAATGGAAATCTTCGTGGCGCCATTGGAGAGGCGGCTTGGATGACGGGCATGGAGCGAAATTCTGATGTGGTTATCATGGCTTCTTATGCTCCACTCTTTTGTAATGCCAACCACAAAGCTTGGCCGGTCAATTTGATCAATTTTGATAGTCACCGTTGGTATGGCCTTCCCAGTTACTACGTTCAGCAGATGTTCGCCAATAACCAGGGCACCGTCTCGCTGCCGGTGATAATCGAGGGTGCTCCTACAATCAAAGCGCCGTATTCTTCAGGCTGTATTGGTCTCGGCACCTGGAACAACGCCGCGGAGTTCAAAGACGTGCAGGTAATTTCGCCCGATGGCAAAGTCTTGTTCAAATCAGACTTTTCGAAGAATATCGATGATTGGAGAAAGACCGGCAGGGGCGAATGGTCTGTTCAGGATGGCGTGCTGAGGCAATCGGCGATTACTCCTCACGTCACTGCCTTCGTGGGTGATACCTCCTGGACTGATTACACGATAACTCTCAAGGCTCGCAAGCTTTTCGGTGAGAATGGATTCCAGATTTATTTTCGCAACCGGAATAACCGGGAACGCCTGCGTTGGGATCTCGGCGGTTGGGGCGACTCTGTCCATTTCATGGAAATCGGCATCACCTCAGAAAGCATTCCAGCCCACATTGAGCCTGGCCGCTGGTATGAGGTCAAGATTGAAATCCGGGGCAACTCTGTAAAGGGCTACCTCGACGGCAAACTCATTCAGGAAGTGACTGACACGCGCGCGAATGTGACAAGCCTCTGTGCCAGCGCCGCCCGTGACGACAAGTCCGGCGATATCATCCTGAAAGTGGTCAACGCCGCCTTCAAGACTGTTAAAACCCAAATCAATCTCAAAGGCGCTGGAACGCTTTCCGGGAGCGGCAAAGCCATCGTGCTTGCTTCCGCCAGCCCGCTGGATGAAAACACTTTGCAGGAACCAACCAAGGTTTCGCCAAAAACTGAGATGGTGAAGTTCTCCGGCGCTACCCTGACACGCTCGTTCCCGGGAAATTCGTTCACGGTTATTCGTTTTGCAACTTCTGAGGGAAAATGATTCACTGCAATCGTTGTCTATCGTAACGCGGCATTCATGCCGCAACCGGGCGCAGCCAAAGTTGTCTCAAAAAGAATTGCGCGGTCATGCCTGCCCTGCCGCAGGCGAGGGATAGTTTTTCCCGGCTAATACTGTAGCGCAGACTCCCCTACGGGCGTAGTCAGTCTGCAAACCATGCAGGCAGGATGCCTGCGCTACAACATCTTCGCGGTCGTGCCTGCCCTGCCGCAGGCCAGGGATAGTTTCTTCAGGGTAATACTATAGGACACGTCATGAAATCTGAGCACACACCGCAGCAACCTCAACTCAGCCCGCGGAAGAAGCGAGTTTTCAGAATCGCTCTGCTCCTGCTGCCCGTGGTGCTCCTGGCAATGCTTGAATTGACGCTGAGACTCTTCGAATACGGTGGCAATCTCGATTTGCTCATCTCGGCTCCGGAGAAACTCTCAGACTACAAGATGTGCAACAGGAATGTTGGCAGACGATTCTTTTATGCGCTGCATTTTCCCCTGCCCGGCGTTCCAAAGGATCTGATACTCAAGAAGAAGCCCAAGAACGGATATCGCATATTCGTGTTGGGCGAGTCGACGGCCGCGGGATTCCCTTATGGCAACAATGTGATGTTCTCCAGGATTTTGCATCATCGTCTCGCCGAGGCTTTCCCCGAACGGCATATCGAAGTCATGAATACCGCGATGGCGGCGATCAACAGCTATGCCTTGCTCGATTTCATGGATGAGATCCTGGCCCATGAGCCGGATGCGATTCTGATTTACTCCGGTCACAACGAATTCTACGGAGCGCTGGGAGTCGCTTCGATGGAATCGGTGGGGAAGCACCGCTGGGTGGTGAAAATGTTTCTGCAGCTCACTCGCTTTCGAACCTTCCTGCTCGTGCGGGATTTCATTGGCCGGATCCGCCGCTGGATGGGAACAATGGTTCACGAAGGCATGGCGACCGACTCTACGGACACGCTCATGGAGCGCATCGTTGCTGACCAAACCATCGTGTACGGGAGTCGCTTGTATGAATTGGGCAAGCGTCAGTTCGAAGCAAACCTGCGTGCCATCTACCAGAAGGCAAAAGATCGCAGCGTTCCGGTTCTCGCAAGCGAGCTTGTCAACAACGTCCGGGATCAGGCGCCCTTTGTCTCTCAAGCCACCGACAGCCTTCCTTCGGCTATGGAGGTCTACCGGCTCGCGCAGTCGCTTGAAGCCGGGAAGAAGTATGCCGAGGCGAAACGAGAGTACGAGCGGGCGAAGGATCTTGATGCGCTGCGATTCCGCGCCGCGGAGGAGTTCAACGAGATCATCCATCGTGTCGCTGCCGAGTTTTCCGAGCCGGTGGTGCCGATGAAGAGCTATTTCGAGAAGGCTTCGCCGAATGGGCTTGTTGGCAACAATCTCATGACCGATCACCTTCATCCGAATATCGACGGCTATTTTCTCATGGCGGATGCCTTCTTTGAGGCGATGCATGAGAACAAGTTTATCGCCGACACGTGGGATTTGACCAACGTGAAGCCGGACTCGGTCTATCCCAGGGAGTGGGGATTGAGCAAATTGGATACGGTCTATGCCGAACTGGGCATTCGTCTTCTGAAAGGTGGGTGGCCGTTTCAGCCCAAATCCGCGCCGAATCGCGCGCTCCAGGAGTTCCAGCCAAAGAACGAAGTGGACTCCATGGCCGTGGCCGTGCTGTTCAAAAATGAATTGAACCTCGAAAAGGCTCACCTGGAGCTCGCCCTGCGTTACGCGCGGCAAGGGCTCTACCCGCTTGTGTTTCAAGAATACAAGTCGCTGTACCACACCATTCCCTACGAAGTCACATTCTATGAGAGAGCCGCCGAAGCGCTATGGAGAATGAAGAAGTTCGATGAAGCGCTGCCGATCTTATTTCAAGCCAGAAAAGTTCGCGAGACCGGAACCGGGAACAAGATGATCGGATTCATACTGCTGCGAGGTGGAAAGGCGGCTGAGGCAATTCCGTACCTCGAGCGGGCTCGGATTTGGCTGCCGAATGATCCACTTCTGATGCAGAATTTGGGCACAGCCTATATCAGGACCGGCCGAGTCCAAGAGGGAATGAAACTTCTGACTCAACTGCAACAGACCCATCCGTGAACTTTCTTTCAGGGTTCCATGCTTATGGAAGCCAAGACATTTTTGATTGCGCTTTTTCCAATTCTGTTTCTTACAGGAACAATTGGCAAAATCTCAGCGCAGATTCAACGCCAAGATTTTCAGCCCAACTTTGCCTCGTTGGAAAAAGTGAACCCTGTCCCCGAGTGGTTCAAAGACGCCAAGTTTGGCATATACTTCCACTGGGGTGTTTACTCTGTTCCGGCATTTGCCAACGAATGGTATCCTCGCAACATGTTCATCAAAGGATCTTCAGAGAATAAGCATCACACAGAGGTCTATGGCGATCCGTCCCAGTGGCCATACAACAACTTCATCACCGGTGCGAAGGACAAGCAAGGTAATTTTGTACAGTTTGCACCCAAACTCAAATCAGCCGGCGGCAAATTCGATCCTGAAGAATGGGCACAGTTGTTTGCTGATGCCGGAGCCAAATTTGCCGGTCCGGTCGCTGAGCATCACGACGGTTTTTCGATGTGGGCCAGCAAGGTCAATCCCTGGAACGCAAGAGACATGGGACCGAAGCTTGATCTGGTGGGTTTGTTGACGGATGCCATCCGCAAAAAGAATATGAGAGTAATTCTTTCCATGCACCATGCCTACAATATCACCGGATATTATGAACCTGTGCTTCCAACAGACGATCCAAAGCTTCAAATGCTCTACGGGCAGCAGGGAAAGGAAAAGAACGAAGCTTTCTGGCTGAGCAAGCACAAGGAGATTATTGACAACTATAGACCCGATATTCTTTGGCAGGATTTCAATTTGCAAGTCATCTCCAGGCCTGTTCTTCTCGAGTTTTTGTCTTACTACTACAACAAAGCCGCCGCATGGAATAAAGAAGTGGTAGCCACATACAAAGATGGCTTGAACAGCAAATGCGCCGTACTGGATTATGAGCGCGGCGGCCCCGCCGATATCACCGACAATTATTGGCTCACCGATGATGCCATTAGTTCTTCAAGCTGGTGTTACACCGAGGGAATTGGATATTATTCCAAGAAACAGATACTGCATGGATTCTTCGACAGAATAAGCAAGAATGGAAATTTGCTTCTCAATATTTCTCCAAAAGCCGATGGCACAATACCGGATGAGCAAAAAGACGTCCTGCTTGCCATGGGTGCATGGCTCAAAAAATACGGTGAGGCCGTGTATGCAACGCGCGCCTGGGAAAGATACGGAGAAGGCCCCACAAAAATGGGAGCTGGACATGGCGTATTCACAGCTCCGGCCGAAGGAACAGCCAAAGATGTCCGCTACACCAGGTCGAAAGACAACACCACACTTTACGCCATTTTGCTCGGTTGGGAAAAAGGTCAGAAGGAAGTGATACTCGAATCATTGTCTTCTGACAGAATCGACGGCAAAAATTTGAAATCTGTTGAACTGATCAATGGCGACGCCGGAAGATATCTGCCATTGGCTTTCAGGCAAAACACAGAAGGATTGATCGTTAGTTTGCCCGAACGTTCTTTCGAAGAGCTGGCATACGTTCTAAAACTCAGCTTCGATGGCAACATTCCAAAACTCGACAAGTATGCCGACCTTGACTGCGCGCCGCATTATTTCCTCGTCCCCGGTGACAACACGGGCAGTCTGGTGCTCGGTTCAGATTTGAAACTGACCGGCAAAAGAAAAGATGTTGCAAGCCAATGGAAGTTGGAATCTGCCGGCAAAGGCATCTATAGAATTTCGAACCGTGAAAATGCCAACAAGGTTCTTGAGTGTAGCATTTCTGGTCATGACCTCATGATTTCAAACGCCACCGGGGAAGACAACCAATTTTGGAAAATTGAAGACGCACACAACGGATTGCTCAAGATTTCAAACAAGCAATTTCCAAATATGATTTTATCCGTAAGTACTGCCCTTGCTGAAGGGAACAAAGCAGACTTGCTCGATTCGGAAAATGGTTCGTCTTTTGGCTGGAAGCTCATGGAGGTCTGTGAGATGAAGCAGGACGCTTTTACGCCACATGCTATTCCGGGAATCATTGAGGCCGAAGACTTCGATACCGGCTGCGCAGGCGATGCTTACCATGAGAGGGATGAAATCAATGAAGGCGGGCAGTATCGTCCAAACGAGAGTGTGGATATTGAAAAATGCGCTGCAGGCGGCTACAATGTTGGTTGGACTCATGCCGGAGAATGGATGGCATATTCAGTTACGGTCGGCAAATCTGCAACGTACCAGATTTCATTTCACATTGCCTCAGCTTATAATAGCGGAAAGCTGCATCTCGAATGTGATGGCGCAGACAAAACCGGAATTATTTCAATCCCGAATACTTCAGGATTTCAAAACTGGGAGGTTATAAAGAAGACGGTGGAACTTGATGCCGGCCAGCATGTGCTGAAGCTGGTTGTTGACGGTGACTACTTCAATCTTGACAAGATGGTCTTGGAGGAAATAAAACGATGAATGGTGTGTTTCATCCGTTTTTATTCGCGCACATTCGCGGTTGATCTGTTGATCCTTGATGAGTTGCGGCTTATCCGAGTTGGGAGAAAACATGAGAAAAGAACTGTGGTTTATCGCATGCTTTGTGTTTTCAGTGGATTTGCGGGCGCAAACCCTGCCCTATCAGAATCCGAATTTAAGCTCAGAAGAAAGAGCGAAGGATCTGATGGCGCGGCTAACGCTGGAAGAAAAAGCCACTCTGATGTGTGACGTATCCGATGCAATTCCCCGTCTCGGGATCAAGAAATTCAATTGGTGGAGCGAAGCCTTGCATGGTCTGGCCAATAATAACAATGTCACCGTCTTCCCCCAGCCCATCGGTATGGCCGCCTCGTTCGACGAGGCGCTGGTTTATCGCATTTTCAGCGCCACTTCGGACGAAACCCGCGCCAAGGTCAACGAGGCAAAACAAAAAGGGCAGGGAAACCGGCGTTTCCTGAGCCTTTCGGTGTGGGCCCCCAACATCAACATTTTTCGCGATCCGCGTTGGGGCCGCGGCCAGGAAACCTACGGCGAAGATCCTTACCTTACGTCGCGCATGGGTATTTCGGTGGTGAAAGGTCTTCAAGGCCCGGCCGATGCCAAATACAGAAAACTTCTGGCCTGCGCCAAGCATTTTGCCGTGCATTCGGGTCCCGAATGGAGCCGCCATTCTCTCAACCTCACCAACGTCGATCCGCGCGATTTGTGGGAAACCTATCTTCCTGCTTTCAAGTCGTTGGTACAGGAAGCAGATGTCCGCCAGGTGATGTGCGCTTACCAGCGTTTGGATGATGATCCCTGCTGCGGCAACTCGAGACTGCTGCAAAGAATTCTTCGTGAGCAATGGGGCTATAAACATGTTGTGGTTTCCGATTGCGGAGCGATAACCGACTTTTTCACCAGCCACAAAGTTTCGTCGGATGCTGTCCACGCTGCTGCCAAAGCAGTTCTGGCCGGAACCGATTTGGAATGCGTGTGGGAAAACTATCCTTTCAAAAAACTGCCCGATGCTGTTGCGAGAGGCCTTCTTACAGAAGAAGACATTGACAAGCATCTGTTGCGGGTTTTGGTTGGCCGTTTCGAATTGGGCGAAATGGACGACGATGCGCTGGTGCCATGGACCAAAATCCCAATGTCGATTGTGAACAACGAAGAGCATCGAAAACTTGCGCTGGACATGGCTCGTGAATCAATGACTCTTCTTCTGAACAAAAACAATATTCTTCCCTTAAAGAAATCCATCAAGAAGATCGCTGTCATTGGCCCGAACGCGGATGATGAGCCGGTGTTGTGGGGCAATTATAACGGCAGACCGATCCGTACAATTACAATTCTCGACGGCATTCAATCAAAGCTTTCGGCTGAACAGGTTCTCCATGACAGAGGATGCGATTTGGTTGAAGACAAAGTAACCGAAAGCTATTTTTCGAAATGTTCGATTGATGGAAACAAAGGGTTCAAAGCCACTTACTGGAATACCAAAGACTTCAGTGGAGATGTTGTCGCAACACAACAAATTACCGATCCGATCAAACTAACCACAGCCGGGCAACACGAATTTGCACCCGGCGTTCGGCTCGAAGGCTTTTCAGCCAAATACGAAACAGAGTTCGAAGCAACTCAGAACGAAGAAATTGTCTTCAAGTGCGGAGCCACGGGATACTTTGAATTGCGGGTAAATGGCGAATCCATTACAAAGTACTTCAACTGGCGGACACTGCCATCAAGACATCCATTCAAGGTCGAAAGCGGCAAGAAGTATAAAATTGAGATTCGCTATGCCCAGATGCACGATTGGCAGGCAAACCTCGAATTCAATTTTGGCAAGGAAGTGGAGGTGGATTACACGGAGCTGCTGAAAAAACTTCAGGGAGTCGAAGTGGTGGTATTTGTCGGCGGCCTTTCGAGCATGCTCGAGGGCGAAGAGATGCCCGTATCATTCCCCGGTTTCAAGGGCGGTGACCGCACCGATATCGAACTTCCTTTGGTACAGCGCAATTGCTTGAA
>JAPDQK010000019.1:13137-85226 GCA_034505955.1 Candidatus Zhuqueibacter pondensis
CGAAGTGGTGGTATTTGTCGGCGGCCTTTCGAGCATGCTCGAGGGCGAAGAGATGCCCGTATCATTCCCCGGTTTCAAGGGCGGTGACCGCACCGATATCGAACTTCCTTTGGTACAGCGCAATTGCTTGAAAGCGCTGAAGCAAGCCGGGAAGAAGGTGATCTTCGTGAACTGTTCCGGCTCGGCCATTGCTTTGACGCCGGAAACCGAAACCTGCGACGCCATCCTGCAAGCCTGGTATGGAGGAGAATCCGGTGGTCAAGCCGTGGCCGACGTGCTGTTCGGGGACTATAATCCTTCCGGCAAGCTGCCAATTACGTTTTATCGGAATTCAAACCAATTGCCGGACTTCGAAGACTATTCGATGAAAGGCCGCACCTACCGCTTCATGTCCGATCCGCTTTTCCCATTTGGCTTTGGGTTGAGTTACACGACCTTCTCGATTGGTGCCGCGCAGCTCAGCAAAGCCAAAATCAAGAAAGACGAAAGCGTCGAGCTTGCCATACCGGTGACGAACACCGGCAAGCGCGCGGGGACAGAAATCGTTCAGGTCTACGTGCGCAGGGCAAACGATGCCGATGGCCCGCTCAAGACCCTAAGGGGCTTTCAGCGAGTCAATGTAGCTGCTGGGCAAACCGCTCAGGCAGTCATCAACTTGCCCTACAACTCGTTCGAGTTTTTTGATCGGGCAAGCGGCAAGATGGTCGTCGCCGCCGGCGAGTATGAGGTTCTGTATGGAAACAGCTCGGCTGCAAGAGATTTGAAGATCACGAAAATCACGGTTCTTTGAATCTCCCATGGCGAGCCACAGGAGCATGTTGATATGAATGCAAGAATGATCGTCATCGCACTACTTGCTCTTACTGTTGATGTCGCCGGCAGCGCTCAAACTTATCAGAAAACCGACCTGGGCGCAAAATCGGTAGTCAACTCCATCCAAGTTGAGATTCAGTTCTACAACCCCTCAACGGTGAGAGTTCTGAAATCGCCCGAAGGCAGGACCTGCTCAAAAGCAAGCCTCTCGGTGATTCAGGCTCCGCAGAAGAAAGCAGCCTTCAGCACAAAGCAGGAAGGTGATGAACTCTTCTTGAAAAGCGCCGCCCTGCAAATAAGCCTGAACCTCAAAACCGGCATGATTTCTTTCGCAACTGTGGCAGGCGTATCATTGCTTCGTGAGAAAGAAGCAAGCGCGGAGTTTACCGACTACAACGATGCAGGTGTCGAGACTTTCACGGTGCGCCAATCCTTCGTTCTGGAAAAAGACGAGGCCATCTACGGTCTGGGACAACAGCAGCAGGGCAAGATGGTACAGCGAAGTCTCAAGTTGCGCATGGTACAAAACAATACCGAAGACTTCATTCCCTTTTTTCAGTCAGTCAAAGGCTACGGCTTGTTTTGGGACAACTACTCGCCGACTGTTTTTGAAGATACTCCTGAGGGCACGTCCTTCACATCCGATGTCGGCGACTGCATTGACTACTATTTCATGTATGGTGGCGATGCCGATGGCGTGATTGCAAGGATGCGCGAGCTCACGGGCCAGGTTCCGATGTTCCCGTTGTGGACCTATGGTTATTGGCAAAGCAAAGAACGTTACAAAAGTCAGGATGAGTTGGTGGGGGTAGTCAAAAAGTATCGCGAGCTTGGCGTTCCGCTCGATGGCATCATTCAGGACTGGCAGTACTGGGGCAACAATTATTTGTGGAATGCCATGGAATTCCTTAATCCGGAGTTTTACGATCCGCAGAAGATGGTTGATGACGTTCACAAGCTGAATGCGCACATCATCATATCAATTTGGAATTCATTTGGTCCACAAACAAAGCCCTATAAGGAATTGGATAAAATAGGCGCGCTCTTGGATTTTAAAACCTGGCCGGAATCCGGCTCCGAAAAATGGCCGCCAAATCTCGATTACCCTTCAGGCGTCAGAGTTTACGATCCTTACCATCCCGAGGCGCGCGACATTTACTGGAAATATCTGAACCAAGGCCTCTTCTCGCTTGGCATGGATGGTTGGTGGATGGATTCATCAGAACCTGACCACCTGCAATTCAAGCCTTCGGATTTCGACAACAAAACTTATCTTGGTTCATTTCGCAAAGTACGAAATGCTTTCCCCTTGATGACAGTTGGTGGACTTTCGGAACATCAGCGTTCCGTGACTTCCGACAAACGTGTGTTCATCCTGACCCGCTCGGCATTTGCCGGACAGCAGCGCTACGGCGCCAATACCTGGTCCGGCGACGTTGTGGCGTCGTGGGATGCACTCAGAAATCAGATTTCAGCAGGATTGAACTTTTCACTGTGCGGTATTCCTTACTGGAACAGCGACATCGGCGGATTCTTTCTTTGGAACTTCAAGAAAAAACTCGACGATGCCAATTACCGCGAGCTTTATGCACGCTGGATCCAGTTCGGCGCTTTCTGCCCGATGATGCGTTCGCACGGCACTGATGCCCCTCGGGAAATCTACCAATTCGGCAAAAAAGGTGATCCGATTTATGATGCCATTGAAAAGTACATCACCCTGCGCTACATCCTGTTACCCTATATTTATTCCACCTCGTGGGACGTGACTGCCAATCACTCGACCATGATGCGTGCCTTGATGATGGATTTTGCAAAAGATAAACAGGCGCTTGATATCAACAACGAATACATGTTCGGCAAGTCGTTGCTCGTTTGTCCGGTAACCACGCCGATGTATTCAACGATGAGTGTTCAGGACAACGATACGACCAACGTTGAAGATTTCAGCAAAGTAAAAAGTGAAGAAGTTTATCTCCCCAAAGGAACCGATTGGTATGATTTCTGGACTGGTGAGAAACACAACGGCGGACAAACTCTGAATAGAGAAACCCCGCTTGACATCATTCCAGTGTATGTGAAAGCCGGCTCCATCCTTCCAGTGGGTCCCAAAGTGCAATTCGCCACCGAAAAGAAATGGGACAACCTTGAAATTCGTGTGTACGCAGGCGCCAACGGCGAGTTCACTTTGTATGAAGATGAAAACGATAACTACAACTACGAGAAAGGCGCCTATTCGACGATATCTTTCACGTGGAATGATGCGAAGAAGGCCTTGACCCTCAACGACCGGCATGGTTCTTTCCCCGGAATGCTTGCTGAGCGAAGGTTCAATATTGTGAAAGTTACCCGCAATACGGGAACCGGAACAGATGTGGTCAAGACGTACGACAGAGTGGTGACCTACAAAGGAAAGAGGGTAGTGATTACCCTCTGAAATCATGGAGAACTCATGAGACGAAAAGCATCCGGCCACGGCCGCCTCTGCACCGGAGTGAGGCCGGAATGTTTCGGTACACAGAGGTGATCTGCATGCACTACTTTTTCGGAGCAAATATGAAAAAATTCAATACGGTATCAATATCTTTGATTCTGCTTGTTTCCACCATCTTGTTCACTACGGATTCCGTTGGCCAGAAACTGCAAGTGAACGATCTGGAGTATTTTGAAACGCGCGGTGTGAATGTCTTTGTTTTCAGCAACCAGTATAATGGAATGTTTTTCGATGAAAAGACTGCCGGCATTGAAATTATTCATCACGGCGTGAGAACAGCGACAGGCGGTGCAGTCAGATTACAACATACACCTGAACAATGGGATTTAATTCCAACAGTCGTTGACCGGAAAGTTGATAAAAAAAATAACAGCATAGATGTCGTATTACAATACAAGGAATATGATTTTAATTCCAGAGTGAATGTTTCAGCCAAAGACGATGGGGTAACAATAAGTGTTTATCTTGAAAAACCTCTCCCCGAAAAACTGGAAGGTCATGCAGGATTCAACCTTGAATTTTTGCCGGCTTCATATTTTGAAAAGACCTATCTGGTTGACGGGATGCCTGGCGTATTTCCTTTGTATCCTTCCAGCAATACAGCAGTGGAACCAATAAGCAAAAAAATCCCGCAATTTGCCGGTCATTCAACATTTGACGATCGTGGAAGAGGGGAGTTCATTGTTCCCAAGCCTCTTGCCTCCGGCAAAACCATCGTGCTGGCGCCCGAAGATCCGGAACGTTATGTGAAAATTCAATCAGCAGATGAAATCATGCTTTTTGATGGACGCCTTCTGGCCCAGAACGGATGGTACATCGTGCGCAGTCTGATCCCTCCAAAAAAATCAGGCAAAGTCTTGGAATGGTATGTCGAACCGAATGCAATTCCTGACTGGAAACGAGCGCCGGTTATTCAATTCTCCCAGGTGGGTTATCATCTCAAACAGGAAAAGGTGGCCGTCATTGAATTGGACAAGAATGATACGCCGCTAAAAACTGCATCCATATTCCAGGTAACGCCGGAAGGTGAATTTATCGAGAAACTCACCGCCGACCTCAAGCCGTGGGGAAAATATCTCCGCTATAATTATGTGACGTTTGATTTCACTTCTGTGAAAGATCCGGGTCTTTATTTCATCAAGTACGGCGAGCAAAAAACCAATACATTTATCATTGGCACTCAGGTTTATCATGATATATGGCATCCCACGCTTGATGTTTGGTTCCCGGCACAGATGGATCACATGTTGGTTAATGAAGCATATCGGGTGTGGCACGGAGTTCCGTATTTGGATGACGCGTTGCAGGCGCCGGTAAATCATCAGCATTTTGACGGCTACAGCATGGGTCCAACAACCGATACAAAATATAAATCTTTAGAACGCATTCCGGGATTGGCCGTTGGCGGCTGGTTCGATGCCGGTGATTTCGATATTCAGACGGCTTCACATTGCGGCGCCATATTGAGCTTTGTTAATGCCTGGGAAGAATTCGGCCTGGATCGCGATGAAACCTACATTGATCAGGCCACCCGTTATGTCGATATTCACCGTTCGGATGGCAAGCCCGATTTGTTGCAGCAAATAGAACACGGGACGTTGAATGTAGTCGCCCAGATAAAAAATATTGGCCATCCCGTAAGGGGAATTGTCGTCCCAAATCTTCATCAATATCATCATTTAGGTGATGCCTCCATAGAAACAGACAATCTTCCTTATAATCCTGCTCTCAAACCGTATGAATCTGATGGAAAATCGAGCGGTGCAATGGATGATCGATGGGCATTTACCAACAGGATGCCCTGGCTCGACTATTTTGCAATTGGCGCATTAGCCGCCGCAAACCGTGCTCTACGAAATTATAATAAACCTCTTGCCGATGAATGTTTGGCCCTGGCGAGAAATCTATGGGACGAGCATAGCAGGTTGCCAAAGAGTGTGGATACCTCGAGAGCGGCCACCTGGTTTAGAAGCGGCACGGAATTGACGGCAGCGCTGCAATTGTTCATTACCACAAAAGAAGAGCAATATTCCAAACGGTTTAATGAAATCATCTGGCCGGCTCTGGACAGAGCCTTAGCGTGGAGCATGTCTGCAGCAGTACAAGCTTATCCTTACATGGATGATGAATACAAGAGTAAGCTCAAAGATTATGTTCTCAAATATAAAGGTTATGTTGACGGACTCAATAAGGAAAATCCCTATGGAGTTCCGATGATTGCCAGAGGATGGGGTGGAAATTCCATGATCATAAATTGGGCGATTACCAACTATTTTGCCAACAAGGCTTTCCCGGATATCATCGGGCCTGAATATGTTTATAAAGGACTCAATTATATATTCGGCTGTCATCCTTATTCGAATATTTCTTTTGTTTCATCCGTGGGGACAGTGTCAAAAAAAATTACTTATGGAAGCAACCGGGCGGATTTTAGTTTTATTGCGGGTGGAGTTGTGCCAGGCCTGTTGCTTTTAAAACCGGATTTCCCTGAAAACAAAGAGGATTGGCCCTTCCTGTGGGGCGAGAATGAATGTGTTGTAAATATTTGCGCTGATTACATATTTCTTTCAGGTGCGGTAAACGCGTTGGTAAATAAAAAGAATTAACAAGGAGAACCGACATGAGTTTTTGGAGATTTTCTTTTCACATTATTTTGGTCCTCATCATCTGGGGAACACTTTTTTCAAACGGCTATGCACAGGAGAATAAATTCCCGCCACCGCCCGCGGGTTATGATTCGTACAGACCCAACATTGCTCACGGAAAGGTGACCACGGCAACCTATCATTCAACGACTGTGGGCGTGGATCGGCAAACTTTGATTTACACGCCACCCGGCTATTCGACAGAAAAGAAGTATAACGTGCTCTATTTATTGCACGGCATTGGCGGCGATGAACGAGAATGGTACAATAATGGCAGCCCGCATATTATTCTCGACAACCTATATGCCGACCAAAAGCTCGAGCCGATGATCGTCGTTCTTCCCAACGGCCGCGCGATGGCGAATGACGATCCGGTGGGCGATATTTTTGCTCCTGACAAAGTCAAGGCATTCGAGACTTTTGAGTTCGATCTCCTGCATGACTTGATCCCGTTTATCGATTCTAATTATTCGGTTTTAACCGGCAGGGAGAACCGAGCGCTCGCAGGTCTTTCAATGGGCGGTGGTCAAGCGCTCAATTTTGGCTTGGCTCACCTCGACACCTTTGCCTGGGTGGGCGCATTTTCTGCTGCGCCAAACACGAAAGCTCCCGCACAACTTGTCCCCAACCCTTCAGCTACAGCCAACAGCATATTACAACTCTGGATTTCGTGCGGCACCAACGATGGACTGCTGTTCATCAGCCAACAAACCCACGACTTTCTCGAGCAGTATCATGTGCCGCACATCTATAATTTGGTTGAAGGTGCAGGGCATGAATGGAAAGTTTGGAAATACGGCCTTTATCACTTTTCACAGTTGATATTCAAGCAAACGGCGACAGCCGTTGAAAATGAAGAACTCGTTACCACATACGATCTGGCGCAAAACTATCCCAACCCTTTCAACCCGATGACAAATATAAGCTGCCGATTGGCAAAAGGCGGTTATGTAACTTTAAAGGTTTACAACCTGCTCGGGCATGAAATTGCGATGCTTGTAAATGAATACAAACCACCGGGCAAGTACGACATTAAATTTGATGCTTCCAATCTTGCCAGCGGGGTTTATTTTTACAAAATGCAAGCTGGAAGCTTTTCAGATACAAAGAAATTTATTTTAATGAAATAAGAACAACTGCAACTAACATGAGGAACCACATGATTATGAAAACTACTTCTAATCTGGTTTCTGTTTATGGAATAGCTAATGATAAAACTGAAGAATATAAAATTGAACCTTAAATCAAAATCATCAACCAATCAGGTGCCATCATGAAGAAATTATTTTTTGCCTTTTTGCTCGCGCTTTCTTTTTCCTTGTCTGCCCAGACAGCAAAAATCAAAATTGATGTTGACAGAACAATCGGAGAGATTGATCCAAAAATCTACGGCGTATTCATGGAGCCTATTGAGTTTAACCCGAGGCGATTTGGATCATCAGATACAACGATCCATAACACCATGTATGGAATGCTGTATGATCCCTCCTCTCCCCTTGCCGACGAGAACGGCTTCAAAAAAAATTATATTGAAGCGATGAAGGAGCTTAGGATAACCAACATGCGCTGGCCCGGCGGCAATTATGTGGCAGGATATAACTGGCAGGACGGCATCGGTCCGAAAGAAAAACGTCCCATACGCAAAGACCTGGCCTGGGGCGGTATCGATAATAATCATGTCGGAACAGACGAATGGGTTCAGTTGAACCGGTCAATAGGAAGTGAAAATGTAATATGCATTAATCTTGGTCTCGGCAGCATTAACGATGCCCGCTACTGGGTTGAATATTGCAACTTGGAAAAAGGGACCTACTATTCGGATTTACGCGCCAAATACGGGAATAAGAAACCATTCAAGGTAAAATACTGGTGTCTTGGCAATGAAGTCGATGGCTCACCCTGGATAATGGGCTACAAGAACGCTGAAGATTACTGCAAGATTGCAAGAGAAGCAGCCAAGGCGATGCGAGCCACGGACAACACAATAAAATTTGTAGCTTGTGGATCATCATACTACGAGAGCACCGGCAAGTGGGTTGACTGGAACTGGAAAGTGATTTCTGAGCTGAGAGATATTGCCGACTACCTTTCGATTCACCGCTATTGGGAAAGGTCTGATGACTACTACGTGTTCATGGGACAGAGTGCAATGGATATTGAAGAAAAAATCAGAGTACCCGCGGCGCAGATTGAAGTTGTCAAGGCGATGTACCAGATGGACAAACCCATTTATCTCTCGGTTGATGAATGGGGCTCATTCGGCAGAAATTTGTTGTCCGTGCTTGCAGTTGCGCAGTATTTCAATTCTTTTATCCGTCATGCCGATGTAGTTAAGATGGCCAACTTCACTTTGCTTACCTCCTTATTGCAGGAGGAAAGAGGAAAAGGATCATTCAAGACGCCGTTGTTTCATACATTCAAATTGTTCTCAACCAACTGCCTCGGCAACTCTATTGACACTTATGTTGAGTGCGATACTTTTAACACAGAAAAATTCAAGGGTATCCCTTTTCTCGATGTTACGGCTGTGCACTCCAAAGAAACAAATTCAGTTTTTATCAATGTTGTTAACCGGCACAAAGATAAAGCAATTGCTGCTGACATAGTTAATAACTCTGGTACATTCACCGGAAAAGCTGAAGCAAGATTGGTCAACAGTGACTCCCTCAAAGAATTTTTCACATTTGACAAGCAGGAGCAGTATGTCCCGGCAACGAAAGAGATCAAAGTTGAAGGGAACAAAATATCTTACTCATTTCCCGCACATTCATTTACACAGATCAAAGTTGAGGTGAGAAAGTAGCGAAATAAAGGAGCGGATCATGATCAGATTGTCAACTATACTCGGTTTCTGTTTGCTGACGTTTAACGTTGGCTTTGGCCAATCACCATCTTTCTCGACTTTCATGAATCCGATCATTCCTGGCGATCACCCGGATCCCACCTTGTCCAGATTCGGGAATCACTTTTACACGACGGGATCATCTTTCGCCACGACGCCGATCATCTATCATTCGACCGACCTGGTTCACTGGGAAGCAGTCTCCCAGCCCGTCAGCAACAGTTGGCCGCTGTTTGGAACCAGTCCGACCGACGGAATCTGGGGCGGCCATTTGGTTTTTTACAATAACAAATACTGGCATTTCTTTGGTCATGCCGGCAGGATGTTTTTTGTTACAGCAGACAAACCAGAGGGGCCATGGAGCTCGCCTCAGGAAATCGCTTGTCCACCAAGAGTGCCCGGGCTGGGCATGGACAACTCTATTTTCATCGACGACGATGGAAGCTGGTACTTGCTTGTAAAGAACGGCCAGGTGAATAATTGGATCGTGCAGTTGGGGAGCAATGGTCAAGCCGCCGGCGCCATCTATGATTTGCGCTGGATAAATCCGGCGCCCTCCTATCCCTTCAGTTGGGCCGAGGGTCCGGTGATGTGGAAGCACAAAGGCTATTATTATTATTCATTCGCCATTAACATCTACGCAACTCAAAGAGTAATGCGCAGCCGAATACTGACGGGCGATCAGGCCGCATGGGAGTACCTTGGGAATTTCTTCAATGAAGATGATCCCCTAAAAGGAACTTCCTTGTACCGATTGCCCAATCACTGTTCGCCAGCGATCATGCTTGACGACAGCACGTGGTGGGTGATTTCACAATCTTATGGCACGAGTGAATGGGAGGGCTTGGGCCGCCAGGGCCTGCTGAGCCAGGTGCGGTACGACGCTACCGGCAAGCCCGTCGCCGATTTTCCCATCAATGCGCCAATGGCTGCTCCCAAGCTGCCCAGTAGTGGCATTCCCTGGATGGTGCCCAAATCCGACTTTTTCAATTCAGACAAACTGAATCCCGAATGGCGCCTGTTGGGCTATTGTCCGGTCAGCCCCTATTCGTTGACCGCCCGGCCTGGCTGGGTTAGATTGTCACCCAAGAATCAGCACAATACCATCATCAAAAGTGACGCGGAGCATAACTGGTCACTCATTACCCGGCTCGATTTCGCCCCCCAAACCTCCGCTGATGAAGCCGGGCTCCGGGTTATGACCGGTTTGCAAACTCTTTATGCCAAGCTCTATAGCTCCTTGAACAGCGAGGGGAAAAAAGTGATCCGCTTTAGCTTCGACAAAACTTCATATGAAGCTGAAAATACTGTTGGCAACGTTGTTTGGCTGAGATTGTATCGCGTTAATCACTCTCTGAGCGGCTATTTCAGCGCGGATGGCCACTATTGGACTCAAGTTGGCAAGGCGATCAATGTTGCCACCATGGATGTTCAGCAGGCCAACTACAACGCGCTTACCGGAAACCGGCAGGGTTTATATGTCATCGGGAAGAATTCCGCCGATTTTGATCTTTACATCTACCGCGATGCGTACACTCCAATCATGGCGGAATCTCCTGCCAACCAATATGGCACATCCCGAGGTTATACCACCCCGGTGTATATACTGGACAATATCCACGTGGGTGATTGGGCGATGTATGCCGGCGTCGAATTTGGTGGCAATGCCGAATATGACAAGACGCCAGACTCGCTGAAGGTCATCGCTTCCAGCGCCACTACCGGCGGTACCATCGAAGTATGGTTGGATTCACTGGAGACCGGCGAGAAAATTGGAGAGTGCTCCATCAGCAATACCGGTAGTTGGAGGACTTTTAAGACTTTTACTTCGGTAGTCAAACCCGTTTCCGGCCGGCATGATGTGTATTTGAAATTTACCGGCACTGAGACGGGCAAGCTATTCCAGCTTCAATCTTTTTATTTCACCGCGAAAGGGGATGCGACGACAGCGGTAACAGAGCCGCAGGGCTCCCGGATTCCGAAACGCTTTGACCTGGAGCAAAATATTCCAAATCCCTTCGGGCTTCTGCCGTTCAATCCCTCCACCACCATTCGATACGCTTTGCCCAAACCGGCGCACGTCACACTGACCATCTACAACGTGCAGGGAATCAAACTTCGGACCCTGGTCGATACTTTCATGGAGAGCGGAGAGTATAAGACGGTCTGGAATGCAACGGATGATCACAACCATCCGGTGGCTTCGGGAGTTTATTTTTATCGTCTGGAAACAGGTGAAATGAGTCTGCAAAAGAAGATGCTGCTGTTGCATTAGAAAATCTAATTCAACTTTCATTACCAAAAATGGAGGAAGTTATGAAAAAGCTCTTGTGCTTCTTATTTTCCGTTAGTGTCCTTTTTTTACTGGACGCAAACACAGTCTTTGCCCAACCAATCAACCCGAATGGTGGGTTTGAAGACGCAACCCCCGGCACCAAGACGGCTGGCGATGTTCCAGGATGGACGCTTTTGGCCGAGGGTGCAGCTACGGCCACGTATGAGATTATCGAGGACGATGTTATAGAGGGAAAATACTCTCTCAGGCTGGAAGTGGGGAATTTGGGTTCAAATGCCTGGGATATCCAAGCCGTCAACGAGCCGTTTACCGTGGTGCCGGGAACTGAATACAGCTATTCGGTCTGGGCCAAAGCCGATGTCGCGGGCCCCGTCGTGAATTTCACCGTGGGAAGCCCCACCTATACCGAATGGGGAAGGGCACACCAGATCGTCATGACGACGGAGTGGCAGAAAGTGACGTTTCGGTTTACCGCACCTGCGGGTGCATCTGGGGCAAGAGCTCCCATTCACTTTAGCGAGAGCGCGAATGCTACGTACTTGCCTGTCGCATTTTACCTGGATGATCTACAAATCATAGGGCCAACCTCCGTGACTGAACGAGAGAGTCTGATCCCGTACAGGTTCGCGCTCGGTCAGAACTATCCCAATCCCTACGGGCGTCCGCCGTTCAATCCAACAACAACGATCAGCTATTCCATCCCGTATCTCACGGGACAAAACTTCGCGTCGAGCGCAACTCAAGACGGTCAATTTTCAACGATCGGCCTTGTGACACTCAAGGTGTATGACCTGCTCGGCAAAGAAGTGGCAACGCTCGTCAACGAACGACAACCGGCGGGTGTATATCAGGTGACACTCGACGCCGCGCATTTATCCAGCGGCGTGTATTTTTACACACTGAAGGCTGGAAGCTTTGTAGAGACGAAGCGAATGACGTTGGTGAAATGACAGAAAACGCAATTCATACGGTGTAACGACAGAGGGAAACCAAACTGACAGACTGCGTTCGTCGGAATGATTTTACGGCAGAATGATTATGCAACTATTCTGGTTGTATAATCATTCTGTCTTTGAAATCGTTTCTTCTTATGTAAAGATTTCACTCCTATCCATTAATGTGCGCGATTCGAATCCAATGATGAAATTGCTCTTCTCAAACCACTGCTTTTTAGCTGTGGTCCCATGAAGAGTTTGACTGGTTTGGGAATTGTTTTTAATTACGTGTTTCCCTGAAAGGTACCTAAAGCTCAAGAAGATACGTTATGAGTAAGAGTCGGTTCAAGAAGTTGTCACATACAATATGTGGTGGCATGTATTGTGTGAGCAACGTTGGGTTGGATAGGAAAATATCCGCAAGTTTGTCTGCTGGCAAGTACAGAAGGATAAAGAGATCGAAACCCAACAGCAGAAACTATTCAAAAAACGAAACCCAGAACCAGGTACCTTTCAGGGCCACCCATATCAAGTCACCGCCTTCGGCGGTAGTTGTTGACTTCAAAAAATTTTGCGGAGTAGTGTGAAAAATATGATCGCTCAGGAAATCCTTTGTTTGTCTCTGAAGTGACAAAAACTCAAAGAGTTGCCAGTGCCCATTATGTCATTGCCCGGTATAATGCCCTGGGATACAGTCCCTTCTTCATTGAATAGCTTGAACATCCGGAGACGAATCAGATATCAAAAGGCTATGAGGTCCTGGACCAGCTTGCCCATCTGATCCTTGAAAACCAGGGCAAAGGAACAATGGCAGGAGTTTTACTCGATAGTGCACAGCACAAAACTCAGGTGCATTTGGGCGATGATACTTTCAATGTCAGGCATGAATATGATTAAGCTTATGCGGTGCGCTCCGCCCAAAGTTGGAGGGATGATCATTAAGCTGTCACCAGACGAATTTTTGATTGCTGGCGGCGGTATCACGTAACATTTGCGACGCGAATCGATGACGGCACAATTGTGGGAATAGGGAGTATATATGAAGACAGATTTGTTCATGGAAACTGGATCCTAGATCGCCGAAAGAACGGAGATTAAAGCCATCAAAGCAGGCATTTGCGTTTGCCCGGAGGTTTGTGTGGCATTCAGAAGGGAAAGCTTTATAAGTATCAATAAGATACGACGCCTTAGGCTTTCGGAGTGCGCTACGGATTTCCACCGGACGAATTCCCACTGGCGCAAGAAATTTTATCTGAAAGCACGAGTGGAGACGTAATTTTTTTCAGTTGGAGAATTTTTTTCTTGACATGTTGGCAAGAATTTATTATATTGCCGCAGAGTTTAATTGAAACGTTTCAGAATAAATTGAACCGTTCGAACCCCAAACATCCGAACTATAACAAGAACTGCCCTACATATCACTAGCTGATTGATTTTACAATTTGTAAAGCTCCAGGTCTTGTTCAAGGACAACTTTGTCCGCTGCAATGTAAAAGTTTCTTTTTGTTGAAACGTTTCAGATTTTGCAAAAATCTTCCTGCATTGGCTTCATATCGTTGACAACAACGATCTCTCCTTCAGCGCGGATGGTTCTCAGATGTTTCCTAACTTGCTCTATGAGTTTTCCTGTGCTTTTCGTTTCCGAGTAGGTGGTGGAGATTGGTCAAGTGCCTGCGACGAAAGCACAGCGGAATTTTAAAAGCGCATTTTTACGATCACTCATCAATTTCTCCGCAAAGGGTTGGAAGTACCCTGGCTTCGGTATCTGCGAATTTTGATATTTTATCATATTTTTCAGATTTTCCAAAACTGAAGTTTTTATGTCTTATTATATTTATACTGGAGGAACAAAATGAAAACGATGATGAAAGTAATTTTGGGACTTTTGCTGCTTTCAACCCCTTCCTTTTTGCAGGCAGCGCCTTCCGGAAAAATATCAGGATATGTTTTCGACAATCTGGATAAGCAACCTCTTCCGGGAGCAAATGTTCTTCTCGAAGGTACGACACTGGGTGCCTCTACAGATCTCAATGGTAAATTTGTAATTCCAATAGTACCGGTTGGCAAGTATAAATTGGTGGTTAGATACATCGGTTACAAGACTAAATCGCTCAATATTGTTGTCACCGAAAACCAGGAACTCAAGGAAAATATTGGCATGGATTTCCAGGCTGTTGAAGGAGAAGTCGTCGAAGTTACTGCCCAGGCACAGGGTCAGATGCAGGCGATCAATCTGCAGTTAGCTTCTGATAAAATCGCCAATATTGTTTCTGAGGCAAGGATCCAGGAACTGCCGGACTTTAATGCTGCACAAGCGCTCAGTCGTTTGTCGGGCATTTCGACGCTTGAGAGTTCAGGCGAAGCGAACAAAGTCGTGATCCGCGGTTTAGCTCCCCAATACAACACCGTATCGGTTGAAGGAGTGAAACTCGCCTCGACCGGAAGCACCCAGATTGGAATTTCTGCTTTGGGCAATACGGCAGGTAGTATCTCGAACGATAGAAGTGTCGATCTTACGATGGTCTCGCCCTATATGATCAAGACGATTTCGGTCTATAAATCGCTAACTCCAGATATGAACGCGAATTCGATCGGCGGTTCGGTTAACATGGAATTGCGTGAAGCCCCGTCGGAGTTGCAGTATGATCTGTTATGGCAATCCGGCTATACCGACAAAACCGAAAACTATGGAAATTATCGAGCGGTCGCCTCCGTTAGTCAACGATTTTTTCAGGATAAGCTGGGCGCTTATCTTTTGGGAAATCTCGAAAAATACGACCGCGACGATGATATTATGAACGCCGACTACTATACCACAAGCAAGGTTGTCAATCCTACCACCGGCTATCGTCCGGTCAGGGTGAGAAATGTCTCGCTCAACCGGCATATCGAAACCCGGCAACGCTACGGCGGCAACCTGATCCTCGATTATAGATTACCTTCCGGTTCAATCAAAGCGGTGAATATGTTCACCCGCCTAAGCTCCGATTTTAAGGATAACCGTACGGTCTTGAATTATTTCGACAAGCTTCTGAATTTTACTTATCGGGAGGGTGTCAATAAGACCGATCTGAGCGTAAATTCCGTCGAGTTCAAATATGATTTGAGACGCGTCCAGATGGATTTGAAATTTGCGCATACTTCTTCCAAAAACAATTTGCCAGAAACGCCGTTTGCTGAATTCAGAACGGGTCAGGCTACTACCGGACCTGTCACAGATAACACGATTCCCGACAGTCTGAAAAAAATATGGTCATATCCAGGGCCCGATAAGGTGTATTTGGATAATATCAGTCTGTTCAGTTCCTTGTATAAGGAGAGGAATAATTCTTTTTCCTCAAATTTCAAGTTTCCCTACCGCTTGGGCTCGTTTCTTTCGGGATACTTGAAAATCGGCGGACAGTATCACCGTCAAAATAACAGCAACGACCAAAAAACGCCTTATGCGAGTTTAAGTTCAACTGGTTCTTTTCAAGCGGCGATGGTAAACGATGTATCGAGCAGATTCAACATTGCAGTCGATCCGTCAACGTCTAAATTTGCGGCATCGAATTTTATGGGAAGTTCAAAACTCACCCGCAGCTTTCTGAATGATCAGTTCGGGAAGATTTATTGGGCATGCGATCCGACAATCCTGGCTGCAATGGCCAAGTATTTGAATAGTTCTCCCCAATGGAGAGGAAAAGCCACAGGAGGACCGGATGTGACCGGAGGATGGTATAATGGCATGTTTCAAACACTGGCCAATTCTTACAAATATCTCGAAGATTACTATGCCGCCTACCTGATGTCAGAAATAAACATCAGAAATTTCATGGTGGTCGGTGGTGTCCGCTATGAAGACACGGAATCAGAATATACCGCTTATAATATGTATGATATGCGCAATCCGGATTCTCAAGATTGTGATACGGTTGTTGTCCGTCCGAAAAATAGATACTGGTTGCCAATGGTGCAGACCAAGTATTCACCATTAAGGTGGTTTGATGTGCGTTATGCCTATACAGAAACACTTGCCAGGCCGGACTATCATCAGATGTCTCCCAAAGTCACCTATGATAACCCAAGGAAGAATGTCAATGCCGGCAATCCAGAACTTAGACCGGCGCATGCCTACAATCATGATCTGAATTTGACATTTCATGGCAATAAATTGGGTCTTCTCTCGATTGGTGGTTTTTATAAAACGGTAAAGGAATTTACCTATTACACCACGTACATACTCCATAAAACTGCTGTTTCAAAGGATATAAAAACCATCAACGATTTTAATATCATGGGTAGCAAACCTGAGGACGGGGCCAGGTTGTATACCTATCTTAATAGTCCTCATCCGGCTTATGTGAAGGGCCTTGAGTTCGACTTTCAGACCAGACTTTGGTATTTGCCCCTGGGATTGGATGGTGTGGTCTTGGGGGTAAACTATACCAAGATCAAATCAGAAGCCACTTATCCCTTGCGTGATGAAGTAACCAATTACAGTACCAGGCCACCAGTAACCACTACTTATGACAGCACGCGCGCAGGACGCTTGATTTATCAACCGAATGACCTGTTGAATGCTTATGTCGGTTATGATTTCAAGGGATTTTCGGCGCGTGTCTCTTTCCTGTTCCAGGGTAATTCCGTCAGTTATGTGGGTGCCTTTCCAGAACAAGATGGATATACCAAAGACTATTTCCGGGTCGATGCTTCCGTCAGGCAGACCCTGCCATTTCGGGGAATGGAGATTTATCTCGATGTCAACAATCTCAACAGCGAAAAAAATTATTCGGCGCAGAAGTCAATCGATGGTTTTACCAATGTCAAGCACTACGGCCTGACGGCTAATCTCGGACTCAGAATCAGGTAATAAACCTTGTGAATTATCTTGACCAGGTTAACTCAAAAACTCATCCCCTCTATTAACTACCATAAGAAACGAGGAGGTCAGAGTCATGAAACGTTTTGTTATTTTCCTAATTGGGGCGATGTTTTTGTCGGTATCCCTATTCGCACAAAAAAAGGATACAACGTATGTCAACGGTATGTACAGCGGTGGAAGCGAAGGTGAGCTGAACGCGGCGGTTCAGGCAGCCATTAATGCTGGGACGCTTTCCAAAACCGTTTTCAAGTTAAAGCATTACGATTGGTATGTCGTAAATGGCACCATCGAAGTGCCGAAGGGGCAAACCCTTGAAATTGTTGCCCCTCCGGCCGGGAATACTCAGGAGTCCGCTCCACCGCAGATTCTATGGACTGCCAGCGGTAGTGTAACAAAAACTTTTCTCATCGCTGTTTATGGCGATCTGATCATGAGAAATATCTGGGTCAGATTTGCCGATGCCGCCGGTATTCAGACCGGTACACCGATCGTGTTCGAGGGCGACACCGCCGGAGTAGGAGGTGTGGCACAATACGGCACTTTTGAAAACTGTGTCTTTGAATGGATGCCCTGTCCAGTCGTCACTGCTTCCGGATCGATTTGTGTCAGGAGCAAACATTTCAATGGTGTTTTTAAAAACTGCTTTTTCCGCAACTGCACGGATAGACATTTCATGTATTACGGCAGAGCCGTTTCTTTCCCGTACGATGTCCCGGGCTATCACACCGATTACATATCGTTCGAAAACTGTACGTTTACCAACCTGGGATATGTCTATATGCAGGAGAGAACCAATTATGCCGATAATGTCCATTTTAACCACTGCACCTTCTACAATGTCGTGATGTTTTCACTGGAAAACGGCTGGTGGTGGAAACTGAATGTGAACAACTGCCTTTTTGTAAATGCATATATGCTGGGGTATATTCCAGCGCAGGGTGTCTCCGGCGCCACAGTGACGATTGCGCCTGTTGGCTCAGAGAATTTCAGTTTTGCAGTTCCTTTCACTGATCAGGATCGCCATATCTTGTTTACTCATAACGCCTACTACTTGGATGACTGGCTGGTTGACTGGATGCGGGGTGGCTGGGAGAAAAATTATGGTGGCACACCCTGGAGACCCGATCCCAGAATCACCTCGGTAGGAAATCCTTACAGCCTGGAGAAGTATCGGGCGCGGTTGTTCAATGAGATTCCCTACCCACGGCCGATGTTGGACAGCACAGCACTCGTGTTTTTTGATTCGACCTCTGCCGATGGTAAAAAACTCTATCCCTATATCAATCGCGCAGCGCTTTATGATGTCACCGAATTAAGAGAAAAGGTCAATCCCAGATTTATTACCGCGCCACTCAATCTGGAACCTCTCAAATATTTCCTCTGGCAGAAATGGAGTACCAATAAGGATTCCATGTGGGCTTATATGCCGGAAGCTGGATTCAACCAGCAGTGGCCGTTGCCGGAAAATCTTGCCTATGCCAACGATACCTTGAAGACGGCAGGAATGGGTGGATTTCCGCTGGGAGACCTTTACCATTGGTGGAATCCGGCTGTGAGAAAAGGTGCCAAGGACTATTATTCTGCATGGTTGGCTCAGTCTGAGGCTGAAAAAAAGAGAATCGCAACCTGGCTTGAAACCGGTCAAGATCCCCTCACCGGCGTCGTAAGACAGTCCGGGACGGCGGCGCCAACTAAATACACTCTCGAGCAGAATTATCCGAACCCCTTCGGGCGTCTGCCATTCAACCCGACGACTCAAATCAGGTACTCAGTTCCACGAAACGGTCATGTATCATTGAACGTGTATAACAATCTTGGCCAAAAAGTAGCAACCCTGTTTGATGGGGTCCAGCAGGCCGGAAATTACGTTGCTACCTTTGATGCCACAGGATTGGCTGATGGCGTTTATTTTTACCGACTGCAGTCTGGAACTGTTACGATTACGAAGAAACTCGTTCTTGTGAAGTAATTCTTTACGATCCGAATTTTGCACGGGCTCAAAGTTGAAAGTCACCTGACGGGCGGCTTGGATCTCTGAGCCTGAGAATGTATTCTCAGGCGAAGGTTTGAAGGAGGTGGAGTGGTATATCCTTATTCGCTGCAGGCTGATCTATGTCGTGATGATTCAACTTAAAAACTTTTTTATGACGAACCGATTAAAAGGAGAAGGAGAACTATGAAAAAGTTAGCGTGCACATTTATGGTCTTTGTAACTGCGTTTCTCATGATAGGCGTAGTTACAACTCGAGCACAAGTTCTTAGACCTGTAAAAACGTGGGACTTCGAATCATCGCTGGAAAATTGGGTGGCGGGCAATGAAAAATCTTCCATTGAATTGACTACTGAAAAAGCTGCCAGCGGAACTCAATCGGTAAAACTGGTAAAGCCTGCCACCGGCCTGGAGAGTAATCTTCAGAATGATGTTTATAAAGATTTCAAGGAAGGCGATGTCATCAGTGTCAAGGTCTGGATTTCAGCCGCCGATTTGGCTCTGGTGAATGGCTTCCAGATCTTTTGGCAGACCGGTTCCGGCTGGTCCTGGAATAATTTTTGGATTGGCGGATCCTCATTAACAGGGGATGCTTGGAATACCATTGAACGTACATTTCCTGCAGTTGCAACGCCAATTCAGAGGCTTGGATTTCAACTGTTGCTCAAAACAGGTAATGAATCAGCAACTCCGGCCTGGTATGTGGATGATATAACAATCAGCCGTAAAGCAGGACCAGCTTTGGTTGATCAATGGGGCAAGACCAATCGTGGTACCGCCTGGCCGATCCTGAATACTTCAACAACGCCCGCTGGTGATGCCGGTATCGGATCAGGCGCACCGCCAACCGCTTGGGCAACCATTCGTGGTGGCTTTGACCAAACTTATCAAGCAACCACCGATCAAGCGGTTGTTGTTAGCGGGCAGCTTGAATTGGTTGGTGGCGGTGGCGGCAGTGCTTATACCCATCTGCGTTATGCATTGACCTATCAGGACAGTATCGCTCTGAATTATCAGTATACAGACTCTGCCAGGTGGATCACAACTGGTACAACCGAGAAAGGCCATTACGGCTATGAGTTCACGCCGCGAACCGGCACCGGAACGCTTGCAAATGGTACGCTGGGTGTCGGCACGGTCTGGACGGTGCCGGGCGTTTTGGGTTGGAATAGCACTTATAGCGGTAATGCTCCGCTCATCACCGTATACCAAGCGCCTCGCAATGCCGAAATGGTGGCTGGGATATATAACTGGGCGATTTCAGTTCGGCCGTTAGGAGATGGAAGCAACGAAATTCGCTGGTACTTGGTTGAAAAGGACAATAAATACTGGTTTGGCGGCATTGCCATTGATACGGCTGAAGTCAGCACGAAATTCAATGGCATTTGTTTTGGTTTTAATAATGATACCAAAGCCACACGGGTCAATTTATACGCCGTCAAAGTTGACCTTGGTAAACCCATTGACATTCCGGAAGCTCCGTGGCAAGCCTTCTATGTTAACCAATGGGGTAAGACCAACCGTGGTACCGCCTGGCCGATCCTGAATGATGCCACCTACCTCGATGGTGATGCCAGCATCGGATCAGGCGCACCGCCAACCGCCTGGGCAACCATTCGCGGAGGTTTTGGTGATGCTGTTCAAGCAACTAAAGATAAAGCAATTATCGTTAGTGGACAACTTGAATTGGTTGGTGGCGGTGGCGGCAGTGCTTATACCCATCTGCGTTATGCATTGACCTATCAGGATAGTATCGCTCTGAATTATCAGTATACAGACTCTGCCAGGTGGATCACAACTGGTACAACCGAGAAAGGCCATTACGGCTATGAGTTCACGCCGCGAACCGGCACCGGAACGCTTGCAAATGGTACGCTGGGTGTCGGCACGGTCTGGACGGTGCCGGGCGTTTTGGGTTGGAATAGCACTTATAGCGGTAATGCTCCGCTCATCACCGTATACCAAGCGCCTCGCAATGCCGAAATGGTGGCTGGGTTGTATAACTGGGCGATTTCAGTTCGGCCGTTAGGGGATGGAAGCAACGAAATTCGCTGGTACTTGGTTGAAAAGGACAATAAATACTGGTTTGGCGGCATTGCCATTGACACGGCTGAAGTCAGCACGAAATTCAATGGCATTTGTTTTGGTTTTAATAATGATACCAAAGCCACTCGGGTCAATTTATACGCCGTCAAAGTTGACCTCGGTAAACCCATTGACATTCCGGAAGCTCCGTGGCAAGCCTTCTATGTTAACCAATGGGGTAAGACCAATCGTGGTACCGCCTGGCCGATCCTGAATGATGCCACCTACCTCGATGGTGATGCCAGCATCGGATCAGGCGCACCGCCAACAGCCTGGGCAACCATTCGCGGAGGTTTTGGTGATGCTGTTCAAGCAACCAAAGATAAAGCAATTATCGTTAGTGGACAGCTTGAATTGGTGGGTGGCGGTGGCGGCAGTGCTTATACCCATCTGCGTTATGCGTTGACTTATCAGGATAGTATCGCTCTGAATTATCAGTATACAGACTCTGCCAGGTGGATGACAACTGGCAAAACCGAAAAAGGCCATTACGGCTATGAGTTCACGCCGAGAACCGGCACCGGAACGCTTGCAAATGGTACACTGGGTGTCGGCACGGTCTGGACGGTGCCGGGCGTTTTGGGTTGGAATAGCACTTATCAGGGTAATGCTCCGCTCATCACCGTATACCAAGCGCCTCGCAATGCCGAAATGGTGGCTGGGTTGTATAACTGGGCGATTTCAGTTCGGCCGTTAGGGGATGGAAGCAACGAAATTCGCTGGTACTTGGTTGAAAAGGACAATAAATACTGGTTTGGCGGCATTGCCATTGACACGGCTGAAGTCAGCACGAAATTCAATGGCATTTGTTTTGGTTTTAATAATGATACCAAAGCCACACGGGTCAATTTATACGCCGTCAAAGTTGACCTCGGTAAACCCATTGACATTCCGGAAGCTCCGTGGCAAGCCTTCTATGTTAACCAATGGGGTAAGACCAATCGTGGTACCGCCTGGCCGATCCTGAATGATGCCACCTACCTCGATGGTGATGCCAGCATCGGATCAGGCGCACCGCCAACAGCGTGGGCAACCATTCGCGGAGGTTTTGGTGATGCTGTTCAAGCAACCAAAGATAAAGCAATTATCGTTAGTGGACAGCTTGAATTGGTCGGTGGCGGTGGCGGCAGTGCTTATACCCATCTGCGTTATGCATTGACCTATCAGGATAGTATCGCTCTGAATTATCAGTATACAGACTCTGCGAAGTGGATGACAACTGGCAAAACCGAAAAAGGCCATTACGGTTATGAGTTCACGCCGCGAACCGGCACCGGAACGCTTGCAAATGGTCCGCTGGGTGTCGGCACGGTCTGGACGGTGCCGGGCGTTTTGGGTTGGAATAGTACTTATCAGGGTAATGCTCCGCTCATCACCGTAAACCAAGCTCCTCGCAATGCCGAAATGGTGGCTGGGTTGTATAACTGGGCGATTTCAGTTCGGCCGTTAGGGGATGGAAGCAACGAAATTCGCTGGTACTTGGTTGAAAAGGACAAAAAGTACTGGTTTGGCGGCATTGCCATTGACACGGCTGAGGTCAGCACGAAATTCAATGGCATTTGTTTTGGTTTTAATAATGATACCAAAGCCACACGGGTCAATTTATACGCCGTTAAAGTTGACCTTGGTAAACCCATTGACATTCCGGAAGCTCCGTGGGAAGCTTATTATGTGGAAACATGGGGCTTTATTGGCGGAAGAATCGGTGGCTGGAAGTTCACTCCGGGCGATTTTGCTGGCAATGTTACCATTTCGGGTAATGCTCCTCCAACCTCCTGGTCAGCAATCCGAGGTGGTTTTTTTGAACCAATTAAACCAACAGGCGACAAAGCTCTGGTCATTACCGGTCAAATGGAATTTGTCGGTGGCGGTTTCGAAGCCTGGAGCAGTCTGCGCTTTGGTGTATTCTATAGCGACAGCGCCGGAACTGTCATCACCACACCAGTAGATTCCACCCGCTGGTCAGGAACCGAAAACCATCACTACGGCTATCTGTTCTTACCGATGAGCGGTGACGCCGGCCCAGTGAATTGGCAGGGAATCGGCAAAACCGGAACTTTTGGAGCCATTGTTGACAGACCCTGGCTTAGTACCAATGGTCCGAATGATTACGTACTCGGCAGCAATCTTCCGAAACCTGACAAGGCAGTAGGCAGCGCGGGTGTTTACGATTTTGCTATCTCAGTTCTATCCAAAGGACCTGGAGTTAATGAAGTCAGATTTAAGCTGATCAAAAAGGACAACAGCTACGCCTTTGCCGGGATAGCAGTTGATAATCACGTTCCACTGGTAACGGACAAATTCAATTGCATTGCTTTTGCATTGAACACCAATGCGTCAACAACAGCGATGAAATTGACCGATGTCAAAATTGACTTGGGAGCTCCCATTGAACTTCCACCATGGGTGATTTCTGTTGAAGCGCCTAAAGTTGACATCGTGCCCACAGAATATGCATTAACCCAAAATTACCCGAATCCGTTCAATCCCACCACGACGATTGAATTCGCTTTGCCTCGAAAAAGCGAAGTTAGTCTAGTAGTCTATGACCTTTCGGGTCGGGTTGTTGCTGAGTTGGCAAGAGGCAATTTCAATGCTGGTTTTTACAAGGTTGATTTTGACGCAGCCAATCTGGTCTCAGGAATTTACTGCTACAAGCTGAAGGCAGGAAATTTTGTTAGCGTTAAGAAATTAATGCTATTGAAGTAATCCTGCCGTTTCTCGAATCCTTTGATCAGATTCATGATTTAGAGAAAAGCAGCCGGTCCGCAGTTCATGGACGGCTGCTTTTTTCATGATATGGCAATGAAACATCTCTTTAACTGAGATTCATTATGAAAAAGAATCGAATAAATCACGAAAAGAGTAATAAGACCTGGATTATTTTTATTGCTCTCGTGATAATCTTTTCGACCCATGTATATGCCCAAATCGATACGATCCAGACCAATGTTCCGGCGCTTAAAAATGTTTATAAAAATGATTTTTATATCGGCTGTCTCTTGTCCTACCGCCATGTCGGCTTTCCGGACGACCCACCGGTGCCGGGGCAGTCGGCCGTCATTGCCCCGAATGGCGGGCACTTGATAAAATTTCACATGAACAGCATGTCTCCCGGCAACAACATGAAGCCGCAATACACTGTCGACATCAGTGCCAGCGCCGCGGCATACAATGCCGCTTCTGCCGCTGATAAAGATTCCGTCGATACACATCCGGTGGTAAGGTTCAACGGTGACATGATCGCTCAGCTCAATTGGGCCAAGCGACAAGGATTTACATTTCGCGGGCATACATTGGTTTGGCACAGTCAGACTCCCGGCACGGCTTTTTTCCGCTCGGGCTATTCGAGCACCGGCCAACGTTTGACCAAAGAGAAGATGACCGCGCGAATGGACAACTACATCAAAGAAGTCATCAGGCTGATTCACAAAGACTGGCCGGGATTACTTACGGCCATGGATGTCGTGAATGAAGCCGTCAACGAGAGCGGCGCCGACCGAACCACCGAGAGTGAATGGTACGTGACCTTTGGAGACAATAGTTATTTGATGAAGGCCTTCGAGTTCACCCGCAAGTGGACGGTTCATTACGGCGAAACCCAGATCAAACTTTATTACAACGATTACAACACCCACAATCCCAGCAAAGCAGATGGGATTGTGAGAATCTGCACGCCGATTTTTCACGCCGGATATTTGGACGGCATTGGCATGCAGGATCACGATGCACTGACCACTCCCACCGCGGCGCAGTGGATCGCTTCATACAATAAGTTTTACCCGATCTGCACCGAGATGGCCGTAACCGAATTGGATGTGAACCCCGGCAGCGGCACGCCGACTCCCGCCATTTTGACGACACAGGCGAATCAATACGCCATGCTCTTCAAATGCTTCGTCGAGCGGAGCTATAGGTCGGGACGTGGAAAAATTGTCAGCGTCTCCAAAGACGGTTTGAATGATCAATACGCCTTCGTCGCCAATGCTTCGCTCTGGGACAATCGCAACCAGTGCAAGCCGGCGTTTTATGCCGTGGTAAATGTAGGGATCAATTATAACGCTTTGGACTCGCTTATTGCTCATGGGAATACTCTGCAAGAGCGCGAGTACACGGCCGAATCATGGGCGAATTTTGCAGCAGCTTTGGCTTCGGCAAAAAGCGCAATGGCGCAGAATTATTCGGCTTCGGTATCGGCTGCCGAGGCTTTGCATAATGCCAAGGTTAGTTTGAAGTCTGCGCTTGATGGTTTAGTAAAGATTACCACAGCCGTCAACGAGGTTAATGGTAATACTCCAAAAGTATTTGCACTGAGCCAAAACTATCCGAATCCATTTAACCCGACCACTCAGATCAATTACTCGGTTCCGCAGGATGCCTACCTCTCGCTGAAAGTTTACAACCTTCTTGGAGATGAAGTCGCGACGCTATTCGAAGGTGTCCAACCTGCAGGAAATTACACTGCGACATTTGACGGCAGAGACCTGGCGAGCGGCGTTTACTTATACCAGTTGAAAGCAAACAATTTCATGGAGACCAAGAGACTGGTACTGGTCAAATGACACCGCCATTTGGGAAAAATAAGAAACAGAAGTAACCAGCAATTGCATGACAAAGACTCTTCAAAACCGCCGAGGTTTGTCAGTTCTTGCAGGGCTGTTTGTTTTCGTGGCTCTTGCAATGATCTTTGCGATGCCGGTGATTGCCCAAAAAGATACCTTGAATGTTCCCAGTGATCTCCCTCCTGGCGAAGGGAATCTTAACAAAGCCGTGCAGGCGGCCATCACCGCGGGAACTCTGTCCAACACGGTTTTCAAATTGGAGCCCTATGGCTATTACATTCTTACCGGCACAATAAACGTTCCTGCAGGAGAGCACTTGACCATCATTGCGCCGGAACCCGGGCAAACACAGGAGACGGCTCCACCGCAGATCGTGTGGTCATCCAGCAGCAACATGTGGCGCGACAGTTACTATTTCAAGTACACGAATATGTTCGACTGCCATGGCGACATCACATTGAAGAATGTTTGGCTGCTCTACGCGAATACCAAGGGACAGCAAATCGGTGCCAACATTCAAATACAGGATGATTCTCTTGCGACTGCGAGCGGCAAAGGAGAACTCGCAGAATTTGACGGCGTCATTTTCGACTATTCCGGCGTTCCTGCCAATGCCAGCGGCGCGGTGGGCGTGACGGCGAAGCATTTCAAAGGCACATTCAGAAATTGCTATTTCAAGAACTGCACCGACCCACACTTGCGATACTATGGAAGAGCCGTTTCTTTTCCTTTTGATAGCAAAGGCTGGCACATCGACAGCCTGCTCTTTGAGAATTGCACCTTTGCCAATATGGGTTACGTTTATATGCAGGAAGGCGGTGAATACGCCGACAATGTTCGTTTCAACCATTGCACATTCCTGAACATCGTGATGTTCACCCTGGAATCCGGGTGGTGGTACAGGATGTCCGTCACGAATTCGATTTTTGTGAACACATTTATGTACGGCCACCAACCGATCCTGGCCGGAGATGATGAGCCCAACGGCGGCACTATTCGGATTGACAGCGTGGTAACTTTCGGATTTGAAGTTCCTTTCACCGATCAAGATCGCCGCATCCTGTTTGCAAACAACAGCTACTTCATCGAGAAATGGCTGAGTGACTGGATGCATGACAATCCCGCCAGTGTCTCGTCGCGGCAAAGCGGGCAGTTTGAATATGTGCCGCTGCCGCAACCAATGCTGAGTCCCGGAACGCTCAGATTCTTCGAATCAGGTGGCTTCCCATATATGAATAAGGCGAGTCTCTATGACTCGACCGATCCCGGTTTTATTCTTCCTCCAACAAACCTGGAAGCCCTCAAAACATTTTTGTATTTCAAGTGGTGGTCTTGCTCTGATTCGGCATGGGCTTACAAACCTGAGTTGTCGGTTCAACGCATTTGGCCGATGCAGGAAAACCTGGCGTACACAAACTCCACGTTGCTGACTGCCGGAATGGGCGGCTTTCCATTGGGAGATTTGTACCATTGGCTCCCGAGTGAATACGGCCGATGGAAAGCACAGGAAGATGCGGAGAATGAAAGAATTTCGATGTGGATCGAGACCGGCAAGGACCCAGGAACAGTTGGAGTGAGCGAGCAATCCAATGTCACGGTTCCGGTGCAGTTCACGCTTGGCCAGAATTACCCGAATCCCTACGGGCGTTCGCCGTTCAATCCAATCACGCGGATCAGTTATTCTGTTCCGCAGAGCGACCACATATCGCTGAAAGTGTATAATCTTTTTGGGCAGGAAGTCGCGACGCTGTTTGAAGGTGTTCGCCAAGCGGGGAATTACGAAGTGATGTTTGACGGCAAAGGACTTGCAAGCGGCGTTTATTTATACCAACTGAAGGCTGGGAATTTTGTGGTCATAAAGAAACTCCTGTTGTTGAAATGAGTGCCAAGCTAAACTGTTCCTACTCTAATGGAGAGGTCTAAGAGACAAAAAAATTCTATTCAAAAGTGCTCATGTTAATAATTCTGCTGGCGTCCACACTGGCCCTTGCGCAAACCGCGGCGACCGGTGCCGACAATGTCCTTCGGCAGCGCATTTCCATCAACGAAGGCTGGCGCTTTTTTAAATATGATTCGATGGCTGATGCAGACTCACTAATCTACGATGTGCGTCCGGAAGTCAAAGATCATAAGGATGACAGACCTGCCGATGCCAAACCAACGGAGGCAGAGAATGTTGAGGCGACCCAATTGGTGCTCAAGCCGTGGATAATGCCGGCCGGCAATGATTTCATCAAAGACCCTGCCAGGCGCTATGTCCGTCCCGAAGGTAATCCCGGTAGCGATTTCCTTTTTGTCCGGAGCGATTTCGATGACAGCTCCTGGGAGCGCGTGAATCTGCTGCACGACTGGGCGATCAAAGGACCTTTTCTTAGTGGGCCAGATGCCGAAGTAGGCGGCGGCATGGGGCGCTTGCCCAGTCCCGGCGTGGCGTGGTATCGCAAGAAACTCGAGATTCCGAAGTCCGACGCCGGCAAGTCCATCTTTCTCGACGTGGACGGTGCGATGTCTTACGCTATGGTTTGGTTGAACGGAAACCTGGTAGGCGGTTGGCCCTATGGTTACGCCTCATGGCGCCTGGAGCTTACGCCATACATCGTGCCGGGTGGTGAAAACCAACTGGCGATCCGTTTGGACAATCCCAACCATTCGTCGCGCTGGTATCCCGGCGGCGGAATCTACCGCAATGTCTGGTTGACCAAAACCAATCCCGTTCATGTCGGTCAGTGGGGAACTTTTGTGACGACGCACGACGTTTCCAAAGCCTCCGCCACGATCAATCTCGAAGTCACTATCGACAACGATTCGAAGGATGACGCTACAGTTACAGTAATTACTCAAATCTTCGCTTTGAATGCAGAGGGTAACAAAACCGGCGATGCGGTTGCGACTTTCAATCCCCTAAAAACAACCGTGGCGGCAGGAAAGAGCGCTAAGGTCAAAGGCTCTGTTACACTCAAGAATCCCAGACTGTGGGGACCACCGCCAACGCAAACTCCCAACCGTTACGTAGCGGTGACTACACTATTACTGAATGACAAACCGATCGATCAATACGAGACCCGCTTTGGCATCCGCTCATTGCGTTTCGATCCGAACGCAGGCATCTACGTCAATGGCGAACTCATCAAGATCAAAGGCGTCAACCAGCATCACGACCTCGGCGCCCTGGGTGCGGCGTTCAACACTCGCGCTGCCGAGCGCCAGCTCGAGATTCTCCGTGAGATGGGCTGCAATGCGATCCGCACGGCACATAACCCGCCTGCTCCCGAGCTTCTCGAATTGACGGACCGCATGGGTTTTCTGGTGATGGACGAGGCCTTCGATGTGTGGGAACGGAACAAGACGCCCCTTGACTTTCACTTGATCTTTCCGGAGTGGCATGAACAAGACCTGCGCGCCCTTGTTCGCCGAGACCGGAATTGTCCCTCTGTGATGATGTGGAGCATTGGCAATGAGGTGGGTGAGCAGTATACCGCTGAAGCAGGCGCAGCGCTGGCGAAGCGGCTGTATGACATTGTGAAGGAGGAGGATCCCACTCGCCCCATCACCTGCGCGATGAATTGGGCCAAGCCCGATATGCCTTTGCCGGCTGTTCTGGATGTCATCAGCTTGAACTATCAAGGCGAAGGCATCCGCCAAGCGCCGGAATTCGAAGGAACGAACCGCATTCGTACTGCGCCGCAATACGAGGCGAACCATGTAAAGTTCCCTGACAAAGTTATTCTCAGCAGCGAAACTGCATCAGCGTTGAGCAGCCGGGGAATCTATCTTTTCCCTGTCGTGCAAAAGAACAGTGATATTGTGCGGGATGGCAGGGGCGGCGACTCGAAGATTCGGCATGTGACTTCCTACGAATTGCATGCTGTCGACTTTGGCTCATCTGCCGACAAGGTATTCGGATCCATTGCGCGGCACCCATTCGTCGCCGGCGAGTTTGTCTGGACCGGATGGGATCACCTCGGCGAGCCGACGCCATATTATGAGTCCCGCAGCTCATATTGCGGCATCATCGATTTGGCCGGCTTCAAGAAGGATCGCTTTTATCTTTACCAATCGCACTGGCGTCCGGAATTGCCGATGGCGCACCTCCTGCCGCACTGGAACTGGCCGGAGCGTGTCGGCGAGGTTACGCCGGTACACGTTTTTACTTCGGGCGACGAGGCCGAGCTGTTCCTCAACGGCAAGTCTCTCGGCCGCAAGAAAAAAGGGCAGTATGAATACCGCTTGCGCTGGGACGAGGTAAGATACGAGCCGGGCGAATTGAAGGTGGTGGCATACAAGAATGGAAAAAAGTGGGCTGAGAATGTTGTTAGAACTACGGGCGAACCGGCAAGGTTGGAGGCCTCGGCAGATCGCAATGAGATTCGTGCCGACGGAAAGGATTTGGCTTTCATCACGGTACGTGTAACCGATAAGGCCGGACTGACGGTGCCACACGCAAACAACCTAATAAAGTTCGAGATAGAGGGTCCAGGTGAAATTGTCGCGACAGACAACGGTGACCCGACGAACTTCGTGCCGTTTCCCTCACACGAGCGCGAGGCATTCAATGGTTTGGCTTTGGTGATCATTCGCTCAAAGCGCGGGGAGACAGGTTCGATAACAGTTACAGCAAAATCACCGGGCTTGAAGACAGCTCGAGTGGTGATTAGGAATGCAAAAAGGAACTCATTATAGGTATTACCGTAACAATGTGTTTGACTAAAGATCAATCCGAAAGCTTAACCTGAAAGGAGCATCAAAATGAGAACGCAAGTGATCCTCTTCGCACTTCTATTGAGCACATGTTTGTTCGTAGATTCGTTCGCTCAGGAAATGCCCCTGGTCTATGAAGTTGAGAACACCGGCGCGGACTGGCCGGCGCCTTATATGCTTTCAATCGGTGATCTCCCAACCATCACGTCATTACCCGATCCATTTGAGTGGTCTGATGGCAGAAGTCGCATTGCAAACCTTTCGGACTGGCGGTACCGGCGTGCAGAGATTAAAGCAGAGATCGAACATTACGAGATTGGGGAAAAGCCCGGTCATCCGGACAGCATAACAGCCAGCTATGCTAATGACACACTCAAAGTGAATATCACTGTTAAGGGCAATACACTCACCCTGACTTCGAGAGTTACCCTTCCCTCGGGTGCGGGCCCATTCCCGGCAGTGATCGGAATAGGATTTGGCACCGGGAGTCTCCCAGCGAACATCTTTACCAGTCGCGGTATTGCACAAATTCCATTCAACTTTTCACAGGTAATGGCCCACACGCAGAACCGGGGCAGTGAACCGATCAACAAGCTTTATCCTGAGCTTACATACATAGGCGCCTACAGCGCATGGTCTTGGGGAATCAGTCGTTTAATCGATGGCTTGGAGTTGGTTGCGTCGGATCTCAAAATAGATCTAAAGCACCTGGCGGTAACCGGCTGCTCCTTTGCCGGTAAAATGGCGCTCTTTGCCGGGGCCTTTGACGAGCGCATCGCTTTGACAATTGCCCAGGAATCGGGTGGAGGAGGCTACACGACCTGGCGTGTTTCGGAGACCCTGGGGAATGTGGAGACTCTGGGTAGAACCAGTCATGCCTGGTTTATTGAAGACTTGTTCCAATTTGCCAACGCGGTTCCGAAACTACCTTATGATCATCATGAGTTGATGGCCATGGTGGCGCCCCGCGCCCTGTTAGTGACTGGAAACCCTGATTATGAATGGCTGGCAGATGAGTCAGGCCACGTGGGCAGCAAAGCCGCGAAGGAGGTCTGGAAAGCGCTTGGAGTGCCCGACAGATTCGGTTTTAGCATAATCAGTGGGCATGCGCACTGCGCGGTTCCAAGCAGCCAGATACCGGAAATCGAAGCCTTTGTGGAAAAATTTCTTCTTGGAAACACCAGTGTGAATACGGACATCTCGACCAGTCCGTATAATACCGACCTTACCCGCTGGATTACATGGACGACACCGGCACTTTCAAACGGTTCATCTTTCTTAGAAAGGGCATCTTTGATCCATCCTGCCGCTAATCAAACACAACTGGATACCGTTGTGACCTTTGAATGGAAGCCGGTGGCCAGTGCTGCAAAGTATTATTTTCAATTATCCACAAGCCCGACATTTAAAGCTACTGTTGTAAATGATTCATTGTCCGAAACGACAAGAACAGTCACCGGCTTGTCCTATGCCAAAAAATACTATTGGCGTGTCCAGGTAAGAAACAGCGAAGGTTCTTTGGGGCCTTGGAGTGAGCTGAGAAGCTTTGCCACATTCATAACTTTACCAGGTAAGACGCAATTAGTTTCTGCCACACCGTATGCAGGCGGTGCAAACCTTGTTAATTTCAAGTGGAGAAGGGTTGTGAACGCTACTGAATATTCAATCCAGGTATCAGATGAGCCGGGCTTTGCAAGGGTATTATTGTCAGCTACAACATCGGATACAGTTACAGATTTAAGGGGGACTGTCGAAGGGCAAAAGTATTACTGGAGAGTTGCAGCAGGGAATATCGGGGGTCTTGGTCCCTGGAGCGACGTGTGGAATTTTACCATAATTCTAAAGCCGACAGGTCTCAAATTACAAAGAACTGGATTGAACGAAATCACTCTGACCTGGAGAGACAACTCGAACGTTGAAGACGGATATGTCATTGAACGTAAGTTGAGTGCGGAGACATCTTTTGCAGTAATCGATACTTTAAAAGGGAGCGGGGATAAATATGTTGACAAGAATGTCCAGCAAGGTCAAACCTATGTCTACAGAATAAAAGCCTATAAAGATTCTGCGGAATCAGGCTATAGCAATGAGGCTTCTATATTTGTGACAGGTATTCAAGAAGAAGAATCGGGAGAAATACCAACGGAGTATTCAATGAGTCAGAACTACCCCAATCCCTTCGGGCGTAGCCCATTCAACCCTGCCACAGCAATAAGATTTGCTTTGCCAAAAGCGACACCAACAAAAATAACTATTCACGATCTTCTTGGCAAAGAAATCATGACACTGGTAAATGACAAGTTGCCTGCAGGCTTTCATAAAATTGAATTGGATTTGGGTAACTTGCCGAGCGGAGTCTATCTGTACCGAATTCAATCCGGAGAATTCATTCAATCAAAAAAAATGATCTTATTGCAGTAATCTTATTTCCAAATCTTTTCACGGTTGCCCATCCCTGAAGAATTGGAAAAGCCGGAAAGGGATCTCGAACATGATCTGATCCATCATCCCAGAGTATGAATTTAGCCATCTGAACTTTACTTTAACTAAGGCTGTCATTCCGTAGGCTACGCCCGTAGGGAATCTTTCTTTTTACTTTTTAAAGAAATACTTGCTAGTACCAAAAAAGATTCTTCCAGAATGACATCTTCTTCAGTTGGCTAAATTCATACATCCCAGATAAATTCGCCTTCGATCAGAATCGGACAGACTCACTCCGTTTCAAAAGAGAGAGTGCATGATGAAAAGACAACTCAACCAATATGGAAGCAAAAAGCTTCAATTTATTTTTCTTTCCCTTTGTTTGATCCCGCTTGTGTTCTTTTCACCATCAAATGCCCAGACATTATCTGTGCAAGGAAAAGTTACGGCCTCCAGGTTTGCGGTGCAAAATGCCGCTGTGACCTTTATCGACAACGCTGACACTACAATAAAATTTTCGACCTTGACCGATGCCACCGGCTTTTATCGGATCGGCCTGACAACCTCGGTAGAATTCAATATAAATGATCTTCCGGATAAATTTGCGTTGGGGCAGAGCTATCCCAATCCGTTTTCTTCCTCAACAGTCATCCCATATCAGCTCAAAAGGAACTCCACTGTTCGAGTGACAATATATGACATACTCGGAAGAGAAGTCAGAAAATTTTTTGTTGGCAGCCAAGCGGCCGGTTCACATAACATGCTCTGGGATGGCCGAGATAACTTTGGCAAAAGAGTCGCCAGCGGCATTTACTTTTACAAGCTTCAGGCCGGAGATGAATCTCGGGTGGGAAAAATGATTTTTGATTCAGGCGGTGGAGGCTCGGCATCGCTTTCGCCAACGTTTTTTTCACCCCTACCGAAAGTGAATAAGGCTGAAGGGCAGCATATCCAAGGCGGGACTTATTCGGTTCGAATCGAAAATACAGGCAATATTTTCCCAATAATAATTTCTCAACAAGTTGATAACGTTCCGGTACGGAATGATACAACAATCAATTTCAGCGTAAATTCCATCGCGACTACTGTGGTCAATTTAGATAGTGTTCATCAGATTATCCGGGGCTTCGGAGCCGCCAACATACTCCAATGGCGGCCGGATATGACAGATTCTGAAATTGCGACCGCTTTCGGTACCGGAGAGGGACAGCTCGGCTTGACGATTCTAAGACTGCGGATTCAACCTGATCGTAATCAATGGGGCATAAACGTACCAACTGCTAAAAAAGCTCATGACATGGGTGCACTTATTATTGCCTCGCCCTGGTCTCCTCCTGCATCTCTGAAGACCAATAACAACTTGGTTGACGGTGAACTTAGAGAAGATGCTTATGATGACTATGCCGCCCATTTGAATTCTTTCGCAGAGTTTATGGCGAATAACGGCGTACCTATTTATGCCATTTCCGTTCAAAATGAACCGGATGTTAATGTCACCTATGAATCATGCGACTGGAATCCGAATCAGATGTTAAAATTTATGAAGGAAAATGCCTCAGCCATTGGAACCAGAGTGATGGCGCCGGAGTCATTTCAGTTCCGGCGGGCAATGTCTGACCCGATTCTTAATGATCCCGTTGCTTGCGCAAATTTAGCCATTGTTGCCGGGCATATCTACGGCGGCGGGTTGGCGCGCTATCCTTTGGCGGAAGAAAAAGGAAAAGAAGTTTGGATGACCGAGCATTTATCCGGTGAGACTAGTCAAGCCAACGATTGGTCGTGGTGCTTGCCCGTTGCCAAAGAAATCAACGATGTCATGCAAGCCGGCATGAGTGCTTATGTTTGGTGGTATATTGTCAGATTCTATGGGCCAATAAGCGATGGCGAGAGAAACTGCGGCACAAAAGGTGAAGCTACAAAAAAGGGTTACGTGATGTCGCAATACTCGCGTTTTGTTCGTCCGGGATATTACCGCGTCGACTCACAGAGTTGGCCGGCGACAGGCAATGTTTTTGTCACTGCATACAAAGACAGTTCATCATCTAAAGTTGTTCTTGTTGCTCTAAACACAGGTTCTACCCCTTTGAACGTGGCTTTTAGAATACAGCATGGTGCAGTAAATAATTTTTCCACTTACACGACTTCCGTTAGCAAGAATGTTGTTCGAGGCGATGATGTCCGTGTAGTCGGCAATTGCTTCATGTATAATTTAGAGGCATCGAGCATAACGACATTTGTGTCGAACTGAAATGAGTGAAGTCCGACTTGCGCCGGGAGTCGAGCGCAAGCCGGACTTCGCCCCACGTCCCACGAGAAAGAGAGAATATATGCGATTTTACATCGGCTGTTTTCTTTTCTGTTTATTTTCAACCGTTGCGGCGCAACCATCCGGAGGTCCCTACGGCCCGATCCGGCAAACGTACAAGCTGCCGACAGGAGCAGGAAAAATCTATTACGTCGCGCCTGACGGACAAGCTGAACAATCCGGCGAATCACTGAGCAAGCCAACAACCATCGAAGCTGCCATCGCGCGCGTGCGCACCGGTGATGCAATCATCATGCGCGGCGGCACCTATCGCACCGGCAATTTGATATTGAACCAGGGAATTACGATACAACCCTATGCCGATGAGCAACCGGTGCTAAAAGGAACTGAAGTCGCCACAAAGTGGGAGAATCTCGGAAACGGATTATGGACCACCAAATGGTCTCGTCTATTTCCCTCCAAACCCGCGGACTGGTGGCGGCGACACCGCGAAGGGAAGAAAACACCGTTGCATCGTTTCAATAACGACATGGTGTTCGTGGACGGCAGGTTCCTCCAGTCTGCCGGCTGGGAAGGCGAAGTGAATGAGAATTCTTTTTATATCGACTACGAAACGGGGCTGGTTTACATTGGCGTCGATCCGGCAGATCGATTGGTGGAAATCACCGCTTTTGATGTGGCGCTTCTCAGAACGACAAAGGAAGTTCATGGCAAAACTTCCGACCGTAAAGGCTACACCATTCGCGGCATCACTTTCACGCAATATGCCTATCGTGCCCTTGAAATTGAAGGAACGGAACCCGAGGGCATATCCGAGGAGTCCAAGCACGGCAAGGAAGTCGTAGGCACGACGTTGGAGCATTGTACCATTTCTTACTGCTCGCGGGTCGCCGGCTATCTCCGCGGCGATCGCATGACGATCCGGCATTGCAAGGTGAGCGACACCAGCACCGAAGGCATTTACATCATTGCCTCCAACGACGTGCTGTTGGAAAAGAATATTTTCATGCGCAACAACATCGAGAACATCACCGGATACTATCCGGCGGCCGTGAAGATTTTCAACCAAAGTTATCGGGTGACGTGCAACGACAATCTGGTGATCGACCAGCCCAATTCCAACGGCATCTGGTACGACGTCGGCAATGTCGATGGCGTGTTCACGAACAACTGGATTGAAGGCGTTGGCCGCATCGGCAAAACCATCAACACGGATCAACTTTGGCCGAGCGACAACGGCTTCTTTTTTGAAATCTCCAAAGGCGCCATCTGCGCGGGAAATGTTTTTGTTAATTGCGATCACGGCCTCATGGTGCTCAATGCCTCGAATGTGCAAATTTACCAAAACACCTTTATCAACAGCATGGCGTGCATCGGCCGCAATGCGCGCAGCGCGGCAGGTGATCACTTTGGCTGGCATCCCAGCACCGGACCGGATGTGGACCAGCGCGAGGGCCAGGTGTTCGTCAATAATCTGCTCGTGGGCGATGAAAATTTCAACCGACCTCTGCTCTTCGTTTGGCAGCCGGCATCCTTGTGTGAACGGTTGAATAAACCACAACTGAAGCAACTCGACTATAATGTTTACGTGCGCGGCGCAGACAAAACCTCTTATCCCTTGATTCTGTGGAGCCCGGCTGCAAACGAAAACTGTCAAGTGGGATTTGAGTCATTCGAGAATCTGCGAAGGCTCTATCCGGAATTCGCGGCCAACTGCCGCTATTATGCCAATTATGATGGTCCGTTATTCAAAGGAATGGAGTTGGGCAATTACCAATTATCACCGGACTTCCCAGGAGCGAAAGCAGGAATGCAGCTGCCGGCAGGGATCAGCAAACTACTTGGCCCCTCGCAGAAAGTTGGCCGATACGTTGGAGCGTATCCACCGATGCCATGATCTTTCCTCAACCATTGTTATGAGGGATAAAGTTGACCCCGATAATTTACAAAACTGCAATTGACGCAGATTTGATCGCTATATGGAGCCACCCATTGGGTGGGGCAAAAAATTTTTTTTGGCACGGCTGGCTTTGTTTTTAACTCCGCTAGGGGTAGTACGCCCTCACTCTTGTTGAATGGACAACCGGCGTGAAAAATTCAGGTACTAAAAAGCATGGCATGGTCAAGCCGTAACCAATTTTGGGGGACGAAGATAAATCTGATACCCGCAGTTTTTGATCAGCGCTGATCTGCGAAAATCCTCGGACGCAGTCTGTGTCCTAAAACCTTCGCGGCCATGATGGCTCTTTAAGAGTAATACGATAAGGAAGTGTTGTCGCATCCGCCAGTGAACCTGTCCTGCTTCTTTCACCCCGGTCGAATTATTGCGTTATGATTTTTGCTTAATTCTTGCCCTCCTTTCTTCTTGCGATCAAATCTTTTTCAATCTGGGCCATCATTTTGTTGTTCAGCGGATAGAATACCATCAAGGCAACAGCAATGAAGCCGGCGATGGCAGGGAAAATGCTCATCAGCAATTTGATACCTTGGATCGCTGTAGGGGACTGGGCGACATTTGCCACGAATCCGAAAGAATCCAGTATCCAGGCCTGAATGGTGCCGGCAAGGGCGATGCCGAGTTTCAGAGCAAACAGGGAGGCAGCCATGATTAGCGCTGTGGCGCGGCGGCCGGTTTTCCATTCGGAATAATCGGCTGTGTCCGTATAGATCGCCCATTGAAGTACCGAGACCGGGCCTACACCAAACGATGAAATTATTTGAAGCACGAACATCAAAATGAGATCCTGGGGTTTCAGGACATAAAAAAGCGCAGTGACCACGGCGGCAATACCCAAAAAGCCATAATAACATCTGGATTTGCCGAATTTCTTGCTGAAAATGTTGGTCACCACTGCGCCAAGGATGGTCATTGCCGTACCCACAAGCAGGAATGTCGAAGTGAGGGATTGGTACGAAAAGCTAAACGTTCTCCCCAGCAGCGACAGTTGCTGATCCTGCACGAAGTACTTGAAATAATACATGATGCTTCCCCCCTTGATCACGTTGAATAGCAGTTGGAAAACTGTTGCCGAACCGATCAAGATCCAGGGCATATTTTTAAACAGATCGGCCAAATCCTGTTTCAACGGATTTTTTTGTTCCTTGACAGGTTGCACGCGTTCCTTGGTCGAGGAGAACGTCACCAGCCAGAGGATAACCGCCAATGCTGACATCACCGCCATTGCCCATTGCCATCCCGCAGTCTCATTGCCTTTTCCGAATAAAGTGACCAACCTCAGGACGGCAAATTGGACGATAAATTGCCCAACAAAAGCAGCTACGAATCGGAAAGAGGAAACGACCGTGCGTTCTTGTGAATTGGGTGTGATGACGCCCATGAGGGCGGAATAGGGCACATTGATGACCGTATAGATCATCATCATCAGGTTGTAGGTAACGAAGGCATAGATCACCTTGCCCTGCGTGCTGAAATTGGGTGTGATGAACATGATAAAGCCCAAAATGCCGAAAGGCAAAGCAAAGTAGAGTAGATACGGGCGAAATTTTCCAAATTTCGTGTTGGTTCGGTCCGCAATCATGCCCATCAACGGATCGTTCACTGCATCCCAAATTCGGCCGATTAAGAATATCGTTGCCACAGACGCGGCGGGAATGCCGAACACGTCGGTATAAAAATAAAGCAGAAAGAAGATGAAGGTTTGAAAAAACAGATTCGAGGCTGTGTCCCCCAGGCTGTAGCCGATTTTTTCTTTGAATTTGAGTTTCCCTGTAATCTCTTCCATGTTGCTCCCTGAATGTGTTAAGGTTCGTTGCTTCGGTTAAAACCCCATTTTCATTTCGACGCTCTCTTACTGTATTGATGTCGATAGCAGCCAGATATTTCTGCGTCCACACCGATACGATTGTCTTTTGCCAGTTATTTTCCAAAAACCTTTTGCTTCTTTAACAGATTTTGCTCCACAGCCTACTTCATTAACTTGGTTACAAAAGACTTCAATTGTTGAGAGTCTATTCTTTTGGTGCCCGTTCGCTCTTGAAGCTCTTTAACATATTGTATCACGAGTTGTGTCAATATGGCGCCTGGCCGGGGATAAGCGGCGACAATATAATGGGGCCCTTCGGTCAGTTCTCCGTGTTCTTTTTCCAATTCAGCCCGGAGGTTGTCCGGGGATATCAATGAATTTCCATGCTGGAAGATAACCTTGTCCATTGCCTTGTATACTTCTTTACTTTCTTCAGTCAAACCATAGTAATCGAGAAGCTGGGCAAAAACATAATTGGAGGTGGTATAGACATCTTGTCCCTGTTCCGATTCCACCGCACCCCCGTCTTCTGTTCGGCACATGGCCCAGCCCATGAGCGTGCGGTTATTTTCATAAATGGTCTTGAGGATTTTTTTAGCTCTTTCATCGGAGATAAAGGACTCTTCTCCCATCGCAATCAATGCCCAAATGGCATCCAGTTGATTTGTCCAGACATCCGTATTGGTCGCTCCGGTTTTGGGATCATAACAGGTGACATAATACTGCAATCTTTGGCCTTTGCTGTTTTTTCCATCTCTCCATAGTTTTTCAAAGATGGGTGAGACTTTTTCGAAATGCTCCTCATATTGTTTTTTGGCGGGTTCATCGTTCATCATCTCGGCCATTCGGATCATGGCATGGCAACCCGCCATAAAAATGGTGGCATCATAAGCATCCACGCCAAACAGAGTCAAATTATCAAACGTGTTTTTCACTTCACCAGGATTACCCTCGGGTATGCCATCCCCGTCTATATCGAGCGTTTTTAAATGTTCAAATCCGAATTTCAATGTTTCCCAATTCCTTTTGAGCAAGTCAGTATCACCGGTGAATTTGACGTTGCGCAATACCCTCGTTGCCAGCTTGGGGAAAAGATCCACCCAATAGTTGTTATTGTACCAGGCGTAATCACTGACATTCCGCAGGGCATGGCCTTTCGGCAAAGCGCCCAAATCATGCGCCACGCTGCCCTTGACCTTGACCGCATCTCTGATCTGGGTCAGTGACACGCCTTCGTATTCCTCCGGATAATCCTGAAAATGCTTTCTGGCTTCAACAAAAGAGGCGTGGTGATGATAGAACCGCTCTGTGAGATCTTCCGCCAGAATCGAGTCAATGAACCGCTGGCAAATTTCCAGTTCGATTGGGGGAAAGAGGAACAACAACACCATGGAATACCAATCCACATCCGAGGGATTGATATAGGCATAATCAAAACATTCCAGGAATCGGGCGACGTCATTGCCATTTTCATCTTCAATCCAGACTGCGGCATTGGACAGCGGAAAACTGAATTCATTTAAAATCAACCTGAGCAGACGCAAGGCGCCAACCTGATCATCCTTGTAGGAGGGATTTTGCCGTATCAGATCAAATATCCGGTTCTGGATGGTGAGTGTCCGATTCAACCAGTTGGGATAATTATCCAGGGCGATTTTCACCATATCCACGGCCCTGGCGTTTTTGTCCTTGAAACTTTTGACGTATTTACGTTCAAATGTTTTTCCATCGATAAACCGCTGTTGCGGAAAATCCAGAACGATGGCGAATGGTATTTTTATGGTGGCTTTTGGCGCCAGGGTAAAAGTAAGACTGATGGCAGCTCCGTAATCCTGCTTCAATATGGGTGCTCGCTTTTCGTAAAAGCTGCCATCCTCGTTCAGTAATAAATCCTGTTTGAGTCGATTCAGGCAAAAATAGGGCTGTGTATCGACGGCTACGCCTTCCATCTCCGGCACCGCGATGGCCATCCTGTCCTCGCTTTCTTTGCTCCCCATGACTATTCCTCTGATCGCATCCGAGCGGAAATCCTGGTGCACATGACCTTTTATTGGTGTCGAGCAGATATAAACCGTGTCCTGATCGGTTGGCTTCAATTCCTTTTCCTGAAGATTAACCAAGGAGGGACGGGGAATGACCAAGGTTATTTTCTGAGTTTTATTTGTGGTATTCTTCACCTCGTACTCCTCAACCCCGATGGGCATTAGTGCCTGGTTATTCCCGGATAAAAAAGGAGAAATCAATCTTCTTGTTATGTTGACCTTACCCAGTTGATATGCCATTTCCAATAACGGCGTTGCAATAGAAATGGAGACCTGCTGTTCCGTTACTGCCGGATGATAATAATTTTTCAAGGCCGGCACATCATCCGGACCTTCCACCGCCTCGGGATTTCTGGCCGTTAGCATAAAATATTCGTCTCGCGCATCCTCCTCGTCCTGGTCAGCCAGGATGCGGATAAAAGGTGCGGAGCCAAGCTGAATCGCATTTTGATTCAATAAGATCAGTCGGCCGGCGTCATTCAGTCGATTGTATAATCCCTCGGGAGATATGCCTATCGAACAGGTTGGCGCGCCCTGCAGGGCAATGGTCTGGGGAAACAGCAGGGTTTTGGACATGCCTTGAAAATGAACCAGCATTCTATTCTTGACATAAATCTCAGAGATTTGGGGTCCAGAAATCGTGAAAACGTCACTTATTCTCAAACCAGAAGAATTTGGCATATCACACCTCTCCTCAACGATTTCAAGGGTTGGCCAGCATCAGGAACCAACCTTCATTCCATGCAAAAGTTTTGATTAATGATTTTTATTAACACCGCGAATAATCGCGGTGTTAATGAAATCACTTCGGCCATTTGAGCCGTTTAACGGCTTTTCTGAGTAAAATGGATAACCGAACGCTCGCCATTTCGACATTACTAACAATAGGACAAATTCAAAGGATGTTTCTTTGGTGCCTTCAGCTTCTTAACAGGAACAGTCTCCTGCACGCCAAGTTTTATGGGCAATTTCGTCGAAGCCGAGGGTTCGATTTTTCCAAACAGTAAATCCGTCGAAACTCGGATCGAGTCGGGAGTGGCGCTGAAATTGCAGACGACGGCATCGGCTTCCGCTGTTGTGCCTTCGATGTAGGGATAGTTGGTCACCACAACAACGGTATGTCCGGCTTGTTTCAGCTTTTTGACAAGTAACTGATTGTTGCCCGCTTTGACGATTCGGGCATAGTAATTTGTCATCACTACAAGGTCCGCCTGTTTTGCCAGCTCGAGACATTCTTTTATCTCTTCGTCAAATGCCGAGAATTCCGTGTCGGTCAGAATCAGATTAGTGGAATGATTGACCATTGCTTCACAGAACATGTGCGTGTGATGATAAGGATCTTTTCCGACGAATTCATACGGAATGCGCTGCTCGATGACCAGGATTTTCTGTTTGGGATTCAACGGCAGCAGTTTTTTGTCGTCGCGCATGATCATCAGCGCTTTTTTGGCAACCTCCCAGGAGAAATCTATAATCTCTTTGCTTCTGGTAATGGCACGAGTTTTTTCAGGATCTCTTTTGCCGGCAGTTTCAAACAAGCCTTGATCATACTTCATCTTCAAGAGACGGGTGACCGCATCATTTAATCTTTCTTCAGATATCTCGCCGGATTCGACAGCCATTTTAATCCCAAAGAAGCACTGTGACCGGGATTCATCATCGGCTTTTAAAAGTATCGTGTCGCAGCCGGCCTTTATTGCCAGGGCGCAAGCTCTTGGCAGCGGCCATTGTTTGAGAATAGCGGCCATGCCAATCGCATCAGAAACAATGACACCATCGAAACCCAATTCCTCTCTTAACAGTCCGGTAAGGATTTTTTCTGACAGGGTGGTGGGAAATTTGTCATCATACGCCGGGTAAACCGAATGCCCGGTCATAATGGCTTTCACGCCGGCAGCGATGGCGGCTTTGAAGGGAACCAATTCCACCTCTTGCATTCTCTTTTTATCGGCTTTGATGACATCCAGCACATCGTGGGCATCGGTCGCGGAATCTCCCCGGCCGGGGAAATGTTTGGCCGTTGCCGCGATGCCGCCATCCTGAAAGCCTTGCAACAAGGCCACGGCATGTTTCGCACAAATCTCAGGGTCATCACTGAAAGACCGGATGCCAATCTCAGGATTTTTCGGATTGATATTGACATCACATACCGGCGAATACATTTGCGTAACGCCAATGGCACTCAATTGTCTGGCAATGGTCAAGCCGACTTGATAGGTCAGTTCGACATCGCCAATGGCGGCCAAACCCATCGGCGGCGGAAACTGCCTTATGCCACCGGACATATAATCATTTTTGAAATCGCCCTCAAAGTCAATCGTCATGTGGAGTGGAATTCCAGAGGGCCTATTCATGGCAATTTTCTGTAATTGATTCAGCCGGTTAGTATATTCTTCCGGCGTTATGCTGATACCAAAAGTTTTGCCGGCAAAATAGGTATTGGCTATGGTAAAATAATCTTTTGGCCTTTTGAAGCTGCGATCGATCTGCGAATTGCCCCAATAAAGGTTTTTGCAGGTTTCCAACGCGTACGGCTCCAGACAAAGGCCTCCGCAATGCAATCTGGTGATCTGTTCAATTCCACTTGGTGTCAAGATGGCACCGCGCCAGGTAAATGTCAAAAGCTGGCCGACCTTTTCTTCCAGGCTCATGCCTGCCAATTTTTGGCTGACAAATGCGTCTCTATCTTTTGTATTTGACATTTGTTCATCTCCTGTCATAAAAGTATTCATGATTCCCATTTCCCACGGTTATTAGGACCAACCCAGAATCCCCGATCCTGATACCAGCCCTCTTCATCAATTTTCAAGTCTTTGGTCTTCCATCCCGCTTGGATGCGTCTGGTCAAATCATCGAACCCCTTGTTCCAGGTCAGCCCGTCCGGAACCGTCACATTCATACTTCCGGCCGCATTGGCATATCGCAAACACGATTCAATCGAATGATTCCAGACAAAGGCAGCAAGAAATCCGGCAATCGCGGCATCACCGGAACCCAGCGCTCCCACGAATTTTTCTTCCTGATAGACAGGGAACCAGAGCTCACGATTGGCCCAGTTGTCGAGATCAGAACATCTGGCTGCTCCCATCTTCTGAAGCCGATCCTTGTCAGCAGTCCTAATGTACAATCCCCGATGGCCGCATTTTATCATGGCGATTGCTGTGCCCATGGCAATCAAATCTTTTCCCACGGTGGCGATCTCTTTCACGGTCAGATGGTCGAGCACACTCTCCCGGGGACCGAGATTTGCCTTCTTATCAAGAAATTGTTCTTTGTACAAAAAATAAAATATCTCTTCGGCGCTTGGCAGCATCATGTCGGCCAGCGGAACCCAGTCAGTAAGAATTGCCTTCCAGTCGACCTGGCCGGCACGACTATTGACATCCGGGAGCGAAAGGTCAAGTGCTGTTGTCGCCCCGAGCTCTTTGCTTCTTTTCAGGATTTTTGTTAATTCATGACCGGTGTTTTCATAAAGTTTTCGCATCCAGGGTGGATAACCAAACAGCATCAGTTTGGAACGCCGCACCAGGTCGAAATTCATGTCTTCATAACCAAACGTATCATTGGCACCACAGTGATGGAGATAAAAACGGTCAATGCCGGGGATGCAAATCGCAATGGTATATGAAGTTGATTCCCCTTCGACCATTTTAATCCCCTTAAAATGACCTTCGTGTTCTTCATACCAGCGCAGAATCTGTTGGCCAAAATCATCATTTCCGATTTTGCCAATCAATTCGGTTTTTACGCCGAGCCGGCGAATTGAGACGCCTGCATTGGTAACAGGACCTCCGCCGACAACAACACATTTCCCCATGTTGATCATTTTACCGGGCACCAGCACGTCGGTAAGCTTATCGACCTTGCCATCAATCGTGAAAGCAGGAATTAAGTCGAGGCAGGTATGACCTGCGGCTACGATTTCAATGTCTTTTTTGCTCTCCACATTAAGTTCCTTTCCAACCATGTTGTCTGACCCATCCAGTGATATTTTAATTTTTTTTGAAAATATTAGCAACAACATCAAAGGCTGGCTTTGGTTTGCATTGACGGTCGAACAACATCGGATAATCAGTCCTTCCGCTTATCGGAAGGTAGTTGCGCCACGATTGACCGTCGTGGACCGCCCAAAATGTGATTCGACTCAACTTGTCCCGGTGCTTGTGGAAGAGAGAAAATAACGCGGCGTATCGCTTTGCCAGGTCGTTCTGGACAGACTCCGGCAGCGCATCGGGATATGGATTGTGTTTCTTTTGTGTTTCAGCATCAAAAGATGAAATATCCACCGCCTGAGCATCTACCGGATAGAATGGAAGCACGCTGACGTCCAGCTCGGTAACCATCAGCTTGATGCCCAATTGGGAAAGAGTCAGAATGGAGGTTTCAATCTCATCGAGGGACGGGTAATCCAGAAACCAATGCCCTTGCGTGCCTACGCCATCGATGCGAACGCCCTTTGATTGAAGGTCACGGATCAGCCGAATCACTCCCTCGCATTTGGCCGGCTTCTCCAGATCATAGTCATTGTAATAGAGCTGTGCAGTGGGATCTGCCTGCCGCGCGTATTCAAAAGCCTTGAGTATGTAGTCTTCGCCGATAATTTCCAGCCATTTGTTCTTTCTGAGCTGACCGTCAGCCATGACTGATTCATTGACCACGTCCCAGCCATGGATGCGACCTCTGTAACGACCCATCACGGTGAAGATGTGTTCTTTCATGCGCTTAAGCAACGCCTCGCGGTCCAAGGATTTGCCCGATTCGTCCTGGAACACCCACTCTGGCGTCTGATGAAACCAGACGAGTGTATGACCGATGATAAACATGTTGTTCCGTTCACCAAAAGCCACATAGCGGTCCGCCGCTTCAAAGTTATATCTGTTCGGTTCCGGATGGACCTCTTCCCATTTTAGAACATTTTCCGGTGTAATGCTGTTAAAGTGTTTTTCAACCAGGGCGATGGCATTTGGTTCAGTGCCTGAAATTTGATTGCGATTGATGGCAACACCAATGTAAAAGTCGTCCTTGAACACCTCTTTTAACACGGATGGCGTCTCGGGCTGGTTATGATTTGCTGTAATCGGTTTGCGATTTCCTGAAGTCGATGAAAAAGAAGGTGGCGTTGATTTTTGGGGGCTCATATTAATAATTTTCTCATTCCTGTAGTTTGATATGCTTCAGCCGCATCGAAGGATGAATAATATTGAAACGTTTCAATATTAAAAAAATTGTTTCAAAAGTCAAGTAAAATTTTTCTGCATGCCTTAAGTTTTGCACCAACTATCCGTTTGCTTTATTGCATTTCCGTAAAAGAGTTCAAATGTTAGCGACTGATCGGTCCAGCGTTCATTGAAAATCCTACTTTAGAATATTAATCTTTTCTCTTGACTTTTTATAGGGTTTTTTTTAAATTTGAACCGTTTCAATATATTTTGCATGTTCTATTCATATCAACGTCATGAAAACCAGCTTTATTTCATAACCGAAGTCACCCCGGATTCGTTGAGCCTTATGGAGATTACCACCGTGAGAAGTAGAGCCCTTGTTATTATTTTAAGTATATCAACGGATATATTCCTGCTATGTGGATTATCCTCCTCTGGTACAATTGATTTAGTGCAATCCACACAACAAACAGGGGCTTACTATACAGGTTTTTATCGAAATCTATTTACTGAATTGTTGGGCAAGAACGAATCGCAGGTAAAGGAGAAAGTCAATCTTGCATTTCATCAATTATTCTATGGGGATAATAATACGCAACGGGTCTACTATCCGGTTGATCCTGATATGGCGTATGTCAAAGACATTGGGTATAATGATGTCCGTACCGAAGGCATGTCGTATGGAATGATGATCGCGGTGCAATTGAATAAGAAGGAAGAATTCGACCGGCTGTGGAAATGGGCAAAAAGATACATGCAGCACAAAAAGGGCGCGAGAAAAAACTACTTTGCCTGGCACTGTAGAACCAACGGCGCAGTTATTGACTCCAATTCCGCTTCCGACGGCGAAGAGTGGTTTGTCACGGCGCTCTTTTTCGCCTCGGCAAGGTGGGGAAACGGAAAAGGGATATATGATTATCGTGCCGAGGCGCAAGCCATTTTGGATGCCATGCTCGGCAAGGAAGTCGCTTCCGATAGAGCTGACGTCATCACCAATATGTTCAATAAAAAGGAAAAACAGGTTGTTTTTGTGCCCGCGGGAAATGCGGATGATTTTACCGATCCCTCTTATCATCTGCCACATTTTTACGAACTGTGGGCGCGGTGGGCGAATAAAGAAAACCAGTTCTGGTGCGAGGTCGCAGCAACCAGCCGGCAATTTCTGAAAAAGGCGGCGCATCCCCAAACCGGATTGACACCCGATTACGCCCGTTTCGACGGGACTCCCACCGATTCCCCTTGGGGTGGGGGACACAAAGATTTCCGTTACGATGCCTGGCGGGTTGCGATGAACGTTGCGATTGATTATGTCTGGTTTGCCAAAGACGATTGGGCTGTAACACAATCTAATCGCTTGCTCGATTTTTTTCATTTGCAAGGCCTCGGCAAATACGGCAATCTATATACGCTGGATGGCAAAAGGCTCGGAGACGATCATAGCGCTGGCTTGGTCGCTATGAATGCCGTTGCCGCACTCGCTGCCACGAACGAAAACAGGAAAGATTTTGTTGCAGAATTATGGAACACACCGATTCCCAGCGGCCGCTGGAGATATTATGATGGCTTGCTCTACCTGCTGGCGATGCTGCAAGTCAGCGGCAACTTTAAAATTTATGATCCTACCGGCAAGGCGGTTCCGGCTTGTTCCAATGACTCAAATTAAGAACAATTGTAAGGCAAAACATTTTTTGCTCTCCATCTTTCTGTCTTTGAACTTTTAATAGTGAGGATATGAAAAATGCCAAACTACAAACCTCGACCCGAGCATAAGTTCACTTTTGGTTTATGGACGGTCGGTAATATTGGCCGCGATCCGTTCGGTCATCCCGTGCGTCCGACTCTTTCGCCGGTTGAGATTGTTCATCTACTTGCCGAAGTTGGTGCCTATGGTGTGAACTTTCATGACAATGACCTCGTGCCCATTGATGCTACTCCTGCGGAGCGGGATCGTGTCGTACGAGAATTCAAAAATGCCCTAAAAGAAACCGGCATTGTGGTGCCGATGGCAACCACGAATTTGTTCAGCGATCCGATTTTTAAAGATGGCGCCTTCACTTCTAATGATCCGAAAGTGCGCGCCTATGCGCTGCAGAAAACCATGCACGCGATCGATTTGGGGGTTGAGCTGGGTGCGAGCGTCTATGTGTTTTGGGGCGGGCGCGAAGGCACCGATACGGATGCCGGGAAAAATCCACTCGAGGCGATCAAACGTATGCGCGAGGCGCTCAACTTTCTCTGCGCGTATGTGCGCGATCAAGGCTACAATCTCAAATTCGCGCTCGAAGCCAAGCCCAATGAGCCACGCGGCGACATCTATCTGGCCACCACCGGCCACATGCTCGCTTTCATCGCCACCCTCGACCATCCCGAGATGGTGGGCGTCAATCCCGAAGTGGCGCATGAGCACATGGCAGGGTTGAATTTCCTGCACAATGTCGCGCAAGCTTGGGACGCCGGCAAGCTCTTTCACATTGATTTGAACGACCAAAACTTCGCCCGCTACGATCAGGATTTTCGTTTCGGCTCGCATAATTTCAAGCAAGCGTTCTTCCTGGTGAAATTTCTCGAAGATGTTGGTTATGCCGGCCCGCGCCATTTCGATGCCCACGCTTATCGCACCGAAGACGTCGAAGGCGTAAAAGATTTTGCCGCCGGTTGCATGCGGACATATCTGATCCTGAAAGAGAAAGCCGCGCAATTCAACGCCGATAAAGAAATTCATGCCTTGCTTGCAGAGATCAATGCGGAAGATCCTGCTATCACGCGATTGCTCGGCAAATACACGGCACAAAAAGCGTCGGATCTCAAGGCGTACAATTTCGACCGCGAAACCTTGAGCAAACGCGGCCTGAAGTATGAACGTCTGGATCAATTGGTGTTTGAGTTGTTGATGGGAGTATGATGACCAGTGATCAGTTCATGTCATTAAGTCAAGGATCGCCCAAACTTTGGTAGGGGTGACATGTGAATTCCTTGCGATAAGGCCGAAGAGCAAAACATGCCATCCTTACGGGGTTTGAATATCGCGGTTGGCATTGGGCTATAAACATATCATGCCTACGGCGTTTGAGGTCCGCGATCTTGTTCTAACTTAATGACAGGAACTGGTAAACTGATCACTGACAACTGATCACTAATAACTGGTAACTACAATGACCCACTTACTCGGCATCGACACTTCGACCACGGCGACCAAGGCGCTGCTCATTAATGAGGAGGGCAGCGTCGTCGCCGTGGCCGCCACGGAGTATCCCTTTGACACACCGAAGCCGGGATGGACCGAACAAGACCCGGCACTGTTTTGGAACGGAACCGTGCAAAGCATTCGCGCCGTGTTGGCCAAGGCGAAGGTTTCCGGCAAAGACATCGCTGCCGTTGGCCTCACCGGACAAATGCACGGTATGACCTTGCTCGACGCGCATGGCGAAGTGATTCGTCCCTGCATCTTGTGGAACGATCAGCGCACCGCGCAGCAATGCGAGTTCATCACCAAATTGGTCGGAGCCGAGCGCGTTTTGCAGCTCACCGGCAATCCGATTCTCACTGGCTTTACGGCGCCGAAGATTATTTGGACGCGCGAGCACGAACCGGAAAATTATGCGCGCATTGCGCATATTCTTTTGCCCAAAGATTATGTGCGCTACAAACTCACAGGGGATTTCTTCAGCGATGTGGCGGATTCCTCCGGCACCTCGCTCTTCGATGTCGGCAAGCGCCAATGGTCTGAGGAGATGTTAGCCGCGCTAAAAATTCCACGCGCTTGGTTGCCGGAAGTAACCGAATCTCCTGTAGCCAGCACCAAGATCAATGCTGAGGCTGCGCACGCGACCGGATTGCTCGCGGGCACACCGGTCGTAGCCGGCGGTGGCGATCAAGCGGCGCAAGCCGTTGGCACCGGCATTGTGCGCGAGGGATTGGTTTCCGTTACCATCGGCACTTCCGGGGTGGTGTTTGCGCAATCGGATTCGTATCGCGTGGAGCCGCAAGGTCGCTTGCACGCGTTCTGCCATGCCGTGCCTGGTAAATGGCATCTTATGGGTGTCATGCTTTCAGCCGGCGGCAGTTTCCGGTGGTATCGCGATGCACTGGCCAGCAATCAATCTTATGATGAATTGACGCAAGCCGCAGCCACGGTTGCCGCGGGAAGTGAGGGCTTGTTGTTTCTGCCCTATCTCACCGGTGAGCGCACGCCGTATCCCGATCCGCATGCGCGCGGCGCTTTCATTGGGCTGAGTGTGCGACACGCCAAGCCGCATCTCACCCGTGCCGTGATCGAAGGCGTCACTTTTGGTTTGCGTGATTCGTTGGAATTGATGCGCGCTCTCGGCATACCCATGCAGCAAGTGCGCGCCTCGGGCGGTGGTGCCAAGAGTGGAACATGGCGGCAAATTCTTGCGGATATTTTTAATACGGAAATTGTAACGGTAAACGCCACGGAAGGTGCAGCTTATGGTGCCGCATTGTTGGCCGGCGTCGGCGCCGGAATTTATCCCAGCGTCGAGGTGGCGGCCGATCGCGCGATTCGCATCACGGGCAATCATCAACCGGGCCGGGATGCGGCTGTGTATGCCGACTACTACACGCGCTATCAAGCGCTCTATCCGGCGCTCAAGGCGGAGTTTGCCGCACTGGCAAGGATGGTGAGTTAGTGATAAAGATTTGCAGAAGATCGTGCTGCTGTAGAGTCATAAAAACCCAACTCCGCTAGGAGTGGAATGTTTATAGTAAAGTTTCCCTATGGTTTTTTGAACTCCGTAGGAGTGAAATGTTTTCTCGCTAAATGATCTATTCGCAGTTTCGACGAAATGCCACATTTCACTCCTACGGAGTTTAAGAACCTTGAGAATCCGATATGCTATAAACCTTACACTCCTACGGAGTTTGTCGGAGGCGTGCCAATCACCCGAGAAACTCACATGAAGCTTTTTAATAGTTTTGCCCCAAATCGTTTTGCCTTGCTTTTTGTAGGATTTGTGCAGGCTGTCTCGCAGCCGGTATTTGCATTTAACGACGTCTCTTACATCTCCACAAAAAATGGCAAGGGATATTTTCCTCTTTCGGTTTCAAGCAAGTCTGCGCCATTATATGCGAGTTCGCAGGACCACCCCGGCGTGCTTCGCGTTCTGAAACACCTTCAAGCCGACATTGCTCGTGTAACGAATGCGCCACCCGAGATCTCGACAGATAAACTTCCTGCCGCAAAAGAAATCGTGTTGATTGGAACTCTGGGAAGGAATCCGGTCATTGATGCGCTTGTACAGGATAAAAAGCTCGACGTCAACGGCATCGCGGGAAAGTGGGAAGCCTTTCTCATTCAAGTCATCGAAAAGCCGCTGCCCAACCTCGACCGCGCGCTGATCATTGCTGGCAGTGACAAGCGCGGCACCATCTTCGGCATGTACGATCTTGCCGCGCAAATCGGCGTTTCGCCATGGTACTGGTGGGCGGATGTGCCGGTAAAGAAAAAATCCAAAATCTACATCAGGCCCGGCCGGCATACGCTCGGCGAACCCGCGGTGAAATATCGCGGCATTTTCATCAACGATGAAAATCCGGCGCTGTTGGGCTGGGTCAACAAAACCTTCGGCGGCTTCAATCATCATTTCTACGAGAAGGTGTTCGAGCTGATTTTGCGCCTGAAGGGAAATTTTCTCTGGCCGGCGATGTGGGGAAAAGCATTTTATGATGATGATTCACTCAACGCACCGCTGGCTGATGAATATGGCGTGGTGATCAGCACTTCCCATCACGAGCCGATGATGCGCGCGCATGTTGAATGGCAGCGCTACGGCTCCGGGCCGTGGAACTATGAGAAGAATGAAGCGAAACTGCGCGAGTTTTGGACTGCAGGCATCAAGCGCATGAAAAATTACGAGAGCATCGTCACGCTCGCGATGCGCGGCGACGGCGACGAGCCGATGACTGAGGAAGCGAATATTGCCTTGCTGCAGAGAATCGTCAAAGACCAGCGCGAAATTCTCAGTGAAGTAACCCGCAAAGACGTAACGAGTATTCCGCAAGTCTGGGCGCTGTACAAAGAAGTGCAGGAGTATTATGACAAAGGCATGCGCGTGCCGGATGACGTGACGCTGTTGTTGTGTGACGATAATTGGGGCAACATTCGCAAGCTTCCCCAACGCGATGAGAAACCGCGTGCTGGCGGTTACGGCATTTACTATCATTATGACTACGTCGGCGGCCCAAGAAATTACAAATGGCTGAATACAAATCAGATTTCTCGCGTGTGGGAACAGATGCACTTGGCTTACCGTTATGGCGCCACCCGAATCTGGATCGTCAACGTCGGCGACATCAAGCCGATGGAGTTTCCCATCGAATTCTTTCTGGATTATGCGTGGAATCCCGAACAATGGCCGGCGGAACGCTTGCCTGAATACACCGAGCTTTGGGCCAAACGACAATTCGGTGCGAAGTATGCCAAAGACATCGCAGACATTTTGACGAAATACACCAAATACAATTCTCGCCGCAAGCCCGAGCTGCTCGCGCCGGATACCTACAGCTTGGTCAATTATCGCGAAGCCGAAACCGTTGTCGCTGAATACAACGAATTGGCCGCGCGAGCACAGCGTATCAGTGATTCGTTGCCTGCCGAATACAAAGACGCTTTCTATCAACTTGTTCTGCATCCCGTGCAAGCCTGTTCGAATTTGAATGAGCTTTATGTTACCGTCGGCAAGAATCGTTTATATGCACAACAAGGCAGAGCTGCGACAAACGCGCTTGCCGAAAAAGCAAGGGCATTATTTAAGAAAGATGCCGAGATCACGCATTACTACAACAATGTGATGGCCGGCGGCAAATGGGCTCACATGATGGATCAAACGCACATCGGTTACACGTATTGGCAACAACCAGACAGTAATGTCATGCCTGAAGTCAAAGAGATTGAAATTCCAGTTGCTGCAGAAATGGGTGTTGCCATTGAAGGTTCCACTCATTGGTGGCCGAATGAGAAAAGCGATGCCGTGCTGCCCGAGTTCGATCCGTATCATCAACAAACTTATTATCTCGAAATATTCAATCGCGGGCAAACGCCTTTCGAGTATTCGGTGCAAGCCGGTGCGCCGTGGGTTAAAATTGATAAACCAATCGGAAGAATTGAAACCGAAGAACGTCTGTGGATCAGCGTCGATTGGAAGAATGCGCCGATGGGTGCGCACCGTGTTCCGATTACTGTTGCTGGTCCCAACGATAGTCGCGTCGTGGTTCAGGCGATGATCAATAACCCTTCGTCTCCGAAGCGAGATGAGCTCATCGGCTTTGTCGAGAGCAACGGCTATGTTTCAATCGAAGCGGAGCATTTTACTCGCAATGTAGCGCAGGCGTCCCCGCCTGCATCTGCAGACAAGATGTCTGCGCTACACTGGCAGCGCATTCCGAATTTGGGGCGCACGCTCTCGGCAATGACTCCATTCCCGGTCACTGCTCCGCCGCAAACGCCGGAAGGAAACAGCCCGCGCTTGGAATATCAAATTCATTTCTTCAGCAAAGGCGAAGTAAAGGTTAAGGCATATTTATCTCCGACGCTGAATTTTCACAATAATCAGGGTTTGCGCTACGCCATTTCATTCGACGATGAGCTGCCGCAGATCATCAACATGCACGCCAACAAAACTTTTCAGGACTGGGAAGAATCCGTGCGCAATAACGTCACCGTTGCGGTTTCGAAGCACGTGCTCAATGAGCCGGGGAAACATGTTTTGAAATTCTGGATGGTCGATCCGGGTGTGGTTTTGCAAAAACTGGTGATCGAAACCGGCAAGGTCAAGCCGAGCTATTTGGGACCGCCGGAGAGTTATCATCGGGTTGAAGGAAAATATTATTGATGTTTGCAAAAGTAAAAAATGTCATGCCGGAGGCATCTTGTTTGTTATTCAGCACCGTGCTCGATTGGAGCAGGATCCCGCTGCGGCGGGAAGACATCCAAGTATCGCGCTCGCACTGTTTCCAATAATAATGCAAAGCTCAACAAGTTGGCTTGAGTAAAAGCCGGAACAGAAAAATGAAATACGGAAAAATGGCGTTTGACATTATGCCAGGAAAGTTGATGATAGCGAGATGGAACAGACCACAAACATTTTTCTGTCCTCCATCTTTCAGTCTTCTAAACGTTCTCGCACTGTTTGTCTTGCTGCTCCCTGTTTGTGATACAAGCTTTGTACAGGCGCAACCCCTCGGTTCTGACAAGTGGGTGGATTACGTTGCGAATGAATATGATATCATGCCCAACATCACCTACGCCACCGCGAATAATACCGAGCTGAAGCTCGATCTTTATCTGCCCAAAGATCGCAGTACACCGCATCCGACGCTCATCCTTTTTCACGGCGGCGGCTGGGTGGCCGGGCAGAAAGAACGCAATGTGCTTTGGCTGCTGCCGTATCTGTCGATGGGCTGGGCGGCGATCAATGTCGAGTATCGTGTGGCGCGTAACTCTCTTGCGCCGGCTGCGGTAGAAGACTGTCGCTGTGCCTTGCGATGGGCAATGTACAACGCCAGACAGTATAACTTTGACGCTTCCAAATTTGTGCTGACTGGAACCTCAGCCGGTGGACATCTCGCATTGATAACAGGCATGTTGCCGGCGCAATCGGTTTTTGACCGGCAGTGTCCAACGGCTGACAGTATTCGATGGGCAAAGGGAACGGAGCCGGAGACAAAAGTTGCCGCCATTGTCAACTGGTTCGGTATCACGGATGTAGCTGACCTGATTGAGGGTCCAAACGCCAAGCATTACGCCATCGAATGGTTCGGCAGCATGAGCAACCGGCAGGAGCTGGCGCGGCAGGTTTCACCGCTCAGCTACGTCCGGCCCGGACTCCCGCCGATCATCACGATTCACGGCGACGGGGATGACATCGTTCCTTATAGTCACGCGATGCGGTTGCACGCGGCGCTGGACAAGGCCGGCGTGCCGAATCAGCTTGTTACCATTCGCGGCGCAAAACACGGTGGCTTCAGCCGGCAAGATCTTTTGAACAGCTACGCCACCATCAGAGAGTTTTTGCGCAAAAATAATATTTTGAAAGTGGACTGAGACACTATGGAATTCAGAACGACTATTCTTGCGCAGAACTTGTTTTCGATAACGACAAGAGCAGCTCTGTTTCTTTTTTGGGCAAGCTTGAGTATTTGCGTTTATGCACAAGATAATGTGGCGTGGCAAGGCAAAAAATGTGCGGTTTGTCTCACGTATGATGACGCTCTCAATGTTCATTTGGACAACGTCGTTCCGATTTTGGATTCGTTAGGTTTGAAGGGCACTTTTTATTTATCCGGATATTTTCCATCGTTTCGAGAACGTATGACTGAATGGAAAGCGGTGGCAGCCAAAGGCCACGAGTTGGGCAATCATACATTATTTCATCCGTGTACGGGAAAGCTGCCGGGGAGAGAATGGGTGAAGCCGGATTATGATTTGGGAAATTATACGATGCAACGATTGCTGGATGAAATAACAATGGCTAATACCTTGCTCGAAGCTCTTGACGGCAAAACGAAAAGATCATTTGCCTATCCCTGCGGCGATATGAAGATTGGCGATTCCTCGTATGTGGACAAAATCAGAGGTGACTTTGTCGCCGCGCGAGGCGTGAAAGGGGAGATGCCAAGAATCAATGAAATTGATTTGTACAATATCGGGGCTTATCTCGTAAGCGGACAATCTGGTGAAGAGCTTATTGACCTGGTCAAGCAAGCAATGCAAAGGAACGCCTTGATCGTTTTTCTCTTCCACGGCGTCGGAGGTGAGCATTCTCTCGACATATCGTTGAGAGATCACAGCAGGCTTTTGCATTTTCTCAAGCAGAATGAAAAAAATATTTGGATCGCACCTTTTGTAGATATAGCGGAACACGTTAAGGAAGTGCTGGGATATTCCAATGATTGAAAGTGGACCAATGGTTTTGTCCCCCAATCGTTTTGCTTTTGATGGATCGGTTGCCCCCTCTGGGCGGGGTTGCCACGCTGCGAAAGTACAGATGAAAACGTCTTGAATAATTCAATGCAAACCTCCAATCGTGAAAAAGAGAATGATAAAATTTGGGAGCCTCGATCATGGTAAAAATCTGTGACATCGATCAAACGGCAAAATCCAAGCTTCCTCCACAAATCAACGACAAATCCGGAATCGGAGTTCATTATATAGATGCGTTTATCAGCCCGATGAACACGCAACTCGAAGATGGCACGCGGATTTCATGCAAACGCAAGGGGCTGAAAATCATCTTGGGAGTCGGTGCCAGGAAAGGCGAAGGCCTGATGCGAAGACTTGATGTCAGCAAGGACCCGGAGATCATGTTGCGTGCGGCGTTGCAGGAAGCGGCAAAGGCTGCCGGAGTGGAATTGAAAATCACCGAGACGGAAATTTTTGTCAAGGTCTAAAGGAAACAAAATATGCGCCGCGAGCAATGGGAGCTTTTCAAAAAAGCAGCACGCTTGGAAAAGCTGGACAAAATCCCCATGGCGTTGATTATCGATAGTCCATGGATACCCGGCTATCTGGGTTTGAATCACATGGATTATTATCTCGATCCGGAGCTGTGGTTTCAGGCCAATCTGAAAATTCACCGGGAATTTCCCGACATTATCTTCGTGCCTTCGTGGTGGGTAGAATACGGCATGGCAGCAGAACCATCGGCATTGGGAGCCAAAATCAAATTCTGGCAGGATAATACGCCCAGCGCCTATCATACGCTTTATCGTATCGAAGATCTCGAGCAGTTCCCTGAATATGACGTTGAACACGACGCCTTCATGGCGATGACCTTGCACCGCATTAAAATGCACAAGCCACGCATTCTGGAACAAGGAGAGATTCTGCCCTTGGTCACCTCACGCGGGCCGCTTTGCACCGCGGGTTTTGTTCGCAGCACAACGGAGTTCATGATCGACATCGTGGAAAAACCGGAATGGGCGCACAAGTTAATCGATCGGTGTACCAACCTGACCATCGACTGGCTGAAGGCGCAGGCAAAAATCATGGGAGATACGGTGGAAGGAATTTTCATTCTGGATGACATCGTGGGATTCATTAATGAAGAGCACTATCAGGAATTTGCTCACCCGTATTTGAAAAAAATCTGCGATGCGTTCCCGAAAGACTGGATCAAAATTTATCATAACGATGCGGAAATAGATGCCTGTTTGGATCATCTGCCGGACTGCGGATTCCACGTTTTGAACTGGGGCAAACAAACCGACATCGCTGAAGTGAAGGCGCGCGTCGGCGGCCGCATGTGCCTGATGGGCAATGTCAACCCCTTGGAAATCGGTGTACGCGGCACTCCGGAAGAAGTCCGCGAAGCTGCGTTGGAAGTTCTGGAAAAGAGCGGCGGTGAAGGAATCATTCTCTCCGTCGGCGGCGGTGTAAGCCCGGGGATGCCGCGCGAAAACATTCTAGCCATGCTGCAAGCATTGGACGAATTTAATGCCAAGCGCAAATAAAGGAAAACCTACATGCCTGATTATGCTTTGATGAATCAATACCTCTATGAGGGAAAGGCGAAAGAAGTTGAACAAATGACGAAAGACGCGCTGGCCGAAGGCCGCAGCGTTCAGGAAGTTCTGACTGAGGGCCTGATTGCCGGCATGAGCGTTGTTGGGGAGGATTTTAAACGTACCATTCTTTACGTGCCGGAAGTCTTGATCGCCGCCCGCGCGATGAAAGCCGGCATGGCGGTTCTCAAACCGCTGCTTGCGGCCAAAGAGGCCAATATTCAGCCGGCAGGAGTTCTCGTGATGGGAACCGTGCGCGGCGATTTGCACGATATTGGCAAGAATTTGGTTTGCATGATGGCGGAAGGCGCCGGTTTCGAAGTGCACGATATCGGCGTGGATCAAAGTGTGGAAAAATTTCTCGCCGCCGCCGAAAAATACAAACCGGATATTGTTGGCATGAGCGCCTTGCTGACCACGACCATGACTTATATGAAAACCGTCATCGAGGGGTTTAAAGAACAGGGACTGGGCCATATTAAACTGGTGATCGGCGGCGCGCCGATCAGCCAGATGTACGCCGACGAAATCGGCGCTGATGGTTATGCGGCAGACGCTTCCAGCGCCGTCGATCTGTTTTTGCGTCTGGTTGGCAAGAGATAGCGCTTTGTCAAAAGAATTATTCGCTCACAGAAATAGAACTCTCACGGAAGTGAATTTTTCTGTGAGAGTTCTATTCCCGTGAGCCAAACTTCAACCATCGGCAAGATATTCCGTCTCAGATCAAAGTTTGGAATGATTTTGATGAAATCCAATTTGGGGCAAAACTATTAAAGCTCCAATTGTAAAGCGATTACAGACAAGACGATCAAAAAGCAGTTTATGGTTTTGCCCGTAATCGTTTTGCCTTTCAACATCTGGCTGAATAATTTCGAATTAATTATTCATGCAGGCATTACGCGAAAAACTTTATAAAACCTCGGATTTTGTTGTCGGAGTCGAGTTGGTCTCCATCCGCGGCTCGATGGCAGAGAAGAGTGCATTGAAAGCGCGGGCCTTTGCCAATGCGCTGGTGGAATGCCCTCAAATCGATTGGGTTTCGATTACGGACAACGCCGGCGGTAATCCCCAGTTGGCGCCGCACGCGCTTGGCAAGCCCATTTTGTATGCAGGCAAGGAAGTCGTCATTCACATGACGTGCAAAGATCTCAACCGAAATGCGCTGGAAAGTCAGGCGTGGTTCCTGAGCAGCGAAGGGTTCAACAATATTCTTGCCATGACCGGCGATTACCCGGTCACCGGCAATGAGGGGATGGCCAAACCCGTTTTCGACATTGATTCCGTCGGCCTGATTTCGATGCTGAATAAAATGAATGAGGGGTTGGATCTGCGGCGAAATGGGAGCGGGCCTCAATCGCAAAGGCTCGAGAAAACGCAATTTTTGATCGGCGCGGTCACGAACAATTTCAAATTGCATGAAGGCGAAGTCATTCCCCAATATCTCAAGCTTCAGAAAAAAATTGAGTGCGGCGCGCAATTCATCATCAATCAAGTCGGTTACGATTCCCGCAAGATTCACGAGTTGCGGCTCTACATGGATCACTACGGCATGAAGCACGTGCCCTTGATTGGGAACGTGTATGTGCTGAACCCCAGGGTTGCACAAATTTTTCACGACAAAAAAATTCCCGGCATTGTGGTGACGCCGCCGCTGCTGGAGCTTTGTCTGAAACATGGACAATCTGCGGATCAGGGCAAGGCGTTCTTTTATGAATTTGCGGCAAAGCAGATGGCCATCTATCGCGGCCTGGGGTATCGCGGTGCCTATCTCGGTGGTGTCCACAATCTTGCCGACGTGGAAAAAATCCTGGCCCTCGAGCGGACATTCTCTCCCGATGATTGGCAGCAATTTGCCCGGGAAATGAAGTTTTCGAGACCGGGTGAATTTTTCTATTATGCCGAAAATCCAACAACCGGACTTGCCGATCCGACTGCTCGCGACACAACGCCCAAGATGAGAAAAGCAAAGCCCGCCGGTCTTGTTTACCATTTCTCCAAATGGATTCATCATACCATGTTCACCCCGGGCCATGTCCTCGCCAAGTGGGGCGCAGCGGTTTGCAGCAAATCAAAAGACCCCACGCAAGGCCCGATACTCCTGCGAACCTTGGAACGTCTTAGCAAGAGTGTCTTGTTTGATTGCAAGGATTGCGGCGATTGCTCTTTACCCGATACGGCATATTTATGTCCTGAATCTCAATGCGCCAAGAATCAGCGCAATGGGCCCTGTGGCGGCACACGTGAAGGCCGCTGTGAGGTCGAGGGCTTTGGTGATTGCATCTGGCTGCGGGCGTATGAACGCCTTAAGCATGATGGCCGGGAGCAGCAATTACTCATGCATGCACCGATGGTACAGAATCAAGCGCTCCGCAGAACTTCCTCGTGGGCAAACAACTGGTTGGGGCGTGACCATACCGCAAAAAGAGCAGTCGAAATTTCTTTGGATGAAATCACACCGCAGAAAACGGCGGCATATCAACAGCATGCAAACAGCCGTAAAATGGAAGAACTTGTTTAATGAGTGAAAAAAAACTGCACATTATCGGCGACTTAATAAACAACGCTTACGCGCGCGCGCGCAATGCCTTTGCCGAACGAAACGTCAAAGGCTATCAACATCTGGCGCAATTACAGGAGAAGTTGGGCGTGGACTTTCTGGATGTGAACATCGATGCGACACGGCTCGTCCAAGTGAAGCTGGCAGACATGCTGAATTTTCTGCCCGAGGTTATTCCCGCCATCCAGGAAGTGACGTCATTGCCTCTCTGCTTTGATAATCCCTCCGTTGAGTTTCAGAAAGTGGCGCTGAAGCATTATGACCGCAGCAGAGGCGGCGCGCCGATCCTGAATTCGCTGGCGGCCTCGCGTGAACGTCTCGAGGAAATGATTGAATTGGTCGCAGCTTATGACACGCTCGTCATCGTCATGGCTTCCGAGCGATTCGTTGACGGTGGAACCGCCCAATGCCTGAACCCGAACGAGGTCCATGCTGCTGCAAAATATTTTGTCGAGCTTTTGGCGACGAAGGCCGGCTGCACCAACGATCGCATCCTCATTGATCCGGGCTTGGCACCGGTCGGAGCCGATACGTATGGCTTGGTGAATATCGGTCTGGATGCCATGCGGCTCATTCGACAAGATCCTGACTTGCGCGGCGTTCACATAACCGTGGGGTTATCGAATTTTACCTGGGGCACGCCCAAGTATATTCGCGAAGATTTGGAAAAAGCCTATCTGACCTTGGCAACCGAAGCCGGTTTGGATTTCGCCATTGCCAATCCGGAGCGATCACCCGCGCCGCTGCCGGCGGATCACCCCATCGTCAAGCAACTTCGACATGCTCTGGAGCAAGGAAGAGTCGTCAATGGGGAAAGCCAGGAAACCGCCGGATTTCGTCAAGCCGAGGCCGTTATGGAAATGTGCAACAAGGCAGCGCCTGCGGATGATTGATAAAGCCAAAACGTAACAGTTCACCACACCTTTTGAAATGTCATTCTGGAAGACTGCGTCCGTAGGAATCTTTTTTCGTACTGGGTAAGATTCTAAAATTGAAATCTTACTTAATGCGCCCTGCGGGCGTAGCCTACGGCCGTAGGCTCTACGAGCCGTAGGCCTGCGGAATGACACCATTAGAGGGGGTGGTGAACTGTTACAATACTTTTTCATCATTTTGTCGTCCATTGTTTTGTCTTTCAAAAATCTTTGCCTGCGGCCGTAGGCTACGCCCATGGGCTACGCCTGTAAGGCTTTTTTGCACAAATTTGACTATTAAAGCATTAATCTGTACCTGCCGGATTACAAAGGAAAGATTTCAATTCCATTAGCGTCTGACAAACGAAGTGTCTGGCTGCGAGTGGGAACGTTGCTGGACGGTTTCAGCGCGAAGCCTCTAAAAGATGTTCATGTTGTTTATGATGCGAAGTCGATCCGATATGTCGGCAGCGCCGATGATTCGCCGCCCGCAGATTTGTTGAATCCGGGACAAGCTCAACCGGATGTGGAATTGCGGGATTTTACTCTGCTGCCGGGATTGATCGATGCGCACGCACATTTGTTTCTCGAAGGTGGGGAATTGGATTTTGAGAAACGGCACGCATACCTGAAGCAAACTCCCAAAGAGTTGCTTCGAGCTGCACACCAGCGCTTGGAGAAACTGGTTCGGATTGGCGTGATCGCGATTCGGGATGCCGGTGATAAGCATGGCGTGGGTCTCGCGCTCAGTGAACTTTATGGAAGAGAAGACAACGCACTCATGCCTTATGTCGATAGTCCGGGTGCGGCGATACACCACAAAGGCAACTACGGCGGATTTATGGCGGAGCCTATCGAAAACCATGCCTCTCTCAAAGACTGCATTGAATCGCGAATTCGGGCCGGCGCCGATCGTATCAAGTTGATCGCCACAGGAAATATAGATTTCAGAGAAGGCCGGGTTACTCAAGAACCGCAAATGTCTGCTCAGGAGGTGGCGGAGCTTGTGAACGCGGCAAAAGGATTCGGCAAACAAACCTTTGCCCATGCCTCCGGCGATGCCGGAATCGAGCACGTCATCGCAGGTGAGGTGGATTCGGTTGAACACGGTTTTTTCATTCGCGATGACCAACTGGCTCGAATGCGGGATCAGCAAATCGCCTGGGTTCCAACATTTGCGCCGGTCCAGAAGCAGATCGATCACGCCGAGCGCCTGGGGTGGGATGAAAGAGTGATTTCGAATCTGCGGAAGATTCTCGAGCAACATGCAGCGAGCCTGGTAAAAGCTCACGAGATGGGAGTACGGATCATCGCGGGAAGCGATGCCGGCTCCTACGGCGTGACGCATGGTTTGGGTTTCTTGGACGAATTAGAATTGATGGAGCGCGCCGGACTGCCGGCGTTGGCAGTGATCAATGCCGCCACCGGCAACAGCTCGGAGCGATTGGGATACAAGGAAAATTTTGGGCAAATCAGGCCGGGGTATCGCAGCCGCTTCATTCTCACACGCTACTCACCGTTGGAAGGCATTACCAATCTGAGAAACGACAAACAGATTGTGTTTGATGGCACGGTGTATGACTCCACAGCGAATATCGATGCAACGGGATTGTAAATACCGGAGTGACAGGCAACTCTGAAATTGTTTGACGCGCTGTAACTATTCAGGCACAAGGTGCAATCATGCAAAGGCGTGAGTTTATCAAGTACACGGCTGTCACCGCCAGCGCCCTGACCTTTTCACCATTTATAAATTTATCAACCGCTGAGATCAAGAAGAAATATGCAAACGACATGGTGACACTCGGCAAAACCGGTATCAAGGCCTCGCGATTGGCTATGGGGACTGGGACAAATGGCATAAATCGCCATTCGAGGCAAACGGAGAGACTCGGCTTGCGAGGGCTCGCTGAATTGTTGCGCGCAGCCTATGATCAAGGCATCAATTTCTGGGATTCGGCAGATCAATACGGCACGCATCCCCACCTGAAGGAAGCATTGAAAAGCCTTCCGCGGGAAAAAGTGGTAATCCTGACCAAGACGAACGCCACCACCGCCGCGGAAATGAAAGCGGATCTGGATCGTTTTCGCGAAGAAATCGGCACCGCTTATCTCGACATCGTATTATTACATTGTATGACGGATTCACAATGGCCGGTTAGAAAGCGGGGTGCCATGGAGGTTTTGGCAAAAGCTCGTGAGGATGGCATCATCCGCGCGCATGGAGTTTCCTGTCACACCCTCGGAGCATTGGAAGCCGCAGCCAATTCGGACTGGGTTCAGGTCAATCTGGCTCGGATTAATCCTGCCGGTGTTCAAATGGACGCAGAAGTCCCGACAGTGGTCAAGCTCCTGCAAAAAATGCATAAAGACGGTAAGGGTGTAATTGGCATGAAAATTTTTGGTGGTGGAGGACTTCGTTATCAGGTCGATGAATGTTTGCAGTATATTCTCAACCTCGATTTTGTCGATGCCTTTACCATTGGGCAGGAAAGTCAGAAAGAAATGCAAGATCTTGTAAAACGCATTCCAGCAGCGAGTATTAAGGCTTGAAATATGGAATATCGTGAATTAGGGCGTACCGGATGGCAGGTCTCGGCAATCAGCTTTGGCGCTTGGGCCATCGGCGGCACCTGGGGCACAGTCGATGATCGCGAGTCGATGGCGGCGTTGCATCGCGCGCTCGATCTTGGCGTAAACTTTTTCGACACCGCAGATGTGTATGGCGATGGCCGAAGCGAGCGTTTGCTGGCGCGGCTTCGCCGAGAACGCTCCGAGAGATTTTACGTCGCCACCAAAGCTGGTCGCAGACTCAGCCCGCATGTTGCCAGCGGTTATTCTCGATACAATCTGACAACATTTGTTGAGCGGAGTCTGAAGAACTTGGAAACAGAGACGATTGATTTATTGCAATTGCACTGCCCTCCTACAGAAGTCTATTACATGCCCGAAGTGTTTGGCGTATTGGATGATCTGGTCACCGCCGGCAAGCTCCGCTACTACGGCGTAAGTGTTGAGAAAGTCGAAGAGGCCCTGAAAGCCATTGAATATCCGAACGTGCAGTCGGTGCAAATCATCTTCAATATCTTCCGGCAGCGGCCGGCTGATCTCTTTTTCAGCGAGGCGCAACGCCGCCGCGTCGGGATTCTCGCCAGATTGCCGCTCTCCTCGGGTCTATTGAGCGGCAAATTCACTCGTGCCAGCACTTTTGCAGCGGATGATCACCGCGCCTTCAACCGGCACGGGGAGGCATTTGATCGCGGCGAAACTTTTTCCGGGCTGGACTTCGAGGTGGGTCTGCAAGCGGTCGAAGCATTACGCCCGTTGGTGCCGCCCAATTGCACAATGGCACAAATGGCACTGCGCTGGATTCTGATGTTTCCGGCGGTGACGTGTGCCATCCCCGGAGCCAAGCGTCCCGCTCAGGTCGAAGAGAATCTCGGGGCGATAAACTTGCCGCCGCTATCAGAGACGACAATGGCAGGAATACGTGAGATCTACAATCAATATGCACGACCCCAAGTGCATCAATATTGGTAGAATAAAAATCGTGAAATTCACCTTTGAAATTTCTGATCATGAAAACAAAATCCCGCCCAGTTCGCCAGCATGCCGGTATGATCGGCAATGCCACCATTTTTTTACTCTTCTCCATTTTTTGTTTGGAGGCTATTTATGCCCAGGAAAAGAATAGCATGAACATTGCCTCAGCTCCGCCACGGGTGGAAATTCCGAATACGCAATTACGGAAAATCACTTCTGCAATCGTCCAACAGGAGTATGATCTTTATATTCATTTGCCGCGGGGCTACGGGAAGACCAATGATTCATATCCCGTGCTTTATCTTCTTGATGCGCAATGGGATTTTCCATTGGTCACGGCTATTTACGGCTCGCAATTCTACGATGGTTTTTTGCCGGGTCTCGTCATCGTCGGGATAACGTGGGGAGGGAAAAATCCCAACCATGATTCGCTGCGCGCGCGAGACCTGACGCCAACCAACGCCGCAGCATTGCGCCAGTCCGGCGGCGCACCAAAGTTTCTCGCCTTTATAAAAAAAGAGCTCATTCCCTTCGTCGAGTCCAAATATCGCGTCTCAGACGACCGCACGCTGATGGGCAGCTCGTTCGGCGGTCTTTTCACGTTATACGCTCTTTTCAATGAAACGGAATTATTTCACCGCTACGTTTTGACCAGTCCGGCGCTGGGTTGGGATAATGAAGTCATCTATGCTTATGAAAAAAACTATGCGGAAAAGCGATCCCAACTTCCGGCCCGGCTCTTCATGGCGGTGGGAGAGCTGGAAGGTGTCGCCGGTTTTCAGAAATTTGTGGAACATTTGAAAGCGCGGAATTACCAGGGGCTGTCGCTGCAAACCAGGATACTGGAAAACACCGGACATTCCGGAACGAAAGCCGAGGGCTATACCCGAGGTCTGCAAGCCGTATTCGCGCGGCCATCATTAAGGCTCGCTCCTGCAATCCTGGCGCGATATGTTGGCGTCTACCAGCTTAACCCCGAAGTTAAAATCACGATTTCGGCTGAAAACGATCGCCTGCTGGCGCTGGGTCCGGACAACACCCAATTGGTACTGCACGCTGAGACCGAAAAAGATTTTTATGTTCCCGGACAATTTTTATTTGTTCATTTCAAAAACGATGACACGGGCAGGATCACCGGCTTCCAACTGGAACAGTTTTCCGGGGAAGTATTCGTCAAAAAAGTCGATTGACTTCAAATTGCCGCTGCAGAAGCAACCGATTATCCAGGCGGTGAGAAAATATCCGTAATACTGTACGCAAGCTGGCAGGGCTTTTGCATTCGGCAAACAAATATTGTTTTGTGAGAAACTCTGCAACTTTGGTTTATCTTATGAGAAGGATTTTCCGCGCGGTTCTCGTGCTTGGCTTTTCGTGGTTCTATTTATGCACGGCTCCGAGTAGCACAAAGAACGCTTCCGATACTGAAAGCAAGCTCCGTGCGGTGGCCGATGCCGTACTCAAAGATGCCACCTTCCACTTTGTCGATCAGAAAAACGGCAAGCGTTTCGCCTCTCCCGAAGAGGCGCCCGGCGATGCGCAATTGCGGCCGGAGAGCGCTTACAACGACTGGCGCTACTGGAACGGCGTGCTCAATATCGCCATGATCAAGTTGGCAGAAGCGCTCAACGAGCCGGCTTACCTCGAGTTCGCGCGCAAAAATATCGCCTTCAGTTTCGACAACTATGGCTACTTTGAAAAAAAGTACCAGGGCGAGGGCAAATGGAATTATCCATTCGGCCAGCGCTTCATTATGGAAGAGCTGGATGACTGCGGCGCCATGGGCGCCAGTCTCATCGAAGTCCACCGCCGCGATCCCCAAGACCGCTACCGCGCGTATATCGATCAGACCGCAGAACATATACTCACGCGACAGAGCCGGATGGAAGACGGCACGCTCGTCCGCTCGTTCCCGCACCAGTGGACGCTGTGGGCGGATGATCTCTACATGAGCCTTTCGTTTCTGAGCCGCATGGGTGAATTTACGGGCGAGGCGCGTTACTTCGATGATGCCGCGCAACAGGTTATCAATTTTCACCAGTACCTTTTCGATGAACAGAAGGGACTCATGCACCATTGCTGGTATTCGGATGTGAATCGTCCGGGCGTGGCATTTTGGGGACGTGCCAATGGCTGGGCGATGTTGGCGCAGGTCGATCTGCTGGATCGATTGCCAAAAAATCATCCGCAGCGCAACACCCTGTTGGCGTTACTCCAGCGCCACATCTTGGGAATCGCACAATACCAGAGCGGCGAAGGTTTGTGGCACCAGCTTCTCGATAAAGTGGATTCATATCTCGAAACCTCTTGCAGTGCGATGTTCACGTACACGATCGCTCGGGCCATCAACAAAGGATATATCGAGCCGCGTTACGCCTCCATCGCGCAGCGCGGGTGGGAAGGGGTGAGATCAAAAATCCATGCCGACGGACAGGTGGAAGGCGTTTGTACCGGTACCGGCGTGAGTGATGATCTGGTTCATTATTATCGCCGCCCGGCGCCGCTCAACGATGTTCACGGCATCGGTGCCGTACTGCTGGCCGGCGCCGAGGTGCTGCAACTGCCGAGATAACTGACACAACAACGTGGAGCTAAAAAGTTGCTTGCGTTAATCCCACAACGTTAGTTGTGGACTGCGCCCGCAGGGTTCATGAACTCGCAAGCTAAGCGCCGTGCTGCACGTGAAAAACCCACTCCGTGAGGAGTGGGAGCTTCAAAAATCGTTGCTGGTGTGGAGTATCCCCTCAGTTGCAGGTGGGCTTGTCATGTCATTCAGGAGACTGCGCCCGTGGGAAATCTTTTTTCAGCTAAGCATTGTGCTTGATAATAAAAAAGATGTTTCCAGTATGACATGGAGGATAGTCCCCGATAACTGAGGCATTACGGAGTGGACGGCTTCTTGAAGCACCCCGAGGGCGCAGCCCACTTCTGACGAGTGCGGGCCCTCGGATATTTTGTTCACTATTGACTCATCTGGAATATAGGTGTTATGGAATATTTGAAAACGCTTTTTAATATCGAGAATAAAGTCGCCATTGTAACCGGTGGCAGCGGCCTCCTTGGCGGCGAAATGGCCAAGGGCTTGCTGAGTGCGGGAGCCAAAGTCGTCTTGCTGGCGCGCAATGAAAAAAATCTTCAACATAAAGTTGAAACGCTCAGCAAAATCAATCCCGAAGTCATGGGATTCCCCTGTAATGTTCTTGATCAGGAATGTATTCAAAACGTCAATAAGCAAATATTGGCTAAATTCAAGCGCATCGACATTCTCATCAATGCCGCCGGCGGTCACATACCCGGGGCCATCATCGGGGTTGATCAAAATGTCTTCGATCTGAATATGGAGCAGTTCAAAAAAGTCACGGACTTGAATTTGCACGGAACCGTTTTGCCCACGCTGATTTTTGGTAAAGCCATGGCCGATCAAAAAAGCGGGGCAATTATCAATGTTTCCTCCATGGCCTCGCAACGCGCGATAACCCGCGCGGTCGGCTATTCCGCCGCCAAAGCCGCCATTGAAAATTTCACCCGGTGGATGGCGGTCGAAATGGCCCTCAAATTCGGCAATGGCATCAGAGTCAATGCCATCGCCCCCGGCTTTCTCTTGACGGAACAAAATCGTGCGCTCCTCACCAACCCCGATGGCTCACTCACCGAACGAGGAAAGACCATCATCAACCTGACACCGTTCAAGAGATTCGGAGAACCGGAGGAACTCATCGGCACCGTGTTGTGGCTTGCCAGCGATGCTTCAAAATTTGTGACTGGCACCGTCATTGCCATTGACGGCGGCTTCAGCGCCTTCAGCGGAGTGTAAGAGATGGCGCTGGAACAAACTTGGAGATGGTTTGGTCCGAAGGATCCCATCTCGCTCAAAGAAATAAAACAAACCGGTGCCACCGGCATTGTGACCGCGCTTCATCATATTCCCATTGGTGAAGTTTGGCCTGTCGATGAAATCATGAAAAGAAAACGGATCATCGAAGCCGAAGGCCTGACCTGGTCAGTGGCGGAGAGTATCCCGGTTCACGAAGATATAAAAAAGCGAGAAGGCAATTACCGGCAATATTTGGAGAATTATAAAGCATCAATTAGAAATCTGGGACAATGCGGCATTGACACGGTTTGCTACAACTTCATGCCGGTCCTGGACTGGTCCCGCACCGATCTTGAAGTCGTATTCAAAGACGGCTCGATCACCACCAAGTTCGAAGCCAAAGTATTTGCCGCTTTTGACCTCTTCATACTCAAACGACCAGGGGCAGAAAAGAATTATCACGAAGATCAAATTCAGCAGGCAGAACAATATTTCGCCACTCTGGATGAGAATCAAAGACAGAAATTGATCCAAACCATTCTTCTCGGTTTCCCAGGCTCATGGGAATCTTACACCCTGGAAAAATTGCTCTCGGCGCTGCGCGACTACGAGGGAATCGGGGATACTGAGCTTCGTGAAAATTTATATATTTTCCTGAGAGAAATAATTCCGGTTGCGGAGGAGGCCGGCGTGTTGATGGCCATTCATCCGGATGATCCACCCTGGCCGCTGCTTGGCCTGCCTCGAGTCGTCAGTCATAAACCGGATATTGAGCGCATATTAAAAGTCAACGATTCACCCTCGAATGGGTTGACGTTGTGCACCGGCTCGCTCGGCGCCTCCGCAAAAAATGACCTGGTGGATATGGCAGAAAGTTTTGCGCCAAGAATCAATTTCGTTCATTTACGCAACGTGACCAGAAACCAGGACGGCGATTTTATCGAAGACAACCATCTCGACGGCGACGTGGACATGTATGGGGTCATGAAAGCGCTCATTATTGAACAGAAGCGGCGTGTTGAAGAAGGAAGAAAGGACACCCGCATGCCTTTTCGCCCGGATCATGGGCATCTGATGCTGCCCGATCAACACCGTCAGGGTATCTATCCCGGTTATTCGTTATTTGGAAGAATGCGAGGGTTGGCAGAATTGCGGGGATTGGAATTAGGCATCAGGCGCTCTTTAGGAATTTAGTCACCGATGTTCAAAACCAAAAAGATTTCATCATGATCTCAAATTACACCCTCAAGTTTTTGCATACCACTGTCATCATCGTTTCATCGCATTTGGTTGTTTTTAGCCAGGACGCGCGGGACTTGGTCAGCGGCAATTTGATTCAGTTCAATGACAACGGCGCCTGGTGTTGGTATCAAGATGAGCGAGCAGTCGTTGATGTGGCGCAAGGTAAACTGATTATTGGTTCCGATGCCAGCGGATCCGGCGTTGGCGGCTCGTCGCGCAACGGTAACATCGAAGCGGTGATCTTTGATCTGCAAACCGGACTAACGCATCGATTTACCCTCATGAAGGCCGGCTGCGACGATCACAATGCGCCGGCGTTTCTGGTTCGGCCGGATGGCAAATATCTGGCAATGTATGCACAGCACTACGACACGGTCAGTCGCTATCGCATTTACGATGGTGGCCAATGGAGCGCGGAAAAACAATTCGACTGGAACAGCATCCCCGGTGGCACTGATTTTTCAACCACCTATTCCAATCTCTTCTATCTTTCGGCTGAACGTAAAATTTACAACTTCGTCCGCTGCTATGCCCGCAGCCCGAACATGATGGTTTCCACCAATCAAGGCGACACTTGGACTTATGGCGGTCTTCTGACACAGCCCGATCAAAGCATCGGTTATGTCAACGGATATTTCAAATACTCCAGCAACGGGGTGGATCGCATTGATTTTGTTGGCACTGAGCATCATCCCCGCGATTATAATACGAGCATCTACCACGGCTACATTAAGAACGGCCAGAGCTTCAAATCCGACGGCACTTTGATGGACAGTGTCATCACCGATAAGACTGCCCCGAAACCTGCTGCTTTTACACGGGTCTTTGCTGCCAACACCGTCGTTAACAACATCACGATGACCCGCTGCTGGACGATTGATCTGCAAACCTACGCAGACGGCACCGTTGCTACGATTTTCAAAGCGCGAGCGAACGATTCCGAAACGGATCACCGGTTCTTTTACGCCCGCTATGACGGCTCGAAGTGGACCTCGACGTATTTGGGCAAAGCCGGATCGAAAATGTACAGCAGCGAACAGGACTATGTTGGTTTGGGCGCGCTGCATCCCAATGATCCCAACACCATCTACATTTCGACGCCCTTCGATCCTCGCGATGATTCGAATCTGACGGTGCGGGAAATTTTCAAAGGAGTTACTACTGATCACGGTGCGACCTGGTCCTGGACACCCATCACGCGAAAATCCGTTCGCGACAATTTTCGGCCTATCGTTCCGGCTTGGGATAACAACAATACCGCGTTGCTGTGGTGGCGGGGAACTTATACCTCCGCTCAGAATTTTAATGCGGCGGTGGTCGGTATTTTGGATCGTCGCTTGGAAACGGCCGGCAAGATGACTTATGTGGATGCTACACTCGCAAATACCACGCTTTCGACTGGAGCACAACTGGTGACCACGGGTCCGGATGCCAATATGGGAGCATCGGATAATCAATGGCATCAGCGCACGGGTTTCGGCAATGACGGCTCCGTTCTCACCTCGGCCGAGATCGGCGGCGAGAATGCGCCAACGCTCAAGACTCGGATAATAATGCCGAAAGCGGGAACTTATGAGCTGTGGGTCAATTTCTGGGCGAATCCAACCGCGGATTGGCGGATCAAAGCAGGCCTTTCCACAAATGGAATGCAGTTGTTCCGGCAAATGGCTTGCAAGCAAGTTGAGGCTGGCGACCATGATAGCACGCTCGTTTTGACCGGCAGTGGTAACACCTTTCTTTATCAAGCGTACCTCGGCCGCGTCCAGGTTTCAGCGAATCGCACGATCGAGGTGTTTGTGGATGATGAAGCGATCCAGACCGGTACGGTGAGTACACTCGTCGGCAATACCGCCCGCACCTGGTATGATGGCATCAGCTACGCCAGCGTGAATAATGCCGTCCGTGTTTTTGAAAATAAGAACATTCCAATTTCATTCAGCCTGAGTCAAAACTACCCCAACCCCTTCGGGCGTAGCCCATTCAACCCGACGACAAAAATTTCATACTCGCTCCCAAAAGCGGATTTTGTCACACTCAAGGTATATGACATACTCGGGCGAGAAACTCAAACTCTTGTTGATGCATACCAGCAAGCTGGCCGATATTCGCTTGATTTCAATGCAAGCGGGCTTGCAAGTGGTATTTATTACTGCCGTTTGAAAGTGGGGAATGATTTTGCTGAAACAAAGAAAATACTGCTTTTACGATAGATTAGAACCAATATCAATCGCTGTGCATTTTTTCCCAAGCGATTTTTCGCAGGTTCTGGTATCGTGATTGTTGCAGGAAATCAATTATTTCTCCAGTGATTGGTAAATTTCCTGGAGAGCCTTCCGATTTTGTATTTCCCCCGCTGAACCTCATCTTGAAATGATGTGTACTGCCTCACTTATTGGGTGGCATGAATAATTCCTACGGAGGTCATTCTGTAAGACTGCGTTCGAGGAATCCGAGGCATTACAATGAGGTGTAATCCCTCAGTTATTGGTGGACAACCACCCATGTCATGCATGTCATGCTGGAAGCATCTTGTTCAGGCTGAGTACAGTGCTGGTTAGAAACAAGATTCCCTACGGGCGTAGCCTACGGAATGACATTTCTCTCCACCCGTAACTGAGGCATTACA
>JAPDQK010000020.1:0-85203 GCA_034505955.1 Candidatus Zhuqueibacter pondensis
AGGGAGTACCCGGAATGACATGACCGCTTTAAGGTCCTCATACTGAATGTACCCCTACTGGATCATTGCTACTGCACTTCATGTACCCGTGTCCTGTAACGAGGACACAGCCCAGTTCCCCTTGGTGGGCGGGCTGAGTACCTATAAATGTATGAGACCGGACGGGTTCCAAAGAACTGTTTCGGCAAACCGAACCAACAGCTCGAAGGCACTTAACATCCAAGGGCACTTGATTACGGCAAGTGGCAGCATCCATAATTTGTTTCAGGATGAACTTGCTTTCCACTTCTTTGGAGGTTATATTATAATTACCCCCCAACGAAGAAGGAAAGCTTTGGTTGCCACCGCTTGGTTGCCGAGGTCTTTCCTTTTTCAATTTTAGGGAAAACGGCTTAAAGCATCAAGTGCCAACCACTACCGAGCCAGAAGATTCACCCGTTCATTCTGGGTTAAAATTCCGGACAAAAGAAGTACGCCCAAGAATGAAACTTTTTTATAAATGTCATTCCGCAGGCTACGCCCGTAGGGAATCTTTTTACTTTTTAAGCAGATGCTTGCAGATACCAAAAAAGATTCCTACGGACGCAGTCTTCCAGAATGACATCCTGTTCAGTTGGCTAAATTCTTACATTCTGAATGACATCGCAGTGAAATTTTCACCCTAAACGAGTAAAACAAATAAGACAGTAAACACGACGGAATTCTCTGATTTTTTTAAATGCGTTAAAACAGGCGCGAAACGGCTCTTCTCTGTGGAATTGGAGTGAAGTTGTTTAGTTGTACAAAAAATACGCGAGGCCGGGTAAAAAGTCAAGTTGATCTTTTGTAAAACTGTAATGCTTGCGCAGCAACTTCCGGCGCTTTCGCTGGTAAATTCAGTGAGAGAATTTCCGGGAGTAAAGCCATGTTTGAGTTACCACTCGAGAGGAGGAATCTTTCGAGGCGGATTTTTCGCTGCGTTGGAAGTAACAATGGTAATGTGAGCTTGTCGGTATCGTCACCGCATGACTTTTCCACCATCCACGACAATCGTCTGTCCGGTGATGAAGCCGGCCAGATCCGAGGCGAGAAAGACAATTGCGCCTGCCACTTCTTCGGGGCGACCCCAGCGGTGCAAGGGCGCTTCGGTGGCAAGCTCCTGCTTCCGGCTGTCAGGCAGTTGATGGTACCAGCCGCTGGCAATATTCCCTGGAGCGACGGCGTTGGCACGGATGCCATAAGGGCCATATTCGCGCGCCAGGTCACGCATGAGTCCCAACAGGCCGGCTTTGGCTTCGGTATAGGGTGTGCCATGGTAGCCGGAAAGCGCGGGAGTCGAGCTGACATAGATCAGGCTGCCATGACGCTGCGGCACCATAATCTTGAGGGCAAAATGGCTGCAAAAGCGCGCGCCATCGAGATCGACCGCGCGGACATGCTGGAACCACTGCGCAACTTCGTCTTCATTCATTTCATGCAGCGGCGTGTGCCATAATGCTTCGAGGAGTGGATAGCCGGCGCAACAAACAAGCACATCGAGACGGCCGTGACTCCAGTCCTGCAGCTTCTCGAACATGTTGCGAACTGCGATCACGTCCGCGACATCTGCGACAGCGGCAAACGTCCGAACAGCAAAGAGTTTTTGCAACTCTGCTGCCAAATTACCTGCAGTTTCAGCCGAACGGCTGTTAACGGCAACGGCAGCACCGCAGCGTGCGAACAGCTCGGCGGCGGCCCTGCCAATGCCGCGACTCGCGCCGGTAATCAACACCGTGCGCTCTTGCAGGCCGGGCAAGGCCAATTTTTCAATGGCAGATACAGATTCGAGCATAAGAAAATGATCAAGCAAAAAGGGCTGCGCCCGTGGAACTTTTCCTGCTCCGGGCGCAGCCCTCGTTTTGGACCCGCTGGGGGCAGTCCAGTGCAAAAACTAAATCAGCTTTTTCACGGCTTCCAAAATTTTATCGTAATTCGGCTGCTGTCCCATTTCCGGCACGTACTCGACGTAACGGACGATGCCATCTTTATCCAACACGAACACCGCACGCCAGAGGAAGCCGGTTTCTTTCACAAAGACCCCGTAGGACTGTCCGAACAAGCGATCAGGTTGATCGGAAAAGACATGAACTTTGTCGACATTCGACATTCCGCACCAGCGCTTCTGTCCGAATGGCAAGTCACAACTGATTGTTACAAAATTCACCTTGTCACCAAGCTTGGCAGCTTCTTCATTGAAGCGTTTGGTTTCCAGATCGCACACACTGGTGTCCAACGAGGGCACGGAGGCAATGACCGTCGGTTTGCCTTTCAAGGCATCCAGGCTGGCTCGGGTAAAATCTTGTGTCAGTACGGTGAATGGCGGTGCTTGATCACCGACTTTGATTTCAGGACCAACGAGGTGAACGGCGTTATTGCGAAAATTGTACGATTCTTTGCGTTCTCCAGGCATGGTAATCTCCTTTCCCATCGAGCAGCATAATGAAACGAGATTTTGACATGATCAACAGAAACATTTCACTTTAACGGGCATCCCGAAAGTTATTTTCACTTGACTAAATGAACAACGGCGCCAGCACCAGCGTGATGGTGCTGAGCAATTTGATGACGACGTGCAGCGATGGTCCGGCGGTGTCTTTGAAGGGATCACCAACGGTGTCACCAACGACTGCAGCTTTATGGGTATCCGAGCCTTTGCCGCCAAGCTGGCCGGTCTCGACATATTTTTTCGCATTATCCCAGGCACCGCCGCCATTGTTGAGCATGGTGGCGACGAGAATGCCGCCGATGGTGCCAACCATCAACAGCGCGGCCACGACTTCGGCGCCGATGCCGAATTGTCTGAAAATGAGGCCGACGATGATCGGCATGCCAACCGTAAGGATGCCAGGCAACACCATTTCTTTGAGCGCGCCGGAGGTGACGATATCCACCGCCTGACGATAGGAGGGTTTGACGGTGCCGGCGAGGATGCCGGGATTCTCACGAAACTGCCGGCGCACTTCATTGATGACGTAATAAGCGGCTTTGCCGACCGCACGGATGGCGAGCGCGGCAAACAGAAAAATCAACATTGCGCCCAGCAAGCCACCGATGAAAACTTCCGGCTTGGCAATGTCCACCGACGGTTGAAAATCGGGTTTGAATGCTCTGACTTCGTCAAGATAGGCGGAAAAGAGCAGAAATGCCGCCAGCGCGGCGCTGCCGATGGCGTAGCCTTTGGTGAGAGCTTTGGTGGTGTTGCCAACGGCATCGAGGCGGTCGGTCTTTCTGCGAATCTCTTCCGGTTGCTGGCTCATTTCGATGATGCCGCCGGCATTGTCGGCAATCGGTCCGAACGTGTCCATCGCCAGAATATATGCAGCCGTGCCAAGCATGCCCATGGTCGCGACAGCGGTGCCAAACAATCCGGCATGTGCGACACCGCTGGTCTGTCCGAGATAATACGAGGCGATGATTGCCACGGCAATCACGACCACAGGCAGGGCGGTGCATTCCAATGCCACCGAGAAGCCTGTGATGATGTTGGTGGCCGGTCCGGTCTGCGAGGCAACGGCAATCGACTTGACCGGACGATATTTGTATTCTGTGTAGTACTGGGTGATGTAAACAAAGGCCATGGCAGTGGCGAGGCCGATCAATCCGCAGAGCCAAAAATGCCACCAGGCCTGTGGCGCTTGCGATGAGTTCAGCAGCCAGTAGCAGCCGACGCCAAAGCCGAGGGCTGCCAGGAACGTGGTCAAGTAATAACCACGGTTGAGGGCGTGCATGGGATCGCCATCTTCGCGAGTGCGTACGATCATCACGCCGGCAATCGAGGCGAGCAACCCAAACGCACGCACCACCAGCGGAAACAGCACCCCTTTGAGTCCGAAGAAGGGATAAAGTGCCACGCCCAAAATCATCGCGCCGATATTCTCGGCTGCGGTGGATTCAAAGAGATCGGCGCCACGACCAGCGCAATCGCCGACATTATCGCCAACCAAGTCAGCAATGACCGCCGGGTTGCGCGGATCATCTTCGGGGATCCCGGCTTCGACTTTGCCGACGAGGTCAGCGCCGACGTCTGCAGCTTTGGTATAGATACCACCACCGAGTTGGGCGAACAATGCCACAAAACTGGCGCCGAAACCATAGCCAACGATCAGAAACGGGATTTTTTCAGGAGAAATATTCAACAGGCGGAGAATCGCAAACAGACCACCGACCCCGAGCAAACTCATTGCAACGACAAACAAACCGGAGACCGCGCCGCCGCGCAACGCAATTTGCAATCCACGATTCAAGCTCGAGCGGGAGGCCGAGGCGGTCCGGATGTTGGAGCGGATGGACACAAACATGCCCATGTACCCGGCGATACCGGAGCAAATCGCTCCGAAGATGAATGACGCCGCCACGTAGGTGGCCAGTTGGACGGTCGAAGGTACGGGATCATGCTCGGTGGCGGGTCGCATAAAAGCATACAGGATAAAAATGATCGCCGCGACCGGGATGGTGAGCGCATAAATGGTTTTGTACTGCCGCGCCAGAAAGGCTTCGGCGCCTTCGCGAATGGCATCGGAAATCGTGCGCATTGCCGGGGTGCCATCGTCATTCTTTAAAACCCATTTTGCCAGGAACACAGCAAAGGCCAGGGCAAAAATACTGCAACCCAACGTTAATCCAAGTTCCACAAATGACTCCTCTTTAAAATTGTTCGTTACTGCAAGTTATGCTGATCATCAATGCCGGCTTCCTGCAATTGTAATTTTGCCGGCGCCGGCTTCTGGAAGAAGTCACAAGAAAAGCGAAATTGAAGTAGCAATATAATAGATCATCGTGAAATTTACAAGCACTTTTTCCGGTTAAATGTATCGCTCTCAGTGACCGGGGGGAGCGCCCCGCCTCGCGGCACAGTCAGGCTGCGCAGGAATGACTCCATGGCGTTGCTCCCCCCAGTTATTTATCCATCTGGCAGCTACCTGGCGTTGACTTTAGCTGCGAGATTTTGTATCTTGTTCTCTTGTACTCAATCAATTGATCAACGTGATCGCATCACAAAACTCATCGAGACGTCTTTTTATCTTGTCTGCCCTGTTTACAGGCCTGACGGTGCTGGGCGCCGGGATAAAAGTTCCGCTGCCATTCGTTCCGATAACGTTGCAAACATTTTTTGTTTTATTGTCGGGACATTTGCTTGGTCCGGTGTATGGTGCCGCCAGTCAAATCATTTATCTGTTGTTGGGTTTGGCGGGGCTACCGGTGTTTGCCGAAGGTGGTGGTCTCGCTTACATTTTCAAGCCGACCTTTGGGTATCTCCTGGGATTCCCCCTGGCCAGCTTCATGGCTGGAATCACGGTGCATCGTGGCGTTTTGCTGCCCGAGGCTTTGCCGGCAACGCAAGTGCCTCGACTGATTCTGGCGAATTTGTCGGGACTTTTGGCCATTTTTGTGCCTGGTGTCCTCTATTTATGGCTGAATATCAATTTTGTGCTCGGCCAAACTCTCAGCTTTGTGCATGCGCTGCAAATCGGTTTTTTGATTTCTCTTCCCGGCGATGTGATCAAGATGGCTGGCGTCATTTTATTGTATCTTGCGATTCAGCCACGCCTGGCAGGAGTTGCCGCATTGCCGGTGCGACCGCTACCAACTCGCGCATCACGAAATACAATTAAAATTCAAACATGAGCAAAAAATATTTTCTCGGTTTCGATGGTGGCGGCACCACCCTGCGTGGTTGTTTGATTGATGACAGCGGGGAAGTGCTTGCCGTAGCCTCGCACCCGCCGGCGAGTTTTCCCAAATTGAGGGAAAAAATCGGTGAACCTGTTGCACGGCTGGCAGGTGAGCTGCAAACGCAGGCTGGTTTGGCGATCGGGCCGGTCACTGCTGCAGGCTTTTGTTCCACCGGTGTTGGACGGCCGGCTGAACGTGAGATCGTGGAACGTGCGCTTCGCGAAAAGAATATCGCCGAAACCACCATCGCAGAAAGTGATTTTATGGCCGCACACGCCGGTGCGTTCGCCGGTGGCCCTGGAATCATCGTCAATGCAGGCACAGGTGTATTCGGATTTGGCCGCACCGCCAGCGGCGAAAACATTCGTGTCGGTGGTTGGGGTTACTTGCTCGGCGACGAAGGCAGCGGTTTTGCCATAGCGCAAGGTGCTTTGATTGCCGCACTCAAAGATTGGGACGGCCGCGGGCCCAAGACCGTTTTGCGTTCGATCTTTGAAAAGCATTTCAAGGTGGCAAGCATCGAGTTGTGCATCTCACAGATTTACAGCAGCGATTTCGATCGTGGCCAATTCGCCGCGCTGGCCCCGCTGGTGTTCGATGCTGCCGACCACGGCGACGCGGTTGCGCACGAAATTATTCGCCACAACGGCCGCGAATTGGGCCATTTGGTTCGCGCCGCCGCCAATCGAGGCCAATGGCACTTTCCCATCCCGCTCGCCCTCATCGGCAATCTCTTCCGCCGCAGCGATTTGCTGCTGCCCGGATTTTGGGAAGTTCTCGACACCAGGCAGTTCATGTTGATCACACCTCGTTTCGAACCGGTGGTTGGTGCTGCACTGTTGGCAATTATGGCTGCCGGCTTTGCTTTGCGTGAAGAGTTTTTGGAGAAATTGCAACGCTCGTGGCAGGCGAAGTTCAAATAATAAAACTATTTTGCTTTCGTTGCAACGCAGTCTCTATGGCATACAACCGGAATGTCATCCTGAAAGGATCCTTTTGGGTTTGAGCATTGTGCGCGAATTGCAAAAGAGGCCTCCGACATGACATGTTACTTGAAAATCATCCATAACCCTTTCGAGCAGCCAGCAATATGTTCAGAAGAATGATCATCTCGTTATCAGCAGCATTCTTGGTCACTGCCTGTGCCAATGAGCAATCCGCTTTTCGCGACCTCATGAGCGCACAGTTGCAGCGTTACCCGGCCATGCAAGTTCAGGATTTGTACAAGCTCGTTTTTCAAGCGGCGTTGGGCAACGAGCACCTCATGACGGACAGCGCGAGGATTCATGATTATCTGATCCAAGAGCTCGAGAGTATTCCCGCTTCCTCCGACGAGCCTTTGCTGCAGGAAATTTCTCCCGATGGCGAAGTGGTGCGTCTCAATCTCCGCCCATTCAAAGCACAGCAGGGCGACCATCGCGTTTTGTTTCAAGCCATGATGCAGACGGCACGAACTTTTCAAAAATCCCAGGAACGCCTGGAGCGGTTCTTGCGTTATTTGGAACAAATGGCCGCTTCCGGGGCGATTTCTTTTGACGCCCAAGCCATGCACTCGTTCTTTCACGAGATGCGAGACAAAGGATATCCGGCGGTGCATCATTCAGCGATTTATGAGGAGAAATATGCACCGGCGTATCGGGTGATTCTCAGAAAGTTTGCCCCACCGCAGAAGTGAGCCATACTGGGTTAGGGTAGTTTTTGCATGCTAGCAAACTCGTCTGTCATTCCGCAGGAATTTCCATGCCACGGTGTGGCATCCACCAAGATGAAAATAGAGATTACTCTTGGAGCATGTCATGCAGGAGGCATCCTTTTGAGCTCGAGAACCAAGCCTCAGCCCCAAAAGACTCCCTGCGGCCGCAGGCTTACAGCCGCAGGCCTCCTGAGTGACAGCACAGGCTATTTTCGTGGTAATCTTTTTTAGCATCAAGTAAGACGTTAGAAATTCACGCTTTCCTTCGTGCGTAAAAAGATTCCCTACGGACGCAGTCATCCTGAATGACATCGCAGTGAAAATTTCACCCTAAACGAGTATAAAATTGTAATTCCTTGATCAGCGAGGCGTTCGCCCGTTATCCACCCAGCGCCTCTACCAAATGCTGTTGGCCAAGGTGCGCCTGCCAGAAATTGAAGAATTTCGCATCGGTCGCCGTGCGATCGGTGACAGCTCGCTTTTTCCCCTTGGCATTCGCGCTTCCGGGTTGTTTACAAACAGCGTGTCACCAGCTCGAAGATTCATCCGGGTTTTTCACTGAACCGGATGCTGCCGATCTAACTGCTCACGACCAACGGGAGGCGTGATGATCGCAAAGGCATGCGCGAACTCCTCGAAGCGGGCATTATCTATATTGCTGACCGCGGTTGTGTCCACTTTCGGATTACTTTTTGATATTGGTAAAGTCGGTGTTTCTGTTATTATTCGTTCTCGCAAAAATCTTTGCTACCACGTGCAACAAACACTTGCCGTCAATTTGTCGATGGCCGTGCGCCATATTTTTCTGGAGATCACCGGTGAACTAGTAATCTTTGCTCATGATCGTCATGGTTGCGTTTATCGACGAATCGTCTGGAGTTTTCTTCCCCAACGCCTCCCACATCATTCCCAACAGCATATCGATCCCCTCGCCACTCACGGCAGAAATGCGGCAAGCCGGATGGCCGATGCTCTGCAGGAACTGCTCACCACAACTTTTGTCCATCACCAGATCCATTTTGGTCAACGCCACGATTCGCGGTTTTTGCAGCAATAGCGGGTTATAACTTGCCATCTCGTTGATTAAGGTCCGATAGTCCGAAGCCCAATCGTTCGAGGTTGCATCGATCATCATGACCAGCACCGCCGTGCGCTCGATGTGCCGCAGGAATTCAATGCCGAGACCGCGGCCTTCGTGCGCGCCTTCAATCAAGCCGGGAATGTCAGCGACCACGAAGCTATTCTCATTATATTGTGCAACGCCGAGATTGGGCGAAAGCGTGGTGAAAGGGTAGTCCGCGATTTTCGGTCGTGCGGCACTGATGCGGGAAAGCAAGGTCGATTTGCCGGCATTGGGCAAGCCCACCAAACCGACATCGGCAAGCAGCTTGAGCTCGAGAATAACCCAGCGACTTTCCCCAAGTTCTCCGGCTTCCCAATCACGTGGCGCCTGGTTGGTCGAAGTGGCGAAGCTGGCGTTGCCGCGACCACCGCGGCCACCGCGTGCGATAATGATGCGCTGATGCGCTTCGACCAAGTCCGCGAGCACTTCGCCGGTTTTGGCATCTTTGACGACGGTTCCCGGCGGCACGGTAATCAGCATGTCATCGCCGTTGCGGCCGGTTTTATTCGCGCCTTTGCCGTGCTCGCCGCGCTTGGCACGGAAATGCTTGCGCATCTGAAAATCCTGCAACGTCCGCATGCCGGGGTTGACTTGCATGATGACGTCACCGCCTTTGCCGCCGTCGCCGCCATCCGGGCCGCCCTTGGGCACAAACTTCTCGCGACGGAAGCTTACACAGCCACTGCCACCCCGACCGGCTTCCACGTAAATTTTGGCGTAATCAATGAACATGATTTTGTGCTTGGCGAATACTTTTACCCGGCACCATCACCTCCGGTAATGAGGGCAGGCTGAGCTTTTGTTTTCCCGCACAGCTCCGAATATGAAGAAATAATGTTGAGGTGTCTGCCGAAGTAAATGAAAACCAATTGATCGTGTCAGGCAAGATAATCGGAGACGGTAACTTCCACACAGGTGTGGACGCCAGGCTGCGTGTTGCCATGAACAATCTGTAGCCAGAGAATTTTGGGTGCCGGCGTTCGACGCCGGCTTGCCACCGGATTGTCACTTGATCATCGTGGCGTTCGGCTTGCACCTGTTGCGGCGGCGGCAATTCAATGACATCGAAAACCCGATAAGAAGTGGCACAACCGATGAGAAGAACAAAAGCAGCAATCTGAACGAGGAGCAGCAATAAAACTTTCAGCATCACCATCTCCCGTGTTACACCGGCGGCCTGCCCGTGCGGCTTTACCAATCCACTTTCCAAATCAAATCGAATCCGGTTTTTCGATTTTCTTCACCACCGTGAGCTGCTTGCAGAAAAAGATTTTTGACCCATTTCGGCACCTCCCATTCCAATGAAACGACGCGCCCTTCCGGCTCCTGACCGAAACTGATAAAAAGATTGTTCGTGAGATATTTTCCGACCAGCACCGAGCTTTGGGAAAGATCTCCGCTACCCTGGAATTCGATGAGATCAAGATTCAAGCTGCGGCCCAGAGATTGAGTCAGTTGCTGCGATACCAATCCCGAGACCAGGCCTTTTGCCGCAGAAGAAAAGGCACCCATTTCTTTATTTGACTCCGCTTCGAGCCCTTTGCGCTGGCCGTAGAGCAGTTGATCAAAATTGACGCCAAAAATCAAATTCGCCAGCGCGTCCTTCTCATCCAACGGTTCGCCGGCTTGAAGAAATTCAATTTGTGGGCTGGCCAGCAGTCCACTGATTTTCACTTCGATGCTTTTCTTTTCACGCGTTTCACCCTGGGCACGATAGAAGTGACTGGCGGCCAGTTCGATTTGGGGATTGCGGAAATCACCTTGAAAAGTAATTTGTCCTTTTTCGATATCAAACTTTTTGCCGTAAAGCTCATAAGTCCCACGGATGATATTGAGCGTGCCAAAAAGGGAAAATTTTGTGATGCCTTCCTGGATGAAATCGAGCGCACCGCTTATCTCGGCGTTTAGTTCAGGACCGCGAATCCAGGTGTTGCGTGGGATATTGAGTTTGAGTTCGCCCCGAAGATTTTGCAGCCAGCGTTGCAATGAAGCAGCACCGCCCGGCTGAGAAGCCATGATTGCCGTGCAATCCGCCGGCGCAGATTTTATTTTATCGGTTTCGTCAAGCTGAATGATGGAGCGTTGCTGCAATGCCGGCAGAAAAAAGCGCGAGCGGACGACCGTCACATCACCCTGGTACCGCGCGCCCTTCAAATCTCCCGAGGCGTTGATGTTCGCGTCAAGGCGCAATTCCAGGTTCCGATTGCGGATCGCAAGAAAATCCCTTGCCTTGACAAAACCGTTGGCCTCTGTGATGGCTTGCTGGCTGAAATACAACTTGCCGCCAGCTTCGAAACTGCCTTTATCACTTTGCACGAGGAAACTGGTGATTTTCACCGATGCCGTGTCGATGGCAGCGACGAGTTGCAAATCGTTGTAATTGATGCCGTACTTCGGCACGGAAAAAGCACCATCGATGATTCGCACTGCGCCCTTTGAGCGCGGTTGCTGCAAGGTGTTCTCAACTTTGACATCAAACACCAACGTGCCCTGCACATTTTTAACCTGGTTGGTCAATGTTTGCAGGAAGGCCAGGTCGATACCGGTCGTGGCCGCCTGGAGGCGGATTGGACGATCATCATACAAAACCTTGCCGACATTGTCGAGCGCCAGATTCACCGGCAGGTAACCTTCGCCGGTCATTTGGCGATCCTGGTTTTGGTGGAGGACAAATTCCCATGCCAAACGTTGGGCTTTATAGCGAAATTGCCAGTCCCATTTTGCAAACGCAAAATCGGCAACACGACCATTGAGCCAGCTCAGTTGGCCGTGAAGGATCGGCGCTTCGGCATTTCCGGTTAAATGCGCCTGCATGTTTAAAATGCCGGACAGAGTATTTTGTCCGGATGCGGTTTTGCCTGTGATCCCGGAAGCCAGAGCTGCAATATCCACATTTTCAATTTTGAATCGCAAATCCTCGGTGCCGAGGTAATCCAACAGACCATCCAGGCGCAGCCGCTGATCGCCGGAGATCAAAACAAAATTGTGAAAATCATAATCTTCCTCGCCGATGTCCACCCAGATCGCACTGTCTTCCGGCGCTCGCCAGGTTTGTCCGAGCACGTTGAATACTGCGTGCCACACCTCGAATCGTGCGATTTCACCGAAAGTGTAAAGTCCCTCCACTTTGCCATGGTTGCGCTCGCCTTGCCGGAAATCGGCCGAAATTTGTGCCTGCTTCAGATCATAATGCGCCACCGCCGTGGCAGAATCGACCGGCAGATAACCCATCAACAAGTCATTGCCCCGCATCTGGATCATGCCGCCTCCTTCATTGTCACGGCGTTGAAAGGTGAGATTACCCGCCAGTCGCTTGATCGATGTGGTATTGTATTGCACCTGGCGCAGATTGAAGCGGCTGATGACCAACAGCGAATCCAGCGGGCCGCTTGCGCTGCCGGTGAAGATGCCGGCGGCGCGCAACGTATCCGCCTCCAGAGCTTGCTTGACCCAGGTAAGATCACCCAACTCGGCGCGAAAACGAAAATTATTGTCGTACCGCAGGCTCAAAAGTCCGGCCGCCTGGATATTTCCCAGTGAGCTGGCAAGATGCAGCGTATCGAGTTGAAAGTCGGATTTGTGTGTGTGGAACTGGCAATACGCGGAGTCAATCAGGATTGCAGGCAAGCGCGAAGGCAACATGCGCAACCAGCCATCAAAGTTCAGTTGCTCGAAATCGAAATGCTGGCCGGAGCCGGCTAAGCGAAACGATAGATCGGAATCAAGCGTATCGCTGTGTAATAGTCTTGTGAGATTGAGATGGCGCGCTTCCGCGTTTACTTCAAAATTTTGCCGGCGCTGAGGATCGAACAGCTTGCCGGACAATTCCAGTTCGCCCAGGGACGAGTGTGCGGAGAGCTTGATGTGAATTTGTTTCGCAAAGGCCCGTGCCGTCAAACGCAATCGCGCCATATCCCGTCCCAGCACTTGCGAGGAGTCAATTGCCAGCGCGAGATTGGCATTGAGATCTTCGAGTGTCATGCCGGAACCGTCAAGCTTGATATCAAAATTCACTTGCGTCGTTCCGCTGGAGTCATGCAAATAGGGCGTGAGGTTCAGCGCACGGACTGCCGCTTCAAGATCATAATAAAAGGCGGCAGAATCCTGTAAAACAAAAAAGTTGCCATCGGCCGAACCGTCGGCATGCCGGAGGTGAAATGTCGTTCGCAGGTTTTGGACATCACCTATGGCATGAATGGTTCCATGCAATGGTCCGATGACCGGAAGGCGTGGGAAAAAGGGACGGAGGTCCTCGAGATACAAAGGCATGCTCTGCAAATCTACAGAGAAAATCGGGCGGGTGAAATGCCGCAATGTGATTTGCCCGGCGAAGCGCGAATGGTCGCTGCGCAATTTCAGATTCTTCACCAATAGAGAATCCTCTTTCACTGAGACCTGCGCGGCAAGGCTGTCGATCGTTACATTCGGATCGAATGCCTTCAATTGCATATTACGCAAAACAACACGCCAATTTTTATCGGCATAGTCGAGACGCAATGATGTCCAAATTTTCCGTATCTGGCGCGGCAAAAACTTGTATGCGGCGGTATCCAACGGTGTAAAAATGAACGCGCCATCTTCGACGCGCAGATTTTGCAGCGCCAGGCGCCACAGGCTCGCGGTCTCCGGCGTGGCGGTTGATGAAGCCGGTTTCAGAAGATGCGTCACATTCCAGGTGCTGTCGGGGCGCTGGCGCAGTGAAAACCGCGGTGCATGAAAAACCAGATTGTTGACCACCACCTGCCGCCTGAGCAGCTTGAACGGGCTGAGTTTGACCTCGAGATTCGGCACGTGCAGCACTGTGTCTTGATCCAAATCGATACAGAGGTCGTGGAACCCGAAGTTCGTTACGAGGTTACCCGAGATGCGGCCGAGGCGCAATGTGCCCTGCATGCTGGCAGCGGCCTGACGTACGATTTCATCGCGCAGCCAGGTTTTGAAATAACCGGTCTGGGTCAATCCAGCAGCAAGGACGAGCAGAACAATAAAAGCGGCAAAGAGAAATAGAAAAATTTTGAAAAGACGTTTGAGCATAACCACATTAGAAAGCTTGTCCGACACTGAGATAAAATTCCCACCGGCGCTTGTCGAATTCCTGCTTGTTGACTTTGCGAGCGAGGTCGAGGCGAATCGGCCCGATGGGGGTTTCGTAGCGCAACCCCAAACCCGTGGCGTAATGGAGCTTTTTCGGTTTATAGGTCAAGGAAGTTGGCCAGACATTGCCAAGGTCAACAAAGAGCGCGGCACCAAACGCGCCAAGAATTTTGAAGCGTGATTCCACACTTCCTTCCAAAAGGCTTTGACCACCAATCGGGCTGCCGTTGAGCTGCGGCCCCAACTGCGAGCGTTGCCAGCCGCGCACAGATGAGCTGCCGCCAGCGTAAAATCTTTCTTCAAGTGGTGCAAAATTCAAGCTGTCATCCAACACCTCCAATGAGCCGAAACGCAAACGGTAAGCCATGACCCACTCCGGCAGGACTTGATAATAACCGCGATTTTCCACGGTGGTTTTGACATAATGGAATCTGGTTTTAAAATAGTAAAATTCACTCAGGGGCCCGCTGTAATCGATTTGCAATGAGCTGAATCGGCCGCGCACAGGAGAAAACAGCGGCTGGCTGCTATTGTAAAAGGCGCCAAGACTCCACGCCGCTTTGCGATAAGTTTTGGGGATTTCGATGTTCAGGCGGTCTATTTGGGCGCTTCCTGGAAGCACTCTGGCCTCCTCATAACGATAGCGCACATAGCCATTAGTCCGCAGAGTGAATTGGCGTTGAGCGGTCAATTCACCACCGAAGCTGCGCAAGCTGTAAATTTTTTCGCGCGTGCTGAGAACCTTTTCGTCACGGCGTAAATAAAACGGGCTGAGGATCAATGTGGTTTTGGAATCGAGAAAATGGGGCTGGAAAATTCGCGCCTGAATTCTTCCCGGCTCGAGATCGGAATATTTGAGCTCGGCCTCCAGGCGGCGCGCGCCGCCAAGAAAATTGCGACGGCGGAAATTGATCGTGGCGCGAAAAAGCTCCTCAGTGCCATAACCCGCGCCGATTTTCATCGTGCGCAAGGGGGCCTCGCGGACGTGCACTTCAATCGGAAGCGCATTGTCGTTCTGCGCGGTTGCCGTTGCGCGGATACTCACCGATTGAAACAACTCGAGCCGGTAAACCCGCTGTTGCCCCTCGATGAGTTTGCTCTGGTCGAAAACCTGACCAGGCTGAAAAGGCAATTCATCACGAATAACCTGTTGGGGAATTTTATCGGTACCAGTGATCTGCAAATTACCAAAAACACATGCCGGCCCAGGAATGAGGCGGAAAGTCACTTTTGCAGTTTTGCTCACGGCCTCGCGCTTGATTTCCGTTTCAGCAGTTGCATACGGATAGCCGTGATTGGTGAGATCGGTCGCCAGCGCCACCTGGTTGTTTTGTAAATCTGCTTCGCGCAACGGGTCACCAGGTTTGATCGTCAAAATTTTGAAAAGCGCATCAACGCGCGGCGGTTCGTGATCGGGGTTGGGCCCGGCCAATTTGACAGCGATGATGCGTGTGGGCTGATCTTCCTCGATTTTAATCCACAAGCGCACCTGCTGCCTTTTGTCGTCGGCAACGATTTTGTGTGCGACCACCCGGGCATGGAAAAAACCCTCTCGTTCATAAAACTTGATGATGCGTTGCAGGTCGCGCTGAAACTCTTCGGAGCTGAACAACGGGGCGCGGCGCCAAAACAAGATGCGATTGAACCACGGCGGCCGCTGCGTTGCCAAAGCCTCCCGCAGAGCGCTCTCGGGAATGCCGTGCACGCCTTCGAGACGAAATGCCTTGATTTCATAATTGTCCTGTCCGCGAACGACCGTCCGTGCCGGCAACAGACACAAACAAAAGAAGAAAATCCAGATTTGGCCCCTCCTCGGCCAGTATATTTTTGCAAACATTTTGTCTATGGTTGTATGGCTGCGATCAATTTTTCAGGAATGGCAGTAGGCCTGCCCTTTTCGTTTACAAAAACCATCAGCGTTTCTGCCTGTGCGACGAGCCGGTCATCGTTACGGCTGCGGATTTCATACTGCATGAGCAGACTGGTCTTTCCGATTTTCGGGATTGTGCCCTTGACAATCAACACGTCGTTGCCCCGCGCCGGGGATTTGTACTCGATCGTCGCTTTGGCTATGACCGGCAGGACGCCTTCTTTGGTCATTGCAAAAAAATCAAAGTTGCATTGGCGCAGAAGATCGAGTCGTGCCTCTTCAAGGTAGTTGAGATAAACCGCATTGTTGACGATACCGGCAAAGTCCAACTCGTAGCTGCGAACCGGTATTACTGTTTCCCAAGCGGGGATGTCATTCATCGTCAAGTCCTAATATTTGATGCCGAAGTAATATCGTGGTTTTTGGCCATGCTCCAGGCCTTGATACGCATGGAAGAAAATTTCAAACGCGCGGCGCTGACGATAGGCGGTAATGCCGCTGAAGCCGCAACCAACGGACAAGTGATAAGCGGCCAGATCGCGCATTCTGGCATCGCCACCGGTTTGTCCGACTTCGGTGTGAACAACAAAGTCCAATTCGTAAATGCTGAAGTCACGAATCAGCCCCAGAGATTTCTTTTTGTTGAGATGAAACCGATTGAGCTGCGAAAAATAGAAAAGATTGATTCCAGCAAATTCGTTGGTACGGTAGGCGGACAAACGATTGCGGCCGCCAAGAAACAGAAATGGAACGCCACGGCCGGAAATCAGCGAGATTATCTGAGCCTCACCGACGGTTGCTATCCAACTATTTTCCGAAATTCCTCGCATCAAAATTTGAAACTGCCAGAAATCGGCACGATCGCTGCTGAAAGGAAACGCGTGTATGATTTCCAGCTCAAAGAGTCCGGAATGAAAAGCACCGAGGAAGCGCGCCGAATCCGCCTGCATGCCAAACGCCTGACTCACCGAGTGCACTTGCTGGGATTCCAATTCCTTGATGTTGATAGTTGAAGGAAATGAAAAGCGCTGATAATTGAAACTGGTCAGCGTATTGATTGGAGAGATGACAAAAATACGCGCCCCCAATTTGAGGCCCTGCTCGCGCCGCCACAGGCGGTCACTGGAGAAAAGATGCACGAAGTTCAGACGGTCATGCACCCGCACTTGCGGAACGATGCGAAATTTGGTGTAAATGTTTTGTAACGAAAACCCCATTTCACCGCGCAGAAAATTGTACCGTGCCTGGGCCTGGGTGGAGAAGTAGCCAAATTTTTTTTCGAAAGCAGCGTCGAATTCGCCTTCCGGCAGAAGGAAGGAGATTTCGGTCTCGTAGCGGTACACCAAACGCGCAATTTTCTCGTCGAAGGGTGGCTTCTCCGGCTCTCGGGGTTTTTCGTCGGTTTCCGGCTTTTGCGTTCCTGCTTCCTCTTGTGCCAGCACTGTTGCGATCATGCCGAGCCTGACGGTCCCGATGTCAATCAAACAGAGAGAGAAAAAAATGGTAACGCCTGCGGCAGCAAATCTTGGAGACATTTAATTTCGGACAACATTGATGGGTTCGTTGGCGACAAAAGATGATCGAGGCCTGCAAAACAAAAAGCGGTGACCGATTTGCACCAGCGGCGACAGAGTCACAAACGGAAGCAGCGAATGATGATGAGTTCACGCTTCCGCCGCAAGTCCTGCCTCCTGAATCATCGCAACGACTTTGTCATGCAATCGTCCGTTGCTTGCCAACAATCCCTGGCGATGGTGAATTTCGACTGCGGTGTAAGTGAGCGGTTGGCCCAGCAAATCAGTCATCATTCCGCCAGCAGCCATGAGAATCGCGGCTGGCGCGCAGCTATCCCACAAACTCACTCTGCTGCTGGGATGAATATACAATTCACAAGCGCCAGTGGCAATCATGCCACACTTGAGGCCAACCGATCCATGGTGCAGGATTTTGTGAATGCCCAAACGTTTGCGGAGCTGATCGACGCGTGGATCAAAATGCGAACGGCTGGCAACCATGCGCATGTGGGAGAGCTGATCGACGTTGGTGACCCGAATCGGCCTTTCGCTGCTGCCAAGTGACAACCAGGCGCCGAGTCCGATTGCACCGGAATAAAGCGCGCCCGGTTTGATTCCGCTCGGTGGCGCCGGCTGCATCACTGCGCCGAGAACCGGACGGCCATGCTCCACCAGGCCGACCATCACGGAAAATTCGCCATTATGCTTGAGGAATTCTTTGGTTCCGTCAAGCGGATCCACCATCCAAATGACATTATGGCCCAGACGGCTCATATCATCTTCGCTCTCTTCCGCCAGCACCGGTTCGCCGGGAAAATGCCGATATAATTGCTCCAGAATCAGGGCATTGGCTGCATGGTCAGCGGCGGTTACCGGATCATCCGGCGCTTTCCATGCCACGGCCACCGTTTTGTCATAATATTGCAAAACCGCATCGCCGGCTGCGCGTACGATGTCTCGCACGATTTGCAGCCGGCAATCGAGCTCTGAGGATTGCATTAAAGACTCCGGGGCTTCGCCCACAGAGGCGAAGCCCGAGGTTGGTTCATCTTGCGGTTCAACAGGAAGCTAATGTATCAATGTACGCCAAAACGAAACAACCGCGCGCACCAATCCGCTGATCAATGCAGTAAGATCAAGCAACGGTCGTTCAAGACGTTCGCGCAGCATCCGCTCAAATCCCTGCACATCGCGCGCCGTTACTCTTATGGCCTCAAAGGCATCCCCAAGCTTGGGCGCTTGACGTTCCACAGTGTGAACGATACTGCGGACATCACTGGTGATTTTGGTGACATCATGAATGAGCGGCGGCAAGTGCAAACGTACTGTTTCCACCAGCCGTTCTGCTTCCATGGTCAATTTCCGGATGCGCAGGAGGACTGCCACCGCTGCCATCATGATGAAAAACATACAGGCCGCAATGATTGCAACGCTCACCGTCATTACCATTTCCATGGTCATACTCCTCGCGTGGTTCAGATGCTCTACGGGCGCAGCCCACGGCCGTACAGACGGTGTGACACCAGATAGTTTGTCATTCCGAGCAGGCGAGAAACTTTGGCGAGTCCATACTGCAACACATTACCGATTTCGCACTTGGCTGCATTGCTCCCGGAATGACATTTTCACACAGTCGCGTTGGTCACTGCCGTCGGTGATTCGGCGGAAGGCCTCTCGTACGATTGATTTCTTATTTCGATTATTTGACAGAGAGCGTTTCACGCCTGGCTTTTGGTGCCCTCGACCTCCTCGCGATAGGCCTTCACACCGGCATCGACTGCCGATCTGATCCGGCCTTTCTCGCGCTCGATCGTCTTGGCACCCTCCTCTACAAGCTCACGCGCCTTCGCCCGGCCTTCGCTGATCAATTGCTCGGCTTTTGCGCGTGCTTCCTTGATTTTTGCCTCTGCCTGCGCCCGCAGCGCTTCCGCCTGGCGTTTGCCCTGCTCCACAATTTCGGCAGCCTGCTTCTTCAAATCACCGAGCGAGGTTTCAGTCTCGTCATAGAGTTCCTTTGACTTGCGGCGAATATCGGCGCGCAGCTCAGTTCCCGACTTGGGAGCAAACAACAGGGCAATCACTGCTCCGATTGCTCCACCGACGAGAATACCTTTCAAGAAATCCGCACCTCGATTTTCCTGGGACATATTATCCTCCAAAGTTCAATGATGGTTAATACCTCTTTCGTCATCCAGATGTCATCGTCTGGAGAAACATCGAATAGTTTGGCTACAAACTTATTTTCGAACCGTATGTCTCTGCACCTCTTCCGAAATCATTTCCTGCAACAGCTCTGCAAGGCTGGCTGCGGGCTTTTCATAATTCATTACTCTCCGCAGGGTTTCATTGATCAGTACATAATAAGCTTTTTTTCTTTTTGTGCACGACGCTGAAAATAACGTATGATGTCGGTATCCAGCGGAATCATTCTTTGCGATGCTGGTGGATGAAAAAATTTGCCACGCTCGCCTCCGGAAAAATCGTACACGCGGCGCATTTCAACCTTCCTCTTTTTAGTCTTCTTCATAGCATCTTCTTTCACTCGTAGCCGGTTTTTCTGTTCATCCCGAGCAGAGCGCATCAACACCCTCCAAGCCATAACTCCGAAACCGTTATCTTTCCATCATTTCCAGAAAGTCTTCTTCCGAAATCACCGTCACGCCCAATTCTCTTGCCTTCTCCAGCTTGGATCCCGCACCCGGACCAGCCACAACATAATCAGTCTTCCTGCTCACCGAGCTTGCAGCGCGGCCACCACGTTCTTCCACGAGCCGCTCCGCCTCTTCACGGGTGAATTTCTCCAGCGCGCCGGTGAACACGAAGGTTTTACCGGCAAACTTTTGATCGGCAGCTTTCGGCTTCGCGATTTCACGAATCGTCACCCCGCCCTTTTTCAAACGCTCGATGGTGGCGAGATTTTTCTTTTCGCGGAAGAACCGCGTTACACTCTCCGCCACCTGCGGACCGACTTCGTGAATCTGCATCAAGCGTTTTTCGTCGGCTTTGATGAGTGCCTGCAGGGAACCGAACTCCTTTGCAAGAACACGCGCCATGTGCTCGCCGACATGACGAATGCCCAGCGCATAGATGAAACGATCCAGCGTCACCTCGCGACTCTTGTCGATGGCAGCGATGATGTTCTGCGCCGATTTCTCGGCCATGCGCTCCAACTGCGCAAGCTGATCCTTAGTTAGAAAATACAAATCTGCGAAGCTTTTTACAAGTCCTTTATCAACTAATTGCTCAATTAATTTCTCGCCGAGACCGTCGATGTTCATGGCCAATTTGGAGGCAAAATGGCGGATGCCTTCCTTCAATTGCGCCGGACAGTCGATATTTTGGCAGCGATGGGCCACCTCGCCTTCCAGCCGGATGACCGGCTCGCCGCAGACCGGGCATTTTTTCGGAAATTTGAATTTCCTTTCCCTGCCGGTGCGTTTCGATTCGATGACTTTGACGACTTCGGGAATGACATCGCCGGCGCGCTGGATCACCACTGTGTCGCCGATCATCACGCCGAGTCGCTCGATTTCGTCTTCATTGTGCAAGGTGGCGCGGCTCACCGTGACGCCACCAACCATCACCGGCTGCATGATCGCCACCGGTGTGATCGTGCCGGTGCGGCCCACCTGTGCCTGAATGTCGAGAATCTGCGTGGTCTCTTGCTGGGCCTCGAATTTATATGCGATCGCCCACCGCGGGCTGCGCGTGCGCATACCGGCCAGTCGCTGCAGCTCGAACGAATTGACCTTCACCACCGTGCCGTCGATTTCGTAAGGCAATGAATGCCGCAGCTCGCCAATTTTGCGATAGTGTTGCAAAACCTCCTCGATGCCACGACAGATTTTTGAGAGCGGATTGACTTTGAAGCCCCATTTTTTGAAAGTCTCCAACGCTTGCCATTGCGTTTTGAATTCATGGCCGATGACCTGACCAAGTCCATAAACGTAAATGTCCAGCGGCCGCTCGGCGGTGATCTTGGGATCGAGTTGGCGCAGCGATCCGGAAGCCGCATTACGAGGATTCACAAAGGTCGGCTCTCCGGCTTTGGCGCGGCGCTCGTTGAGTTTCTTGAAGGCTTCGACAGGATAGAACACCTCGCCGCGCACTTCGAGGCGTTCGGGAATAGGCACCCCATCACTCAGCAACCGCAGCGGAATCGACTTGATGGTCTTCAAATTCTGCGTGATGTTCTCGCCGGTGAAGCCATCCCCGCGCGTGGAGCCGACCGTGAAGAGGCCATTTTCATACACCAGTTCCACTGCGGTGCCATCGAGCTTCGGCTCGACGGTGTATTCGATTTCTTCAATACCAAGCAACTTGCGTAGGCGCTGGTCGAAATCCCGCATCTCGCCGTCGTCGAACGCATTGTCGAGCGAGACCATTGGAATGGTGTGCGTGACGGTCTCGAATTCCTCCAGCGGTGCCGCGCCGACGCGCTGGGTTGGCGAATCTGGCGTCACCAGCTCCGGAAATTGTTCTTCCAGTTCCTGCAAGCGCCGGAACATGCGGTCATACTCGGCGTCAGAAATTTCTGGATTGTCGAGGACGTAGTAGCGATATGCGTGGTAGTTCAGCTCCTTGCGGAGTTTTTCGATTTCGAGTTGGGCTTGAGAGACGGTCATGGGAGTGAAAGGCAAAAGTTTATTGAAAACTTACTCACTTATGATATTCGATATATCATCGAAAAGCTTCTTGATGCGAAGATGATTCTGTTCAATCGCGTTGACCACGACTGCAAGTTTGTTCGCATCAATCAGAAAGCCATAAATCTTTGTCGCCACATGGCGAAATGCCATCAGATCTTCGATGATTTTGATTATCGCTTCATCTACCTTAATGGCTCGCTCTTTCAACAGAGATTCAAACGTTCTCAGGGTATCACGGTGGGAAAATTGCCCTGAAGGCAGTTCCACTTGCAGGTGCTTGAGCATTCTGATGATAATATGCTCAATGGCATTATAATATCCTTGACACTCATAAGTTAGAGCTGAAGTCTTCACCTCGTTGTCAGTTTCCTTTTGAGCAAAGCTCGAGAGAGACGCCGATAATCATTTCAAGATTTTCCAGCGCAAACTGGACCGTATTTCGGAATTCATTCGCGTTCATAAAGTATTTTCCCTTCCTGCAAAATTCTTTCACGAAACTGTCCCCAAACATTCTTGAAATCAAGCACGCTGACGGAGTGACGGGCCTTCATCAAGCACTCCGCCAGCGCGCGAAAATAGTTTTGATCCGGCAGACCTTCAACACAAATGTCGATATCCGAATTCGGTCGATAATCCCCTCTGGCTAACGAGCCGTAAAGGATGATCTTTACTGCTCCGTAATGAAGCAAGATCGATCTGATATTCCAAAGATCTTCAAGTAAATCGCCTGGAAATGTACTTTCTGAGAGCAATAATTTTTTCATAACCCTGAGTGGAGTAGATTGTTAACCGCCGTGACTATTCTTTGTCGAGTTACTAATCTACAAATGACTTGTGTAAAAATCAAGGCCTCCCATGCCAGGCAGTTTTCGCAAGCGCTGGTCGAAATCCCGCATCTCGCCGTCATCGAAGGCATTGTCGAGGGAGACCATTGGAATGGTGTGCGTGACGGTCTCGAATTCTTCCAGCGGCGCCGCGCCGACGCGCTGGGTTGGCGAATCTGGCGTCACCAGTTCCGGAAATTGTTCTTCCAGTTCCTGCAAGCGCCGGAACATGCGGTCATACTCGGCGTCAGAAATTTCTGGATTGTCGAGGACGTAGTAGCGATATGCGTGGTAGTTCAGCTCCTTGCGGAGTTTTTCGATTTCGAGTTGGGCTTGAGAGACGGTCATGGGAATCGTCGGATTGATTATTCTCACTTCTTCAGAAAGTTATTTGTGATGAGATAATTTTCCATACTTGCAATCAATTGCTTTGCTGTTCAAATATCCTCATTAGGATCATCTTCACTTGTGGAAAGTTCGTGTTTATAATCTCCGGTTTGCCTGTCGCGAAAAACTCTTTCAATGAGTTTGCTGAATTCTTTTGGAAAGATGGCAGGCTTGATGAAATGTTGATTGAAGGTTGAAATAACGCCGGAATGTTTGGAAAAGCCAAGATTCTTTGGCACTTTGATTGACACCGCGTTAATCGCAGTGTCAATGAAAATCAATTCAGCTGTTTGAGCCGTTTCAACTGCTTTTCTGAGTAAAATGGATAACCGAAATTTGGCAAACCCCGCGGGCATACTCTTGCCTGCCGGCTTGGGCCTCGAGCCGGTGGAACCTGGTCCGTCGGATTTGGGCTCATCACCATATATCTATCTGTAAAATTGTGAGGGCATCGTTTTCCCCGCGTATTTATGTCAGTCCCGTGATCATTGAATTGCCCATCAATTCATTGCTGAATAATAGCAAAAAGCCGAATTTTTGTCAAGTAAAATCTGGCTGAAGGTAATGTTCGGTGATTGGTGGATCATATGCTTCGCACTGTCATGCCTGCCCCCTAATGAGTTTTGACAATCAAAATCGGTAATATCATGACCACCCTGAACAGATGTCATTCTGGAAGACTGCGTCCGTAGGAATCTTTTTTCAATCCAGTTCAGTGCTCCTTTTGAAAAAGATTCCCTGCGGGCGTAGCCTACGGAATGACAGAACAAGGTGAATGAGACATTACCGAACTTGAACGTCAAAACTCATCAGGCGTAGCCTACGGCCGTAGGCTCTACGAGTCGTAGACCCTACGGCCTTAGCCAGCCGCAGGCCAGGGTTTGGAAGCATCTGCACCAATTTATGCACTGTTCTTATACTTAAGAAGATTCTTCTTACGGGCGCAGTCTTTACAGAATGACATCCAGCGGTACGGCTGAAGTGTCTGAAGATTTACTGCTGAGTTTATCGATGGCGCTGACAATCATCCTTTTAATCGCAGCCGGGAAATGTATCGCATACTGTGCAAAATCCAGGTATCAACAGTTTTTTGAACACAGACGAGGCGGATCACATGGATTTTTTTTCGTGCGGATCCACCGCATCCGTACAATCCGTGCTCAAATTGATTGGTAAATTTTCAGGCTTGATCCTCTCTCCAGTCATCAAAGTATCCCGGACATAGTGAAAAATTTTCTCATCACGTTGCTGCCGGGACTTGCCCCGCTTGCGCAACGACACCATCACCAATCTCAAGCGTTGATTGTTCTGCAAAGCTTTTTCATGCCGTGCCAGAAACGCCCAGTACAGATTCGTGAGCGGGCAATTTTGGTCGGGATCGAATGCGCAACTCGAACAATAGTCGCTCATGCGATTGATATATGCAGCGCCGGCGACGTACGGCTTGGTGGTGATCAGATCGCCGATCGCAAAACTGCCCATGCCGAGCACGTTCGGCTCGACGACCCAGTCATAGGCGTCGGTATAGGCAATCCAAAACCAATCGGTCAGCTCGCGTGGTGAAACATCCAAGAGCGTGGCGATATTTGCCAGCACCATCAGGCGTGTGATGTGATGGCTGTAACCTTCATTCCAGACCTCGGCAACAACCTGGTCGAGACAGGCCAGCCCGGATTTCTTTCCCCAGTATGCCGGTGGCAACGGCGTTTCACTTCCCAGCGCCGAAGGTTTTGCGCCACCATCCGGAGCATTTGTTGAGGATGAAACCGGCCACGATTTCCCTGCCCAAAGATGATAACCGGCATCGCCGGGCGTTGTTGCGACGGAAGTTCCCGTTGGAAGTTGGCGAAAGCCATCAGTTGCAACATGTACGTGATGTACGAACTCGCGCCATCCCAATACTTGACGAATGAAACCCTCCTTGCTCGGCATCGGCAAATCCATCTGCGCAACTTCCGTCACCAAACGTTTCGGCAGCAAGCGATGCAAATTGATCAACGCCGAGAGTCGCGTATGAAAGAGACTGCGGGATTGTGTGGACATCGCATCTTCATAAGGGCCAAACCATGGCAAGCAATTCTTTCTGGCCCATTGCCAAAGTACTTCGGCATCTTCCCGGGTCGCAGGGATTGTGCTCATGTCCAAATGTCCGGGATGATGTGCGAACGCCGTTTCGATGAGCGCTGCAACTTCGGTTTTGATTGGATCATTCGGAAACGTGGGAGGCGTGGGCGCAGGTGGTTGGCCTTTCCATGCTCTCCGATTTTCGGGATCGAAGCTGAATTTGCCGCCGACCGGCTTGCCATTTTCCATGAGAATGCCGGTGGCGCGGCGAATGTGGCGATAGAACCTGTCCATGCGCCACGGCGGGCCTGCTTTGTGGCTGGCTTGAAATTGTTGCACGGTGGTGAGCCAGCCTTCGTGCGGGATGAGCTCAAGAGCGCCCGATTCAACGAGTGGTTGGAGGTCGGCACGCAGCTCTCGCTCGGCGGGAATCATGAGGCGCATCGGGCCGAGCTCCCGGCATAACGGTTCCAAGGCGGCACGATAAAGTCCGTTGGTGACGATATGCTTCACCGCGACGCCGCGCTCGGCTTGCTCCAAGGCGAAGTGACGAAGATTGGCGAGAATGAGAGCGAGTTTCTGTTGGTGATAGGGGCGCCGGGATGCCTTCCATTTGTTTTCGATGAGCACAATGCCCAATTCCTCCGGTGCCTCGCGCATGAGCGGGCCGATCTGATCGGTGAGCTGGTCATAGGGAATAAACAGCCAGCGGCGTCCGTGCGGGTCAGTTTGCCGCTCGGCTAATTGTTTTCGGAATACGGTCATGAGAAGAGCTTTCGAGCATCGCTGGCGCGGACTGCGTCCATAGGATGAAACGGATTCTCACAGATTTTATTTTTGTTTCATCTGTGTCAATCCGTGCCATCCGTGTTCCAATAAATGGTAAGAAAGCTTTCATCTATTGGGGCTTCTGCAATCAACCCAACAGATGCCGCAATGCGCTTTCCAAATCGGCATGTTTGAATTTGTAACCCGTCGCCAAAAGCTTCGCCGGTTCGACGCGCGCGCTGTCAAGCAGCAGCGCCTGTGCCATTTCACCAAGCACCAGTTTGATCGCAAAGGCAGGCAGAGGGAAAACCGTTGGCCGTGAAAGTACTCGTCCCAGGACTTTGGTGAATTCACGATTTGTGACCGGATTCGGCGCCACGACATTGACCGGTCCGTCGAGTTCTTCGGTTGTCAGCATATGCTGAAAGACGCCAATCACGTCCTCGAGCGAAACCCAGCTCCAGTATTGTCTGCCATTTCCCATGACGCCGCCCAGCCCGAGCTTGAACGGCAGCAGCATTTTTGCCAGGGCACCGCCCTGCGAACTGAGAATCACACCCATGCGTGGATGCACCACCCGAATGCCTTTTTGCCGCGCCGGATTCGCTGCTTTTTCCCATGCCTGGCAGACCTCCGGAAGAAAGCCGGTGCCGGAGGCGCTCTCTTCACGGAGGATTTCATTGCCACGATTGCCGTAATAACCAATCGCCGAGGCACTGACAAAAACTTTGGGTGGTTTGGCGAGTTGCGCCAGGGTTTCGCTGAGAAGCCTGGTGCCTTGAACCCGGCTGCCGAGAATTTTGGCCTTTTTTGCCCTGGTCCAGCGCCCTCCGGCAATGCTCTCACCCGCGAGATGGAAAACTGCGTCGAAGCCCTCGAGATCACCTGCGTTCAGGATGCCTGCTTCCGGATTCCAGTGCACGGCCGGTTCGCTGCTTTGCAGAGGAGAGCGCACCAGGCGGGTGATGCGATGTCCTGCTGCCCTCGCGGAATCGATCAGCATCGTACCGAGCATCCCTGTCGATCCGGTGACAAGAATATTCATGAATTCTGCTCTTCAAGATGATTATATCACTTTTTTCAGTCAGGGCTCATTCCTGCTACACAGGCAATATACTTCTTGGCGGGTTTCTTGTCAAGCTTCGTTTGGAAAATCTGATGGAGTTTTGCAATTGGATGGATGAGGGATCCCCGAAGGAGATGCCACTGAACCCCGATAATTCACACGGTGCATAAAGCGACAGCACTCTGCTCTCGACGCAAGCCTAAAAATATGGCTCATAAATTATCGGGGTGAACACGGCACGGCCCCAAAATGATTCAGAGTTCCGGGTTTCGGGCTGCTTGCGCATTTCCAGCAACCCGAAACCGGTCGACTATTTCGTCAAAAGTAATTTGTGCTGTGACAACCAACCATCGAATTCCAGCCGGCATAGATAGACCCCACTGGCAACACGCACGCCGCCGTCGTCTGTGGCATCCCAATAAAAATTGTGACTTCCGCTGGCAAGTGTTCCGGAAATCAATGTTCGGATCAACTGGCCCGAGAGGTTGTAAATTGCCAAATTCGCCTTTCCCGGCGCCGGCAAGGCAAAAGTGATGGTTGTGCTCGGATTGAATGGGTTGGGATAATTTCTCAATTCAATTGTACGGGGGATGGCTCCGTTTTTTGGCGCAGCCACGGAAGTCGCTTTGCCGAGTGTTATGGTATAAGTCGCCATTCCGCTGGGATTGTCGGAAAAAGAAATCATCCCGTTCACTCCGGTCGTGCCGGTAGCAATCTTGATGCCTCCTTTGACCACGTTATACTCGCGCTTTTTACCCAACTCTGGCACGAAAAATTTCACCACTTTGTTGCTGCTGATGCTGCAGGAAAGATTCGTCATCGGCGTTTCATCCTTGCTGAACAGGACGAGGCGTTCCTTGTCAATCAGTGCACCCACCCAGTTGGGACCGGAGATTGCTTCCACCGGCGCCTTCTCGCCCATGGTATTGGCGTCACCGATTTGTATCACGGTCAAAAAAAGATTCTCGCGTGAGCGAATTTGCAAGGTATGATCACTGAACAAATAGCTTGCGGCTTCGCCGAATGCGCCGTCGTAACCAACCGGTGAGCCATCGGCCCAAACCCACTCATAACCCGGGCCGCCAAACTTGTGCAAGGTGGCATTTTGCGGCAGTAGCGAGGTCAGATACATCTGCCCGTGTGAGCGATCTATCCGGTTGACGACTTTTACGGTTTTGGCAGTGCTGGTCCAGTGCCCGCTGCCGGCTGTGGTCCAGGTTCCACCCACCGCTTCGATGTCCGTTGGGGTGTGAATGACAAAATATTTTTCTTGCGCGGATTGCACGCGATCCATGATCACGATGAACTCGCGATTGACCGGCCCGCGCAGATAAACCAGCGCACGCCGCGCCAGAGTTGCCTTGCTGCCGGCTTTGTAGCTGCGGGTGTAATTGTAATTGACATAATCGTACAAACCCGGCTGATGTTCCCGCGCTTCGACGGTGCCAATGTGCGTGTTCGCGCCGATCTCGAAATCCTGGGGCGTGTCGGCACCGTCACTGATGCTACCCTTTTCGAGGCTGAGTTCCTTGTCCGGTCCCAATCCGAACACGTTGTTTTGCGCCATGGCTTTGCCGCCACTCCCAACCTTTGGGATGCCGGTACTGGCATTTTTGGTATTGGCGGCACTGATCGCCAGCGTGCCAAAGCGATGCACATTAATGGCACCGGTTTCTTCTTCATTGTGTCCGTTTTGATACCAGTATTGCGGGCTGAAGAACTGAATGAGCGTGGCGCCCTCATAACTGTGATCGGAACGCATGGCGTGCATCTGGCCCAAATGATAACCCAACGGAATGCCGGCCTCTTCCGGCGATTTTTTCGGCACGTGTTTGGTGCCAAAGACAAACTTGTAAAAGAAATCGTAAATGTGGGGCTCGTAATAATCATAATTATCGACTTGCAAGCCGTAGGGACTTTTCTCACAATACCAAGCGGCAAATCCGGCCAGGTTCGGGTCTGCTTCGACCAGCGACGCCGCGACCATGTTCATGACTGCGGAGGTGAGACAGTTCATGTTCGTTACTGCCGTGCTGGTATTTTGTTGGCTGAAATAATAGATCCCCCGGTACGGCGTGGTCATGAGATTGTAGTAAATATAATACGGCGCATCATGAATCCACGGATTGGAGAGGAAAAAGTTTTCGGCCAAAGCGCTGCCGGCAGCACCGGCGAGCAGCAAGATTCCGGTGTAGCCATCCATCGCGTAACCATCTCCCTCCACCCAGTCGCTGGAGCCTTCAAAGAGTTTGGCCGCCACCCCGAGCTGCCGGGTGATGAAAACATCTTGAAATGAATCCATCATTTGCCTGGCCGCGGTGAGATAGGAAGCGCCGAGGTCGTTGTCACCATAAAAACACAAGGCACCGCCGTAGACATGACAATTGGCGGCATAATGATTTTCCAATTTCACTTTGTCAGACTGATAACGATTGTTCCACATCGTGATCAGGCGACCGGCCAGCGCACGCCGTTGCTCCAAGGTCGCCAGGTCATGCGTCCAATCGTAGACGACTTGCAGTGCCAGACTCGCCACTCCACCGTCGGAGGTGGTGAGATTTTTTGCGCCATGATGCGTCTCGGTCCAGCCGTTATCCAAATTTTGAGCAATGTGCAGCCCCCACGCAATCGCCTTTTGCCCATATTCTTTCCTGGTATGGCGCGCGCTTATACCGGGAATGGTGGCGGGATCGATCTGATAAAGCAGGGCAAAGGAACGCGCAATGCCAAAGATCTCATTCCATTGAGCAGAGCCGGCTGCGCTGTCGTAAAATTTGTCCAGGTCATTGACAAAATTTTGAAAATCAGCGCGGTAGTGGGTTTTTATCCTCTCGCGCATTGCGGCCACACCTTCGGGAGTGACGAACAGTCGCGGATGAATGCCCTTGGCAATCGGGGAATTCGGTTTGGGAACAAAGGTTTGCGCCTGCAAGGACGCGAAGAAAAGTACAGTACAAAGAATAGTCAGAAATTTTTTCATCATTACCCTCGTGTCTTTGTGAAACACCGGCCTGAAATTCATTTCCGTAAGATGTTCGCCCCGACTCCAAGAACTCGGGGACGAAAACTCCGTCAAAGCCCCTGTTTTTATTGATACCTCGCCAGTCTGCTGCCAGCTTTGAAAAACCGACGCAAATCAGCCTTTCTGAAAATAAGCCAATGGTGTGCCAACAACTGAGGCATTGCCAGCATCTCAAAATTGTCGTTGCCTTTTACAATTTCATTGTATAACTTTTTTACATGACCAGGCCATTCAAAACCACACTCCTCGACAGGCATTTGCGCCGGCAACAACAGGAGAATGAAAGACAACGGCAGGAAATCTTGCAACGTTTGCTCCAGTTGCTGCCAAAATTGGCGCCACGGTATGGTTTCGATCAGGCATACGTATTTGGTTCATTGGCGAAAAAAGGGCGATTCCGAAAAACCTCCGACATCGACCTCGCGGTTCGGGGACTCACCAATGAAAAGTATTTTGCCTTCATGGCTGAGCTTTCGAACCGCCTGGGCCGCGAAGTGGATGTCATCCAAGTCGAAAAGCACCATCTCAGTAAACGCATCATGGAAACGGGGATAATTATGGAACAAGAACGACTGAGCGTTCTCGAAGCGGATATTCGCAATCAGCTAAACCAAATCGACGGCATTTACGAAAAAATTGCCGAGAGGAAAAAGGGCTACCTGAAAGATCCTGCCGTCATGGAGAGCCTGGCCTATCAACTGCATAATTTGTACTGTGCCTTCGAGGATCTGTTCAGGATTGTTGCGGATTATTTTGAGAATCACCTCGTCGAACCAACGATCTGGCACAAAGAGTTGTTGACCCGAATGAAGCTGCCTATCCGAGATGTGCGCCCGTCAGTCATTTCCGAATCCGCCTTCGCGTTGCTCGACGAATTGCGTGGATTCCGGCATGTCTTTCGTCACGCCTACGGATTCGAATTGGAAGCGGCAAAAGTCAAGATCGTCCTGCAAAAGGCTTTGGCGTTGAAAAAAATTTACAAGAAGGATATGGCGAATTTTCTCGGCCAATTAAAAGCAGCAATGAAAGCATGAAGGCAATACTTCCCAACATTGGGAAAATCCCACTGGAAATTTGTCATTTTTGCAAAAAGCCCTTTGCCAGTGATCTGTCTGTACTTTTCAAGTCGATGAAAATCAATTGATTCGTTTGTGAACATTTCGGCACTTTTCTTGCGATAACGGACAACAATCCGAGATATGGTTCCGTGGTATTGGCAATTTGGAAGTCAAAGCCAATTGCAGCGCGATCTTCAGTGCTGTGATGCACACGGTTCAAATATCATCCAACTATGCCGGAATTTCCAAAGCCAATCAAAACCGCACAATCAAAGGAGTAAAAATTCCATGAACCTGCTCAAAATCGCCCGTGTGCCGCCGATTACGGTTTTGCCGGAGGCGACCGTGGCCGAGGCGGTTGAGGCCATGAAGAATGCCGGAGTCGGCGCCGTGGCTGTAGTCAGGAAGAATAACAAGCTGGTTGGCATCTTCACCGAGCGCGATTTGATGCTGCGGGTGGTTCATGCCAAACTGCCGGTCAAGAAGACGCTGGTTGGCGAGGTGATGACAAGATCACCGGTAACCGCGACAACGCAACTCAACTGCAGCGAGGCGCTCGCGCTGATGGAAGGCAAGCATTTTCGCCATTTGCCCATTGTTGACGACGATGGTAAAATTATGGGTATGCTCTCGATCCGGCATCTGCTCAAACGCCTGGTCGAAGACCTGTCCGGAGAGCTGGAGGCGATCGACGCGTATCTGTGCGCCGATGGCCCGGGCGGAGATTGAAATGACAAAACTTCTCGAACTATCTCAGATCAATCAACCAAACACGTGATTGCCATGAAAAACTCAGTTGGCTGGACCTGGCATTTGCTGGCAGGAATCGCACTCGCCTTCCTGCTCGGCATGCACATGTTCATCATGCATCTGGATGACGTACTGAACATCGGCGGCGGCGCAACCAAAGCCGTCAGTTTCACGGAAGTGGTGCACCGCGGTCAGCAAGTTTTCTTTATGGTTACCTACATTTTGTTGTTGGCGGCTGCGCTCTATCACGGTTTGTATGGGTTGCGCACCATCATTTTCGAGCTGACGCTGCCGTCGCAGGTTGAAAAAGTTCTTACCGTGTTGTTTGTGCTGGGCGGGATCGCGTTGTTCATTTACGGCAGTTCCGCCGCCATATCTGCTTATCGGTTGGGATAAGGTTGCGCGTTTTGCGCTTCGCGTTCTTATGCCGGAAAATCTCCCCCGAAAAGCGATCGTTTTACGAAATTTCATGTTCAAGGGAAGAACAACCTTATGAAAAACGTCAATCACAAAGTCGGTTTCAAAATCTTTCGGTATGATGGCATCGGCCAGCCGTGCTGGGATACCTTTGAGATTCCCGTGAGTCGCGGCATGACGGTGCTCGACGGATTGATTTACATCAAGGAAAATCTCGACAGCACGCTGGCGTGGCGCAGCTCGTGCCGGATGGGCGTTTGCGGCTCATGCGGGATGATGATCAACAGCCGGCTGCAGCTCGCCTGCCAGACGCAAATTTTCGAACTCAAAGCGCCGGTCGTGGTCAAGCCATTACCCAATTTCCCGATCATTCGCGACCTGGTGCCGGATTTGATGAGCATGATCAAGAAGCATCGCGAGGCCAAGCCGTGGATCATTCGCCAGGATCTCGCGGAACTGGATCACCCGACCAATGAATATCTGCAAAGTGCACAAGAGGTGGAGAAATATCTCCAGTTCTCGTACTGCATCAAATGCGGTTTGTGCATGGCAGCCTGTCCGACGCTCGCCACCGACGAACGTTACCTCGGCCCGCAACCGCTGGGACAGGCGTATCGCTACATGGCGGATTCACGCGATGAGGGTTTTGCGGAGCGGGTCAAATCAATACTGAGTAACGCCGGTCCGTGGCGCTGCCATTTTGCCGGCGAATGCTCTCAAGTTTGCCCGAAGCATGTAGACCCGGCGCTGGCCATTCAAAAAATGAAGCGTGAAATTTTCCTGCGCACGCTGCGTCTGAAGAAAAGCAAACCCGGTGCACCGGTGGCACCGAAAATAACGGAAGCCCAACCCAAGCCCGGCATTCCAAAAGCGCCGGAAAGGACGGTGAAATGAGACGGGGAGATGGGGCGAACGGGAGAACAGGAGAGGGGGGTGAGTGGGTGCATGGTTAAATTTTTACTGCGGGAGAAACATACAAATAGAAAACGGTGCCGTTTGAATGGCATTTTAACTGATAGCCTCATGCCTTTAGGCTGAGGCGGTCCAACCAAGATAGATCAAATTATGGAAAACTCAGTTCAACATGATGTTCTCATTCTCGGCTCCGGTTTGGCGGGCTTGCGCGCTGCGGTGGAAATCGCGCGACGAACCAACGGCAAGCTGAGTATCGGACTTGTTTCCAAAGTGCAGCTCATGCGTTCGCACTCCGTTGCCGCAGAAGGTGGCACCGCGGCAGTGATGCGACCGGAAGAGGGCGATTCGCTCGAGCTGCATGCGTGGGACACGGTGAAAGGCTCTGATTTTCTCGCGGATCAGGATGTGGTCGAGCTTTTCTGTAAAAAAGCGCCGGAAGAAATTCTCCAGCTCGAGCATTGGGGCATTCCCTGGTCGCGCCGCGACGATGGCCGCATCGACCAGCGGCCCTTCGGCGGGCACAGCTTTCCGCGTGCCGTCTATGCGGCAGACAAAACCGGCTTCTTCGAGATGCAGACGCTGTACGACACCCTGCTCAAATATGGCGAGGTGGCGCGTTACGACGAGTGGTTCATCACCGCGATTGCCATCGAGAACAATCAGTTCTGCGGCCTCGTCGGTTTGGACCTGGCGACGGGCAAATTCCATACGCTTGCGGGAAAAACATTGATCATCGCCTCCGGTGGTGCCGGCACGCTGTACGGATTCACGACTTATTCGCAAACCGTGACCGGCGACGGCATGGCGATGGCGTATCGAGCGGGTATCGCCCTCGAAGACATGGAGTTCATCCAATTTCACCCGACCGGTTTGGTGCCTTCGGGTATTCTTATTACCGAGGCCTGCCGGGGAGAGGGAGGTTATCTCCTCAACAATAAGGGCGAGCGCTTCATGGAGCGCTATGCCAAGGAGAAAATGGAGCTGGCTCCGCGCGACATGGTCTCGCGCTCGATGATCACGGAAATCGAAGAAGGCCGCGGGTTCAAAACACCGGAGGGCCGCAACTACTTGCAACTCGATTTACGCCATCTCGGCGAGCATAAAATCAATGTGCGCCTGCCGCTCATTCGCGAACTGGCGATGAAATTCGTCGGCATCGATCCGGTCAAAGAGCCGATCCCGATTCATCCCGTGGCGCACTATTCGATGGGCGGCATCGAATGCGACATTAACGGTGCGACCTCGGCATCAGGCATCTGGGTAGCCGGAGAAGCGGCGTGCTGCAGTTTGCATGGCGCCAATCGTCTCGGCGCGAATTCGACGGCCGAGTGTCTGGTGTGGGGACAGATCACCGGCGAGCAAGTCGTGAAATATTTTGAAAACGGCGCGGCGCTGCCCAAAATCCCTGAGGGCTTTGTGAAAGAACAGGAAAAACGTCTCGAGCGCTGGCTGTCGGAGAGTACAGGAATGGAAAATCTCTACGCATTGCGTCGCGAGCTGCGGCTGACGATGGACAATCACGTCGGCGTGTTTCGCACCGGTGAGGAGCTGCAAAAGGCGCTGAGCAAGATTCAGAATTTCAAGCAGCGTTACCAAAACATTCGCGTCAAGGACAAAGGCCGGGTGTACAACACAGATTTGCTGGCGGCTTTGGAGCTCGGCAATCTGCTCGATCTCGCGGAAGTCGCGGTGACCTCGGCGCTGGCGCGGCAGGAATTCCGCGGTGCCCATGCGCGGCGTGATTTTGCCAAACGCGATGACGAAAAATGGCTCAAGCACACGCTGGCACATTTCACGCCGGAAGGCCCGAAGCTGAGCTACAAGCCGGTGCGGATTACCGCGTGGCAGCCGGTGGAGCGGAAATATTGAACTCCGCTGCGAAAGCAATTCCCTGGCTAAAGAAATGAAATCCGAGTGACAGAATGTTTCGGCGTGATTGAATATTTACTGAGAGTCAACATGAATTCCAACGACACCAAAAAACATCCCAATAAGCTCGGCCTGTGGGGCTGGCTCGGAGGCGGCCGCTACGGCCTCGAGCGTTATGCGTACTCGTTGCACCGGTTTACCGGTATTGTACTCATTCTTTATTTACCTCTGCATTTGTATATCACCAGCATTCGGCTGAAAGGTGAAGCGGAATGGGAAAAGCTGATGGAGAAATTCGATACACCGCTGATGCACGTGTTGGAATTTCTGCTGTTCGGTGCGTTTCTCTTTCACGGCCTTAATGGCCTGCGGCTGTTTTTCACCGAGTTGGGCTTTTTTATTGGCAAGCCGGGACATCCCGAGCCGCCGTATCGAACTTCGATTCATAAACAGCGGCCGGTGTTTATTTTCATGATGCTGCTGGCAGCGGCATTTTTTGCGATCGGCGCATTTGATTTCTTTGGATTTTGAAACCTGCGGAATACATTCCGCAGCTGGCGGTAATGGAATCCCTTACTCAACAGCGAATATTGTCTCAACAGAGCCAGATCAGGCGGCTTCAGCCGCCTTCCATTTCCGAGCCTGATGGTTTATCATCAGGCGGCTATCGCCATCTCTTCGGCCCGGTGCATTCCCGCCGGCTCGGGCTGTCGCTCGGCATCGATGTCGTACCGATCAAAACGTGCACCTTCAACTGCATCTATTGCCAGCTCGGCCGCACTACCTATCAAACTTTGAAACGCGAGGAATACGTGCCGGCAAGCGAGGTGATGGCGGAGTTGGCTGCATATCTCGAGAGAGGTGGAACTGCGGATTACCTCACTTTTTCCGGCTCCGGCGAACCGACGCTGCACAGCAAGCTCGGCGAAATGATTGTGCAAACCAAAAAGATGAGCAAAATTCCGGTTGCCGTACTCACCTGCGGCGCGCTGCTTTTTGATCCGCAGGTGCGCAAGGAGTTGATGCCTGCCGATGTCGTCCTGCCCTCGCTGAATGCGGCTTCCATCAAAACATTCAATGTCATCAATCGGCCGCACGGAAAATTGCGTCTGCCCGAGATCATCGATGGTCTCACCCTCTTCCGCCGGGAATATCGCGGTCAGATCTGGCTGGAGATCATGTTGATCAAGGGAATCAACGACAGCGCAGAAGAAATTGATTTGCTCAAAAAGGCGATTGCCGAGATCAAACCGGACAAAGTGCATCTCAACACCGTAGTTCGCCCGCCAGCCGAAAGCGAGGTGCAACCACTATCGGAGGTGGAGCTGCGATCGGTGCTCATTGCGCTCGGCCCGCCGGCGGAAATCATTGCGGAGCGGCCGGCGCTTGCCAAACCGGCATCGGGAACTCACCTCATGGAAGAAGTCGTTAAATTGCTGGCTCGTCACCCGGCAACTCTCGAAGAGATCGCCGAGTATCTGGTTTGCCCACTTGAAACCGTTGCGCGCGTCTTGACGATTTTGGCCGAAGCTGGCAAGATACAGGCGCAGGAGCATCAATGTAAAAAATTTTACACGGCTGTTGCCCAGGATTAATTGCTGGCGACGCGGATTTTACATTTATTCCAAGTCCAAGGAAAGACAGCGGAGCCGCATGTGATCCGCGATGCTGCATGGATGAAACACGACTCGTCCGTTTGAACTCATGGATCCCATGTCTACAGACGTTACCATGAAGACTCGACCACGCCTGATTGGTTTCCTGTGTGAGAACGGGGCGTATGTCTTTTATGATATTTCAAACCCGGCACGGCGGCGCAGGCTGCCTGGCAATTTTCTCGGGCTGCCGATTACCGGTATCTGTCAGGTGCGGACCAGGGAGGTATTGAAGGCGTTTCTCTCGGGTGCCGAGGGTGTGCTCGTTGCCGGATGTGAAGCCTGTCAGCGCCAGCAAGATCAAGCGCAAATCGAACGCCGGTTTTCCGAGATCCAGCAGACCTTGGTCCGCCTGGGAATTGATCGGCGCCGGCTACGGGTGGAGTGGATTTCGGCAACTGAAGAAAGAAAGTTTCTCTCCGTGGTCAACGCCATGATGGAAAATCTCCAGGGTTTGCCGGTGCTAAAATTGCCTGCCGGGCATGGCAAAAACTTGGTTTACTGTGGGTAACACCGAGGAGGTAATTATCATGAGTTCCACCGTTAAAAAATTTTGTTGATTGTGGGAGGTCTTTTAGGGGCCCTGGTTATTGTACTTCTCATTGCCGCGTACAACATGGGCCTTTTCAGCCGTGTTGAGCTGCAACAAACGGCTCGGGGCCCATATCACATGGTCTATATCTCCCACACCGGACCGTATTATCAAGTTGCGGAAAAAATTACACAGGTCAGCAAAATGCTGCAGGAGAAAAATGTCCGGACGCTTGACGCCTGCGGTATTTTCTACGACGACCCCAGCACGGTGCCACAAGAGCAGCTTCGTAGCCGTGCAGGATTTTTGGTGAAGGGAGCGGTCACTGTCGAAGCGCCATTGGCCATTGATACCGTGGCGCAGCGGGAAGTGATAGTGGCGAAAGTGAAAGCGCATCCTACTGTGGCGCCGCTCAAGACGTATCCCAAAATGCAGGAATGGATGAAACAAAACAATTTCCAGGCAGCCGGACCGGGACTGGAAATCTATCATGCCAATGGTGTTGTCGAGTGCGAGTTGCCGATCCAGCCGCGTGTGCAGTGACTCGACGGGAAGACAATGAAAACCTCGGAACTAAAGACGAAAAACCGGTGAACCAGTTGGGAGGGGTGGTCATTTTCTGCGCTGCAAGTTGGTTCGGCATCGAAATGGATAACCAAAGAGGCGATCTCACCATTCAGAGTACGCAATGTTTAGCTCCAGGGTTCAAGTTAACACACCTGTATATTCCTGAGTTTTCTCAGTTTTGCGATTTTTGTCCATGCTATTCCCGATTTTGGGAAAGAGTCCATAGAACTACAACGCGTTTACTAATCAGTTAACTTCTTGAAAACGCGTCGCTGTGGAGGCAGGCCGAGACGAGTATTTTTTCGGCATGATTATTGACATGTGACGATGAGGTAATACCATTTTTGTCTCACAGCCGTCGTTCTTTTTGAGAAATTCGAGCCCAAGAGCAGCAGTTGTTCATACTTGTTCAGCATCTTCGCGCTGCAATTTGGCTATCAGTCCCAGAGAAAAAGCTGATCTTAATCCTGACTGGGAACGGGGTGAATAACGGGCCGTGTAGTGGGAACAGCTCATACTCGAAAGTCGACTGGCAGCAAGGACAATCCCGCCTATTTATTCAAGGAGATTAGATCTCCTTCGACGTGGAAGTGCTGAGTAAAAAAACAGTATTTCACTAACTCTTAACCAGTGAAAGGAGATCCTCATGCCAGATACCCTCTCCATCACCGACAATCGGACGGGAAAAAAATATGAAATTCCGATCACCCATGGCACCATCCGAGCCATGGACCTGCGGCAGATCAAAGTCAATGAAGAAGACTTTGGTTTAATGAGCTACGACCCTGCATTTATGAATACCGCTTCCTGCCAAAGCAAAATTACGTTTATCGACGGTGATAAAGGCATTCTGCGTTATCGCGGCTATCCCATCGAACAACTCGCCGAGAAATGCAGCTATCTGGAAGTGGCCTATCTGGTCCTCTACGGCGAGTTGCCGACTCAAAAGCAGTTGGATGAGTGGACTTATAACGTCATGCACCACACCATGCTGCACGAAAGCATCAAAAAGTTCATGGAAGGCTTCCATTATGATGCCCATCCCATGGGCATGCTGGTGAGCACGGTCGGCGCCTTGTCCACGTTCTATCCGGATGCGAGAAAGATTCAAGATCCCGAATCACGCCAACTGCAAATCTACCGTCTGATCGGCAAAGTGCCGACAATTGCCGCCTATTGCTACCGCCATCGCATGGGCTTGCCTTATGTTTATCCGGACAATGATCTCAGCTACACCGGCAATTTTCTGAACATGATGTATAAGATGGCTGAAGTCAAATATAAACCCAATCCGGTGTTGGAACGCGCGCTGGATGTTTTGTTCATTCTGCATGCGGACCATGAGCAGAACTGCAGCGCCAACGCCATGCGCAGCATCGGCAGTTCGCACACGGATCCGTTTGCGGCCACTGCCGGCGCCGCGGCGGCGTTGTACGGCCCATTGCACGGCGGCGCCAACGAACAAGTTTTGACCATGCTCAAACAGATCGGCTCGAAAGACAAGATTCCGGACTTTATCAAGCGTGTCAAGGCTGGCGAAGGCAAGCTGATGGGCTTCGGCCATCGCATCTACAAAAATTACGATCCCCGCGCCAAGATCATCAAACAAACCGCGGATCAGGTGTTCGAGGTGACCGGCCGCAACCCATTGCTCGACATGGCCATCGAGTTGGAGCGCATCGCCCTGCAAGATGAATACTTCATCAAGCGCAAACTCTATCCGAACGTCGATTTCTACTCCGGCATCATCTATCAGGCCATGGGCTTTCCGACCGATGCCTTCACCGTGTTGTTTGCGATTCCGCGTACCTCCGGCTGGTTGGCACAATGGCAGGAGTTGCTGCTTGATCCGGAACAGAAGATCGCCCGGCCGCGGCAAATCTATCTGGGCTACGACAAGCGCGATTTTGTGCCGATCGAGAAACGAGGATGAAACAACAAATGGATTGATGGATCAATGGATTTATGGAGTAATGGTAACCATTCAATTTATAAGGCAGCCGAAATAACATTGTCATTCTGGAAGAATCCTTTTTGTATCTGGCACTATGCGTTTGTCTTAGATTTCAAAATGATTCTTACTGAATGACATTCCCCCTGAATAGTGATGAGTAAGGGATTCTTGCAGCGATGGAATCTTCATCCTCCAACAATCCATAAATCCGTTATCCATCAATCCAAATTTGAGAGAGAGGAGGTTTTATGCCTGCAAAAAAGATTCTCATGCTGGTAGGAGACTTCGTGGAAGATTATGAAGTCATGGTCCCTTTCCAAATGCTGACGATGGTCGGCCATCAAGTCGATGCGGTGTGCCCCGGCAAAAAAGCCGGCGAAAAAGTGCGCACCGCGATTCACGATTTTGAAGGCGACCAAACTTACAGCGAAAAGCCCGGCCACGGCTTCACGCTCAATGCGACTTTTGATAAAATCAAGCCGGAGAATTACGATGCGCTGGTCATTCCCGGCGGCCGCGCGCCGGAGTATCTCCGCCTGAATGACAAAGTCATTGCCGCGGTGCAGCATTTTGCCAAAGCCAACAAGCCGATTGCAGCGATTTGCCATGGGGCGCAATTGCTGACGGCTGCCAAAGTTATCGAAGGCAAAACCATTTGCGCTTACCCGGCGGTCAAAGCCGAAGTGTTGCTCGCCGGCGGCAAATGGGGCGAAGTCAACAGCACCTTCACCAATGCGCATGTGGACGGCAATTTTGTCACCGCCGCGGCGTGGCCGGCCCATCCGGAATGGATTCGTAAATTTTTGGAGGTGTTGGGAACAACAATCACACCATAAATTTGATGCTGGAGGCTTGATCCTGGATCGCAATGCTCAACCGAGTTTGGTCTTCATGATTTTTGCTGTTGATCTCCAACTGGTCGCGCATGTATTTTTCTGGAGACGATAATAATGTTTTTGACCCTGCTGCTCGTCACGTTTTGCATTGCTGCCGTACTTTCTATTTTGGTGGCATTGCTGTTCAAAAAACCCTTATCGGCAATTCTTGACCGCATTGTCTCGACCGACTTGGGGTCCGCCTGGCGGCGATATTTGCAATTCGCCATCTTTGTCGTTGGCGTCTCAGGCGGGGTAAGAGTCTGGGATCTGGAAAAGTACATCAACCCAGCAAAGGATCAACCGCTCCTGGTGCTGAACAGTGACCGTTGGGTTCTGGAAGTGTATCGCACCATCATCGGGACGTTCCAGAGCATTGCCTGGATGCTGTTGATCTTCTTTCTTTTTGCGCTCATCGCTTATGTTTTGGTGCGTGGCTTTGAAATGAAGCACAGCAAAAAAGCCTCAACCGAATAGCGGACTGAATGCTTGATCCCGAATTTTGGATGTTTTGCTCAGTTATCCAGCCAGGTGATCAGTATTAAGCATCCAGGATCGAGAATCCAGTATCAAGATTCCAGAAAGAAAGGAGTAGACCAATGGCACGCGTACTTGTTGTCGAAGACGAGGCCAATCTGCGTCTGCTCTATCGTGCTGAGCTCGGAATCGAAGGGTATGAGGTTATCGATGTCGGAACAGGAACGGATGCCCTCGAGGTGCTGGAACACGAAAAGATAGATGCAGTCGTGTTAGACCTCAGGCTGCCGGATTGCATCGGACTGCAACTGCTGGACAAGTTGCTATCCCGACAGCGTAATTTACCCATCATTATCAACACGGCTTACGATCAATTTCGCGATGATTTTCACTGTTGGGGGGCGGAGGCTTTTGTGGTCAAATCCTCTGATCTTGCCGAGCTGAAAAATGCCCTGGCGCGCAGTATTTCAACCACATCGTGAAAAGCCGTGGGTTGATCACTCATCAGTCAATGACCGGTCAGTCTGGCCTGTGAACCGTGGTGAGGCGATGTCCTACTTCGCGAGCTCGCCATTGCTTTAACCCCGATAATTCATGAGCCACATTTTCAGGCTCGAGCCAACAGCAGGGTGCTGTCGATTTACGTACCGCGTGAATTATCGGGGTTAAAACGGTAAACGTGTGATGGCAGGCTGATCGGTTGGTTTTTTAGAGCATTTCCGAATTTTTCTACAAGGAGGAGGTTCGATCATGAAAATATCCGTCATCGGCGCTGGTAACGTCGGGGCCACCACGGCGCTTTTTCTTGCTCAACAACGGCTGGGTGAGATTTTACAGATCGACATCATCGAAGGCATGCCGGAAGGCAAGGCGCTCGATATGGACGAGGCCGGTCCGGTTGCCAGATTCGAGGGCCACATCGTCGGCACCACCAATTATGACAAGTTGGAGAACTCTGATATCGTGGTAATGACCGCCGGCCTGCCGCGCAAGCCCGGCATGACCCGCATGGATTTGCTCACCAAGAATGCCGAGATCGTCTCCTCGGCCATGCTCAAAGTCGCCCAGTTTGCGTCCAAAGCCATCGTCGTCATGGTTACCAACCCGCTCGATGTGATGACTTACGTGGCATGGAAAACCACCGGCTTTCCCAAGTCACGGGTGGTTGGCATGGCTGGCGTGCTCGATTCGACGCGCTTCCGCTTTTTCGTTGCCGATGCGCTCAATGTCTCGGTTGAAGACACGCAAGCCATGGTGCTCGGCGGCCACGGTGACTCGATGGTGCCGCTCCCCCGCTACACCACCGTGTCCGGCATCCCCATTACGCAATTACTCCCCGCTGATCAGGTTGCCAAACTCGTGGATCGCACCCGCAAAGGCGGCACCGAGATTGTGAACCTGCTCAAGACCGGCAGCGCCTATTATGCGCCGGCGGCTTCCGTGGCACAGATGGTTGAAGCGATTGTTTTCGACAAAAGGCGACTGCTGCCCGCCTCTGCGTATCTGGAAGGTGAATACGGCCTCTCCGGAGTTTTTGCCGGTGTGCCGATCATCCTCGGCCGCAACGGCATCGAGAAAATTGTCGAAATCGAATTGACCGAAGAGGAAAAGCAGGCACTGCACAAATCTGCCGCCGAAGTGAAAGAAGGCATCCAGGATTGGGAGAAGATCGCAAAGTAGGACAGCCTGACTGTCAAAAAGTACTTCTGTGCAACTCATTGACCGGTCGCTGTGCCGTCATTGATTTCCTTCAGACAACCGGTGCATGCGGCCGGTCATTCCCAACTTTTTGCAGAAAGAGTGGAGGACAGTCCAACTTATGCGAATCATTATAATTGCACTGTCCATGGTGTTGGTCAATTGTGGGGGGAAAATGCCATCCGCACGAGGATTCCCTGGTATCAATCTTTCCAAAGATTAGCACTGTTCGACACAAAAAATTGACAACGGAATCCGGTGGGGGGAATCCAAGTCATCATTCGGAGACAAAAGTATGGCCTGCTCATTGAATCATCGCCCCAAGCCCTCACTCATATGAAAAAACTCCATCAAACAGCCGTTTAGGCCATGCCGGCAGAGCCGCGCCCTGATGGCGATGCTTGCGGTAATTACCATCGTTACTTCTGTCACCACCCAGCCGGAATGGAGCAACTCCGGTTTGAGTGCTTCTGGAAATTGACCACAGCTCGACACCGATTTCACTCGAATCAATACCGCACACGCAAAGATCAGTCGAAAAATTCCGGGCTCTTTGATCGGTGTGGACACTGCTGGCATATCAGCAATTCGGTGTTCCGATTTTTTACTTGAAATTTTATCAGGGAAGGAGATCATGAATGAGAGACTAAAAGCAGACGAAGAAAAGTTTATTCACGAGCTCCTCGCTTGGGATGCACAACGCCGGCCCATGGAATGGATTCTCGGCAATGTGGCCCTGTTTCTCGGCGGTGTGATGATTCTGGTGATTGGCATTTTCACGATCCGGCATTTGACCGACCGCTTGATCCTGTTGATTACGGTGCCCGGATTTATCTCGGGTATTCTGTTTGTGGGTCTTTACATTTTTATCTCGAACCGTATCAAGGAACGCCGTCGCATGGCGTCAATCCTCAAAAAACTCGGCGCTTCATAGAAATCCACCACCCAATTGCGCTTTGAGGCGGTTTTACAAAACTGGAGAAGAGAAATGGCGAAGACTTGTTCTCGCTGCGGCAAGGAACTTTCGTTTCGAGATTCCTTTGTCTGGGAAGGAAAGCCGATTTGTGGCGCCTGCTTGAAAGAAGCACGGGGCGTCGTGCAATCAGGTGCGGTCTCGACAGCGACGGAAACCTTATACGGTGTGCGTGGCTGGTTGTTGTATTTTGTCATTGGCTGCTTTCTCAGTGTCCTGGTCAACATCGGATATGCCACCAGCCCGGGCAATCAGCCGGCTGTCATCGCTTTTGATTTGATACTGGCGCTCCTGGCTCTGATTACCGGCATTATGCTTATCGCCGTGCGCAATAAGAATGCGGTATACATGGCGAGATTTTTTGCGGCGTTTTATTTGGTCGGCGCTTTGATTCTTGCTCTTGATCTTGACGCACCAGAAATGTGGGTAGTCTTCGGTAGAGCGATCTTGGTCAATCTCATCTGGCAAACTTATTTTTTCCGGTCCAAGCGCGTGCTGGCAACCTATTATCATATCAGTCCTGTTGTCGTGGCTCCTGCTATTAGAGAGAGCGTGACAGTCCGCCGCTATTCGGATCTTTTTGATCGCCAACGCCATGGCCTCAACTTTTACGTGGGTGTTGGATTCCTCCTTGCTTCGATACTCGCTTGGTTTACTTGGGACTTTGTCGCGCTTTTCTTTGAGAAAGGACGTGGCTTTTCGTTCCTGCCGTTGCAATGTTATCCGGTGATATTCGTTTTGGTGGTTTTGGAAGCTGCGGTGTTTTTGTTGTTGAGTTATCTGATCCGCAACGAGTGGCTTTTACCGTTACTGTTCGGATTGACCAATTTGCTCCTCGGTATCTGCAGACGCGCAATATTTAACGCGCTGCAGCTCGAAAATATTAGCTTCGGATCGACCTTTTCGCCCATCGGCATGGTCTTTGGTTTCTTTTGGGCATTTTTATTCATGCTCGGCCTGATGGTCGCCGTGCGTCTCTGGGGACCGCAGTTGTGGAGTCTCATGCTGGGGATCGTGCTGGCGCTGCTCATCCACGCGACCGGAATGCAGATTTTTCACATGCTGACCAGGGAAGGATTTTCATTCAATTTTGTGAGTGTGGTTGCTCCGATTCTTGACGGGATTATTTTTAGCGCATTGATTTATGCCGGTCTTCGCCTGCACTTGGGACAAAAAGGGTTCTGGTTGCAGCGCGACACTATTGTTCCGAAAACAGTTTGAAAGAACCTGGGCCGGTCACTCGAAGTGGCTGGCCGCTAAGATTATTATGATTATGCGCATACAAACCTTTGTTGATCTCCGCCGGCGCGCGCAAGAGCTTGGCCCCAAGCGTGTGGCCGTGGTCATGGCTGATGACGAAGTCGCGCTGTCGGCGATTGCCATGGCAGTCACTCTAAAAATAGCCACGCCCGTGCTGATTGGCGACGTGACTCTGATCCGCGAAAAACTCGCACTGGTGGAAAACGGCACGATGGCGGATCAGGCCGTTTTCATTGCCGCGGCAAATGCCCAAGCGGCAGCAGAGGCCGCAGTGTCCATGTGCCGCAATGGTGAAGCCGATATTTTGCTCAAAGGCCATTTGCGCACCGACCAGCTCTTGCATGCTGTGCTCGACAAACAGCATGGCCTGCGCACCGGGCGCTTATTGAGTGACCTCCTGCTTTATGAGGATACGCTTTGCGGCATGCGTCGCCTGGTGGGCGTGACCGATGGCGGTATCAACGTGCTGCCCTCTCTCGAGCAGAAAAAACAGATCATCGAGAACGCGCTCCTCGTCATGCACGCGCTGGGTTTTCAAAAACCACGGATTGCTTTGATGAGCGCCACCGAAGCCGTAACCGAAGCGGTTCCCTCAACCGTGGAAGCGAAAGCCCTGACCGAAATGGCCGCTCGTGGCGAATTCGATGACTGTGAGGTCTTCGGTCCCCTGGCTCTCGACAATGCATTACTGGAATCCGCCGCCAAAGCCAAAGGTATCACTTCTCCGGTTGCCGGCCATGCCGATGTCATGGTCGTACCCAATATCGAAGCCGGCAATATTCTTGGCAAAGCGGTGAAATATCTTGGTGGCTCACAATGTGCCCATGTTATCGTCGGCGCCAAAGTGCCGGTGCTCATTCCCTCGCGCGTCGAAAGCGCCGATGACAAGCTCAATTCTGTGGCCTTGGGAGTGATTGTTTGCAAGATGTAGAATTCATTTGGAAATTCAATTTTTTTTGAATATGTTTTTTCCAGCAGCCTGGCGGTAGGACAGCAAAAATCCGGCTTCTTAAAAGAATTGTGTTTGATCAAGACTGGCGCAAACAAGGCACACCCGAGGATCGCCTCTTTGCAAACATTTGCCGGAGTGAATATTCATGGCTGAGACGGCTTACCAAATTCTCGTAATCAATCCAGGTTCGACCTCGACCAAGCTCGCCCTGTATGCAAACGAGGTCCCAAGTTTTACGGAAACGCTCCGCCACCCGGATTCCGAACTGGCGCCTTTTGTCAAACTGCCAATCATTGCGCAACTGGAATTGCGTTTGGCAAAAGTTCTGGAAATTCTGCGTACGCAAAATATTGATCGAAAACACGTTGATGCCGTGGTTGGTCGCGGCGGTTTGCTGAAGCCGTTGGCGAGCGGAACCTATCGTGTCAATGAACGCATGCTCGACGATCTCCGCCGCGCCGAGCGTGGCGATCATGCTTCCAACCTTGGCGCGTTCATCGCACAACGGCTGGCTGCACAAGCCGCATGCCCGGCCTTCATTGTCGATCCGGTGAGCGTGGATGAATGGCCGCCGGTTGCGCGCCTGTCCGGATTGGCGGACCTGGATCGCGAATGTCTTTCCCATGCGTTGAACACCAAAGCCATCGCCAAAAGATTTGCCCGTGAACACTCCAAAGCCTACGAGGAGATGCGTCTCATCGTGGCGCATCTCGGCAGCGGCATTTCCATTTCCGCACACGAGAATGGCAAAATGATCGACGTCACCAACTCGCGCGAGGAGGGTGCCTTCTCCACTGAACGCGCGGGTACCTTGCCCGTCATGAAACTCGTTGATCTCTGCTTTTCCGGGAAATTTTCGCGTCATGAACTCGAAACGAAAATCTTTCGGGAAGGTGGCATCTTTTCCTACCTGGGCACCAAAGATCTCGATGAAGTATTACGGCGCATGCACGCTGGCGATGAGCAGGCACGGCTGGTCTTTGCGGGCATGATTTATCAGATCAGCAAGGAGATTGGTGCGATGGCCGCGGTGCTTTCCGGTCGCGCCCAGGCAATCTTGCTCACGGGTGGCATGGTGCACGCGCCGGAAGTCGTTGCCGCTTTACGGGAGCGCATTGGTTGGATTGCGCCGACTTATTGCTATCCCGGTGAAGATGAAATGCAGGCACTGGCCGAAGGTGCCCTGCGGGTACTGCGGGGCGAGGAACAAGCTCTGGAGTATTTGTGAAAAATGCGCAAGTCATTACTCTTTCGCATTGGCGCAGTCGCACGATTGTATCAGGAACCATTTAGCAGCGTCGATCGGTGGTTTGCGTTGCTGCGTATTCTGGTGATCGTCGGCGGTTTCACTTGGCTCGGCGTAATGTCGTCCATTCCGCTGCCCCACAGAGTCTTCCTGTTGTACAATTTTTTGTTCTTCCTGGCTTACAGCGCCCTGCTTTACATGGTCATTCTGCGCTTTCCGCAACATTTGCGCAAACTCTATCTCACTGCCCTGCTTCTGGATTTGGTTTTTCTCTACTGGCTGGTACGGTTCACTGGCGGGCTCCGAAGTGATTTCTTCCTTGCTTTCTTTCTGCTGATCGCACTGCACGCATTCTATTTTGGTTTGCGTCTCGGACTTGCGGTGATGCTGGCCTCGAGTGCAATTTATTTGCTGGCGGGAGATTTTGATTTGTCCGGACTATCGGTGGTCCAGCTCAGCTTGCGACTGACTTTCTTTCTGTTGGTCGCCGTCTCGATGGCCCTGCTGTCCCGCAAGGAACAGAGTGACCGCATGCGGATAGAAAAACTGAATGCCGCGCTGGAGCAACACCGCTTTGAGCTGCAAAGTGAAAAAGAAAAGTTGACCAAAATCATCGAAGGCATTAATGCCGGCCTTTGCCTGGTTGATCGCGAGACGCACATCGTCTGGGTCAACAATGTCGTCGAGTCATGGTTTGGTCCATTTGAACGACTGCGCGGCATGATGTGTGCGGAGGCCTTCTGGGGTAATGATGACATGTGCGTGCACTGCCCGACAGCAAAGAGTTTTCAAAACGGCACGATTGCGCAAGTCGAATTCGAGCGCACTACTTCCTCGGGCCAGAGAAAGTTCTATCGTATCACCTCGGCACCCATTCGCAGTGAAAAGGGCGAAGTGGTCAATGTGCTGGAACTCATCCAGGACATCACAGAAGAAAAAGCGTTGCAGGCACAATTGGTGCAATCCGGCAAGCTTGCCGCCATCGGCGAATTGGCCAGTGGCATTGCACATGAGATCAACAATCCGCTCAGCTCGATCGCCATCTGTGTCGAAGACCTGGCCGAAATGTTCAACAATGGCAACCTTGGCGAGCTGCCCCAGAATCGGGATATTCACGAGTGCATCCGCAGCATCAAAAACGATATCAACCGCTGCAAGCGCATCACCACCGGATTGTTGAATTTCTCCCGACACAAGGAGCCGCAGCTCGAACCGACCGACGTCAACCAGGTGTTGAGAAATACGGTGCTGTTCACGCGCCACAAAGCCGAGTTGATGCAGCTTGAAATCAAATTCGACTTGAGTCCGCAATTGCCGTTAGTGATGGCAGAGGCCGATGAGCTTGCGCAGGTCTTCCTGAACATCCTCATCAACGCCATGGATTTTTCTGCGGCAGGGCAAACGATCGAAGTTTTCACTGAGCGGTACGGCCAGCATGAAATCGCCATTCGGATTGTCGATTACGGCACCGGCATTCCATCGATCAATTTGCCCAAAATCTTCAGCCCATTTTTTACCACCAAACCGCCAGGGCAAGGAACCGGCTTGGGTTTGGCCATCAGCCAGCGCATCATCAAACGACACGGCGGCAGAATCGAGGTCCAAAGCATTGTTGGCAAAGGGACGACGGTGACGGTCATCTTGCCGATCGCTTCTGAAGAGAATCCGGATCGGCCGCTCAAATTGGAAACTCGGGTGAGCAATACCTTGATGAATCGATGATGAAAAATGCCAAGACAATACTTATTGTCGATGATGAAGAATCTTTTCGCGCGCACTTGATGCGGCTTTTCGTTCGCCGGGGGTACGCGGTCACCGACGCCGCAACTGGTGCCGAGGCCTTGGCATTGGCAGAGCGGCAACAGTTCGACATCCTCCTGCTCGATATTTTCCTGCCCGGTCTTGATGGCATCGAGGTGTTGCGTGCCATTAAAGAACGCGCTCCCGACACGCAAGTCATCATGATGACCGGCAATGCGACGGTCAGCAATGCCATTGCCTCGATGAAGTTGGGCGCCTATGATTATCTCACCAAGCCGTTCGACATCGAGGAGCTCTTTATCCTGGTCGAGCGCGCGTGCGAACTGTCGGCGTTGCGACGCGAGACCAAAGCTTTGCATCTCGAACTGGATCGACAGCAGAAATTTGAGGAATTCATCGCCAATGACAGCAAAATGCTTGCGGCCCTGGCGGTGGTGGATAAAGTCGCGCCCACTGACTCCACCGTGCTCATTACCGGCGAAACCGGCACCGGCAAGGAGCTGATTGCCAAAGCCATTCATCGCAAAGGCCCGCGCCGCCACAAACCGTTCATTGTGGTAAACTGCAGCACGATACAGGAGACTCTGCTCGAAAGCGAGATGTTCGGGTATGAAAAAGGCGCCTTCACCGGCGCGGTCAAAAACAAATCCGGCCTGATCGAAGTGGCCAATACCGGCACACTTTTTCTTGACGAAGTCGGCGATCTTCAGCCCAGTCTGCAAATCAAGTTTCTGCGCTTTCTTGAAGACGGTGAATTCCGACCGGTGGGCAGCACACAATCCCGCCGGGCGGATGTGCGCGTGATTGCGGCCACCAATCGCGATCTCAAAAAATTGATGAGTGAAGGCAAATTTCGGGAAGATTTGTTTTACCGCCTCAACGTGATCAACATTCATCTTCCCCCATTGCGCGAAAGACGGGACGACATCGAGGCGCTGGCCAAATATTTCTTGAAAAAAATGTGCGCCACGATGGGTAAATGTGTCAGCCACATCGAGCGCGAGGCCCTGGATCTGCTGAAACAATACGACTGGCCCGGCAATGTCCGCGAATTGGAAAACGTCATTGAACGTGCCGTGATTTTGGCCTCGGGGGATACGATCACAGCCGCCGATTTTCCAACTGATCTCATTCACCGTCCCACTACTTTTTCCCCATCTTCGCTTAACGATAAATCACTTGCCGCTATCGAGCGCAATCACATACTCAAAATTTTGGCACAGACTTCCGGCAACAAAGCCCAAGCTGCCAGGATTTTGGGAATAACGAAAAAGACGCTTTATGCGAAATTGTACACTTATGGATTACTTCAACGTCCGGAAATAAAAGACGAAAACAACGGAACCCAATGAGGAGGCCCATGATGAAAAGTGAGAAAACCAACCTGATGACCACCGGCAACATGGCGAAAGAATTGGGTGTTTCTGATGCCAAGATCAAAAAGGTGATCAAAGAGCTGGGAATCAAACCGGAAGCCAAGAAAGGGGTTTGCAGTTACTACTCTCGGAGTGCGCTGGCAAAAATCAAAGCGGCACTGAAATAAAAAACCCGGGATTTGCACAATTCATGAAAGTGGCAGTCAGCAGTAGTGAAATACGCCGGAAAACATCCGAATGCTACTGCAACTGCTACTTTTGTAAGGCCTTTGTGATGCAATCACAGATGCATATTTGCTATTCTGAAATGGCCCACCACCCCACCAGCAGTACAATATCCGCTTCTCGTTAAAGTGCTACTCTCCATTTTCAAATCTCATCATCGACCTCGGCGATGAAATTGCGGGCGATGAGGGTGTCGGCGTTTTTGAGGTGCGCTGACTTGGCACCCTTGCGGTGAAGATTATCGAATAATCCAGATTCATAACAGCGCTTGCGATTTATTTTTTTTGTCGCTAAATTATGCAATCATGAAACGCCTGCTTCAGATTCAACCTCGTTATGTCATTGCCATCACCGTGGTCGTGGCTTTGCTGATGTTCACCTCCGCCATCGTGGAATTGCGGCAGAGCCGTAAAGAATTGGTCCACTTGATGACGGAGGAGGCGACCTCGTTGATCGAGGCCATCACGCAAAGCAGCATCAACACGATCCTGTCGAGCCGGGAGATCGAGCAACTGCTCGCGGAGCGCCTCCTCAACAATGCCTATCTCATCGCCCAATTGGACAGCGCCACCACGCTCACCTCCGAACATCTCGCACAGTTTGCCGCCGCGAACAACATTTTTCGCATCAACCTCTTCAACCGGCGCGGTGAAAAAGTTCTCAGTAGTTATGCGCCGCACACCGAGCATGCCGGCTTGCCGGAAAAATATGAGCCGAAAGATTATTTCCAACCCATTCTCGACGGCAAGGTTGACCAACTTATCATCGGCTTGAAGGAGGCACGTTTCGAGCCGGGCCAACGCTATGCGGTCGCCGTGAAACGCCGGCGCGCCGGTGGTGGCGCCATTGTATTGAATCTCGACGCCAAATATTTTCTGGATTTTCGCAAACGCATTGGCATCGGCAAGCTGCTGCAAGATCTGGGGGACAACAGCGGCGTGGAATATATCGCGCTGCAAGATGAAGAAGGCATCATCGCCGCAAGTAAAGGCGTCGAGGAGCTCGGCCAAATTCTCGGAGACGAATTTTTGGAGCGCGCTCTGCAAAGCGATTCGGCCTTCACGCGTGTGGCGGCATTCAAAGACAAGGAAGTGTTTGAAGTGGTGAAGACTTTGCGGGTGCTCGGAGAGCACCAGGGGCTTTTCCGTCTCGGCCTGTCGATGGATGAAATGCACGCACTCGAAGCGCGCATGCGGCGCCGGCTGCTGATCATGTCCCTCATGCTCATCACCATCGGCGCGGTGGTGATGACCTTTATTCTGGTGAATCAAAATTTGCAAACGGTTTCCCACGAATACCAGCGTATCAAAACCTATACCGGCGAGATTTTGCAGAACATGGCCGACGCCGTCATCACCATCGATCGCGAACAAACCATCACGCTCTTCAACAAGAGCGCCGAAAACATCTTCGGCATGGCGGCGGAAAAAGTCGTGGGAAAGAAGCATTCCGCTATCTTTGGCAACCAATCCGTTTTGCTGGACAGTTTGTTATCCCGCCAGCCTCGCAAGAACGTCGAAGTGCCTTACGATCTCGGCGACAACAACCCGCGCCTCCTTTCCATCAGCACCTCGCTCACCTTCGACGCCCAGGGCGAAGTCGAAGCGGCAACGGCCGTGATCAAGGACCTGACGGAGGTGCGACGCATGGAGGAAGAGATGCGCCGCCGCGAAAAACTTTCTGCCATGGGCGAATTGGCCTCCGGCGTGGCGCACGAGATTCGCAATCCGCTCAACGCCATCTCCATGATTGCCCAACGCTACGAAAAAGAATTTCAGCCCCAAAAAGGCCTGCAAGAGTATCAATCCCTCACCAAAGTCCTGAAGTCGGAAGTGCAGCGCGTCAACAATATTATCCAGCAATTTTTACGCTTTGCGCGACCGCCGCAGGTGCACCTGAGCCGCCTTGCCCTGCAAGATTTTCTCAGCCAGATTGCCACCCTGTTCGAGGGCCAGGCACGAGCAAAGGGAGTGCATTTCACGACCAGCAGCGATTGTGACCTCGAATTGCTCATCGATCGCGAACAAATGACGCAAGCCATTTTGAATGTGCTGCAAAATGCACTGGAAGCGACCCCGCGCGGAGGAACCATTACGCTCGCCTGCACTACCAACAAAAAAGAGATGACGATTTCCGTGCAAGATACCGGCAGCGGTATTCCCAAAGACCATCTCGACAAAATCTTCAATCTGTATTACACCACCAAGCCGAACGGCACCGGCATGGGTTTGGCCATCACACAGCAGATCGTTTCACAACATCAAGGGACAATCGAAGTGCAAAGTGAGGAAGGAAAAGGAACACAATTTTTGATCAGACTTCCCGTAACCCGGCTTTCAAGCCGCAACCAAAAGGCAGAATGATTATTTGGGCAAAATAATTTCTTAATCATCACGATGAAAACGTAGCGCAGACATCCTACGGACGCAGTCTTGTCTACATGCAAGCTAGAAGCCTGCGCTACGACTTCTTCACGACCATTTCAAACTCAGGAGCCTTTACGATGCCGCCACAAAAAGACTTGATCCGTTACTGCGAAGATGAATATACCGACCATTTAGTTTACCAAAAGCTCGCCAGCCGAGAAACCAATCCCGAGCGCCAGCAGATTCTCCACCAGCTCTCGCGCCAAGAAGAAGAGCATTACAAATTCTGGGAAGGCACCACCAACGGGCATCGGCCACGACCCCGGCGTTTGTTCTTGCACTTCGTCGTGCTGTTGCGCTATTTCTTCGGCCTGACCTTTGCCGTCAAGTTCCTCGAGCGCCACGAAAAACAGGTCATCGAAGAATACCGCCGGATTCGTCCGCATTTCGACGGCGACACCAGTGCGCGGCTGGAACAGATGATCGCCGATGAGGAACAACACGAAAATTTCTTCATCAGCCAGATCAATGAAGGAGTGGTGAAATACCTTGGCTTCATCGTCCTGGGTTTGGCAGACGCCATCATCGAAATCACCGGCGTGCATGCAGGATTTCTCGGAGTCACCAGCTCGACCACGATGGCCGGCGTGGCGGGATTGATCGTCGGCTTTGCCGCAGCGATTTCGATGGGGACCGCCGCTTATCTGCAAGCCAAGCAAGGCACCGAACGCCACCCCTTGACCTCCGCGCTGATCACCGGGTTCTCTTACATCCTGGCGGTGGTCTTTCTCGCTCTGCCGTACTTTCTGACGGTCCACATGCTGCTGGCATTTCTCATTTCTCTCGCCATGGCGATGTTGTTGACCGCCTATTTCACCTTTTACTCGGTCGTACTTTTTGAACGCCATTTCGGCAAAGAGTTTCTCGAGAGCACGGCGTTGACCCTCGGCACCGCTGTGGCCACTTATCTGTTCGGAGATTTTCTCGGCAGAATCTTCGGCATTCATCCCTACACGCAATAAGCCGGACGCCTCGGAAACAAACGAAAAACTCTTTACAGAACGCTTCGAGAATTACTGGAATCATCGAACATGATCACCAAGGACCTCTTGATCGAAGACCTCGTCCGCGAGTTACCGAAATCGGTTGGTTACCTGATGGAGAAGGGAATCAAATGCATCGCTTGCGGCGAACCGATTTGGGGGACCCTTGAAGATGCAGCAAAAGCAAAAGGGTTCACGGATGAGGACATCGACGCCTTTGTCGTTGAGCTGAATACCATGAGGCAAGAAAAAATTTGATCGATCTTCCAATGTCACATGCCCACTCATACCCTACAGGCGCCGCCATTCTCATCGTCGATGATGAGCCGGCACAAAGAGAAGTGCTTGCCGGCTATTTGAAAAAGCAGCGGCATACGGTTTGGGAAGCCGCCTCCGCTGCCGAGGCCCTGGCTCGTGTAAAACAGGAGATGGTGGACATCGTGCTCACCGATCTCAAAATGCCGGATCGATCCGGCCTCGAGCTGCTCAAAGAAATTCGCGCGTTGAATCCAGAAATCACCGTCGTGATCATGACCGCATTCGGCACGATCGAAAACGCAGTGGCCGCGATGCGCGAAGGCGCTTACGATTATCTCAGCAAACCGATCGATCTCGAAGAGCTCGATTTGCTCATTCAGCGCATCGGCGAGCGCCGGCGCCTGATCTCGGAGAATCGCCTGCTCAAAGCGCAATTGGCTGAGAAATTCAAATTTACCGGCATCGTCTCGCAATCCGCAGCGATGGAAGAAGTACTGAACCTGGCCGGGCGTGTGGCCGAGAGTACCGCGACGGTGCTGATTCGCGGCGAGAGCGGCACGGGAAAAGAGCTGATTGCCAAAGCGATTCACTTCAGCAGCCCACGCAAAGACAAGCCCTTTATTGCGGTGAACTGTGCGGCGCTCAATGAGAATTTGTTGGAAAGCGAATTGTTCGGCCACGAGCGCGGCGCGTTCACTGGCGCGGACAAGCAGCGGCGCGGGCGCTTCGAGCTGGCCGACGGCGGTACGATTTTTCTGGACGAGATCGGCGATGTTCCGTTGGCGACCCAAGTCAAACTGTTGCGCGTTTTGCAAGAACATCAATTCGAGCGCGTCGGCGGCACGCAAACGATTCAAGTCGACGTCCGTGTGATTGCCGCGACCAATCGCAACCTGGAAGAGAAAATCAAAGAAGGGACATTTCGCGAGGATTTGTTTTATCGCTTGAACGTGGTGAGCATCGAGATTCCGCCGCTGCGCCAGCGCCGGGAGGACATCGCACCAGCCATCGAATATTTCCTGCAAAAATACGCCACAGCAAACAAGAAGAAATCGCTGAGCCTCTCGAAAGAGGCGATGGACGTGTTGCTGCGTTACGATTATCCCGGCAATATGCGTGAACTGCAAAACCTCATCGAGCGCGCCGTTGTCCTCAGTCGCGGCGAGGTCATCACCACCGCCGATCTTCCGCTCCCCGTGAGAAATCTCATCAGCGAGCAAACCGCGACGCCTCCCCAACCGGCGACACTTCCCGAGAGGGTCGAAGCCTTGGAAAAAGAAATGATTCTGGAGGCATTACAGCGCGCCGGCGGCAACCAATCGCAAGCCGCCAAAGCGCTCGGCATCTCGGAGAGAAATTTGCGTTATCGCTTGCAGAAGTGGGGAATGAAGTGAAAGTGGCTGATAACGATCAACAAGGCTATGCCTGTAAGGTAATCCTGTAAGCTAAAAAAACGTTTTCTCATGGGAAGTTCATAGTACGGCAACTTACAGGCGTAGTCAGCGTTTTTTCAAAATGATTGGAGCTTGCAATTTGATCGAAGATTGAGTATCTTTGGTTAGATTGCCGTATAAGTGGTTTCAATCGTTCAATTTTTTGAGGTGCTGCATGACAACTGCCCGAACTGTCAAAATCGAAAAAGACCGCCCGCCCAGACTCACACGCCAATTTCTGCGTGACCGGCAATGGGTTGCTGATCACATGCAAGAATTGGTGGAAAAATATCCAGATCAGTGGATCATGGTTTACAAAGGGGAGGTCATAGCTCATGGCGAAGAAGTATGGTCAAAGTGGAGAAAAGCAGATGAGCTGGGCTTGGAACAACCATATATTAGCCTGATTGAAAGAGAGGTTCATGTCTACTAAAATACGCCTCTATTGGCGAACCGGCCTTGATCGGAGGCATTTGGCCAGTGGCGTTCATGTCCGCATCATTCGCCTTTACGTTCCTGTTTCTTTCAGCGAGCCAACAGGATGGTCACGTCCTTATGATGCCGTCATTGATACCGGAAGCCCGTTGACAGTAATCCCAAAGAACGTTTGGCAGACGATTCAAATTGTCCAGCATCTATCGGACTTGGTTCCTTTGGGAGGTGTAGGAAAAGGCGTTTTATGGGCGCGGTTGGCCAAGATCGAGCTTGCCTTGTTGGGCACCCGCAAAGAGATGGTGCAACTGGCTATCAAAGCTTACTTGGCTGAAGATGATACCGTGCCACTCCTTTTGGGTGTTGAAGACCTTCTCACCAATGCCCGCCTCGTTTGTGATTATTCGCAGAGGAAAGCCTTTTTGCAAGCTACGCCTGTAGAGCTGCGCCCGTATAGGGTCGCGTGAATTTGTCCCTCCTCATTGATCCTCCCGCATTCCTTCAACTCTGCCGGTACTAAAATAACATCATTGACTCTGCAAAGCACGTCAAGGAAGAGGTGACAGAACTTATGATGCGTTTTTGCATCATTTTAGGATTTCAGATTCCCCGTGCCCTACGGGCGTAGCCATGCGGCGGTTCAGGTACGAACGCTCGTAGCATGTGGGGATGAGGTAACGACAAGAGCCCAAATCGGATGTCTACGGTGGAAATCCGTCCAGATGTTCAGGAAAGGGTTGGGACTCTCTCCCATGGCTTAAATGGGAAAATGTGCCTTGAAGATTCACGTGGTCGAGTAAACTATACTCCAAGACAGCGTGACGCAATCTCAACCACAGATCAAAACCTCCAGATCATTGCCTGCGCTGGTTCTGGCAAAACCCAGATCATTTCTGCTCGCATCGTCGAGATTCTCAAAAGAAAAAAAGCAGAGGGGATCAAGCCTGCAAACATCGTTGCCTTCACGTTTACTGAAAAAGCCGCCGGCGAATTGAAAGACCGCATTCATCGCCTCTGCAGGGAAGAGCTGGGATCCGATCTCGGACTGGCAGAAATGTTTGTCGGCACGATTCACGGCTATTGCCTTCATCTCCTGCAATCTCCCCCGCTTTACAAATTTCTGAAATATTCGGTTTTGAACGAGGTGCAGCAGCGCTTGCTGATTGACAAATACAGCAAACAAAGCGGGCTGACGGAAACGCCTTTACTGAAGGGTGGAACACTCGAGCGCTGGAAAGATTCCAAGCTCTATCAACAACTCATCGGCATCATTGGCGAAGGCAGCGTTGATTTGCGGAGGGTGCCGGCAGGTGTCAAAGCGGCCGTGCAAAAATACCGTAAGCTTCTCGAAGAACAACGTTATTTGGATTACACGACCATCATTGCAGAGGCCCTTGCCGAGCTGAGAAGTAACCGCACCTTGCGCGACAAGCTCGCCGCCGAGCTGAAGTATCTCGTGGTCGACGAATATCAAGATGTCAACCCCCTGCAAGAGATGTTGATCCGCGAGTTGCATGCGCTCGGCGCGAATCTCTGCGTTGTCGGCGACGATGACCAAACCATCTATGCCTGGCGCGGCAGCGAAGTCGGCAATATTGTCCATTTTGCGAAGCGATATCCCGATGTCAGGCAGATCGCGCTCAACGAAAATTTTCGCAGCAGCACGGGGATCATCCACGCGGCGCGCCAGATCATCGAGAAAAATCCCGAACGGCTTCCCAAGCAAATGGCGAGCACCGAGGCCCAATCTTATGAGCGCGGCAATCTCCTGGCGCTGAGCTTCAAAAATCCAGCGCACGAGGCTGCTTGGATCGCCCAAAAGATCAAATCTCTTCACGGCATTACCTATAAGGACAAACCCGAGGCTGAACCTCGCGGCCTTGCCTTTTCCGATTTTGCCATTTTGTTGCGCAGCGTGCGCAAGGATGCCAAGCCTATTATAGAAGCCCTCGCTGCGGCTGGCATTCCCTATCTCGTCGGTGGTGTCAATGAGCTTTTCGATACGCCCGAGATCAAGGCCATGCAAGCGGTCTTTTTCTTTTTGGCTGATTTTTCTCCGCCGGAGCAGTCCATCATCGATGCTGAAGAACTTGCCAGGCTCATCTCGCAAGCCAAGCTCGGGTTGGAATCCCACCAAATTTCTGCGGGCATCAGATTCTTGCAGGAAAAGAAGGCGAAAATCGGCAGGCAAATGCAGGCGGAGTTGTATCTCCAGCGCGTCTATTTGGATTTTCTCGAACAGATCGGTCTGCGCGAAGAAAACATCGGCGGCGCTCTCAACGGCACGAGTCGGGGTGAAATGGTTTACTACAATCTCGGAAAATTCAGTCAGGTCATTTCCGACTTCGAGCAAATCCATTTCAAAACCTCGCCAGCGGAGCTGTATCCGGCCTTTGCCAAATTTCTGTACCACAATGCTCCGGACTATTATCCCGAAGGCTGGGAAGAAGCAGGATATGCCAAACCGGATGCGGTGCAAATTATGACCGTCCACAAGGCCAAGGGCATGCAATGGCCGGTGGTGTTTGTGCCTTGTCTGAGAAAGAACCGTTTTCCCTCGAAGAGGCACGGCGGGCGCACGGTGTGGCATGTTCTTCCGGAAGAAAGCGTCAAGAATGCCGAGCGTTACAAAGGAACGGAAGAAGATGAACGCCGGCTGTTTTATGTTGCGCTCACCCGCGCCGAGAAATATTTGTTCTGCTCCTGGTCGCCGATCCCCGGGAACAGCCAGCAACAAAGGGTCTCGCCTTTCTTTCAGGAATTGACCAGCAGCCAATATGTCTTGACCGCTGAGCCGCAACTGCCGCCTCCAGCACGAATCCCTGCCAAACCGCGCCAAAGCCAGGTGGCGCTCACGCTCACGTTCAGCGAGCTGAAGTATTATTTCGAATGCCCTTATTTGTTCAAGCTGCGTTTCTTGTACGGCTTCAATGCGCCCATCGACCAGGCGCTGGGTTATGGCAAATCCCTTCATAATGCCTTGGTTGAAATTCATGCCGAATCGCTCAAAGGCAGGATTCCCGACCTCGACGATATTCCGAAACTCGTTGATGCGCATCTTCATCTGCCTTTCGCTTTTCCCGCGATGAAGGAGGATTTATGGCAGGCGGCCCGCTTCGCCCTGTCGCGTTACCTGCGCGAACAGCGTGACACGTTGAACAAACTCGAGCATATCGAAAAGGTCATCGAGCTGAAGCTGGCCGACGGCATCGTTGTCAACGGCCGCATCGATCTGATCAGACGAACCGACACCAATGAAATGGTGATCGTCGATTTCAAGTCGAATAGACGTGCTCAAACCGAGGAAGTCACTCAAAAGCAGCTTCATGTTTATGCCGTCGGCTACCAACAGCTTACCGGAAAACTGGCGGATTTGATCGAAGTGCACAATCTCGACGAGGGCGGGGCAAAACGTGAGGTGGTGGATGAAAGACTCATCGTCACCACGCTGAACACGGTTATCGAAGCCGGTCAAAAGCTGCGGCAGAATCATCTTCCGCGTCTCGAAAGCTTTTGTGACAAATGCGCGGGGTGTGACTTGCTGGGAATATGCCGCGAGAGAAATGGGGAGTGGATAATCTGAAACCACCGTCCGGACGGTGAATACGGAATATGATGCCGCCCACAAATTCAGGAGCGGAAAGAATCTTTTTTCGAATGATTGAAAAATGCGAAGTCCGATCCTGCCGCGGGATAGGGTTGGACTTGTCCCGAAGGGACAGCCTGAAAATAGCCCAGAGATTCATCTCTGGGAATGAGAGACACATAAACCCTCGTGAGTCCCGTGAGGGACGAATGAAATTCACATGCCAGCATGAGGTTTCAATCGTCCCTTGCGGGGACTCGTACAAATCTCATGCTACATTTTCCCACCAATGAATTGGTGGGCTAGTTTCATACGTCCCTTTCGGGACTGGTCAGGATGACACCATTTGGCAGACACCACGAACTTGCAACAGAGAAGGAATCGCATCATGCCCAAAAGAAGCACCAGCTATAAAATTGATGCCAGAAAAATCCACAAGAAGAATGGCAATCATCGCAAAGTCACCCGTTATACCCACGAACACATCAAAGAACCGCGCACGCCGGAAACGGGGCATACGCCGCTGCTGCCCGCCAATGAGCAGATTGTCACTCTGCCAATGGACAACGGCTGGACGGATGCTATCAAAGTGGGGAAGTTGGAAAACGGCAATGGCCATCCGGTGGTGCTCGATATGGACCCGGCAGTGGATCCTGTGCTCTTTTGGGCGGGCAAGCGCAATAAACGCGACATTCCGGTGCTGCCTCTGCAGCGCAATGAGATTGTTTCCGAGTCGCGCATTGCGCAGATTATTGAACGCGCGAAAGAAGCGGCTTACGAGAAATCTGGAAAAGCCCGTCAGGGCCATCTCTTTGCTGACTTGGAAAAAGCGCTGCGTGAAAGTGAAAAGGGCAAGCGGGTGGAGTTTTACACCCACGAAGAAGGCTGGAAGAACAAGCTCATCTGCGGGGACTCACTGCAAGTGATGGAATCACTGCTGCACTATGAAGGCTTGCGTGGCAAAGTGCAGATGATTTACCTCGACCCGCCGTATGGCATCAAATACAACTCAAATTTTCAGCAGCGAATTGACTCCACGCAAAACGATGAGAAAGACCAAGCCGATGATGTGCTGACGATCAAGGCGTTTCGTGATACGTGGGCGCTGGGGATTCATTCTTATTTGTCCTATTTGCAGGAGCGCCTTTATCTTTGCCGAGAGCTAATGACAGAGTCGGGCTCAGTTTTCGTGCAAATCAGCGATGAAAACGTTCATCGTGTACGCAACTTATTGGATGAAGTATTCGGCGCAGCAAATTTTGTAAGTCTGATAACGTTCCGAAAAACAACAGGCGTTCAAAGTACCTACGTTGCTTCAGTCTCCGATTATTTGATTTGGTATGCCAAGGACAAACAACAGGGAAAATTCCGAAACCTGTTTCGGGAAAAAACGATTGATGAAAACTACCGTTACGTCGAACTTGTTGATGGGGAAAGAAGAAAGCTCACAGAAGAAGAATTTGATGGTAGAAGGGAAATCCCAGCAGACGCTAGAGTATTTAGGTTTGATCACTTGCTTTCCTCGGGGCCAAGCGGCCAGCCACAGGAGTTTATACTTGAAGGTAAAAAATATATACCACCTGCTGGAAATCATTGGAAAACGTCAGTGGAAGGCCTAAAAGTATTAGCTGCTGCAAGACGCATTGTAGCTCGAGGGAATACGCTGAATTATATTCGCTACCTCCAATCTCGAACCCGAAAAAGTCGAACTCGTCGATCAACCCGAAATTGACAAAACCGCCATCCGCGTCACCGGCCCATTCGAAGTGATGACTCTCGGTCGCTATTCGCCCGAAGATTGGAAAGGTTATCTCACTGAAAGCGGCAAGCTCGAAAACTATATCACCGTCATTTGTCGCTTGTATCGGAAGGATGTTTCTCTGCAAGGTGCGAGTGGTTTGGTGCATGCCATTGCGGAATCAGAGAAAGAAAAAATCGCGCTCTCGGTTGGCCCGCTCACCGGTCGGGTGACGGCACGGCAAATCAATGACGCGGTTCAGGATGCGCTCGCTTTGGGCGTTTCCGAAATTCACATTGTTGCCTGCGGCTCCACGTTCCGTTTGGGATGGGCTTTCGAAGCCAATGTCGGCGAGGTCAAATCACAGCTCGAAGCGCGCGAGAAGGTGAAGGCCGGAGGTCCTGTAAGGATCGAGCTGATCATGATCCGGCCTGATACACTGTCCGAGGGACTTAAAGTTACCCAGCCCGACATGCTCTTTTCGCCGTTGGCGTTGCCAGACATCGAGGTGAAAATCAAAAACGGCAATGGCAAAGAGAAAGAAGTCATAGTCACACTCAAAGGCGTGGGCGTGTTCGACCGCAAGAAGCGGGAAACGCGGTATTATCCGGCAGACAAGGGGTATGTCGCCGCGTGGTATTTGGATGAAGATTACGACGGCGATTGCTTTGTCGATTGCCAGATGTTCTTCGATTTCAAGAAGAAGCCCAATCTCAAAGCCGCCTTAAAAGCGGAAATCGATTCGGATGAATTCGAGCTGCAATTGACCTCGCAGCCTTTTCCCGTTGGGAAATACAAGCGCATCGCGGTCAAGGTGGTGGATGTTTATGGGAATGAATCGACGCTCGTGAAAAACTTGCCCTAAAGGCTGCGCCTGCAAGGGCCCTTTAGTGGCTTGAGGCTTCAAGTGAAATTTTGATATGTATGGAATCGGCTTCGTCCGGAGGGGTGTATATTATGCCGGCGGGAAATCAGTTTTATCGGCATTCTGTCAAAAGCTTGAAATATTCATCTCTTGTCATCCCGGCTGTACGCATGTTGCTTTTGATGATTTCGACGTCAATCTCGTCATATACCGGAATGATGACGGGTCTTTTGGTGCCCTCTCGGGTGTAACAACGATGGCTGCCGGATTGTCTTTCAAAAACAAAACCCGCTTTTTTGAAAATGCATTCCAGCACTTTCCAATTGACTGGCGTCAGACGCGGCATTCAGTGTAATGACTTTTGTCGGTAAGAAATGGAATGGGGATTTCAATATAGTTCGCGCGCATGGGCTTTTTGATTTCTTTCCCGGAGTCAGCCAGCTTGAACCCGCATTCTTTTAAAACGGCATCGAGCGTGTTGCGCTGAATACAGGAAAAGAAAAACAAAAATAACGCCTCGGCCAGATTTTCCTTGGCTTTTTTCCCCGTTTCACCTTGAGAATGAATATCAAGAAGCGGACAGGAGGCCAGGAAGTGGTTTCTGCGTTTCGTGATAGTAAACGGCAGCCGTGCAACAATTTCAATTTTTTGCATAGCTTGTTACCGATTTTAAAAAGGTTGGTTTCAAAGAAAGAAATTCAACGGCCTTTATTTCAAAGATAATGTGATAAAAGTAAAAGTCAAGTTAAAAAATCCTCTTACTCACTTTCTACATTAGGATCAATTCGTCAAAATTGCGGGAATCTTTAAACATGGGCTACTTCGTTGATCGCGTCGTCATTTGCGATGCCTATCGCGAGCCGGACAAACATTACAAACTTCTTTCCGGCGGAAGGTCAGAACTGGTGCAAGGACGGCGGCCTTCGATTCGCTTTTTGATTTCAGCAAAAGAAACCAGAGGCGGCATTGCCGGAATGACCAGCAGGAATAACGGCTTGTTTGAAGATATGCTGGCCTCCATCGAACAGCAGAATGACTTCGTCAATCAGTTGCGCGACGAGGTGCGGGCGTGGCGCCAAAGCGGCTATCCCGGCACCGCCTTCGTCACGCGCCGCCTTTTGGAATGGTGGTTCGAGCGCGACGAGGAGCGCAAGGCCATTGGCAAACGGTTCTTCTTCTGCCAGCAGGAGGCGATTGAAACCATCATCTATCTCTACGAAGTCAAAAACCGCTTGCGCATGCCGGAGACCGGCGATTTCCTTCGCTATGCTTTGAAGCTGGCCACCGGCACCGGCAAAACCGTGGTGATGGCGCTGATCATCGCGTGGTCAACGCTGCACAAGCGCAAAGTGAGCGGCTCTACTTTGTCGGGGAATTTTCTCGTGCTCGTGCCCAACCTCACCGTGCGCGACCGCGTGTTGGGCGTGCCTCGCGGCGACGGCCTCGATCCTGCTGGCACGGAAAATTTGTACGAAGCGTTCGACATGATCCCGCCGGAATATCAAAGCGAATTCCACCCCGACATTCTGGTCAAAAACTGGCAGGCCATTCCTTTGGAAAGCGAGCGCGAAGATTGGATTCCGAATGAGATGGAAGAAGAAGGCCGTTTCATTCCTGCTTCGGTTATTTGGGCGCTCGAACGTCGCCGCCGGCAAGACCCGAACACGCCCATTCGCAAGATGTTGAATGGATGGCGCGACTTGGTGGTCATCAATGACGAAGCCCATCATGTTTACGGCGAGAAGAAAATGCGAAAAGGCGAAGACCCCGAATACATCAAATGGAGCAAGATCATCGAGAGAATCGCCAAGATTGCCAGGATCGGCTTGATTACCGATCTTTCCGCCACACCGTGGTACGGCTCCGGCTCGCCAAAACCCGAGGGCACGCTCTTCGAATGGCTGGTGTCGGATTTTTCGGTCTATGATGCCTTTGAATCGGGATTAGTGAAAGTCGTGCGCCTGCCTGATCCCGATGAGGAAGGACGAATCTATCTCGATTTGTGGGATCAGGTGAAAGGTGCAAAAACGAAAGAAGAGTACCTTTCGGGTTGCCGTGGCGCGATTGCCAGCATTTATGCCAGTTGGAAAAAAGATTTTGAAGTCTGGCAGAAAAGTCCGAAATCCGCGCGCGGCCCGAGTCCGGTCATGCTGGTCGTCACCAGTGACGCCGCCCGTGCCGAATGGGTGTTCGAACATTTGATCAAGGATTTCGATCTGCTGCGCAATCCCGACGATGATGATCCCAAATCGTGGGTGACCATTCAGGTCAACTCAAAGGTGTTCGATGCGGACAAAGGCAACGAGGCCGTTTTGCGCGAGATGGTCAACACCGTGGGAAAAGAAGGCAAGGCCGGCGAGCATGTGCGTTGTATTGTCAGCGTCAACATGCTGTCCGAAGGTTGGGACGTGAAAAGCGTCACGCACATTCTCGGCATTCGCGCGTTTGGCTCGCCGTTGCTCACCGAACAAATTATCGGACGCGGGCTGCGCTTGACAAACTATCAAGTGCTGAATCAACCTCTGGAAGAGAGACCGGAAGGCACGGAAGAAACCGTTGATGCGTTCGGCATTCCGTTCGTGGGCTTTCCCATCGAAAAACGCAAACGCGCGGGAACGGGGAAGTGGGGACAGGACAAAGTTTGGATCGAGAAAGACGACAACAAAAGCCAGTTTCGTATACAGATTCCAAATGTTCGCTCATGGGCGGTCGGCATGTCACAACCGCTTCACCAAGCCGTGCATGCGGATAAGCTGCCCGAGTTGGTCATCAACCCCAAAGAAACGCCGCCGATGGTGAAGGTTCGTCCGGTTGTTGGCTGCGCCCGTCTGGGCGGCGCGCCGGAGGAAGTTTTGACGCTCGAGCAATTTCGCGCCGAGTATCCGTTGCTGCGCTCCAAAATGATCCTTGCGCGCGAGCTTTATGAAATAACGAACGCCGGCGACGCAGCAACAACTGGTGTTGGCCCGACTTTTGACGAATTGCTTGAATTAGCCGATGGATTTACCGAGAAAAAAGTGCAGGCTATCGGTGACAGCAAACGTGAAGACATTGGTATCTATTATTGGTCGAGAAAGGCACTTGATATTCTCGAGACGGCAGTCCGCGAAGCACCGACAGGTACGATTACAGTCCCGATTCTTGGTAAACCGAATTACTTGGACACGGAGAATCTGCGTCGTTTTCAATGGGCAGGCATCTGGGCCGAAGGAAAGAAATGCCACACCAACAAAATTCCCTGTCACACCGATCTTGAACGGCAATTTGCAGATTTTCTCGATAGCGCGGAGGATGTGATTCGTTACTTCAAAAACGAACGTTTCGGCTTCTCGATCACCTACTACGAGAACAAAGGACCGCGACAGTATTATCCGGATTTTATTGTTGTTGTTCGTGAAGGCGGGAATCAAGAAGTTTATTATCTTGCCGAGACCAAAGGCGAAATGCGCCACAGCACGAAGCTCAAGAAAGAAGCAGCGGAGCTGTGGTGTGAGAAAATGAGCGGGACTTCATACGGAATGTGGAAATATTTGCTTGTGCCGCAGCCCAAATTTGAGAAAGCTATGGCAAATGGCGTGAAGAGTTTTCTAGAACTGGCCAATGCAATTTAGTTTGACAAGCCACACCACAAGCCGGTTGATCCAGGACAGGCCTCAAGTCGAACAAAGTGCAGTTGGTTGATTCCGAGGCCTGCGGGCACCGGCTCTTCGTCTGCCTTGATCCCCAAATCAAAAAGGACACCATCAAATCCCGCCTCGCGGGAGAACTTCGCGCCGAGGATATTTTTGTCTGCCTCGACAGCGCGCTGACGGATCAAGTCAGGATGCGATTGCAGGATTATGCAAGCGGGAAATTATTTGAGGACTTTTGGCGGAAGGCGATGAAAAGTAGACAATCTAAGACTCGGGGTTGAGGTAGATAAAACCGTATTTGCTGCGCAAGGCAACCGCAACGCGATCCAAGAAACCGTTATGTCCCAGCAGATTGCGCGGAACAGGATATTCGGTAAAAAGCACTTCAGTTTTGTAGCGGAGATCGGGCGTAATTTCGATACCAATTTCATGAGCATAAGCCAGCAATGTGCCTCCCAACGTGGTCAACCTCTGAGCACGCCCTTGTACGACCTCAATCCCCAATTCGTCTGCGAGCACGCGAGAAAATATCGAAAAAGTCGATCCCGAATCAATTAATGAAAGTGCAGTTCTTGTCGCGCCTTGATAGGAAAACTCTATTTCAATCACAGGCAGAGGTGGCGTCAAAGCCATTCGACTGCCCGTTTCGAGCAATAAGGGGCGGTAATTGAAGCGATATTCGAATTCCAATCGGTTCATTGCTCAGGCTCTATTGCCGGTTGATTGGACATGCCCAAATACCATTCGTGTTCGTGCACGGGCAGATATTGCACAAAAGGATATTTGATGCCGCGCCGCCGGGCTTCGGCATACACTTCTTTTGCGCTTTTGTTCACGGCAATCATTTCATAGCCCCACAGCGCAACGTGCTCGCCGCGGTGCTGATCCCAAAAATCCGGATGATCGAGCAGCCATTGCATTTCCGCCTCGCGGCTGGCTGGAATCCGGTCGCGGGCAGATTCTTGAGCGGTTTCAACAGTCGGGACAGGTGTGCCATCAGCTTCACTTTCACGCTCGGGCTCGCGCTTTAAAAGCTCTGCTAAACGCAAACGCTCTTTGCGCGGCAGTCGCTGTGCCGCCGTCAAAATTTCTTCAACCGTTGTTTGAGACATGAGTATCCTTCGCCGAAAAGGTTATCTTTTTTTTCGAGAACGTTACACGTTTCATCTTGCGCGAGCCTGGCAAAAGGTGTAACCTGTAACGCTCTCAGTTTTTTGCTTTAGGGGCAAAGAAGGAGCTGTTAATAGATCAAAAGAGCTACATAAGGGAAATGTTCGTATAACCTCTGGCTATAATATAAGCAATCTATCGTCGATCTCCAACCCTTTTTGTGCATCTGTGTCCAAAACCCTCCAACTCCAATTCGACGCCCATCGAGATCATCGACTCAAGGCGGTGGAAAGCGTCATTCGTCTGCCCAACGGCCGCCGGAATTCAACGGTTCAAGCCCGATGCCCAAGTCGTGTTCTACTCCACGTTTCCGACTACGTTCAAAATCAAATTACCCAAAGTCATCGGCGACTACAATCCCGACCGGGGGTTGATGGGGCACGACGAGACGAGCAAATTCGTTTTGCAGCTCATCCGTGAAACGCAATTCACGAGTGAAGCGCATTTGCGTTTACCCCACAAGAAGCGTAAAGTTATTTGTGCCCGCAAGCACTTTCGCAGCATGAATATCGATTATCGCCCCATCTTTCCGGGGTTTGCAGCTTGGTGACATTCTGAAAATGAAGTAGCGACGCAGGGATTGCTTAATATTGGCAAGATTGAAAAAGATCAGCGCTCACCGCAAGCCAAAGCTGAAACACTAGGGGTGATATATAACGCTGAATTTTCTATAGCGGCTGCAAAAAGAGAAGCCGTCACGTGTCAGAGACGAGCTCGATTTTATTTTCATGACAACTCCAAAGCCGCTTTCAGCGCAGTATCGAGGAGTTTTATCTTCGCACTGGAAAGGGAGCCTACATAATCGGTCAGCTTGCCTTTTGGAATACTGACCAACTCATCGCAATGAATGCTGCTGGTGTGCTTAAGACCTTCGTCAACACCAATCTCAACTTGAGTCGAAAAGCCATCGTGAACGGAATAGACCGGCGCGCAAATCACAGTAGAAAAACGCGAGTCGATCAGCAACTGGCGACTCACCACGACGAACACCCGAGATTTTTTCGGGTCTTCAGCCGAACCTTTGTAAACTCGATAAAGTTCGCCTCGTTTCACAGTTCCATCTGATAAGTAAGAACGTCCTCGGCTTCCTGATTGAGCCGATCGGCGTTGCGATTGATCGCCTCGAGCTCGTGTATGTCGTAAGTTTTCCGCCTCTCATTGGCAAGAAAACGGCGCAGCACCTCTTCGATCAGCTCTGAAAGCGAACTGTAGCCGTCGGCACTTAAAATGTGCTCGAGCGCTTGCAAAAGCTCCGGTTCAAGGGAAATTGTGGTTTCGATTTTCATATGAAAAATTTAAGTAAAAAACGCGATATTTACAAGCTTTTTTCCTGAGTAGGAAAGCCTCATGCTCACCCACGACCTCATCGACAATCGCAACGAGAAATTGGTCAACCACAATCAATCGCGTTTCGACAAATCTGCCGAGCGCTTCGACAAAAACGCCGAGAAGATGGCGAGGGAATTGATGGTCTCCCCTAATCATTGCCCCTCCATAACTCACTTAATCTCCTGAAGTAAAAGCAAGCCAACGTGATCCAGAAAAATTTGGCACGGCAATTGAACAAGCCAGAGACAGAAGTTCAAAGGACAGATCAACAAAACAAAATTCAATTCAAGGAGGTTACCATGAAACGCATTCTGTCTCTCGCAACCGTGTTCGCGCTCGTGATGCTGTTCGGTTTTCTCGTCAACGAGCCAGCGAATGCGCAAACTCCCGGCAACGCCAACGGCAAAGCCAGGATGTTTTCGTTTGGTCCATTCGATGATGACGGCGACGGCATTCCGAACTGCGACGATCCCGATTACGTGAAGCCGAAAGACGGCACCGGTCGCCAATTCGGCAAGACCAATGGCGGAGCGAAATTCGGAAATGGCAAACGCGGCGGCTATGGCCCCGGCGACGGCACGGGCAATCAAGGCATCGGCCCGCGTGACGGCTCGGGCTACGGTCCAGGCAATGGCACCGGCACCGGAGTGTGTGACGGTACCGGCCCCAAAGGCAAAGTCGAACGTCGTGGACGCCGTTAACGGAAATCTTGAATGATCGTCCGGGCACTCGGAGAGTCCGGACGATCGATTTTCATCAGGAGATGAGAAATGAAAGCGAAATCAATTTTGATGATGGTTGCCGCAATGCTGTTGAGTGTGTCGCTGGTGTTCGCGCAAGCAGGGCGCTCACAAGGCGCTTCCGAACGCTTCGATAAAGATGAGGTAAAAACAATCAGTGGGACGATAACCAAAGTCGATCATCCGTATGCCACGCTCAAAGCCGAGGATGGCAAAGAGTATCAAGTGCACATGGGGCCATACTGGTATTGGCAGCGGGAAAAGTATGAGCTGAAAACGAATGAGAAAGCACAGATTAAAGGTGAGATCGACAATGTGAAAGGCACGCTGCACTTGTATCCGTGGGAAATTGTGCAGGACGGCAAGACCATGAAATTTGCCGATGATGACGGCGTGCCGGATTGGGCGGGTGGAAGGCACGGAGGCTGCTGCCAGCATGGCAAAGGACGAGGAAAGCGCTAAAAATTTTTCGCGTGGATGCCCGCAAAGATCGCGGGCATCACGCATTTGGAGGTGACCTCATGAAAACCATATTCAAGACCCTACTCGCATTGGCTCTTATGACGAGCCCAGCGTGGGCGCAAACGGCGGCAGATACGACAAAGTCGCACAAGCAAATTTCGGCCGATACTTCCGCAGCACATGCAGCAAAAAAGACCTCGGCCGATACGGCTGCTGCGAAAACATCCGGAGCGCAGCGTTCCCAAGCCGGGTTTCGTGATGAAAATGGCAACGGCATTGACGACCACTTGGAGATGAGAGGAAAAGGCATGGGACGCGGCCGCGATAAATTCATCGATGCCGATGGCGACGGCATTTGCGATGGCCGGGAAGCCGGGCTGGGGTTTCATCGTGGACAAGGCGGCAGCATCAAGCTTGGCGAGGGCAAAGGTGGTCGCGGCAAGAAAAATCAGTCACGAGGTGGAAAATGAGACGCCTGCTCATGCTCACGTTGCTGTTTTCACTCGTGGCGCTGGGGCCCGGCGATCCGGCGCTGGCACAATTCCGCCTCGGCGCGCAGCTCATGACGATGTACGACGACAACGTGAACAACAACTATCTCAGCATCACCGACCGGGTGGCGCTGTTGTCGTTGCGGATGGCGCGGGATTGGGAGGGCGAGCGTCACAATACGCAGATTTTTTACATCGGTAGTTGGAATTATTTCAACACGGTCAACGAGCGCGCTTTCCATTATCACGCTCTCGGACTGACTTACTCGCATCTGCTGGGACCAGAGCCACACACCACATTCAACACCGGTTTGACGTACAACTTTCGCGTCAATCGCGCCAGCTACACATTTTACGATCATCAGCAGATTTCCGCCTACGCGAATCTCAGACATCATTTAGCCGAGAGAACGCTTGGCCGTCTCAGCTATACTCTCCGTTATTTGGATTTCAGCGAGTTGGCGGACTTCAACTACGTCGAGCATTATGCGTTCGCGCAGTTGACCCAGTCATTCACCACCAAAACCACGCTCATTCTGGAAACTGATCTCGGTATGAAAATTTATACCACGGCGAACGTCGAGGAATCGGGAGCAGGACGTGGATACGGCAGGCGCATAACCACTTCCACGCCGCGGGTGACGCAATGGGCCGGCATCGCGCGTTTGGGGCAAGGCCTTAGAGAGGGCACGGGCTTGAGTCTTACGGCCCAGTATCAGCGCAATCTGCAAAAAGAATCGCGTTATCTCTCTTCCGATTATGGCCTCATCTCCGATGACGAGCTGTTCGACGACCACTACGGATACGAAGGTTGGCAAACCAGCTTGATGCTGACGCAACTTCTGCCGGCCGGGATGGTGATGAAGCTGGCGGCCAGTGTGCAAGACCGCCATTATTCCGAGCGCGCGGCGTATGATCTTTCCGGCAATCCAATCGCGGACACCCGCGTGGACACGCGCAAGGCTTTCAGTGTGCACGTGGACAAATCTTTCAGGTCATTGGGTATCGTGTTGGGGTTGACGTATGATTACATTCGCAATGCGTCCAATGATTTTTATTATGATTATAACAATCGCGCCATAACGATGCAGTTGTCAATTGGGCATTGAGATAGCCAAACCTTGCCTTTGTCAAATTCCAAATTTCAAGAAAATTTTTTGCTTTCATTTAACCCCATTTTCTTCATCCTCCTCCACCCGTTGTCCGACGACCGATTCCATAAAATACATGTATGCGTCCTCGAGATTCGGCGGCACGCTTTGCATGTCGTAACCGGGAATCGGCTCGCCCACGACACGCAGGAGCAGATTCGGTTGCTTGGGAATGGTTGAGATGACTTGCATCCGCGAAGCGATTTGTGGAAACTCCGCCTCGTCACAGAGCACCTGCCAGACCTTGCCGATGGCTTTGGCGACCAATGTTTCCGGATGACCGTGGAACACGACTTTGCCGAGGGACAACACGGCCAACACCTCACAGGTGCTCGAAATATCGCCGACAATGTGGGTGCTCAGGATGATGATCTTGTCACGACTGATCTCGGTGAGGAGATTGCGGAAACGAATGCGCTCCTCGGGATCGAGTCCGGTGGTCGGCTCGTCGACGATCAGCAGTCGCGGGTTGGCGATGAGCGCCTGCGCGATGCCGAGACGGCGCATCATGCCGCCGGAGTAAGTTTTGGTTTTGCGGTCACGCGCTTCGAGCAGGCCGACATTCGCCAGCGTTTCGTGCACACGTCTCTGCACATCCCGGCGGGGAACGCCATTCAATTTGGCGATATAAGTCAAGAACTCGGCGCCGGTGAGCTGCGGGTAAGCACCGAAGAACTGCGGCAAATATCCGAGCGAGGAGCGGATTTGCTGCCGGTGCGTTTGAATGTCCGCGCCGTCGATAAAGACTTCACCGGAGGTTGGCGTTTCCAGCGTCGCCAGAATTTTCATCAGCGTGGTCTTGCCCGCGCCGTTCGGCCCGAGCAGACCGAACATGCCGGTGGCGATTTCCAGGTTGACGTCTTGCAAAGCGTGGACGCCGCCGGGATAAGTCTTGTTGAGACCGCGAATCTGGATGGGCATGCGTTTTTTACTGCAATTTTTGTCAGAGGTTGCGATGCTTTTGTTACATTTTACGCAAACCTGTCGTCAATTTCAAACAAAAAATGCCGTTGCAGAATTTCTCATGGTGTTGTGGAGTGGGTGCTGGTGAAAAATTTCGTTTGAAATTTTTAGTTGACTCAAAATTCGACTTGATTTTGAGCGGATTATGCGTTAACTTTTTAAGGATTTATTCGTCAGGTTTCAATCTGGTTATCCCAGCGAAGGTTCCGGATTTTTTGGGACAGGCGCTCGCGCAGTTATCCTGAGAGGGAAAAGGAACGGAGAAGAAGTGGCCAAAACCATTTCCATATCGAATCAGAAGGGCGGCGTCGGCAAGACCACCACGGCGGTCAATTTGGCTGCCTGTATTGCGGTCGCCGAATATAACGTATTGCTGGTGGATATTGATCCGCAGGCCAATTCCACGAGCGGGGTGGGCATTGATCCACGCAAAGTGCGCAACAGCATTTATGAAGTCTTGATTAATGACCTCGATGTCAATCAAGCGATCATCAATACGCAATTGCAGTATCTCGATTTGCTGCCTTCGCATGTGCGTCTGGTCGGTGCGGAGCTCGAGTTGGTTGGCGCGATTTCGCGCGAGAAAATTTTGGAACGGGCACTCGCCAACCTGAAAAAGCAATACGATTTCATTTTTATTGATTGTCCGCCTTCGCTCGGTTTGCTGACCCTCAATGCTCTGACCGCTGCCGACTCGGTGCTCATTCCGATTCAATGTGAATATTATGCCCTGGAAGGCTTGAGCCAACTGCTGAATACTGTTCGTTTGGTGCAGAAGCATCTCAATACCCGATTGGAAATCGAAGGGGTGGTGTTGACGATGTACGATGGCCGCCTGAATTTGAGCCGGCAGGTGGCTGAAGACGTCCGCAAATATTTTGGCGACAAAGTTTTTAAATCCGTCATTTTGCGCAATGTGCGCCTCAGCGAGGCGCCGAGCCACGGCAAGCCGATCATTCTTTATGATGCGGTTTGCAGCGGCGCGGAAAATTACATGAACCTGGCCACAGAGATTTTGCAAAATGGTTACGAAAAGATTGGGAAGAGGGTTGCAGGCGCTCATTCCTGATTTGAGCGTCGAAGATAATCACGCGCAGGCCGGTTCTATCCAAGAGATAGAAATTTCCCGTATTGTTGCCAATCCCTTTCAACCCCGTACCAATTTTGATCCGAAAACGCTCGAAGAGCTGAAGCAGTCCATTGCAGAAAATGGCCTGGTCACGCCGATAACAGTTCGTTCCCACAACAATGGTTACCAGTTGATTGCCGGCGAACGGCGATTGCGCGCGGTACAGGAGCTGGGTTACATGCGCATCCCGGCTTACGTCATGGAGATTCATGATGACCGCCAGTTGCTCGAGATGGCACTCATTGAAAATGTCCAACGTGAAGATCTCAATCCCATCGAAGAGGCCCTTGGTTATCAGCGCTTGATTGATGAATGCGATCTCACTCAGGAGGCAGTCGCGCAAAAAGTAGGCAAGGACCGTGTGACCATCGCGAATGCCCTGCGCCTGTTAAAGTTGCCGGACTCGATTCAAGATAGTCTGCGGAAGGGAGAGTTGACCGCCGGTCATGCGCGCGCCTTGCTCGGCCTGCCTGAGCGTAAGCAACAAATCGAGTTGTGGAAGAAGACACTCAAAAGCCAATTGAGTGTCAGGCAGGTCGAGAAATTGGTGCAGCACGCCACTCGGCCCAAGGCCGCCGCCAAAAAGAAGCCGACCGTGCCTTATGAGATTCGCGAGGTGGAGGACCGATTGCGGAGAATATTCGGAACGCAAGTTCGAATCCACTTGCAAGGCAAGGGCGGAAGGATCGAATTGGAATTTTATTCCGAAAATGACCTCGAACGCCTGCTCGAGCTGATGCAAAAAATCTAAAGCACAAATTCATGGTGATGACTGATTTGCTGGGGGAATAGATAATTCCCACGAATGTCATTCTGTAAAGACTGCGTTCGAGGATCTTCAAGACAATATGGTGCTCATATTGGTGAAGATGCGGAAGAGCCCTAGCCTGCGGCTGGCTACGCCTGTGGGGGCAAGCATGACCGGGTGGGGTATATGATCCACCATTCTGATGGAGATTAAAATTTAAGGCAGAAAGAAGTTGACTTTTTGATGTGAAATAATTATTTTAAACTTTCCGGAAAATCTGCAACAAGAAGTGGAAGTCGATCGTCAGAAGATGGCAAGCCTGTCCGCAAACCGTGGCGATGTTGGGTATATGGTCTGCACGTTTTTGCAGGACAGGGGACAGGCAAGCGTTGGCCGGAGCTAACGGGTGGGCATGTTTTATGAAGAGAAAACGACTGCGTAGAATTTCGGTTCTGCTCATTCCGGATGACAATGCCGAGCCCTATAATTTTCGCCTGGGCTGGCCATTGGCCAAGCTGCTGATGGGTGTCGGGATTGTTCTCGTGCTCCATGTTCTTTTGGGGTTCGTGTCGTATTGGAAATATTTCCAGTTGCGCGCGGATAACAGTGAATTGGAGCGTTCCAACACGCGCCTGCTTGATGACAATAAGCGCGTCTATCAGTTGGCCGCACAACTGGAGGAAATGAGCAAGGAGCAGAGTAAGATTTTGAGCCTGCTGGGCGTTGATCCGCACAGCAAAGGGACGGGGGGTGGTTTGAGCATGATGTTGCCGTCGAGCAGCCAGCCGATGATGGCGACAACGGCCGAGGTTCAGCCGTCTTCTGAGGTTTCGAACCAGACGGCTAAAGAAGTTGCACCCGTAGGTGGCTTCTTGAGTCGTCGCCGGGGAGAAGATGCAAAGTACCCCCTGAATATGCCGACTTTGCTTCCGGTGGAAGGATTTCTGACCACGGAATTTTCACGAAACGCGTTGTTTCCGTTCCGGACACATCCAGGAATCGACATCGCAGCAAAGCGCGGCTCGATAGTTGTGGCGGCTGGCAGTGGGCAGGTAGTATTCGCCAATTGGACGTATGATCTGGGTAATTTGATCATTATCCATCATGGCGGCACGCTTTTTTCTTATTATGGGCATAATGAGCAGATTCTTGCCCGTGATAAAGCTTTTGTTAAAAAGGGCGAGCCGATTGCACTCTTGGGGACTTCGGGCAAAAGTTCGGGGCCGCACCTGCATTTTGAAATCTGGAAGGATGGTGTGGCCGTCGATCCCCGCCAGTTTCTTCTGGCGTTGCGCACGAGTTCCCAATAAGGCCTGACGCTCGCATTAATCAACGATCAGCAAACGAGGTGAAAATGTTGGGGAAAAAGGAAATGGACGATTTCGAGAAAACTGGTGATCTAAACACAATCCTTGGAAAGGGGTCGGTAGTCGAAGGCACTGTCAAAGTACAGAGCAGTCTGCGCGTGGATGGAAGAATCAAGGGTCAAGTCAGTGCCACGGATTCGTTGGTCATTGGCAAGGAAGGTGAGATCGAAGGCGAAGTGCGGGTTAAGAATGCGATTGTCGGGGGCCGAATCAAGGGAAAAATCTTTGCCAGCGGCAAAGTCGTTTTGGAAGCCAAGTCGACATTTTATGGCGAGCTGAAAACTTCCAAGCTTGTGATAGATGAAGGCGCCATTTTTGAAGGCGTGTGCTCGATGACGGATGATGGCAAGATGCTGGCTTTGCCAGAGGGTGCTGCCGTTTCCGATCGGGCCAGGCCTGCAGAGCGGATAACACGACCGGAAGTCCAGGTCAACCGATAAGGCATTGCCGGTGCGTAAGACCGCACAAACGGATTGGTCAAAATTGATGGCTTATGGAGATCTCGGCCTGCGTTTTGCGGCGGCCGCGGCAGTCGGCGGGTATCTCGGCTATCTTCTTGACCAAAAGCTTCATCTTTATCCCTTCGGGTTGATCTTTGGCATCATGCTCGGAGGGACGGGAGGCTTTATCAGTCTTTATCGCACCGTCATGCGCATGACCGCGTCCGAATCAAAATCCACCTCTTCGGATTCAGGACGGAGCCCGGAAAAGTCGCAAAAAGACCAGTGATGGTGAATATTTTCAGCGATCTCGGCTCAGTTGCCCAAGCAGTTGTGTCCTTCATAAAAATCTCCCTGAATTCACTCGTGTCGATTGCCGCTTCGAGTTCAATGATTCAGTGGGGATTTTTTTATGCTTTGGCGCTAAGTGCGATTTTGGCGATCAGCGGCTATTGGGCCTTGCGATGGGCAAGAAATCGCTCGCATCTCACTTTTTTCTGGGTTCTGATCGGCGGTTTGCTTTTTCGTTTGATCGTGTTTGCCGTCGCTTTGGTTTGGGTTTGGAAATTTTCCTCTCTTCATGCGCGCGTGTTTACCTGGACATTGCTGGTTTCGTATGTGTTTTTTCAAACGATCGAGATGATACTTGTTCAGAGATATTTCAAGCGGATGAAATCACCTCATAAAGCATGACTGTGGCGTTTATTCATACCTTTGCCAGTCTCGCGTTAATTCTTCAAACCGCAACGGCTGACCATCAGGGAACGGAGCACCAAACTTATTTGACTCCAACCGATACAACTGTGTCTGTGCACATCGGTGAGCATGGCTCCCCTGCGGAAAAAGGACATGACGACATCGGCCAGGTCATCATTCATCATATCACTGACAGTCATGAGCTGGAGCTGCCTTTTGTGGGTGTGGTGGATTTGCCGCGCATTTTCCTGTGGGTCAAAATCGCTCCTTCAGAGCCAGTTCTTGACAGGCTCAGGGCAACAGCTTTTTCCCATACCCATCTCTTTCGTTTTGGCAAGCTTTTGACGGGAATCACTGCAGGTAACACAGGTGCGGCGATTGACGAAATAAAATTACTGTCAACCGATCTGTGGGGGATTGATCTCTCCATCACCAAGCACGTGGTGATGATGATGCTGGCGGCGGTGCTGCTGGTTGCGGTGTTGGGATTAATGGCGCGACACCGAAGGCCGGGCGAGATCCCCACCGGCTTTGCGGCGGCCATCGAGGCAGTCGTCGAGTTTATTCGCAATCAGATTGCCATTCCGAATATGGGCGAAACACTTGGCATCAAGTTTACGCCCTATCTCTGCACCGTCTTCTTTTTTATTCTTGCCTGCAATTTGCTTGGTTTGATTCCTTATGCCTCCACGGCCACGGGCAACGTCAGTGTCACTGCCGCCCTGGCCTCGCTGACCTTCATTCTCATCCAGGCAGTTGGCATCAAAACCAACGGGCTTGTCGGCTACCTGCGGCATTTCACCGGCGGCGTGCATCCGTTGATGTGGATCATCATGGTGCCGGTGGAATTTCTTGGACTTTTCACGAAGCCATTTGCGTTGTGCATCCGTTTGTATGCGAACATGACGGCCGGCCATGTGGTGCTTCTTTCGCTGATCGGCTTGATCTTCATTTTCGGAAAGGGCGGCGCCAACCCGATTGCCGGCTACGGTATCGCGCCGGTTTCGATTGCTTTTGCGGTTTTTGTCAATCTGCTCGAGATTTTGGTTGCAGTTTTACAGGCATATATTTTTACCCTGCTGTCATCTCTATTTATCGGTTTTGCTGCCCAGTCCCATCATGAGGAGGAAGGACACGAGGCGCATCCATAGACCGTAGCAGTTGGCATGGAGAGTGCCAATCTTGCGTGCCACTGCCACCCTCGAAAATTACTAATATGGTTGTTGTTATTCACATCTGAAGGAGGAATCTGTAAATGGAAGGTTTGAGTTTCGCTCACCTGGCTGCCGGTTTTGGCGCCGGAATTGTTGCGTTGGGTGCTGGTTTTGGAATCGGCAAGATTGCGAGCGCGGCAATGGAAGCGATTGGCCGCCAGCCCGAAGCTGCTGCTGACGTGCGTGGCACCATGATTATCGCCGCCGCCCTCATCGAAGGCGTGGCGCTGTTCGGTGAAGTCGTTTGCGTTTTATTGGCCATCAAGTAATGTGATTGCCCGGCCTCGTCTGACAAACCCACGAGGCAAAATTTTTTCCATAACCGCTTTATTTTTGACAATATCGAAAAACCATGCTCGAACTTCACACTGGTCTCATCGCCTGGACTATCATCATTTTCCTTTTATTGGTGGTCGTGCTGCGCCGAATGGCTTGGAAGCCGATCATCGGCGCGATTGAAGAGCGTGCCAGGCGCATTAAAGATTCTTTGGAAAAAGCCGAAGCGGCACAACGTGCGGCGGAACATGCTCGCAGTGAATACGAGACCATGATCGCTCAGGCGCGTTTGGAAGCCCAGGACCTGATTGTCCGCAGCCGCAAAACTGCAGAAATCACTCGCGACGAGATTGTGGCCAAGGCACAAGCTGATGCTGAGCAGCTTCGTCAGCGAACATTGAAGGAAATTGATTTGGCCCGCCAAAAGGCGGTGGAGGAAATCAAGCAAACCGCGGCCCAACTCTCGATCGACATCGCCGGTAGAATCATCGGCAAAACCCTGGCCGTCAAAGATCACCAGGAATTGATCCGCCAGGCTTTGCGTGAAATGCAGATCACCGGCGGCGAACCGAATTAGAGGCGCTTTCCGCGCTCGAGAGTTTTCTGCCGATGTTGCCGCGGGTACTTATTTTTGCGGGTGACAGGCTGCCTTCTGGAGAAGTTTGGTGATACCAATTTAGCTGCTTGCGTCCTTATGAAAGATCGAATTCTTGCCCGGCGTTACGCCAAAGCACTTTTTGCGCTGGCCCAGGAGCGCAACATACTCGATAAAATACGCAGCGAGCTTCATGGCTTTGGGGCGATGCTGGAAGAAAATGCGGAGTTTGCCGAGTTTTTTCGCTCTCCCGAGAATAGTCGTATCGTCAAGCGTGAAGCCATCGAACGACTTTTTCAGGACCGGTACTCTGACACTTTTTTCAATTTTCTCCTTCTGATTATTCAAAAGGGCCGTCATGATGTTTTCCCAGAGATTGTTCTCGCCTTTGATGAGCTTTACGATCGGTATCAACGCCGGACCCGCGTGCTGGCCATCACAGCAGTGCCCATGGACTCCGGGTTGGCTGACGATCTTCGTGACCGGCTGTCGAAAAGTTTGAATATGCAGATCGATCTCGAAAATCGCGTCGATCCCGCTATCCTCGGTGGCATCGTTCTCAATATCGATGGTAAAGTCCTCGACGGTTCCCTCAAACAGCACCTGGAGCGATTGCGAGCAGAGTTTTTGCAAAGTAGAACCGATTGACGAGTTGAATTTTCGTCGTGTTGCCTCGAGGCACTGGATCACCAGAGATGACGATGGTTTTGCAGGGAAATCACAACTTTTGTGCTGACGAACTGGTGCGGGACGCACGAACAATAAATTTGTACGATTAGAATCATCCAAAATATTCAAGGAGAAGCCGAGTGCATGGAAATTGGGATTCGGCCAGATGAAATAACCTCGATTCTGAAGCGACAGATCGAAGGTTTTGAAAAAAAGGTAGACATTTCGGAAGTCGGTGAAGTCATCCAGGTTGGTGACGGTATCGCGCGTGTCTATGGCTTGCACAATGTGCAGGCGAGTGAGCTGGTGGAATTCCCCGGCTCGACAGTTTCCGACGGACGTGGCTATACGGGCAGCGTGATGGGGATGGCCCTCAACCTCGAAGAGGACAACGTCGGAGTGATTCTCTTTGGCCGTGACAATGCCGTCAAAGAAGGAGATTTAGCCAAGCGAACCGGCCGGGTGATGGACGTTCCGGTGGGTCCGGAATTACTCGGCCGCGTCATCAATCCACTTGGTGAGCCGCTGGATGGCAAAGGCCCAATCCATGCCAGACAGCGCGGTTTGCTCGAACGCAAAGCGCTTGGTGTGGTACAACGCCAACCTGTCAAGGAACCGCTGCAAACCGGCATCAAAGCCATAGACGCAATGATTCCAATTGGTCGCGGCCAGCGTGAGTTGATCATCGGCGACCGTGGCACCGGCAAGACCGCCATTGCGATCGACACCATCATCAATCAAAAGGGCGGAGACGTCAAGTGCATCTACGTCGCCATTGGCCAAAAAGGCTCTTCCGTTGCCAAAGTCGTGAAAACGCTGGAGGATCATGGCGCCATGGATTATACCATCGTTGTTGCCGCCAATGCCAGTGACCCGGCGCCGTTGCAGTACATTGCTCCCTATGCCGGCGCCGCGATGGGCGAGTATTTTCGTGATAATGGCATGCACGTGCTGGTCGTTTATGATGATCTTTCCAAGCACGCGTGGGCGTATCGTCAAGTTTCATTGCTCCTGCGCCGGCCGCCTGGTCGTGAAGCCTACCCTGGTGACGTTTTTTATTTGCACGCGCGTTTGCTGGAGCGTGCCGCCAAGCTGACTGATGATGTGGAGGCATTGAAGAAATACGGCATAACCAAAGGCGGGGGTTCGCTCACGGCCTTGCCGATCATTGAAACCCAGGCCGGTGACGTTTCGGCATACATTCCCACCAACGTCATTTCGATTACCGACGGTCAAATTTATCTCGAAAGCGATTTGTTCTATGCCGGTGTGCGACCGGCAATCAACGTCGGAATCTCGGTGAGTCGCGTCGGCGGTAATGCACAGATCAAAGCCACCAAGCAGGTAGCCGGCCGTTTGCGTCTGGATATGGCCCAATATCGGGAACTCGCCGCATTTGCCAAGTTCGGCTCGGATTTGGATAAAGCCACGTTGGCGCAACTTACGCGTGGCGAACGGATGGTTGAGCTGTTGAAACAAGACCAGTACCAGCCGATGCCGGTGGAAAAGCAAATCGCGGTTATCTTTCTCGGCATCAACGGTTATCTTGATGCCGTGCCCACGAATCGGATCGCCCGGCTGCAGGATGAATATCTCGCATACCTCGAATCGAATTATCCGCAAGTGTTGACCGGGCTGGCAACGAAAAAGCAGATCGACGATGATTTGCGTGCGGCAATGGAAACCGCAGCGAGTGAGTTCATGAAGGTATTCGCAACGAAGGCGGAAACGAAATAGTCAAGCAGTGGGTGTGCAGCAGCCGTGGCAGCATGTAAAGGTGCCATTGCTGGTGCCATTAACGTTCTTGTGAACGAGGTAAGGTAGATTGGCAACACTTCGTGACATTCGGCGACGCATCGCGAGCGTCAAAAGTACTCAGCAAATTACCAAAGCCATGAAGATGGTGGCCGCGGCCAAGTTGCGCCGGGCGCAGGAGCGCATGCTGCGGGCGCGTCCGTATTCCCATAGTCTCAACGAATTGCTCAGTCATGTCGCTGCCAAAGTCGATCCCTCATGGCATCCATTGCTTCATGTGCGTGAGCCCAAACGCGTCGCCTTTGTCGTCATTACCGGAGATCGCGGCCTCTGCGGCAGCTTCAATGCGAATATCATCCGGCGTTCCACAAATGAGATTGCCATTTCGCGTCAGAATGGCATTGAGATTTCCTTGATTCCGGTTGGCAAAAAGGGTTTCGAGTATTTCAATCGTCGCCAGTATTTTATTCTCGAAAAATACACCAATTTTTTTGACCTGTTGGATTTCTCGCACGCACAGGACATCGCAGCGCTGATTCAAGAACAGTATGTTAATGAGAAGTTGGACCGTATTTACCTCGTCTTCAATGAATTCAAATCGGCCCTGCAGCAAAAAGTCGTGGTGCAGCAGCTTCTGCCCATTGTGCCAGGGATGAAGAAAGAAGAGAAATATCCCGCGGATTTTCTCTTTGAGCCGTCGCCGATCAGGATTCTCGATACGCTTTGTCCGCGGTATTTGAATATCCAAATTTGGCAGGCATTATTGGAATCCTTCGCTGCTGAAATGGGTGCGCGCATGGCCGCCATGACCACTGCCAGCGAAAACGCGGAGGAGATGATTTTCCAACTGACACTTTATTACAACAAGGTCCGGCAGGCAACCATCACCAAGGAACTGATGGATATCGTTGGTGGTGCGGAGGCATTGAAGAGTTAGGAAGAATGTGGGACAGATTTTACGGAGAATGGTGGAAACGCCTTGCCAATTTCTTCGCGCCGTCGAGCCGCAACCAAGTGATTATACTCGTTCAGGGTGAAAATTTCACTGCGATGTCATTTTGGAAGACTGCGGACGCGGTCTTCCAGAATGACAGACGAGTTTGGTAGCATGCAAAAACTACCCTAAACCAATATAAACTTCAGATGTCACTTCAAGGATTTTAAAACTCGAAGATCTTAACTTATACAGGTTGTAGAGTAAAATTGACACTTGGGGAAATTATCCGGATTATTCGTTCAATTCGGATCCCCCCCAACGTTTATCTCGTGAGGTCTTTTTGCAATGAACGTCGGCAAAATCGTCCAAATCATCGGTGCCGTGGTGGATGTGGCTTTCGAGGATGGCGCGCTTCCGGATATTCTCACCGCGCTCGAAGTGGAGCGTGATGGTCAGACCACGGCGCGCATCACCACCACCGGCCGTTTGATTCTCGAAGTGCAGCAGCACCTCGGTGAAAACACTGTGCGCTGTGTTGCCATGGATTCCACCGATGGTTTGGTGCGCGGCATGAAAGTGCGGAACACCGGCCAGCCCATTACCGTGCCAGTCGGCCCGGGCACACTCGGCCGCTTGTTGAATGTCATCGGTGAGCCGATTGATGAGATGGGTCCGGTGCCGGCCGCGAAATATTACCCCATTCATCGTCCGGCACCGTCATTTGAAGAACTCGACACGCGTTCGCAGATTCTCGAGACCGGCATCAAGGTCATCGATTTGCTCGAGCCTTATTCCCGCGGCGGCAAGACCGGTTTATTCGGTGGTGCCGGCGTCGGCAAAACCGTGTTGATCCAGGAGCTTATTCGCAACATCGCCACTGAGCATGGTGGTTATTCCGTCTTTGGCGGCGTCGGCGAACGCACCCGCGAAGGTAACGACCTTTGGCTCGAAATGAAGCATTCCGGGGTCATCAACAAAACCAGCATGGTGTTCGGCCAGATGAACGAGCCGCCCGGCGCCCGGCAGCGGGTCGGCCTCTCCGCCCTCACCATCGCTGAATATTTTCGCGACGAAGAGGGCAAGGACGTTCTCTTGTTTATTGATAATATCTTCCGTTTCTCGCAAGCCGGTTCCGAAGTCTCCGCGCTGCTTGGCCGCATGCCTTCAGCCGTTGGTTATCAACCGACATTGGGAACGGAAATGGGGGCGTTGCAAGAGCGCATTACATCGACCAAGCGTGGCTCGATCACTTCGGTGCAAGCGATCTATGTTCCTGCCGACGATTTGACCGACCCGGCGCCGGCAACCACTTTCTCGCACCTGGATGCCACCACCGTGTTGTCGCGCCAGATTGTCGATATCGGGATTTATCCTGCCGTCGATCCGCTCGACTCCACTTCACGCATTCTCACGCCCGCGATCGTTGGCGAAGAGCATTATACCGTCGCACGCCAGGTTCAGCAAATTTTGCAGAAGTACAAAGACCTGCGGGATATTATCGCCATTCTCGGCATGGAAGAGCTTTCCGATGATGACAAGCTTGTCGTCAATCGTGCGCGCCGCATTCAGAAATTTCTCAGCCAGCCCTTTTTCGTCGCGGAGGAATTCACCGGCACACCGGGACGGTACGTGCACCTCGAAGACACCATCCGCGGCTTCAAGGGTATCATTAATGGTGAATACGACGACCTGCCCGAACAGGCGTTTTACATGGTCGGCACGATTGAAGAAGCAATCGAAAATGCGAAGAGAATGAAACAATAGATGCCGGAAGCCGGAGTTTTGATTTTCGATGCTCAATGCTTGTCGTTTCTTGGATCAAGCATGCAGCATCCATGATTCAAGATCTAACATGGTTAATCAATCTTCCAAAACTTTTCTCCTTGAAATCGTCACCCCTTTTCGCAAGGTTTTTTCTGAGCGCGTCTCGGCAATTGTTGCGCCCGGGGAAGAGGGTTATTTCGGTGTGTTACCGGGGCACACGCCATTGCTCATCAGCCTGAAAGTGGGTTACCTCAAGGTAGAGCAAAATGTCACCGGCGAGGAGCCGCGGGAATTCTATTTTGCTGTTTCTGGAGGCTTTGCCGAAGTTTTGCCAGACAGCGTCAAGATTTTTGCCGAAACCGCAGAAGCCGCCCCCGAGATTGATGTGAAGCGTGCGGAAGACGCCAAATCCCGCGCCCTCAAGCGCTTGCATGAAGGCTACAAACATTGGGACCTTGAGCGTGCACGCGCCGCGCTGGCCCGGGCGATGAATCGTTTGGCCGTGGCGGGAAGAGCGAGACCATGATTCATATGGTTGTCCAGCAACTGCGTAAGATTAATCCGCTTTTCTACAATACCACCTTGAGAGGTCTGCCCTTTCTGCAACCCTCCCGGCCGTTGCAACGGTTTCTTTGAATTTTCAGGTGCAAAAACTTACCCAACAGAAGTTGGGTGTTCATTGAATAGTCTCTTCGATTCTCTCCTGCCTTTTCGTAAATTCTGCTTTTTCATGCCACGCTGAGCTTTTGTTACCGGCCTGAAATATCTTTCCGAATGACAAATTTGGCTTACGTAAACTTCCGCGATTGCTTGTATATACTATTCAGCTTTTGAAAACCAAGCGTGCGCAAGCCGGCGCAACAAAACGAATAGGAATTCGGTTGCATCAGTGTCAATATATTTTTCTTGCTCTTGCTCATTCTTGTGCACTTTCAGGAATTTGTGAAAGTGGATCTGGGCATGAGTAAGAGTATGAAAGTGAAACGATCATGTCGCAACGCGGACTACGGATGGCTCATCCTTCCAGAAACCAAACCCGCTTAGATGATTTTGGGGAAAAAGAGAGTTCCGCCTGTTTGAGCGGTTTCGGCTCTATTCGCAGAGGTGTGGCTTTGCTTGCCGCCTTTTGCGTTTTCCTTTTTGCAAATGCCTCGCCCAACACCGCATGGGCTCAAGCATCGCCCTCAAAGTCGCTGAGTAACAAAGCCAAAACCGGTTCCATCAACGAGAAAACTGTTTCTTACGAAGAGCACCTGCGTTTTTATCTTGATGTCAAGACCAAGGACTTCCTCATCGACATGGCGGAGAAGGAGCTGATCTTGCTGCAAACTATCGAAAACATTATTGCCGAAATCAAGCAGCGCGGGGTTGAAGGTTTGGTGAGAGATGAGCCGGGCTTTGATTTAATTTATAAAAGAGCCCAGACCCTGACGGAAAGTTATGCGGCTGAGCTCGAAGCGATTCTGGCAGTGATTGATGAAATTTCTGCGCTGGCGCAAACATTGGAAAAAGAGCGCCGGTATGGCCTGCTCGATCAATTTCAAGACTTGAAAGCGCGTTTGATGGCAGCGCTCGATAATCGCGAATTGTATAAAAAGGCACCGGCCACCACTGGCCATGTCACCGGTT
>JAPDQK010000021.1:0-84686 GCA_034505955.1 Candidatus Zhuqueibacter pondensis
GTAATTCAGCACAGCAGGGGCGGGCGAACCGGCGGCTACTCGTTTTATTCAATCTCATACAGCTTGCCGCGCGCTGTCAGCGGCTGCCCGCCCTTGAGGCGTTACATTTTCACACAGTCTGGTAGGGAAGCCCAATGCTGCTGACTTTTCGGAAAGGCAAGCCAATTGCGGGCAAAACAATTCAAAAGCAGTGACAGAAAAATGAATGGCAAAAATATGTGGGCGGGTTTTCATCAAAAACACTCTTGGTCGCTTGGTAAGAAACCTGAATATCTTTCTGCCATACATCTTCCTGTCATGACTTTTTTGAAAAAGTTAGTGACATTGGGCTGGAAGCCCTGCGGGCGTGCCCTGCGGGCGCAGCCTGCGCTATGGCATTTTCGGTAATCTTGTTTGTATTGTAGCACAAACTTGTGTCTTGGATTCCAAAAGGATTCCTTCGGAACGACCGCCTTTCTGTTGTTTGTTGCCTGTTGTTAGACACAAAACGTTTTGCCATCACTTCAGTTTGTGCTTCAACTTCTTCCAGAACATTCTGGCCACTTTCAAAAAGCGTTTGGTCACTTCGAGTTGGGGCTGCGTGAGAACCACCGGTGCGCCGGTATCGCCGCTGATGCGGATGGCTGCGCTGATCGGGATGTCACCAAGAAAACGCACGCCTTCGCGCAATTTGTCGCCGAGTTTGCCGTCTTGGTGACCAGCTCCAGCTTGAGCGCCGCCATGTTGCCGCAGGCGCGCACGTCTTTTACCAGGCCGAAACTCACGATGTCGCGGCTGTAGCCGGGGTAGTTGACCGATTGCAATTTTTTGAGAATGTCTTCCTTGGTTGGCATGTTGCCTCCTCCGTCTTCAATATTAACCGGGCGAAATTGCCCACTGCTGCAAACTTTCAGAAGGCAAAACCATTTGGGCAAGACAATTACGAAGTTAGTGACTATGGCCAAATCCAGTCGTGCTGCGTCAGTCTTGCGCCAATTCAAGCCGGTTCAGCAAGCTGTCCATCGTCGCGTTGATCCTGTCGAAGCGTTGTTGGTTTGCGAGCATGTTTTCCGGCGTTTGAATGAACGGCGCTGCCACAAGCTCGTCTCGGCCATTCTCAATGAGCTGGCTCGCGCTCTCGCGCGTTGTTTCCAGATGAAATTGCAGCCCGATCACGCGCTCGTCATAAATGAAAGCTTGATTTTCGCATGCCGCGCTGCGCGCCAGGTGTATGACGCCGGCGGGCAAATCGAAAGTTTCGCCGTGCCAATGAAACACTTCAAGTTCCGCAGGAAATATTTTGAAAATGTTGGAAGTGTTTGCTTGCGGAGTTTTGTGAACCGGGAACCAGCCGATCTCCTTGTGCGCGTTGCGATAAATGCGGGCGCCGAGCACGTGGGCGACAAGCTGCGCGCCGAGGCAAATGCCGATCACGGATTTGTCCGATTTGATTGCCTCAGCGATAAAGCGCTTTTCCTCAAGCAACCAAGGATATTGCGCCTCGTCATGAACGCTCATCGGGCCGCCCATGATGACCAGCCAGTCGAGCCGCTCGAGACGCGGGATCGGATCACCGGCATAGAATCGTGTTGCGCTGATTTGATGGCCGCGCGCCGCGGCCCAGGCTTCGATGCCTGCCGGACCCTCGAACCAGACGTGCTGGAAATAATGTATATTCATTTTCGTTTGATGAAATTGGCCAGCGCCACGGCGTTATTATGCTCGGTATCTCTGGCGGCGAACAACAGGGTGACGGTTCTTTTTTTCGCCAACGCTTGCAACTGTTTTATCTGCTCCTGTTTCTCAGGTGATTGCAGCTCGTCACGATACCGCTTCTCAAATTCTTCCCAACGCTCCGGTTTATGGTGGAACAACTTGCGCAGTTGATCCGACGGCGCAAGTTCCTTGAGCCACTCGTCAATTCGCGCTTTGTCTTTGGCGATGCCGCGCGGCCACAAGCGGTCGACAAGGATGCGCCTGCCGTCGGATGGTTCCGCCGGATCGTAAATGCGTTTGATTTTGAGTGGCATGGTAGTACTCCTGAGTGGCAGTGACAGAAGCAGTAGCGGTGGCCCATTGATTTTTTCTGCCATTGCCGCTGCTTCTGCCAACTTGATTAATGCTTTTCCTCATGCCTGCCGAGAGGATTCGTTTCATGCGAATGCCCAGCTTCCGGCTTCTTTGCCGCTTCGTAGAGTCCTTCGACATAATGAATGAAGGTCACATAGGCTTGCACATATTCGCGTCCGGCTTCCACGTCATCTTTGTTGAAACGCTTTTTGGCCAGGGCTGCGCTAAAAGTTTCGTGCAAACCGTTGTGCATCGTGTCGGTGAGAAGCTGGAGCAGTGGCTCCGCCGAACCGGCCTCCAGCGCTTTGTCGCCGGCGGGAATCGCGGGGCCAAGATCACGCCCGGCCGGTTTCAAACCCGTGTACGGCGCGCCTTCACCGGCGCGATGAATGCGAACCAGCGTCTCGAAGAAATACATGTCAGCCAGTTGTTGCGCTTGCGGGCTCAGTTTCCGAACCTGCAGAGTCTGTTCAAATGCCTTCTTGATCTCTGCTTCGTCGTTTGGCCGCACCCATATCAGCACGAGATTGACGTTTCCCGTTTCCAGCGCTTTTTGCGCAGCTTTGACGACCGGGCCGTCCAAGCCATCGCAATGTGCGAAAGACTTGTTGGCGCCGAAAAACAGCATCGTGAACAGGAGGGATAATCCTGTCAAGCGGGTGATAAAATTTCTGCCTTTTTGCATGATATTTATCCTCATAGTTGAACATTTTGATTCAGTCCGAATGCCGCATATTCTGCCGCAACATAATCCTGCCATTGTTCCGGCACTTGCTCTTCGCGATAGATGGCGCCAACCGGACAAGCGTCGCGGCAGGCATCACATTCAATGCACTCTTCCGGATTGACGTACATTTTATTGAGTCGGCGCTCGCGCGGCAAGCGGGTTTCTTCTGGCAGATAAATACAGTTCACCGGACACAGGTCGCGGCAGGCGCCATTCATAACGTCAATACACGGCTCGGTGATGATATATGGCATAAAAATAAATCAATTTGTAAAATTTAACCACTTGAAGCTTTCGTCTGCTTTGTTCTTAAAAGATACGAAATATCGCCGTGAAAAACCTTGACTCAAGTCAAGAAACGAAAAAATGGCGAAATAAAAACGGCTCTGTCTCACAGGCGGACTGATCAGCCACTTGGGGTGTCCGCGCTTCAAAATGTCGTGCAGTGAAAGTGACTGGTCAGCAGTTTCGGGAAGTGTAATCCGCTCGATCCGTCGAATCCGCTTACAAAGGATACGGCTGAATCGTGACCCTCAAGTTATCATTCGGCCATCTGTTGTAACATTTTCCTGTTGCGAATGACAATCTGTTTCCCTTGAACCGAGATGATGCCGTTGTCTTCCAAATCACGCAACGAACGGGAGAGCGTTTCGGGGATGGTGCCCAGGAAGGCAGCCAGGTTGGCTTTGGAAATGGGCAGGTGGAAGGTGGAATGGGAGGCATTTCTTGCCTCATCCGCCAGATAGCGAGCGAGGCGGGTGGTGACTTCTTTGAGGGAGAGTGATTCAACCAGATTCACCAATTGGCGCAGGCGTTTGGCGAAAGCGCCCAGCATACGCAGACAGATTTCGGGATTGCCGTGCAGAAGATCGAGAAACGCTTGCCGCGGAATAAACAACAGGCGTGCATCTTCCAAGGCCTGTGCCGTCACCGGATAAGGGCCGCCGGTAAATAGCGGCACATCGGCAAAAGGCTCGCGCGGCCCGACGAGATGAATGATTTGTTCTTTGCCTTCCGGGTTGGTTTTGAAAACTTTGACGCGGCCACTGAGTACGAGATACAAGCCGACGTAAGGATCGCCCTCCATGAAAATAAATTCATGGCGCTTGCAGGCTTGCACTGCGCTCTGGCGCATGAGCTGACGCAACTCCGCAACGCTCAATGCAGAGAAGAGCGGCAAGTCGCGGATGTTGGGTTCCGGATATTCTGTCGGCATGCTCAGAAAATAATTGCGCCACCGCAATTTTGCAAGCGAATTTTCCGGTCATTCCCCCTTCACCAGGTGCGCCAGCTTTAATTTCCGCAGCATCGGTTTTTTCTTGCGTTGGTGGGTTTGCATGCGTTGCAAAATATCATCCAGCACCCGCACGGCTTCCACAATATACGGTCCTTTGTTGAGCATCACGCATTCGGCACGTTCGGCCATTGCCGCGTCGGTGATTTCCGCGCGGGAGGGTTGGCCTTTCTGCGCCAGATTTTCCAAAACCTGCGTGGCCCAGAAGACCGGCATATGCGCCGCTTCACAAATCCACAAAATTTCTTCCTGAATTTCCGCCAGGCGCTCGTAACCGCATTCCACCGCCAGATCACCACGCGCAATCAACACGCCCGCACGTTTGCTGCGCATCGCCGCCAAAATCAGCTTGGGCAATTGCACAAAGCCTTTCAGCGTCTCGATCTTCACCACAACGCCCAAATGCTCTCCGCCCAGCTCCGCGAGTCGGGATTGCAGTGCATGGACATCTTCGGCATTGCGCACAAAAGACAGCCCCACCAAGTCGGCATGTTTGACGACAAAGGGCAAGTCTTCGAGATCTTTCTGAGTCAAAGCCGGCAGCCGAAGTTTGCTATCAGGCAGGTTGATGCCTTTATCAGCTCTCAGCCTTTCACCTTTATTGCGGGCGTTGGTGATCTCGACTTCGATGCGATCTTTTTTGACGGATTTGATCACGCCGCCGATTTTTCCATCATCGAACCAGATCATTTCTCCGGTACGAACATCCGCGAATATTTCGGGCAGGGTGATGCTGATCCTTGCAGGTTTGAGCTGCCGGCCTTGTTCATCATGGACTGCCGGCCGGCACGGACGCGCGTCGCTTGTCAAGATGAGCGTGTCGCCTTTTTTGAGCAGGATAAATTGATCCGCACGAGGAAGCGCTCCCACTTGAGCTTTCTCGGCCAACGTAAAATCCGTTTCTTGATTACTGACAAAATAGAGAACGGTGCCTGTGCTGACATAAGCAGTCTGGCGCGATTCGGCCCACCGATTGGCATCCACTTCCCCAACGATCTGCATGGCGCGCGCGGCTTCGCGTGTATCAAAAAATTTGATCACATCGCCGGCATGCAATTTTGCCAACCATTCACCGGGTACCGGCAGACATGCATCCGCCGGAGCAGGAGGAAGCTCGATGTTTTCAAGTGGCGTCAGCCAGATTCGGGCCGGAGCCAACACGCGACCAAAGCTGTCGCGCTGCGGACGCCATTTGATGACTTGCGGGCCGGGTTCGAGGGTGCCGGTGCGGAGTTTCGGCCCACCCAAATCCATGAACACCAGGCACTCCTTTCCGAGTTTCTGTTCGGCGCGACGCAAGTTGGCAATCATGCGTGCCCAGATTTCAGGATTGTCGTGCGCGCAATTGACCCGCATGCAATTCATGCCGCTCGCCAACAATTCCCGCATCAGTTTGTAGTCATCTGCCGCTGAGGTGGGCATGGTTACCATAATGCGAACATTGCGATTGGCAGGCCTGGGTCCGAGGAGCGCCTCGGTGTGTGCCTCGAGCAGGGCTTTGCCCTCGGCAAAACTGAGAACCGGTTCATTCTCTGTCGGTGCTTGCCAGGGACGGCGCGCCAGATGAAAAAGTATTTTCATCACCGCGTCGAGATTGGCCATGACATGCGATTCCGTTCTGCCGAGTGAGGAGAGACCAAGTGAGGTTAGGCTTTCCTGCAAGTGACGAATGTCGTGCTGGCGCAGCGCCAGATAGTGCAGAAGATTTCTGGCGCTGTTGCGCTGCGAAGGATGCGCCCTGTTCACGTGGTCAGCAAAATCTGCTTCGAGCTGGAGCATGTCCGACCGGATGCCGGTCAACTCGGCGATGAGTTTTTCTATTTGAGTTGAGTTCCGGCTCGGCAAAGTGAAGTCATCATGGTCATGCGGGATTCTCATGTTTCACCGTTGGTTGCACACTAATCTTTTCTCAAAGGGGTCTTTGCTTTTTTGGCAAAGACTGCGGCCGTGGGCCTGCGTCCGTAGGCTACGCCCGTAGGGTTCCAAAAGACAAATAATTGACGACAAAATGACTGCGTCCGCAGGCTACGCCCGTGGGGATTTTAAAATTATTTTGTCGTCAATTATTTGTCTTTTGGAGAGCACCATTCCGTGAGCGATCAATTCCCAGAATTCTCACCGGACAGCAGGCTTTTTCATCTTCGGTTTGAATTTTGCACGCATTTCCTCCGCCAGCGCTTTGATCTCGGTCAAGTCCTGCTGCATCTCGCTCCAGCCGTACCACAGCGCATAATCCGGATTGGCGTGGAAGGCTACGCCTGTAAGGTGCCCTGAAATGTTCGCATCCGGTGCTCCAGAAACATCACGAAAAGTTTTTGCTCGATCACGGTCGGCGAATCGTGGAAGGCCAGCAAATCAGGAAAAGCATAAGCATAATTCTGGGGTTTCGGGATGACGCCACCTTTGTACAGATCGGCAACAATGCGAATGGCCTCGGCCATCAGATGATCAGCGGCTTTGATTATCTGATCGCCTTTTTCCAATTCGGCTTTGGCGAAATTGAGGGAGTGACATTGATTGCAGGTCTTGAGCATTTTGTCGCGCTCTTTCTGCCAATCTTCCTGCGTCAGTCGCGCCAAATCCGCCGCCTTCACCACCTCGAGACGAGCCGTGGGTTGACCGGCCGGATCAAGCACGCCCAACCCCTGCAGAATAGTCGCACGATCATCCGCCCACTGTTTGTCTTCCGGCATCGGCAGTCGCACCGCAAGAAATCCCCATGCCGTTTTAACGGCATGGTTGCCATCTTGCATGTGACAGGTTTGGCACGTTGGCGCGGCGACCGTGGCCGCGAGCGTTTTGTTTTGTTTCAATAGATATCGCACTCCATGTTTCGAGGCCGAGTACATTTCCCATTGCGGATGATCAAATCCCATGTGGCAGGTCTGGCAGGCTTGCGGTTGTCTGGCTTCTTCAACGGAGAAAGTGTGCCGGGTGTGACAGGCATCGCACGAGGCCACACCGAATCCTGCCCCGCTTTTTCTCAATTCGGCCATTTCTGCCTCGGTTTTCAAACCGATTTTGTGGCAGCCGCCGCAGCCTTTCATGCCTTCCATCAGAGCCATGGGCTGCCAATGTGCAGTTGGCATCGCTTTCATGGCTGCCCACGCGGCGGCATGCTTGCCGCTTTTGAATTGCTGCACGCGCTCTTCGTGACAAGTTCCGCAAGTTTCCGGCGTGGGAATTTTGGCATTGGCAACATCTTGCGCGGATTGATGTCCATCACCGTGACAGACCGCGCAATCGACGTCATTCTGGCTGTGTTTGCTCAGTTGCCAGTCGGAAACGATATTGGGCGTGACGTTTTTGTGGCAATTCACACAAACCTGGGCTGAAACTAAAGGAACGAAGAGTACGACCCAGCTAACCACCAGAATCATTCGCAGCAATGATGTTTGTATACTTGCCTCCTTAAAAATTTATTGTGAATTTTTTGTGCCCTTTCCTCAGAAGCAAATTTATCGTCCCCTCATTCCATCGCGCCAATCTCAGCTTCCCGCAAATGCCCTGCTGCGGTTTCCGGGGGCTGCGGATTGATATAAAATCCCGAGCCCCACTCGAAACCGGCAATACGCGTCAGGCGCGGAATCACTTCGATGTGCCAATGAAAGTCATAGGGCAAAGTGAGCCAGTGCGTGGGCCGGCGCGGCACGGTCTCTGTATTCGGACTGGTATGAAAGAGAAAATTATACGGCGGATCATTGAGCGTGACCTGCAGGCGCTGGAGCAGTGATTTCATGGTGCGGGCCAGCGCTGCCAGCTCATCATCCGGCAGCGTGGCATAATCGTGCTGATGTTTTCTTGGCGCGATGGTGATTTCATAAGGAAATCTCGAGGCATAAGGCGCCCAGACGATGAAATCGTCCTCGGAAATAATGCGTGTCTTTTCTTCAAGCTCCTGCTGAATGATGTCGCAATAGAGACATCGCTCTTTCCCGGCATAATGCTCGCGCGCGGATTCCAGCTCCATTGCGACAGTGCGCGGAGTGATCGGCGTGGCGATGATTTGGGTGTGCGGATGCAGGAGGCTGGTTCCGGCATCCGCGCCGTAATTTCTAAAAATGAGGATGTAACGGAAACGGCCATCTTTCATGAGATCAATCAGACGGGCGCGATACGCCTTCAAAACTTCGACAAATTGCGACAGCGGCAAATTGGCGAGCTGGGTATTATGATCAGGCGTTTCGATGATCACTTCATGCGCGCCGATGCCGTTGATGGTGTCATAAACACCGTGCCCTCGGCGATCGAGCTCACCCTCGATGCGCAGCGCCGGATATTTATTCGGCACCACGCGCACGCGCCATCCAGGCTGATTGGGCTGGGTTCCCGGTTCGCGCAAGGCAAAAATTTCCGGCGGAGTTTTGTCTTCATTGCCCGGACAAAACGGACAAAACGCAGTTTGCGGATGGCTGCAAGGATTGTTAAAATCCGAAGGCCGCAAGCTGCGCTCGGTGGCAATAATCACCCAGCGTTTTTGGACGGGATCATATCGGAGCTCCGGCATGGTTGCTCCTCCTTGATAAAGTGGGACAGGCTGCCAGTCTTGACCTGCACGGCTGTTTGTCCTACAACAACAGCGTCAACAAAAATTGCGCGAAGAGAATTTTGCTGATGGTGGCTATGGGGTAGACCGTGGCGTATCCGATATTGGGCAGCTCATTTTTGGTTTGTTCGAGGGCAAAGCCGAGCACAGCGGGCTGGGTTTGCATTCCGGCCAGCATGCCGATGAGCAGGCTCATGGGAATTTTGAGCAGCCGGTGCCCAACCCACAATGTCGTCAATGCCGCCACACAGGTGATGATGGCGCCGGCGACAAAAATCAAAAATCCGCTGCCCTCTGTGAATGTGGTGGCGAACGCATAACCGGCGCGAGTGCCAACGCCGGCGAGAAAGAGAATCAGGCCGACTTGCCGCAGAGTTAGATTGGCACTGTACGGCAGGCTCCAAACCAAAGGCCCGGTGCGCCCCAATGTTCCCAAGATCATCGCAACGAGCAGCGGGCCGCCAGCGAGGCCAAGTTTGACCACGACTCCACCAGGCAAAGGAATCGGCACCAGTCCGGCCAGCAAACCCAGCGCCAAACCGAGGCCGAACGTCAAAACATCAATCTCGCTCACGGCGCGATAGGAATCGCCGAGAAATGCGCTCACGGTGTCCATATGATCCCGCCGCGTGAGCACGCGAATGCGGTCGCCGAGCTCCAGCACCGTGTCGCCATGCGGCAGGAATTCGATGTCGCCCCGGCGTACACGTGTCACAATGGCGCCGAATTGCTGCGGGAGATTGAGATCGCGCAATCGCTGACCGGCAATTTTCGTATTCGAGACGAAGATGCGGCGAAAATCAAATTGCGAGCGATCCAGTTCGAGGCGCTCGTCACTCACTTCGCCTAAAGCCGCGGTGACCCGATCCAAATCCTCGCGCGTACCAACCACGCTCACCAGATCGTTGACTTGAAAGTGGGTCTCACCAATGGCAAGCGAAAGCTGGCCATTTCGCTTCATGCGGCCGAAAACCACGTGCCACTTGTGCCTTTCAACCAACTCATGAATTGAGGTGTGAGTGGATTCCGGCCGGGTCACACGAATGGTACGATTGTGAATTTTGACATGAGTGGCGCCAAGCTCGCGCATGCTGGCAGCTTCTTTGGCGTAATTCGTTTTCCAAATGCGCTGCATCAAATAGATCGCGAGGATCATTCCCACCACGCCGATTGGATAGGTGAGAGAATAGGCAACGACCGGCTCGGCGAGCATGTGGTCGAGTGAGGCCTTCGGAGCGTAGGCTTTAACGTAATCCAGCACGCTTGCCAATGCCGGCGTGTTGGTGAGGCTACCGGCAAACATTCCGGCTGTTTGTGCCGGCTGCAGGTGCAGCAGCTTGTGTGCGATGATCGCGACGATCATCGCCAGAGTGAGCATGCCGATGACCAGCAGATTGTCACGCAATCCTTTGCGCCGGAATGAGGCAAAGAAGCCCGGGCCGCTGCTGATTCCCACAGTATACACAAACAAAACCAGACCGAGCAAATAGACGACCTCCGGCAATTTGAGATCGGGATGCAGCGAGCCAAAGGCGAGACCCACAAAGAGTACCGCGGCGACGCCGAGACTGCCGCCGTGAATTTTGATCTTTCCGATCAAGTAGCCAATGGCCGCAACGAGGAACAACAGCAGCAGGGGATTGTTGAGCAGCAATTGGATCATTTGGACATTTTTTGCAACTTAGTGCAAAGGGCAAGAAGTAATCTACTTTTGCTGATTACCAATTACCCCACAACCCGGACAAGCCGGAAACTTACAGGCGCAGCCTAACTTCACCACAAAGGCACAAAGTTCACAAAGAAAAACCTTTGTGTTCTTTGTGTCTTTGTGGTGTGAAAAATTCTAATGAATTTTGACGTTCAAGTTCGGTAATGTGTCAGTTAGGCGCAGCCTTGCAACTTGCCCCTTGCCTCCTGCTACATGCTCGTTTTGTCTTGTTTACCCGCGATTTCCTTCAGCAGTTTGGCGGCTTCTTCTTTGGAGGTCGGATCATCCCATTGCGCCTGCGGCAAATCTATGCACTTTTGCAATTGCTCCCTGGCCGCGGAGTATTGCTCCAACTCGATCAAGGTGCGGCCATATTCCAGGCGATGAATGGGTTTATCGCCATTGATTTCGATGGCTTTGGCAAACATCCTGGCCGCTTCTTCCAACGAGGCGCCCGGCGGCACGCCGCCATAGATCACTTTGGCGAAAAACTTTAAAACGCCGCTCAAGGTCGCAATGTTATAGTTCCACCGGCCAATAATGTGATAGGCGCCATCGTGGTTCGGATTCAAAGCAATGGCCTTGTCCGCTTCGGCTTTGACTTCTTTCGAGAGCCGAATTTTGGTTTTTCCACCCTCGAATAATGCAACGCGACCAACACACATCGCCAAGACAAAATGCGCATCGGCGGAGTCCGGATAAAGCTTGACCACTTGGCGCGCCAAGGTATCGCCGCTCAGATACAGCGCTTTGGCCTTGTCCTTTTGAGTCTTCTCGAAAGTTTTACCTACATCGGCATAAGCGCGGGCACCTTTCCACAAGGCCTGGAAATTGTTGGGATCTTGCTTCAGCGCATTGAGAAAATGCTGCAAGGCGGTTTGATTGTCAAATTGGGCGTAAGCAGCATTTCCCAAAGCGACTTCCTGCTCAGCTCCAGTATCTTGCAGTGCTGAAGCGCTTACCACGGGTACGCCAGCGAGAAACAGGGCGAGAACCAGGACGAGCATCATGACTTCCCTCCTCGTTAAAATTCACAGCTTTATTGGTTTAAACAAATGCAATAAAAATAAACAATCATTGCGTACTTTGTCAAGAATTATTTTGTCCGGCGGCAACGGGCGGGCATCCAGCAAAAAATATGATAATTTTACACTGGTGCAGCTATCTCTAAAAGTTAAAATTTCGAAATTTTTATTTGCTTTTTCCGCAGGCGATTTGTATCTTAAACGACTTGAAAATAGTCAGTAATCTTATTCCGCTATCAGGACTTTGCGCAAGCCATCTATCAGGTAAAAATTCTTAGGACAGTCATTGACGCTTGTGCAAAAACAGTCACGCGGACCCAAAGGTGCAAAACATCGGCAAAAGGTAATGCCTCACTCACGAGGGAGATACGCAGCGCAGTCATCCCTGTGCGGGCGCAGCCTGACAGCAAGCTGGACTGCGTCCATTGGAACTTGCGCTATTCTCCCGTTACCGAGGCGATACGGCAAAAGTAATTTTCTCCTTTCTCCTGATATTTCCGGGCATTATATTAGTTAAATTTTGGTTGTTTCCGCAGGGCAGTGCCTGCAACTATAAAATTTAATTAACCGTTTTTCACGCATAACTTATTCAGAGGAGGAGATATGCGAAAAGGGATCCTCGTCTTGCTGCTGCCTTTATTGGCCGCAGGTCCTGTGCTGGCAGGTGGATTCAACATCTATGAGTTTGGCGGACGCGCCTCGGCAATGGGTGGCGCCGTGGTCGCACGCTCATGGGATGGCTCTACGATTTTTTACAATCCCTCCGGACTGGCTTTTTTGAAGGGGACACATTTTTATGGTGGCACCACGCTGATTCTTCCCAAAGCCAGTTTTGTCGGCGCGGCCCCTATTTGGGGTACCGAGGTTCAAAAAACCAAGGATGCACTCTATTATCCCGTTGGCGTCTATTTTGCGCACAATTTTAACGGGAAATTGGCCGCAGGAATCGGCCTGACCAATCCATTCGGTTTGGGCGTGGAATGGAAAGACGATTTCACGGGTCGAGGCGTCTCGAGAAATTCACAGTTGCAATCGTTCTACATTTCTCCCGTGGCCGCCTATCAGATTTTACCGAACTTGAGCATCGGTGGCGGTCTCGACATTGTCATCGCGACCGTGCTCCTGGAAAGAAATGTCTATATTTTTGACAGTCCCGGATCACCTGGTTACGAAGTCGGAAAGGTTAAACTAAAAGGCACCTCGGAGGTCGGACTGGGCTTCACGGCCAGCGCCATGTATCGCACCGAAAAACTCGGGCTGGGCTTTCTCTATCGCCATTCGACAAAAAATGAATTCAAGGAGGGAGACGCAGACTTCACGATTTTCGACAATCTCACAGTCCCGAACGTCGCAGCCGTTGCCCAAAACGTGCTCAAAGATCAAAAGGCCAGTACCTCGCTGGACTTCCCGAATTTCTTCTCGGCCGGCATCTATTATCAACTGACGAAGAAACTGGGTGCGGAAGTCGACTACATGTGGTTCAACTGGTCGATTTTTGACGAAATCGCCCTGCACTTCAAAGAGACTAGCAGTCTTGACCAGACCGTTCCGGAGGAATACAAGGATTCGTGGCAACTTCGGGTTGGCACTCATTATGAGCTGACGGACAAAATCTCTCTGCGCGCCGGCTACATCTTTGATCAATCGCCGGAGCCGATCCAATCCGTCAGCCCGCTGCTGCCGGATAGTGATCGCCATGATTTTAGCATCGGCCTCGGCTATAATTTCGGCAAATATCAGTTGGACCTTGGTTATATGATGGTCCTCGCTGGCGAACGCAGCACCGTCGAAAATGGCGTTGGCAAAAACCATTATGGCTTCGACGGCACTTATAATACCCGTGCCGATTTGTTTTTTGGCAGCTTCGGCATCAATTTCTAATTGAATTTTGGCTATTCAGCCCGCAACAAATGTCATTCCGCAGGAATCTTTTTCAAATTTAAGACCAACGGATATTGCAAAATACCAAAAAGATTCTTTCCAGAATGGCAATGCTGTTTAGGTTGGAGATGAGGGTGAATGGTCGATAACTCTGAAACTATTGGTCGAGATCGGAGGTCGATATGAAAAAGTTTTCCCCGTTTTTAATTTTACTCGGTCTTCTCCTCTGGATTGGCTGCGAGGTGAAGACGCCTGAGCAGCCTTCGCTCAGTATCACGAAGAATCAGCTCGTGCTCAGCAAAATGGTGGCGATCGGCAACAGCCTGACCGCGGGATTTCAATCGAGTGGTCTGGTCGAAGATTTTCAATTGAAAAGCTATCCGTATCTGATCGCCCAGCAACTGGGCAAAGCCGCTGATTTCCAAATGCCACTCATTGCGAAACCGGGAATCGGCAGCACCGCTGGCAAGACGCCGTTAAAACTGCAAGGCGGCCAGATCGTGGCGGATAATCTTACCGTGGATCCGCGTACCCTTCTGAAAAATGCGACCCTGGCGCGTCCTTATGACAACCTGGCGGTACCCGGGGCCACGCTGGGAGATGTGCTGACCGCAACAAGTTCGACCACTTCGGCTTCCGGCAGCAATCCATTCTTTGACATGGTACTGCGCAATCCGAATTTCGGCAACACCTCGCAATTGCAACAAGCCATTCTGCTCAACCCCACGCTGATCATGTTGTGGATTGGGAACAACGATGTTTTGGCCTCTGCACTTGCGGGTGGAAATCCGGCCTTGATTACCTCGCAAGCTAATTTTCAAACCCGCTTTACCACTCTGCTGACCCAGTTGCGCCAAAACACCCGGGCTGCCATCGTCATGGCGAATATTCCTTATGTGACGGATATTCCCTACGTCAATACGCTGGACATTATTTTCAGAACCATCCCGGCATTGGGAATAACCAGCCCGGTTCCGGTGATTTTTGACACCAAGTTTCAGCCGGTCGATTTCGACCCGAGCGCCAACGTGCTGTATATACCCCTGCTAACTGAGGAAACGCAAGTGGTGCACTTGACACTTCCGGCGCTGAGCCTCTATCAAACCGGCGTGGGTGTTCCCAACGCGGCGGTACTGACCAGCTTGGGCGTACCAGCCGAACAAGCACAGGCCCTGGAACAAGGCATGAAAGCCGCGGGACTCAATCCAACCGGACAGAAGTTACCCAATACGGTTTCGATCACCGTCACCGAGAACAACACCATCAAGCAGGCGGTGGATGGATTCAACAGCACGCTCCAAACTCTGGCAACCCAATTCCAGGTTCCCATCGTGAATGCCAATGCCATGCTGACAACCTTGAATACTTCAGGAATGGATGGTTACTCCGGCAAGTTCGTTTTGTTGGATCCGGCCAATACGGCATTCAGCCTCGATGGCGTCCATCCGAACAATGGCGGCTACGCACTGGTGGCCAACGCGTTCATCGAAAAAATCAACACCACGTTCGGTCTCGCCATTCCGAAGTTGAACCCCGCCAGCTACAAAGGGCAATACACCGGTGGCACCATTTCCGAGAAAATTGCCTTGGAAGCGGTCGAGCAGGTGAAGGCCATCTTTTAATTGAAAAGGAGTTGATTTTCAAAGCCTGCCCGAGGTGTTAATTCGGGCAGGCTTTTTAATAAGAGCGTAATCGGATGGTTTCCCACGAAACACGCGAAAAACACAAATATGATTTTTTCGCGTTATTTCGCGTATTTCGTAGGCAGAAGAAGCTGCGATTGGAGCTACACAGGAGGATGTCATTCCGTAGGAATGTTCATGTCCGTTTGGACACCCTACGGGCGTAGCCCATCATGATGAAAATGTGTTTTGTAGTAGTGCCTTCAGGCACCGACCCTGAAGGCCTACGGCTGTAAGCCTGCGGCCGTGGGCTACGCCCGTAGGGGTCTACTACGAAAGCTATTTTCGTCGTAATCTTTTTTTGATTCAAGACAAACGTTTTGTGTAGAATAAAAAAAGATTCTTACAGAATGACATATGGTTAACTGTTAAACAAAAACTTTTCACATCTTTGCGTCTTTGCGTGCAGTTAACTCGTCGTTACAAAGTTATTTTGTCAGAAAAATATTCGCTTAATCAGCTCAATCTGCTTGCTGTCTCTTATGTAAACGGATGAAGCGGATTGAGGTGATCAAACTATTTTGTTGCGGCGCTTCCATGTTGGAGTTTCAAAGAATGAAGAACACCGGCCTCGATAAAGAAACGCTTGATTTAACCCTCGCTGCCATTAAAGAATTTGCCGCAAGCCATCTTCCCGAAGAGAAGCTGCTCGAGCTTGATGCCAAGGACGAATTCCCCGTCGACCTCGTGCGGGAAATGTGCACAGGCTTGGGTATTCAACTGCTATTCATCCCCGAGGAATTTGGCGGCATGGGCGGCGGCGCGTTTGATGTGTACCGCATCTGCGAGCAAATGGCCCGCATCGATCTCGGCATCGCCACCGGTGTGCTCGCAACTTTTCTTGGCAGCGATCCGATCATGTTTGGCGGCACACCAGAGCAGAAGAAGAAATGGCTCACGCGCATCGCTGAAGAAGGTTTGTTAATGGCCTACGGCGCAACGGAGCCGGAAGCCGGCAGCGATTTGGCTGCGCTGCGCACCACCGCCACGCCAGTTGAGCAAGATGGAAAGATCGTGGGCTACAAAATCAGCGGCAACAAAATGTGGATCAGCAACGGCGGCTACGCGGATTTGTACAGCATTTTGGCCAAAGCGCCCGGCGGCCCGAGCTGGTTTGTAGTGGAAAAAGGTGTGCCGGGATTCAGCCACGGCAAGCCGGAAGACAAGCACGGCATTCGCGCCAGCAACACCGCTGCTCTGTCGTTGGATGATGTTTATGTCGAGGCCGACCGTCTGCTCGGCGTCGTCGAGGGACAGGGACTCATTCAAGCGCAATTGGTTTTTGGTTATACCCGTTTGATGGTGGCGGCGTTTGGACTCGGCGCGGGTTGGGCAGCACTCGATCGCGCCATTCCATATTCTACCGAACGCATTCAAGCCGGCGGCCCACTTTCTGAGAAGCAGGGTTATACCCACAAGCTTATCGTGCCGCATGTGGCCCGCCTCGAAGCCAGCCGTGCCTACATCGAAGAAAGCGCCGAGCGCATCGATTCCACCGGCAACAATCTCAACACCGAAGGCGCAATTGCCAAATACCTGGCCACGGAAGCCGGCAATTTGGCTGCTGACGCGAGCATTCAGGCGCTCGGCGGATATGGCTATGTCAAAGAATATCTGGTGGAGAAAATCAAACGCGACGTGCGCATCACCACGATTTACGAAGGCACCTCCGAGATCATGGAGATGACAATCTGCCGCGACCGCTGGCAATTGCATCTCAAAACGCGCGGACAGCATTATCATGACGAAGCGCAACGATTCGAAGAATTACATGGCCGTCATCCCAAAGTCGGCGCGAACATCGCCGCGTTGAGCTTGCACGCGCTCGCCGAACTTTTGGAAAGAGCGCGCCTCCGCCGCTTGACCCGCAACCAGCATGTGATGTTCCGCCTCGGCGAATTGATTGCCTACGCCGAATGCGCCGGCAGCCTCGCCAACCGCGCGGCGCGAGCCGCAGAAGGCAAGCTGAATCCGAAGGCCGACACGCGATTCAATCCCGAAGCTTTGGCTGCCCTCAGCCGCGTCTTCGCGCGCGAAGCAGCGATGAAAGTTGCGGAAGAAGGCATGCGCTGGATCATTGGCGCAGATGACATTAATGACGTCGAGTTGGCGGAATTTGCAAAAAAATTGAATCTACCTGCCATGCATCGGACGCAAGCGGGTCTTATTGCAGACATGGATTTTATGGCGGATGTGATTTATGGGCGGAAATGAACGCTGCGGAATCAATTCCGCCAAGAAGCTGAAGTCGTCTGATGACGACTCGAGGAGAGACAATGAGTTATTAGACGACCTTAGCCGGCTTTCGCTCTGAGCCTGACGATTTATCGTCGGGCGGAAGGTATGTGGTGGATCGCTGGCGCGGACGAGATCAACGATCTGGAGATGACCAATTTGAGAAATTATCAACCTCGGCAATTGTCCGCCTTTGCCAAAGCATCACAAACTTTCTGCATGGCAGGCTCGCCAGGTGGGCGATAAAAGTGGAGAGGAGGTTAGTTGAATAAAAGATTTTTCCACTGAGCAGAGTTATGGTAACTCGAGCAAAACCTTTATGTGTTTCTGCAATTGTGCCAAATGAGAAGCGCTCAATCGTCCGATTTTGCGCTTGAGACGTCTTTTATCAATGGCACGTAACTGAAACACTAAAGCTACAGAAGGCACAGTCAAGCTGTTTTCGGAATTGGGAGGGATCAAAAAGGTGCCGGGGAAAGCTTGTGCGGCTAACTGGAAAGTTAAGGGTACAATCAGCGCGGTCGGCAACTGAGTTTCGAATTGGGGAGCTTATACAATGATGGCCGGACGTGGGCCGGCTTGCTCATGTCCATCGCTGGACGGAATTTCGACGGTATAAATGTCCCCGATGGTCATCATGGCAACCCCTTCTCGAACTCAATCAGCGCTTCATCGCTCAGCCGGTCCCATTGCTCGAACTCCGCCTGCAAGGCGAGCGCAGCTTGGCGGCTCTGAACCAAGATGCTCTCTTTGAACAAGCGAACGATTTGCAGCAAATTCGGGAGAGTTTCTTCCGGCAAATCCTTGACTTCTTCCAGCAAGGCCTGTTGGTAGTTGAGTGTCATTTCCATTTTGATTTGCTCCTTGTTTAGACTATTTTAATATAGCAAATAAATCAGTTTTTGCAAAGTGAAAATCTTAGCGCGGCTCTGGCCGCAACCCCCTACGGGCGTAGCCTACGGGCGTAGCCTACGGGCGTAGCCTACAGGCGTAGCCTACAGGCGTAGCCTACGGGCGCAGCCAAACGTTACCACAAAGGCACATAGGCTACGCCCGCAGGGACACAAAGAAAAAACCTTTGTGAACTTTGTGTCTTTGTAGTGCAATAAAATCTTCGCGGTTGTGATAGTTTTTCCAGGGTAATACTATAGATTCTTAAAAGCCATGACCACAGCCGAAATCCTCGTCCGCTACGTCACGCTGCCCGATGAGTTGGAAGCCGCGCTCGCCGGTCTCGCGGAGGCCGACTTCGATTTGGCCCGCTCACCAGGTGCATGGACCATCCGCCAAACCGTCCATCACATCGTCGATGCGGACGAGGTCACCAAGCTCATCATCAAAGCGGCGCTGGGCAATTCCGGTTGCACCTTCGGGTTGGAGTGGTACGATCTGAAAAACTCCTGGGTCACGATTATGAATTATGCCAGCCGTCCGATTGCGCCCGCTCTCGCGCTCTTCCGAGCCAACCATCGCGACCTTGAGTTGTTGCTGCAACAATTGCCCGAGGCGTGGGAACGTTATGTGATGCTGAAACGCGAAGCAAACTCGGAATTGCGCAAGGTCACGGTTGGCCAGCTCATTCAAACGCAAACCAGCCATGCCGAACATCACCTCGAGCAAATTCGCGCGACACGGCAGGCGCACGGGCGGTGAGCGTAGCAATTGGATTGCTGGATTAGTGGTTTGATGGAATAACGGGCTTTGAGATTATGTCGTGGAAATGGAATAAATCGCCAACTTATCGGAGGATTTCATCTTTGCCTTTTATGAACATGCCTGGTTCGTTCTTCTCGATTTCTTCCATCAAAGAACAAACTTCTTCTTTGGTGCAGTGATTGGATTTCCACAGTTGACGCAGGACGAGCTTGAGATCAAGGGATGGAATATGGTTGGCTTTGCAGTAATTATGAGCGCGCTTGTCATTCGTAAGCAATTTGCTGCCAATGCGTTTTAGGCAGAGGGCGATGCTTTCTCGTTCTCCGGCATTCAGCGAGCTGGGCAGGGTATTTGTCAGGCTCTTCTCATCAGGGGTGAGATCGACAGCATAAAATCTTGTGCCGCCGGCCAGATCATGAATAATCGGTTGCAGAAAATTCAGACTTTTTTGTAAACCACCTTTGAGCTCTTTGATAACGGCCGGTGCCAGATAAAGAGAATCGGTTTCCGCCACCGCAAATAGCAGTTCAACACGCTGAATGCGTGCGAAAGTGGAGAGAATGCTTGTATCGGCGACGATCATTTGGATTTGCCAAAGAAGAATGCAAGGTCTTCATCCATCGCTTCTGCGGAATCGGCCTCGACAAGGACGGGAATCTGGCGTTCGCGCAAAACCTCTTGAAAATCCCAACGGTTGATCCCGGCAATCTCTGCCGCCCGGCCAAGGGAAACCTCATCGGTTCTGTACAAATCGATCGCGAATTCCAGGCGCAATGGTTTGTTGTTGAGCAAGAGATTACGGATGGCATCGGAAATGACTTCATCTCGAGTTTTATATAGGCCGGTCCGAACCAAGGCGTCGACTTCCACATCGACAAAATTGAGATGATTCATTTGTGGTTCTCCGTTTTCTATAAAAATATCGAAGTAAATTTCGGAATCGCTGTGAAATGTTTGTTGCGCACTGGCTTAAAATTAAACATTTTTTTTTGATCGTGCAAGAGAAAATTGGAACAAAATTCCCTGCGGACGTAGCCTGTGTAATGACAATTTACTAATGGAGTTTGTGTAATGAAATCTTCAGCCCATAAAGCCGTTGCCATCGTGGGCATGGGAGCGGTTTTGCCCGATGCGCCCAATGCTTCGACTTTTTGGCAAAATATCAAAACCGGACGATATAGCATCACCGAAGTGCACACCGAGCGGTGGGATCCTGATCTTTATTATGACCCCGATCCCAAAGTGCCGGATAAAACCTATTCCAAAATCGGCGGCTGGGTGCGGGAATTCGAATGGGATCCGCTCAAATGGAAACTGCCGATTCCGCCCCGCGTCAGCGCGGCGATGGACTTGGCGCAAAAATGGGCGGTTGTCGCCACGCGCGAGGCGTTGAATGACTTCGGTTTTCCCCAGCGCCCCCTCGACAATGAACGCACCGCCGTGATCATCGGCAATGCCTTGGGCGGTGACATGCACCTGTTGACTTCGGCGCGCATCCTGTTTCCGGAATTCGCAACGGAATTGGAGAAAGCGCCGAGCTTTGCGGAACTGCCCCCGAAAATTCAAGAAACCATTCTTCAAGAATTGCAGCGCGGCGTCGGCAAGCACTTCCCCGAGATCACCGAAGACACCATGCCCGGCGAGTTGTCCAATATCATCGCCGGCCGCATTGCCGCACTCTATAATTTCCGCGGCCCGAATTACACCACGGATGCGGCCTGTGCTTCGGCAATGGCCGCCATTAATGCCGCGGTCGAAGGATTGAATGAGAACGACTTCGATACCGTGATTACCGGCGGCGTGGATGCCAACATGAGCAGCTCTTCATTTGTCAAATTTTGCAAGATCGGCGCGCTTTCCGCCACCGGCTCGCGGCCCTATGCTGCCGGAGCTGATGGTTTCGTCATGGGCGAAGGCGCAGCGGTTTTCATACTCAAACGCCTGGCCGACGCGGAACGTGACCGTGACAAAATTTACGCCGTGATTCGCGGACTCGGCAGTTCCAGCGATGGCAAGGGCAAAGGCATCACGGCGCCCAATCCCATTGGGCAATTCCTCGCGGTGCAACGCGCCTGGCACAACGCCGGGCTTTCTCCCGCCACCTGCACGATGATCGAAGGCCACGGCACCTCCACGGTCGTTGGCGATCTTGTCGAAGTGCAAAGCCTGATCGAAGCGTTCAGCAATTACAGCCTCACCCCCGGTATGATTGCGTTGGGCTCGGTGAAATCCAACATCGGCCATCTCAAAGGCGCGGCCGGCGCTGCCGGCATTTTGAAAGCCACGTTCGCTTTGCACGAAAAAGTTTTGCCGCCCAGCGTCAATTTCGACCGGCCCAATCCCGACATTGATTTCAGCCACTCGCCTTTTTATGTCAATACCAAACTCCAACCGTGGGAAGCCACGCGCGATGGCATTCGCCGCGCCGGTGTGAGTGCGTTTGGATTTGGCGGCACGAATTTCCACGCCGTGCTGGAAGAATACATTCCCGGCCGAATCAAAGATGAAACCAAAACCAGCGTGTTCATGAGTGAAGTAAAATCGACTCCGGCGAAAATGACGGCCAAGTCGCCCTTGCGCGGCGCTGTGGTCATCGGCGCGGATTCGGATGCCGAGCTGATCAAACGTCTCGAAGTGATTCATCAAAATGCCGAGCAAGGCCAGGCGCCGGCAATCGCACCGCCTTCGGAAGCCGATCTGCGGGCGCCGGTGCGGCTCGCCATCGATTACGGGAATGCTGCAGAATTGGCAAAAAAATCCGGTAAAGCGTTGCGCGCGTTGCGCGAGAATAATGCCGGCTTGTGGAAAGCGTTACGCGCGCAGGGCGCTTATCTGGGGCGCGGCCCCGCAGGCAAAGTGGCTTTCCTTTATACCGGTCAAGGCTCGCAGTATGTCAACATGCTGCGCGAAATGAAGGAAAAAGAGCCCATCGTTGCTGATACTTTGGCCGAAGCGGAACGTGTGATGAGGTCGTCGTTTGGCATGTCACTGATGGAATACATGTATGTGGATGAAACCAATCCGGAAGCTCTGGCCCGTGCCGAAGACGGCCTGCGCCAAACCGCCATCACACAACCGGCAGTGTTGGCCATCGAAGTCGGGTTGACGCGTCTGCTCGCGGCGTACGGCATGATGCCGGACATGGTCATGGGTCACAGTCTTGGTGAATACGGCGCGTTGGTGGCCGCAGGCGTATTGTCATTTCCAGAAGCGTTGCAAGCCGTAAGCATGCGCGGCACTGAAATGACCAAAGTTTCTGTCGCGGACAATGGGATGATGGCGGCCGTCTTCGGGCCCTTGCATGAAGTCGAGGAAATTTTAAAGAGGGTTGAGGGATACGTGGTCGTCGCGAACATCAATAGTGAGAGCCAGTCGGTGATCGGCGGCGCCACTGCGGCGATGCAAAAAGCGATCGCCATCCTGAAAGAAGCCGGTTACGTTGTTCGGCCGTTGCCAGTGAGTCACGCCTTTCATACGAAAATCGTGGCACCGGCCAGTGCCTCCCTGGCACGTGTGCTTCAGCAATTGAATTTGCAGCCACCAGGCATCCCCATCGTCTCGAATGTCACGGGTGAGTTTTATCCGATGGGCATGGGCCCGGGGGTTGTGCCTCAAATGATCGATCTGCTCTCGCAACAGCTCGCCTCACCGGTGCAATTCGTCAAAGGCCTGCACACGTTGTATGCGGCCGGCGCGCGCATCTTCGTCGAAGTTGGTCCGAAGAAAACCCTGCATGGTTTCGTCGAAGACGTGCTGCTGAAACATGGCGACATCTCGGCGCTCTTCACGAACTTTCCGACAATTGGTGACGCCGCTTCTTTCAATCATGCCTTGTGCGGGCTGTATGCCGCGGGCTTGGGAGTTGGAGTTGAACAGAGGGCGGAGGGCAAAGTGCAAAGCGCAGAGCGCATGGAACAAAAGACAAGTGAGCAAGTGGCAAGTGGCAGATTGCAGGTGGAAAGTGCGTTAGCGAAAGGTGAGCCGGTCGTGAGGAGCAGTGAATTGAAAACAATACCGATCACACCAGATCATCAACGACCCGCAACGATTTCTTCTCCGGCTGCACTTGGGACTGATCGTTATCTGCAGCTCGGACATTTGTTTGCCGAATTTTTGGATCGAGGTTTTCAAATTTATTCTGGAGGAAGATCTGCGCGCGCAGCGGATTATGTTTGTATCACCGGCGCGGCCCTGGGTCTGCCCGGCACAGAGCGTGTTTTTGACGATGCCAATTTGGAGCGCATTTTGCGCGGGGAACAATTTATTGACGTTGTGCCAATGCGGCTGCGTCGTGCCATGGCCGATAAAAACATCGTCCGTCTCGTCAAGACCAAGGAAGGCGACGGCCGGTTTGAAACCATCACCAGCCCTGCCGAGGTGATCAAGCTCGCAGCACGGCGCAATAAATTCGACTTGGGCAGCGAATACGGCTATCCAGCGGACCGTTTGCCGGCGTTGGACATCGTCACCGCGCTGGCCATCGCGGTCGGCATCGACGCACTCCGCGATGCGGGTATCCCGCTCGTCATGTGTTACAAAACCACCACCAAGAACACCAAGCTGCCGGATCGCTGGGCACTGCCGGAAGATATGCGCGACGATACCGGCGTGATCTTCGCCTCGGCCTTTCCGGGCTATGATTCGTTTGCCGATATTATTTCGGGCTATTACAAAGATCGCATTCGCCGCGAGCGCCTGGAAGAGCTGATCAGTTTGCGCGAGCGCGCCCTCCAGCTCAATTCCGGCAACGGCACCATTGAGGAAATCGATCGGCGCATCGAATTGTTGCGCAGTGAAATCGAGAAGGAGCCGTATCATTTTGACCGGAGATTTTTGTTTCGGGTGCTGTCGATGGGCCACTCGCAATTTGCGGAATACATCGGCGCGCGCGGGCCCAATACGCAAATCAACGGCGCTTGCGCCAGCACCGCGCAGGCGATTGCCATCGCGCAGGATTGGATTCAGTCCGGCCGCTGCCGGCGCGTGATCATCGTCACCGCCGATGATGTGACCTCCGATAATTTGATGGAATGGTTTGGCGCCGGTTTTGTCGCGTCCGGTGCGGCGGCGACCGATGAGAATGTCGAAGATGCCGCCACGCCTTTCGACCGTCGCCGGCATGGACTAATCATCGGCATGGGCGCAGCAGCGTTGGTGGTGGAGAGTCCGGAATCCGCGCGTGAACGCGGCATTCAGCCCATCTGTGACGTGCTCAGCTCGATAACCGCCAACAGTGCTTTTCATGGCAGTCGCCTCGATGTCAACCACATCTGCCAGGTCATGGAAAAGCTGATTTCCGATGCGGAAGCGCAATGGGGTCTTGACCGCTACCAGATCGCGCCGCAGACCGTGTTTGTTTCTCATGAGACTTATACGCCAGCGCGCGGTGGCAGCGCCTCGGCAGAAGTGTACGCATTGCGTTCGGTGTTTCGCACCGCTGCTGATCAGATTATCATCGCCAACACCAAAGGCTATACCGGCCACCCGATGGCGGTCGGCATCGAGGACGTCCTGGCCGTCAAGATCTTGGAAACGTGCATTGTGCCACCGGTGGCGAATTTCAAAGAAGTCGATCCCGAGCTTGGGCCACTCAATCTCTCGAAGGGCGGCGTTTATCCGGTTCAGTATGCTTTGCGACTCGGCGCGGGATTTGGCTCGCAGATCAGCATGGCCCTCATGCGCTGGGTGCCGACGCCGGATGGAAAACACCGGAATCCCATGCAGCTTGGCTACCACTATCGCATTACGGATCAGAACGTTTGGACCAATTGGTTGCGCCGTGTCACCGGTTACCAAGCACCGGAACTTGAAGTGGTTAATCGAACACTGCGGGTCAAAGATCAGGGCCCAACAGAGCAAGTGGCTCCGGCAGTTGCAGTGGCTCCACAACCAGTTGCCGTCGCACCAGCAGCAGTTGAAGCAAGAGTGGGTGAGAGGGAAGTTCCAAAGCCGACGCCGCCAGCAACAATCCCGGCAGAGGAGAAAGTTGTAGCGCCACATGCTCCTGCTGCTGCAACTGCTGCTGAACTCGATCCGGTGAAAGAAAGAGTCTTGCAGCTCATTTCGGAAAAAACCGGCTATCCGATTGAGATGCTCGATCTCGATTTGGATTTGGAGGCGGATCTCGGCATCGACACCGTCAAGCAGGCAGAAGTGTTTGCCGCGATTCGCAGCGAGTATGACATCCCGCGCGATGATTCTCTCAAACTGCGCGATTTCCCGACGCTGGCGCACACGATCAAATTTGTTTATGAACGTCGACCCGATCTCCGGAAGCAAGGGGCAAGTGAGCAAATGGCAGTGGAACAACCCGCTCCTATTCCCGCTGCTCCTGAATTTGATCCGGTGAAGGAAAGAATCCTGCAGCTCATTTCGGAAAAAACCGGCTATCCCATCGAGATGCTCGATCTCGATTTGGATTTGGAGGCGGATCTCGGCATCGACACCGTCAAGCAGGCAGAAGTGTTTGCCGCGATTCGCAGCGAGTATGACATCCCGCGCGATGATTCTCTCAAGCTGCGCGATTTCCCGACGCTGGCGCACACGATCAAATTCGTTTATGACCGCCGGCCCGATCTCCGGAAGCAAGGGGCAAGTGCGCAAATGGCAGTGGAACAACCCGCTCCTATTCCCGCTGCTCCTGAATTTGATCCGGTGAAGGAAAAAATCCTGCAGCTCATTTCGGAAAAAACCGGCTATCCCATCGAAATGCTCGATCTCGATTTGGATTTGGAGGCGGATCTCGGCATCGACACCGTCAAGCAGGCAGAAGTGTTTGCCGCGATTCGCAGCGAGTATGACATCCCGCGCGATGATTCTCTCAAGCTGCGCGATTTCCCGACGCTGGCGCACACGATCAAATTCGTTTATGACCGCCGGCCCGATCTCCGGAAGCAAAGGGCAAGTGAGCAAATGGCAATGGAACAACCTCCTACTATGCCTACTCCTGCGCCCATGGCTCCTGCGATTTTCGCCAGTATGGAAGCAGCGAATAAAATTCCGCGTCGCGTTCCGGTGCCGTATCTGCGGCCGGCGTTGAATTTCTGCAAGCCAACCGGCGTGACGCTGAATGCGGAAAACCGGGTGATTGTCATGCCGGATCGCGGCGGTGTCGGTGAGGCGCTCATCAAGCGGCTCGGGAAACTCGGCGTGCAAGTGCTCAGCCTCGATGATGCTCCGGATGCCGAAATGCTTGTTCAGCGCATCAACGGTTGGTTGGCAGAGGGCCCCATCCAAGGTATCTATTGGCTACCAGCGCTGGATCACGAAGGCAACCTGGCCGAATTGAATTTGGCAAGCTGGCGCGAAGCCGCGCGCGTGCGGGTGAAATTGTTCTACGCCACGATGCGCGCGCTTTATGAGCAGATCAACAAGCCGGGGGCTTTTCTGATTGCCGCAACCCGATTGGGTGGATTGCATGGCTACGATGAAGCCGGCGCAGTTGCTCCACTCGGCGGCGCCGTGTGTGGATTCACCAAAGCCTGTAAACGCGAACGCGGCGACGCACTCGTCAAAGTCATCGACTTTGAGCCAACGCGAAAGACCGCAGCGCTTGCCGATCTGCTCGTCGACGAAACGCTGCATGATCCCGGCGTTGTGGAAGTCGGTTATAAGGATGGAAAACGTTGGACCGTCGGTTTTGCAGAGCAATCTGCAGTTGATGGCAAACCAGGAATTGCGCTGAACAAGGACACGGTGTTTGTCATCACCGGCGCAGCGGGCAGCATCGTTTCCGCCATCACCACAGATTTGGCTGCTGCCTCCGGCGGAACTTTCTATTTGCTCGATCTTGCGCCGGCGCCTGATCCCAACAACGCCGACCTTGCACGCTTTGCCACCGACAAGGAGAATCTCAAACGCGATATTTTTGAGCGCCTGAAGGCCGAAGGCAAACGCGCCACACCAGCAATGGTGGAAAAAGAGATGGCCACATTGGAAAGATCGCACGCTGCGCTCACGGCCATCGAAGCGGTGAAAAAAGCCGGTGGCCTTGCGCACTACTACAGCGTCAATCTGCTGGATGCCGATGCCGTGGCAAAAGTCATCTCTGAAGTCAAACAGAAGAGTGGGCGCGTGGATGTGCTCCTGCATGCCGCCGGATTGGAAATCAGTCACCTGCTTCCGGACAAAAAGCCGCAGGAGTTCGATCTCGTTTTTGATGTGAAAAGCGAAGGCTGGTTCAATCTGATGTCGGCGCTTGGAGACACACCGATCGGAGCGGTTGTCGTGTTCAGCTCGATTGCCGGACGCTTTGGCAATGCCGGCCAAACCGACTACAGCGCCGCGAATGATTTCTTGTGCAAGAGCATCTCGAATTTCCGCACGACACGACCCGAGACTCGCGGCATCGCCATCGACTGGACTGCATGGGGCGGCATCGGCATGGCCGCGCGCGGCTCGATTCCGATGATCATGAAACAAGCCGGCATCGACATGCTGCCGCCGGAGGCCGGCATTCCCATCATTCGCCGGGAGTTGACTGCCGGTGGCACACGCGGCGAGGTGATCATTGCGCAGAGCCTCGGCATCATGCTCAACGACTTCGATGCGACCGGCGGTTTGGACACCAGCAAAGTCGGCATCATCGATGCGAAACTCAACGCCAAAGGTGTGATGGTCGAAAAGGTCGTGGGTATGGGCCTCTACAGTGGCTTGACCATTGAGACGACACTCGATCCAACCAAACAGCCGTTCTTGCATGATCACAAAATCAGCGGCACCGCCGTGTTGCCCGGCGTGATGGGACTCGAAGCACTGGTGGAAGCGGCGAAAGTCATGTTCCCGGAGCTGCAAGTTGCTGCGATCGAAGAGGTCAATTTCTTTGCACCCTTCAAGTTTTATCGGGACCAACCTCGTGTCGTAACCGTATACGCGAATTTCCGGCAGGAAGGTTCTGAGGTTGTTGCGGATTGCCGGCTCGTCGGCTCGCGCAAGCTGCACGCTCAAACCGGCCTGGAAGTGACCACGCATTTCACCGCGACCGTGCGACTGGCAGAGAATCTGCCCAGGCCGATTAAGGAAAAAATTCCGGCTGCCTCGGGTGGCGCGCAAATCGCAGCCGGCGACATTTATCGTCTGTACTTTCACGGTCCGGCATATCAGGTCATCAAAAATGCCTGGCGCGCCGGAGACGAAATTGTCGGACTCCTGGCCGAGAATTTACCCGCCAACCATGAGCCGAAAGATCTGCCAACGGTGATTGCGCCGCGACTCATCGAGTTGTGTTTCCAAACCGCCGGGCTTTGGGAGATGGGCATGAAATCCCGGATGGGACTGCCGTATCAAATTGCCCGCGTCACGTTTTTGCGCAACTTGAGTAGCCTCGAGGACGGCAAATACGCCGTGGTGACCCCCGAGGCTGACGGTGCCTTTGATGCCCGAGTGCTCGATGAAAAAGGTAATGTGTGCCTGCAACTGCACGGCTATCGCACCATGGAACTTCCGGAGAAGATCGAGGCGGAACATCTGAAGCCGCTGCAAGAAGCTTTGAAGCAAAGCAACTGACTCGTCTTTTCATTTTACCTGCTTCAGGACAGGAGGGAGATATGTTCAAAAAACCAATCACTGCTGCTATTGCAGTTGGAGTCATCATGGTCGTGGTCATGGCCATCCTGGGTCCACTTGGCTTTGCCGTACAAGGTCAAAGTTTTGTTAAAGTCATTGGATGGCTGTTGTTCGGGCCTGCGATCATATTTTTTGTCTGGGGCCTCTTTGCCCATCCTGAGGGATCGCGGCCGTTTTATTATGGCCTGTTAGCGGCCGGCGCCTATATTATAACTTACCTTGTCGCAGGACTTGTTTTGAATTTGTTATTCGGGCAATTCACCGGATTATTCAAATAACCGTGCGGTTGATTTTAATCTCAGGCACGCGTAGAGATCAGATGTCAATCAAGCCCTCGGTTTACTGGCTCATTCAGTATCGCTCGGAGGTGCCGGAGCATGACAACTGGCTCACCTCGGGTGAGCAGGCTCTTTTGGCCGGGAAACGATTTCCCAAACGACGCGCCGAATGGCGATTGGGACGGTGGACGGCGAAATGTGCGCTGGCGGCATATTTCGAAAATGAAGCTCGTAACAACTCCCCTGGGAGCCCAAAAGTGCCTGCTCCGCTCCGCCCTTCATTAGCTTCAATAAGAATGCGGGGCGAAGAAGGCACCACTACGAAAGAAATCGAAATCCGTGCCGCAGCCGATGGCGCTCCCGAGGCTTTCATGAATGATGAACCCATTCCCGTCGCACTTTCCATCAGCCACCGTGACGAGATCGGTTTTTGTGTCGTGAGTCCCGGTGGGTTTGCTGTGGGGTGTGATGTGGAAGCCATCGAACCGCGCAGCGATGCCTTCGTCACGGACTTTTTCACTGTCGAAGAGCAAGCCCTATTGAGGCAAACGCCTGTTGAAGAACGTCCCTGGATCGCCACACTCATCTGGAGCGCCAAGGAAAGTGCTCTGAAAGCCCTTCGTCAAGGATTGCGGCTGGATACTCGCAGCGTCATGGTCGATTTGCGTGTGAGACCGGCTGACAGTCAATCACAAGACTGGAATCCTCTAACCGTTCACTATTTGGAAACTGCTCGGAGTTTTCATGGCTGTTGGCGTCGTTGTGGCGGATACCTCCAAACCATGATTGCCGACCCATCGCCTGAGTGACCAATGGCACTAGCGGTATGACCCAAATTGTGATTGAACGTCCAGCAATATTTTTGAGCTCGAGAACAAAGTCGAGTAAAAGTACGTGAGTGATTATTCCGCGGGGTGAGGTTTCTTAATTGGCTGAGTTTTTTGACCATTCCCGAGAAGGAGGAAGCTATGAACATCAAAGATTACCCAAACATCCACGCCATGGTGAAAGAGACGGTTGATCGCCTTCCCAACCAGGTTGCCTATCGATGGTTTGTGGAAGCCGGCCGAACCGAGTCGGTCACGTGGTCGCAATTTTATGAGCAGGTCAAAAGAGTTTCCAAAAGTCTCATCGCGATGGGTGTGAACAAGGGGGACAAGGTCAACATCATCAGCTACACCTGTTACCCATGGGTCTTGACGGATGTGGGGATCACCAGCATCGGCGCCTGCACGGTCGGCATTTATCATTCCAGCCTGGCCAATGACTGCAAATACATCATCAATCATTCTGATGCCGTGCTGATCTTTGCCGAGGATGAAATTCAATTGCAAAAAGTGCTGGAAATCCGGAAGGAAATACCCAACGTTCGCAAAGTGATTCTGTTCAAAGGAACCTATAACGATCCCTGGGTGATCAGCTACGAGGAGTTTCTCAACTTGGGTAAAGACGTGCCGGAGACGGAATTTCAAAAACGGGTCAACGCGGTGACACCGCAGGATCCGGCGGGAATCGTTTACACTTCCGGCACCACCGGCTTGCCCAAGGGCGCGGTTTTGACCCACGACAATACCACATTCACCGCACAATCAGCCCGGCTGAGCGTGGACATTTGGGAAGGTGATGAACAGTTTCTCTTCCTCCCGCTCGCACATGTCTTTGCCAGACTCTGTGTGAATTTCGCATTGCTGACCGGAACGCCGGTCACCTTCACCCGCAGCATGGACACGATCGTCGAAGACATCAAAGTGGCCAAGCCCCATTGGTTTGCCAGCGTGCCGCGCGTTTACGAAAAAGTCTACGCCAAAGTACTGAGCGGCGCCGAAGCCAAAGGCGGGTTGGCGTTGAAAATTTTCCGCTGGGCATGCAAGGTTGGAAATCAGGTCAGTGACTGCAAATTGAACAAGAAGCCTCTTCCGGCTTTCCTGAATTTGCAATACAAGCTGGCCACCAAACTGGTTTTTCACAAAATCCACGAGGCGCTCGGCGGCCGGGTGCGCTGGTGCATCAGCGGCGCCGCTCCCCTCAGTCCCACCATCGGAAAGTTTTTCCATGCCGCCGGTATTCTGATTCTGGAAGGCATCGGGATGACCGAAAACACTTCCTTCACCAATGTCAATCGTTATGACAATTATCGTTTCGGTTGGGTTGGCCCTCCGGGTCCCGGCATCGAGCAAAAAATCGCGCCGGATGGCGAGATCCTCTATCGCGGCCGCAATGTAATGAAAGAATATTATAAAATGCCGGCAGAAACCGCCGAGACCATCACTCCGGATGGCTGGCTGCACACGGGCGATCTCGGAGAAATCGACGCGGAAAATTTTCTCAAGGTTACCGGCCGGAAAAAGGAATTGATCATCACTTCCGGCGGCAAAAACATTGCACCAGCGCGCGTAGAGGCACTCCTGGCCATGTCCAAATATATCGGCCAGGTCTGTGTGCTGGGTGACCGCCGCCAGTATCTGACCGCGCTGGTGACGCTGAATGCGGACAATGTCAAAGCCTATGCGCAAGAGAATGGCATCAGCTTCAACAGCATCGAGGATTTGATGCGTGACGAACGCATCATTCGCCTGGTGGAATCCGAAGTGGCGGAAAAGAACAAAAGCCTGGCTTCATTTGAAACCGTCAAGAAGGTCAAGATTGTCCCCGAGTTTACCATCGAAAACGGCCTGCTGACGCCAACCCTGAAGGTCAAAAAGAATTTGGTGCTGGAGAAATACAAGTCGGAGATCGAGGCCATGTATGCCGGAAATGAGCCTTAGTCTCTAAAGAGTCAAATCTTTGCTTTTTCGGCAAAGACTGCGTCCGTAGGCTACGCCCGTAGGGATTTCAAAAGACAAAATAATTTCCGACAAAATGATTTTAAAATTATTTTGTCTCCAATCTTTTTGTCTTTTTGGCTGCGCCCGTAGGCTACGCCCGTAGGGGTTGCGGCCTACGGCCGTAGGCTTGTCCGCGTTGGGGCGATTATTCTGATTTTGACTGAACTCATTATAATATGAACACGTTATAATATGAACACGGATGATGCGGATTTTTGTTTTGCCGTTCAACTACACAGGTCGAATTTGTCATACAGTAGGAATCTCTTTGCAAATTCAAGGCAACCCCTTGTTATACTCATTTAGGGTTAAAATTGCAGTCATTGCAAGGCGCTTTTTGTCCCACTTTTCGGGACTCCGTAATGCGGAGCCGAAGCAATCTCTTGATTTAATTGAAACAGATTACTTCGCTACGCTCCCAAGAAACGCTCCTCCTTATTGTCATGCTGTAAGCATCTTCCCCCGCAGAGTACGGTGCCAGTACGTGGGAAGATTCCTGGCGGAATGACATTCAGGTGGTACATTTCTGTTCGAAAGAATGGCCCCCTAGGCCATGTTCTACTCGCAATGATACTACAAAAACAACCGTAAAAGAGTATACCAAATACAAAAAAAGTTTTCACGGCCTGGCGCCCGCCGCGGCTTGGCCTGCAGTAGGCAGGGAAATGATATGAGGATTGCCATCGCCACGTTTCTAACCGTGTAAATCCGTATCATCCGTGCCATCCGTGTTCCACAATTAGGGATTCAAGGCACATTCGTCATGCCTCCTCAAAGCGATTTCGATTACGACTACATTATCATCGGCTCGGGATTTGGCGGTTCCGTCGCCGCGTTGCGCCTTTCCGAAAAGGGCTACAAAGTTCTGGTCATCGAAAAAGGCAAATGGCTGACTGCAAATGACTTTCCTCGTACCAACTGGAATCTGAAAAAGTGGCTCTGGCTGCCGGCGCTCGGATTCTTCGGGTTGTTCAAGCTGACCTTTTTTCGCCATATTGCCGTCCTGTCCGGAGTCGGCGTCGGCGGAGGCTCCCAGGTGTACGCCAACTCCCTGCCGGTGCCCAAAGCAAAATTCTTCAAGGCAGAGACCTGGGCCCATTTGGCGGATTGGGAACAGGAGCTGAAGGAATTCTATCAAACCGCCCTCGAGATGATGGGCGCGACTCCCAATCCGCGCATGGAAGCCGGCGACCTCGCTTTGCAGAAATTGGCGAAAGAAATCGGCAAGGAAGATCAATTCAACCCCACCAATGTCGCGGTCTATTTTGGCGAACCCGGGGTGACGGTTCCGGATCCGTATTTCAACGGGAAGGGACCGGATCGCACCGGTTGCAACTTCTGCGGCGGTTGCATGTTGGGCTGCCGATATAACGCCAAAAATACGCTGGACAAAAATTATTTGTATTTCGCGCAACAAAACGGCGCGCACATCCAGGCGGAGGCGGAAGTCCATGAGGTTGTGCCGCTGGATCAGCAGAATGGCGCGGGGGGATACCAAGTCAAATGGAAATCCTCCACCGCCCTTTTCAAAAAAAAGGGCGAATACTCTTGCCGCGGGGTGGTGTTTGCCGGCGGCGTGCTGGGCACGGTCGAACTGCTGTTGAAACTCAAGCAAACCACATTGCCCAATCTCTCCGAAAAAGTTGGCCACGGCATTCGAACCAATTCGGAATGTTTGCTTGGGATAACAACCTTTGACAAGCGCACTGTTTTTTCGGATGGCATCGCGATCGGGTCCATCCTGCACACAGACGAACACAGCCATCTGGAACCGGTGCGCTATCCTGCCGGCTCGGGATTTTGGCGGCTGCTCACCTCGCCCTTGGTTTACGGCAGCAGTGCGTTTTCCAGGGTGGCAAAAGCTTTGTGGGATATCATACGCCATCCCATCGCGAACCTGAAGGTATTCTTCGTCAGCGACTGGGCAAAACGAACGCAGATTTTGTTGTTCATGCAAACCATCGACAGCACGCTCCGTTTCTCCCGCGGATTACTTGGAATGAAATCCGCCCTGGACACGGGGTTGGCCCCGCCACCATTGAACCCCGACGCAAAACCATACGTCGAACGTTATGCCCGAATCGTCAATGGCAAACCAGCAGCGCTCTTGACGGAAACATTGCTGGGAATTCCCACTACCGCGCATATTTTGGGTGGCGCTGTGATGGGCAGAGACCGCTCGGAAGGAGTTATCGACAAGGACAACCGCGTTTTTGGTTACGAGAACATGTATGTTTGTGATGGCTCCATGATCTCCGCCAATCCCGGGGTGAACCCCTCGCTGACGATCATGGCTTTGACCGAGAGGGCAATGAGCAAAATCCCTCCGAAAAGCGATTGAGCGCGGGCGTTGGAAAGACGCTGCGATAAACAAATTTTCAACCTGAATTTTGCATCATTTTATACCATCCTCCGTCTGAGAATGAATTCTCAGACTCAAAGTTGAAGTCGCCTCAAGGCGACTGACCACCCACGGGGTGACGAGCCGGCTTCAGCCGACTTGAGTTTCTAGCCTGCGATTTCAATCGCGGGCCAGGGTAGCAATAATTACCTGCAAAATTCAGGTTCAAAAAAATTTTCGACCCGCTTCGCGGGTATAAAAAAGAATCAAAAAAGACAAAGAATCAAATAATCGATTGTCACGAGCGCACAGCACGGACACAGAGGCTGTCGCCAATAGCGTAGGGATCGCAATGACCGAAGATGAAATGGACATACCACGCCCGCCCAGCGCTTTCCTTGTCCGAAGTCCAAATCCACCATTGCTTGCGGTCAAAGATCGGATCGAGGTACAACTCACCATATTGCCTCGGCTCCATGAGTGACATCGCTTCCTCTAAAGTTGGCAAGCGCCAATCGGTGTAGCCGCCAAATTTTTGGGCATTCAATTGTTGGATATAGGCTTCAGCGGCTTTAAAAGACATATAACTTTCCGAACCGCCTTGTTGCCAAGTCAAACCCGTGGCGTGGTCGATCACTAATTTCGCGCCGCGCCGTTCCGCGCGTTCGTATTGATGGCGAATCCCTTTCCCTGATTCATTCCAATATTTATTAAAAAAATCTTTCTGGCGCAGCATCCGCTGGACGGCTTCGACAGACAAAGGATCCACCCGCGTGTGGCGCAGTTGGATGATGGTTGGACGAGGCGGCGTTGGCGCTGGTTTTGGCTCATCCTCAGGAGAAGCAGCAGGTTCTTGCGCCTCACGGCGGGGCGGCTCCAACTGCAACGCGGCAAGCAATTGCCGCAAACCTTGAGCCTCGTTGGAAAAGTCAATGTAGGCTAGGTGTGCCAAAATCGGCGGGAGCGGGATATCATCGATCAGGCACGGAATAATGCGTTTGCGCAACGTGAGGGCATTGAACCATTCCAATTCCACCCAGTGCGAGTCTTTGGCCGCTTTTGACCAGACCAGCACGAGGATATTGCACCAACCCAGCGCGTCATTAATTTGTTTTGGCAAACTATCGCCCGGGCGAATGCCAGCATGATCCACCCACACCTCGGCGCCGGTATCTCGCAACACTTTTTCCAAGCGGTGCGTGAGCGCATTGTCTTCTGCCTCCCACGTATGGCTGATAAAAATGCGCGGTTTGTCCATTTTCGGCTCTTTTGCCATCTGCTTCCGACGAAACCCATCTCAATTTACACGACCCCCGCAGAATCCAAGACTTCTGCAGGATGGGAGAGCAAGTATTCACGCACCTCGAGATTCATGCGGTCTATTTCAGCCAAATAGCCTGATACCGAGAGCCGATAGTTGGCCGGGTTGGTTTCTTTCCGGCGGAGCTCTGCGACCTGTTTCTGCATGCGCGCGATGCGTTCGAGCGTCACCTGCAATTCGCGATCATTTTGAATCATGATACAATCTCCACGATGCCACGTTTGTTGCCATCTCTCTTGATCTGCCAATCTTCAATGGCAGCCTGCTCACCACCCAAAGCCGCAATTCGCCTGACCCAAAAAACGCTTGCACCAAAATACGACTGACACACGAGATGATCAAACAGAATTTTGGCCTCGCCTGACAGCGTGCCTGCATCAAAATCGTTTTCCATGATCATGAAAACATCAATATCGTTTGGCTCAAACTTTGAGGTTACAAAAGATCCAAATATGACGAAGTGCGCCACTTTGCCGGTCGAGCAGGCAATTTTGTAAACATACTCAAGACGATGCGCCAGCCGTTGACGCTGCAAGGAGCCCTTGCCAAAATACTGAATGACCTCTGAAAGCGAGGCAGAGTAAACTCCAACAGGTAAATCGCCGTCGTCAGTGAAAGCCGGGAAATTCATTTTATCAGACCAAATTTGTCATGATCAAATCTAACAATTTCATCTCCCTTTCGCAAAAGGATTTTTCGCCGTGTTCGCTCGCGTTCGTTCTGTTTGAAATAATCAAATGACTCAAATAACCAAAGACTCCGTGATTGTCACGAGCGCACGGCACGGATGGAGTACTCATCGCCGATGTCACCGTGATAGCAATAGCCATAGTCGAAATCGACAAACCACGCCCGCCCAGCGCTGTCCTTGTCCAATGAAATGGCGTTGGTCCATTCCAACAGAACCCAGCGTGAACCGGCTGCTGCTTGCGATAGATGAGCAGTAAAGTGTTACACCAGTTCAGCGCTTTGCTGATGCGCTCGGGTAAATTATCCCCGCCGCAAATGCCAGCATGATCCACCCACACCTCGGCGCCGGCGCTTTTCAACTCCTGCTCCAAGCGCCGTACGAGGGGTTTGTCTTCCCACGCGTGGCTGATAAAAATGCGCGGGGTATCAGTTTTGGGCGCTTTGGCCAACTTCATCCTCCGGATACTCGATCATCATCGCCATCAATCGCTCTTTGGCGTGGCGCAATTCACGGCCGGTTTCCTTCACCACGACCACCGGCAGGCGCTGCGCTTTCAGTTTACTCAATACGGCCGGAAGTTTTTTCTGCGGAAACCCTCAGGCCTCGGCAAAACCGCGCCAATTTTGGTTGAGCGCCAGACCTGTGGCTTGTTGCAAAACCACTGCCTGCCAGCCGTAGGCTTCATAATAGCTGCCGATTTGAATCAGACAAAGGTGATGGGGAAACGTGCGCAGCAGCCAGCGAATTTGCTGCCGCAAGAAGCGGACACGGCGCAACGGCTGATCCAATCTAACAATTTTATGTTTTTTTCGCAAAAAGAATTTTTGCAAGCATGGGAAGAAGCATTTCAACGACGACTTGACTTTTTGCTCAAACCTGATTAACTTTGACTGTAAATTTTCTTATTCCCATTTTTCAACGTGGACTTTCACAAGGTGAACTATGCAACTGGAAGACTATTTTGACTTTCTCTCACCCGATGACATTCGCATCAAGGGGCACCGGATCGGCATCGATGATGTGCTCAAATACTATTTGGAAGGATACACGCCGGAAGAGATCGCCGTCCATCTTCCTTCCCTGAGCCTGGAAAAGATTTACGCCACCATCACTTACTATCACCACAAACGCGCCGAAGTGGATGCCTATCTCGCGCGTCTGGCAGCCTGGCGGGAACAACGGTATCAGGAATGGCTGGCTAATCCCTCGCCTGTCGTCCAACGCCTGCGCGCTCTAAAAGCGGCACGTCAAAAACAGTTGAGCGAAACAAAATGAAGATCCGTTTCTTGTTGGATGAAAACGTGTCGCCAAGAGTGAAGGCGGCTTTGCTTCATCTGAATCCCAATATTGATGTCTTACGGGTTGGCGACCCAAGCACACCACCCTAAGGCACACCGGACCCCGAGATGTTGCTTTTTGTAGAACTTTCCCAAAGAATGTTGATTACTTTTAACCGCATCAGCATGCCAGAACATCTCAAAGCCCATTGGGCGGCTGGCGGACATATTTGCGGATTATTTTGGGTTCGTCCAGAGACCTCCATTGGCCAGTTAGCGAAGGAACTTTATATGTTTTGGGAGGCTAGCGAAGCCGAAGAATGGGTCGATCGAACAGGTTGGATTCCGTTCTAAAAAATTTTCGACCCGCTTCGCGGGTATAAAAAAAGAATCAAAAAAAACAAAGAATCAAATAATCGATTGTCACGGACGCACAGCACGGACATAGTTGCTGCTGCCAATATCGCTGGGATCGCAATCACCGTTGTCGAAACCGACACACCACGCCCGCCCAGCGCTTTCTTTGTCCGAAGTCCAGATCCACCTCTGTTCGTGATCAAACACCGGATCGATATACAACTCGCCATGTTTCCTCGGCTCCATGAGTGACATGGCTTCTTCCAAAGTTGGCAAACGCCAATCCTCGTAGCCGGCAAAACGTTGCTTGTTCAAGTCACGAATGTACTTTTCAGCATTAGTATAAGTCATATAATTTGGCGATCCGGCTTGCTGCCACGTAAGACCGGTGGCCAAATCCAGGACGAGCGTTTGCTGATGGCGAACATACGGCACATAAGCGTGCGAAATTCCTCTTCCGCTTTTGTTCTTGAATGAATCAAAAAAGCCAAAATGTTTGATCATTTCTTCCGCTTGTTCGTAAGACACGTCTTTCGGCTTGTGACGCAATGAAAGAGATGGCGTGCCGGTAATCTCAGCCAGCCCGAGTAAATCAACATTTGACAGGTCGAGTGGTTTTGGTTTATTGGCCTGCACGATCTCCCACAAGAACCGCTTCATCTGGTCGGTCCAAGTCAATGCCGGCCGCTCCGTCACCGGTATAGCAAGAAAGCGCTTGACAAACAAATACTCCATAATCGAGCGATGGGCGAATTTGAAATTGTCTTCGGCGTCTCGGTTGAGCAAGGAGCGGCCGGTGAGTTTCCAGCCTTCGAGCTTGATTCCAAACCCCCGTGCGAGCGGTTCAATCGCTTCAAATGGCAAACGCTCACTACCTTCGGCCCTCCGCAGCGTAAACAGTCCAATCGCCAGACGCTCGCAAAATTCTCTCAGCGGCTCCTTGCGCAAAACACCTACTCTACCCACCTCGCGCTGCAGCCATGCTTCCACCATCTCTTCATACAATTGAAACGAGTAGGCAAACTCGCATCGGCTGGCGAGCAAGTCATCAATATATGCCAGCAACATCGGTCGGGCCGTCAATTGCTGAATTTGGCTCGCCACTTTAAGCGCCTGCCGGCGTTTGCGCCAGCGCCAAAATCGATAACGCAAGCGCAAATATTTTTTCACTTGGCCGTCATCAAACGGCGAGAGATAAAGCTTGTGAAAAAAGTACTCACCCGCTTCCTTAGGTCCAATGGTGCCCAATTTGACCACGCCCGTTCGGCCCGGCTCTTATGCGGCGCGCGGGAAAAACTGAGTGCGGCAGGTGATGAGCACGCGGCGAAACTCGCGGGTCATGTCACACAAATCCAGCACCCGCTGGCGGTGGTCGACGATGGCGAGAGTGTCTTCGTCCAACGCATCGAGAAAGAGCACGGTGTCGGATTTTGCGGCAACGGCTTTGATGCGCTCATCGGCATCTTTGATGCCCAGCGGGATCACTTGCAAATGAAACGGCTTGCGCCAACGGCGCAGGTAACGGGCTAGTAATTCAACAGGAAGGCGGTTTTGCCCATGCCGGAGTCCGCAAGCAGGAGCAGATATTTGAACTCGGTGACTTGGTTGAGCAAACGGTCGATGGCGGAAAACAAATCTTCGCGCGAGGCATAGACTTCACGAATTTCCAGAGCATGGGCGGGGTCAACGCTTTGACAATACGGCCGAATATAATAGCGCATGGCGCGTTCGATGTCTTCCGGCGTGTACAACGTCGCGCCGAGGCGCTGGCGCAACGCGGCGGTCATAGCATTGTTTGAGCTTCGCCAGCAAGCCCAGCAGGCCTCCACCGCCGAGGATGCTCAAAATGGCATCAAGATGATCGAGCCAGGTTTTGGGATCGAAGAGGAGATTGGTGAGGGTGGTATCAGGCGGCATAATAATTCAGGTTAAGTGGTTAGTACTACGTTAAGTCGTAAGCCCACCCCCTACGGGCGTAGCCTTTCATGTCACCCTGGAAGGCTACGCCCGTAGGGGTCTTTTTAAGCATTGGCGAGGATGTCATGCTGAAAAAGATTCCCTGGCCTGCGGCAGGGCAGGCTTACAGAATGACAGCAAATGGGGATGTAATGAGCAACTTAACGTTGCTTAACTGGCAAACCAGCCAACCGGAAGACGGGCAAACGGGTTAACGGGCAAGCCGGCAAACCCCTTACACCAGTGGCACCAGCGGCCCCATGTCGAACAAAAATCTTTCGATATGCTCCGGCGTGATGTGATCGCGGCCGGTCATGCTGCGGCCGAATTGCAACACCATTTGATGGCCAAAGGTGTAGCGCAGCTCGCGAATGTCGTCGGAGGTTAAACCGCCGGAAATGACCGGCAGAGATTTTTTCAGGCCGAACCAATTTTGGTCGAAGCGCTCCGGATTCCGCGTGGTGAAATGCTCGGCGAGCAGATTGCTGTGCAGTTGCACGACTTGCGCATGGGTTTCGATCATATCGCCGGTAATCGAGCCGATCTCGATCAAATCCGCGCCGGCCAATCGCGCCAGCTTGCCAAGCGTGGTCATGGAGATGCCGTGGCGTTTGTTGCGGGCCGCAGCGCCATGCGAGGTGCGGTCGGCGTAAATGATCAGTTCGGGGAATTCATTGCGCAGTATTTGCAGGGCGCTGAAGCCGCAGGTGGCAAAATCGATCACTACGCCGCGGCAGCCGGCCTGCATCGCGAAACGTGTACGTTTTAGCACGATGTCCCCCGGCCCGGTGACGTTGGGGAAATAGAGTTTGGGCAATTCCGATTTTTGCGCGGCTTCGCGTGTCAATGCCAGCACCGCTTTCACACGCTGCTCGAAGCGATTGTTGGGCAGGTCGGTCAATTGATGGCTGTCGCGCACCATGTCGCAGCCACCCATGAGCGCGGCAAAGGCTTTTTTCTTGTAGGTCTCCAAATCCATGCCGACTTCCGGCGCGATCAAGGCCGAGACCAGCGGCCGTTCGGGCTCTCCCAAAAGCTTGTGGAGATTGTCGCTGCCGTGCGCCGGGCCGCGAAAACTCTTTACCCACCATTCGGGAAAGCGAATGTCCAGCAAGCGCAAATTGGCGATATTGGTGAGACCGAATATTCTGCCGGCGACAACGGAGAGCACTTGCGGAATATTGCCCGGCTCAAAGTGCTCCGCGGGATAGGCCACTTTGACGTTGTTGCCAGTAATCGCATAAGCGCGGGCAGCCAACGCTTCGCGATTCGCACCGATGCTGGCATCAATGGCGGCTTTGCTGCACAATTCTTCCGTCACCGATTCCAACGTTTTGCCGTTCGCCGGCTCGAGATGATAGCTGCATAACAAATCGGTGGGTTGGGGCTGGTAAGCTTTGTCGATATAGGGCATGGTCGCGTTCCTTTTCCGAGTGATCAGTTTTTATTGGTTTTCAAGACAAAAGAAATATCGCAAAAATTCGGACAAATGTCAACACGAGATTTGGGAGTGGAGGAATGCAACTTATCGGATGGAATGAATAGTCCCCATGAATGTCATCCTGTAAATACTGCATCCGAGGAATCTTCGAAAGTATGTGGAACTGTGCTCATGTTGGTGAAGATGCATACGCGCATGACAGGGTTAGGTTGACCGAGGTTCACTTATGCGACTAAACCCTGTGCCTACGGCAGAGCAGGCTCAGAAAAAATCTGACCGTTTTCTTGTCAATTTTTTGAACACGGATTTTACGGATTGGACGGCTATGCCCGTAGAGATTGACACGGATAAGGCAAAAATAAAAAATCCGTGAAAATCCGTGTGATCCGCGTCATCTTACAGACGCAGTCCGTGTTCAAGGCTTTCTTTTGGGTTGCGGCCTGCGGCTGTAGGCTTGTCCGCGTTGGGGTATATGATCCACCAATCACCGGGAATTACGGAACGTGGTGCACCGCGCAAGTGACCAAAAAGTGCTTGCTTATCGCCATCGAATTTGTATCTTTTTTCAAGAAGACTCACCAAAACCAAAGGGACTCAAATCATGAAAGAAGTCGTCATCGTCGAAGGACTGCGTACACCCTATGTGAAAGCCGGTACTTTGTTCAAAAATTTGCCCGCCCAGGAGCTTGGCCGCATCGTTGTCAGCGAATTACTGGAGCGCACCGAAATTGATCGCAACTTGATTGACGAAGTGATCTTTGGCAATATCGCGCAACCGCCGGAAGCGAGCAATATCGCGCGTGTGATTGCGCTGAACAGCGGCATACCGTGCCACGTGCCGGGCGTGACCGTGTCCCGCAACTGTGCCTCCGGCATCGAAGCAATTGCGAACGCGCACCTCAAAATTGCCACGGGCATGGCGGAGGTGATCCTTGCCGGCGGCGTGGAGTCGATGAGCAACATTCCGATTCTTTATCCCCATGAGTTTGGCGAAGTGCTCGCCGAAGCCGCCAGGGCAAAAACTGTGACGCAAAAATTCGGCGCGTTCACGAAAGTTCGTCCAAAACATCTCAAGCCGGTCATCGGCCTGCAGGTCGGTTTGACCGATCCGGTTTGTGATCTCAACATGGGCGAAACCGCCGAAGTACTCGCCAAGGAGTTCGGCATCAGCCGCGAGCAGCAGGATATCTTCGCCTTGATGAGCCATCAGCGCGCCGCGCAGGCGACCGACCTCGGCAAGCTGCGCGCAGAGATCGTCCCGGTCTTTCCTCCGCCGAAATATAACACCGTGATTGACGAGGACAACGGCATTCGTAAAAATCAAACGTTGGAAGCATTGGCCAAACTCAAGCCGGTTTTTGATCGCCATTTCGGCACGGTCACTGCCGGCAACTCGAGCCAAATCACTGACGGCGCGGCGGCGGTGCTGGTGATGTCCGCTGCAAAAGCCAAAGAGCTGGGTTACGAGCCTCTCGGCTATATCCGGAGTTATGCGTTTGCCGGTCTCGATCCGGCGCGCATGGGGCTCGGCCCGGCGCTGGCAACGCCCAAGGCATTGCAACTGGCCGGAATTTCATTCAAGAATATTCAGCTCATCGAACTGAACGAAGCGTTTGCGGCCCAGGTGATTGCGAACGAAATGGTTTTTCGTGACGCCAAGCTCTCGCAAAAATGGCTTGGCCGGGAGGATCCGATTGGTGAGATCAATCGCGATCTCTTGAATGTCAACGGCGGGGCGATAGCGCTCGGCCATCCGGTCGGTGCCTCCGGCACGCGACTGGTTCTGACATTGCTCAAAGAAATGCAGCGCCGCCATTTGAATTTGGGACTGGCGACTTTGTGCGTGGGCGGCGGCCAGGGCGCAGCGATGATTGTCGAACGAAGATGAGATGCACTGAGGGCAGCGATTATTTTGTCCCCAATTATTTTTCTGTTCATTACCGAAGAAGTCGTGAAAGTTGAGGATGCCATGGCAGAAACTCCCGAACAACATGTTCAGCAACCCGGCTCAGCGTTTCGTTTGGAAGTCGAAGACAATATCGGCATTTTGATATTCGAGGCACCGAATGAGAAAGTGAATATCCTGTCGATGCCGGTGATGCAAGAGCTTGAAAGCCGCCTCGACGAACTCGAGGGCCGCGCTGATTTGAAAGCGTTGTTATTTCTGAGTGGCAAAGAAGGCAACTTCATTGCCGGAGTAAAAATCCAGGAGATCGAAAATATCACTGATCCGCAAGACGGAACACAAAAGGCGGCGATGGGGCAGGCGGTTTTCTCAAAGATCGCGGCGCTGCCGTTTCCTGTCATTGCGGTGATCGATGGTGCGTGTGTCGGCGGCGGCCTGGAATTGGCGTTAGCATGCCATTATCGTCTGGCACGCGATTCCGAGAGAACGCGAATTGGCCTTCCCGAAGTGCGGCTTGGCATCATTCCCGGATTCGGCGGCACGCAACGTTTGCCGCGGCTCATCGGCATCCAACGCGCATTGGATTTCATTCTCACCGGCAAGACGGTGGATGCCGGGCGCGCCTACAAATCCGGCATCGTCGATCGCGTCATTCCCAAAGAATTTCCGTACAGCCAGCTGCGGCGAATCGGGCTGAATTTTGCACAAGAGATTCAAGATCCGGTCACGCGCAGGAAGATCAAAGCCCGGCGCAAACGCCTCAATCCGCAGACACTGTTACTCGAAAAAAACGTGTTCGGCCGAAAGGTGCTGTTTGATCAGGCCCGCCGGCGCATCCTGGCCGAGACCAGGGGGCAATATCCTGCGCCGCAATTCGCGCTGGAAGCCGTGGAAAAAGGTTTTTCCAAAGAACTGGCGCAAGGGCTGAAAATCGAAGCCGAGTTGCTGGGCAAAGCGATTGTCACGACCGTCTCCAAGAACCTCATCAAAATATTTTACCTCACTGAACACTTCAAGAAGGATCCCGGCGTTGAAAATTACGCCGGCCCGATTCAGCAGTTCAACAAGATCGGCGTGCTGGGCGCCGGTGTGATGGGTGGTGGCATTGCGCAACTGATGGCGCATAACCACCTGCCAACGCGCATGAAAGATGTCACTCTGGCGGCGGTGGCCAAAGGGATGGAGGCGGCGGCAAGAGTCTTCAGCGAGTCCGTCAAAAAACGCCGCATGACGCCGAAAGAAATGATGAATAACATGGCGCTCATCTCCGGCACCGCGGATTACACCGGCTTCAAAAATGTCGATCTTGTGATCGAAGCGATTGTGGAGGATCTCGAGATCAAAAAGAAAGTTTTTGCCGAGATCGAGGCGATCGTTCCGGCGCATTGTATTCTTGCCAGCAACACTTCTTCACTCTCGATTACCGAAATGGCGAAGGCGACCAAACGGCCAGACAAGTTTGCCGGGTTGCACTTTTTCAATCCCGTGCATCGCATGCCGCTCGTTGAAGTGATTCGCGGCGAAAGTACAAGCGATGAAACGATTGCCAGCCTGGTGGCGTTTGCCAAGAAAATCGGCAAAAACCCAATTGTCGTCAGAGATTCACCGGGATTCTTGGTCAATCGCATTCTTGCTGTCTATCTGGCAGAAGCCGGACGCCTGATGACGGAGGGAGCGACGATTGAGCTTGTGGACAATGCTTTGCTCGAATTTGGCATGCCGATGGGGCCATTTCATCTTCTCGATGAAATCGGCATCGACCTCGCTGCGAAAGTTTCCCACATTCTTGCGGAAGCTTTCGGTGCTCGCATGTCCGGCGAGGGCATAATGAACAAAATCGTTGAGAGTGGCCGGCTCGGCAAAAAGAACGGCAAAGGCTTCTACATTTACGAGAAGAAGGATAAAAAAGTTGATCCGGCGGTTTACGCCTTGATTGGCAAAACCGGCAAGTTTAACCAAACCGCCGCCGAGATTCAGGATCGCTGCGTGCTGCTGATGATCAACGAAGCGGCGAGGTGCCTCAGCGAAGGCCTGGTGCGCGGACCTGAAGAGGTCGATGTCGGCATGATTTTCGGCATCGGCTTTCCGCCGTTCCGTGGTGGGTTGCTGCGCTATGCCGATGCGCGTGGCGTTGACAACATCGTCAGCAAGCTCGAAACGCTGGCCGCAAAATATGGCGAGCGATTTACGCCGGCGCAGCGTTTAATGGAGATGAAGCGAATTGGAAAGAAGTTTTACGACAAATAACTTGAGGAGATGAATTTAAAAATTTTATATCCTGTCAGTTTGGAACGCAATGTGAAAAGCCCGGAAAAAGGGAAGTTGAACTTGCCCCCAGAAAGCGTGCAAGCTCAGCGAGAATGCTTATGAGCAAGTCTAACTGGTGCAAAAAGGAATTGGTTGCTATGGAAAAGATTTCTTCAAAACCGAGAAAACGAACTCAAAAGTCAAGTGCGATGAGTAACATCGAAATCACCGACCGAGAACTGGCCTTGCTGCGAAAACTCAAAAGCGAATCGCAGCAAACCTATCGTTCACTTGTTCATATCATTGAACAAGTGGTAGCTCTGGCCAGCCCATCCGTACAAGAAATGTCAAAAAAAGAGTACCTAAGTGATCCCGTGTGGAAGCTGGTGGGTAAGGCCTCTTCTGGGAAACCGGACGACAACAGCTCCATTGAACATGATCAATATCTATACGGGGGGTAACTGTGAGAAACTCTATTTTTGTTGACACCGGTGCTTGGAAGGCTCTTTATGACAAAGACGATCCATTTCACAAAATAGCCAAAAACACGCTGAATAACTTCAAACGAAAGCGAAGTCACCTCATCACCTCAAATTTTATTCTGGATGAAACGATAACTCTGTTGAGGATCAGGGTTAGTCACGAAAGTGCTGTGGAATTCGGTGAAGCCCTGCGAGCCAGCAGAGTCATTACAATCATTCACGTGGATGAAGCTATAGAAAATGAAGCCTGGGCGATTTTTAAAAAATATGACGACAAGGCTTTCAGTTTTACCGACTGCACAAGTTTCAGCATCATGAAGAGATTGGCAATTGAGCGTGCCTTCGCCCTGGATGACCATTTTCGGCAATTTGGTTTGATCAGCGTTCCCAGTCAGACTGAGGTGCAGAAAATATTGGGTGGGCGACCACATCCTAAAAGTTGATGGCAAAAAGAAGAAATGCGATGCAGCTTGGAAATTAGTGAAAAGTCTGTGAGCGTCCCATCCCTTTGCGTAGTGAAGCCAGAAATTTCTTGCTATATTTGCCTGTCGCTTCCATTCTGGCAATAACCGTGTCGATATCGCGAATCGGCGGTGGAGTCGGGGTGAGATCGTTCGGTTGTGCTGACACAAACAAATCGGCGAATTCGTCACGAATGGTCTGGCGGATGAGCTCCACCAACTCACCCACATTCAGCGAAGCGACAGAGCGATCGAAAGCTGTATCAGCCATGACTCACCTTTGAATTTTACTTTCTTCCATTGAAAGTTAGCGAGAAAGCCGTCTATTGGCAACAGGAAAATTGACAACTTTCAAGTGAATTTACGCGTCTTGTCCGGAGCTGCAGGGGTGCTATACGCAGGGCAATACCACAAATAAAATTTTTCCTTGCGGTTTATTTTTGTTCTCGTTATACTTTAACACAGTTAACCAAACCTTTAACGGGGAGCTAAAATGGCTGACGAAGAAAGGAGGCGGCGTACAGTTCATGGCTGGCAAAGGCATCGGGAAGGGACGAGGCCGACGGCTTTTGCATTTCAGGATCGGGATTATCCGGAAGAAGTCTATGAACAAAATGATGGCAGAATGGTGTACGTTGGCAAGAATGGCCGTACGCATATTTTTGATGGCGACCGTCATCATACGAGTTTTTATTCGAGAAAAAATGGTCGTCAACGTAAAGTGAAGTCAGGCCGTTGGCGCAGAATTAAGTAACGATCAAAAGTAGAGGTTAATTATGGAGCTGCTTAATCACAGAGAAGAATCCAGTTTCGTGCTTTGTGATGTGGAGATCTCGGAGTCTGAATTGGAAATTTACCGGCTCTGCATGAAATATGTTCTTGCGCATGTTGATCCGAAGCGAATTGAAGCGGAATTTGGCGCTTATCCTGACGAGATCTTGGGGATGCTCGAAAGCGTCGAAGACGTTATGGATCAAGTTGGTTTGCCGCTCGATGAGGAAGCTGAAGAAGAAACTGTGGAATTAGATACTGCAGTAAAATAAAAGGAGCAACCCGTGAAAATCATTCTCTGCATGAAGCAGGTGCCATTGAAAGACTCCCAGCTCAAAATCACGGCGGATGGCACCTGGGTGGATGAAAAGAATCTGAATTTTGAAATCAACGAGAGCGATCATTATGCGCTCGAAGCCGGGTTACGTCTGAAGGAGAAACACGGCGGCGAAGTCGTTGTCATTTCCATGGGACCGGCGGCACGGTTGAAACAGACCGTTTCGCAGGCGCTGGCAAAGGGCGCAGATCGCGCTCTCATCATCAATCACGACAAGCCGGTGATGGATCCTTTGCTCGGTGCCAGCATTTTGACGGCAGCAATCAAGCCGGAAAACCCTGATCTCGTGCTCACCGGTTTGCAGAGCGACGATCTCGGCTTCGGCCAAACCGGCGTGATCCTGGCAGAATTGCTCGGCATGCCCCACGCAACCCTGGTGATGGAAATCCAGGCAGTGAACGGCAAACTGAAAATCAAACGCGAGCTGGAGAGCGGCTGGTTTCAATACATCGAACTGCCCTCGCCCGCAGTTCTGACCATTCAATCCGGCTATGCGCCGATTCGCTACGCCACGATCAAGGGCATCATGGAGGCAAAAAAGAAGCCGGTGAAGGAATTGACTGTGTCGGAACTGGGTGTGCAGATGACAGAAGCACTCAAAATGCACAAGCTGTACGTACCAGTGAAAACCAAGCAGACACAGCTTTTCCAGGGCGAGGCCAAAACCGTGGCGAAACAGCTCGCGGAGAAATTGAAGAATGAAGCGAAGGTGATCTGACCCAGTCGCTAATTTTTTTGTAACGATCTCAGCCATACAGGAGTCTGTCATTCTGGAAGACTGCGTCCGCAGGAATCTTTTTGCAATCCAAGACAATCGCGCCAAATACAAAAAAAGATTCCCTCGCCTGCGGCAGGGCAGGCTTACAGAATGACAAGATAGTTGAATTCGGATCTCATATTTCGCAAGAAAAATTTCAATTTTGGAGATAAAGCATGGCTTCGGGAATTTTGACAGTTGTCGAGCAGAATGACGGCAAAGTCAGTCGTATCGGTTGGGAAACTTTGGCGGCGGCGCAGGAAATCGGCGCGGGGCTGAATCAAAGCATTAGCGCTGTGGTGTTGGGCAAAAATGCACAAGCGGCGGCAAAGTCCGTTGCCGAGACCAAAATCCAGCAGGTATGGTTTGCCGAGAATGCCGAACTCGCCAATTACACACCGGATGGTTTTTCCGCAGCGATTCGGCAGGTGATTCAAAAAGTCCAGCCGCAGTATGTTTTCGTGGGGCATTCTTATCAGGCGCGGGATTACTTGCCCAAGCTGGCGGCCACATTCGGCCAGGCCCTGCTCAGCGACTGTGTCGGCTTCCGAATCGAAGCCGGCACGGTTATTTTCGTGCGGCAGTTTTTCCAAGGCAAAATCAACGCAGATTTTTCCTTTGTGTCATCAAGCCGTACTCCTCATTTCGTCAGTTTTCAGGCCGGTGCCGTCAGCAGCGACAAGCTCGAAAAAGGTGGCAGCGCTGCGGTTGCCGATGCAGGCATCGATCTCTCCGGCATGCCGATTCGTACAAATGTGTTGGAAATTTTTGAAGGTGTCAAAGGCAAGGTCGATCTCACCAAAGCGGACGTCATCGTGGCCGTCGGGCGCGGGATCAAAGAAAAAGACAAGCTGCCGGTGGTGGAGGAATTGGCGAAGGCGCTCGGTGCGGAGTTGGGAGCGTCGCGGCCGGTTTGTGATGATGGCTGGCTGCCGATGGATCGCCAGATTGGCTCTTCCGGACAAACGGTTGCTCCCAAACTCTACATTGCCGTCGGCATTTCCGGCGCGATTCAACATCTCGTCGGCATGAAAGGCTCGCGTGTGATCGTTGCTGTCAATAAGGATGAACGGGCGCCGATTTTCGATCTCGCGGATTACGGCGTGGTCGGCGATCTCTTCGAGGTGGTGCCGGCGCTGACTGCGGCGATCAAAGAAGTGAAAGGGTAAAGGTCGATTTGCCTCAACATTTTTTCGCCGGCAGGATGAGGAATCCCACTGCAGTGAATTTTTGAAAATCACTTTCCGTGGTAATTCTTTTTCTGCTGGCGATTTTTATATCCAGTCATGATTGATTCAGACCATTACAACCCGCCTGTCGATCGCTGCTACTTTTGCCAAGGCCATGATCTCCGTCCGTATGCAGAAGCGAGCTACTGGCTGGAATTGCCACTGCACTTTGTCGAGTGCGTCAATTGTCGTCTGATTTTTGCCAATCCCATGCCCAATCTGAAAACTATTCAAGAGGGCAATCAGGCTTTGAATATCCATCACACCTCGCGCGGGACGCTGTCGCAATATCGGGGCGGCAAGGAATTCGCGTTATGGCTCAACAACATTGCGCCGGAGGGAATTTTATTGGATGTGGGTTGCGCCGAGGGCTTCTTTCTGTTCGGCGTGAAAGAAAATTCAAACTGGCAGGCCGAAGGCGTCGAAATCATCGAGGGCGCAGTAGCGTTTGCGCGTCAGCGTTTGGGTTTGACGATTTACCATGGTCCATTGGATGCCTTGCATGGTATGCCCGAACGGTTTGATGTCATCCGCATGAACAACGTCCTCGAGCACGTTCAGAATCCGGTGCGCTTTCTGGAGAAAACCCATGAGTTGCTCAAACCTTCAGGCCGGGTATTTTGTTCGACGCCAAACGGCTTTCAGGATGGGCATTTTCTCAAAACGGCCAACAAGCACGGGCTGCGCTTCAATTTGCTCGAGAATCATTTTTTTTATTATCACCCGCAAACACTGCGAAAAATGTTCGAGGCTTGCGGCTTCAAAATCATCCGCCATTATTCCGAGGATGTCAGCCACAGTTTGAACGATTTCGGCCTTTCTCCCCGATTCAAATATCCACGTGAAAATCAGAGGTTGAAGTTGAGCGCGTTCAAAAACCAGTCGAACCAGGATTTCCACATCAGCAACAAGGAAATCCGCTCCTATAAAAACGACCCCCGGCTGCGAACCTGGAAATTGCGTCTTCATCGATTCCGCAAAGAGGTTTTTAAATTGAGATTCCCTCCCTCCCTGCCGCTTGGCCACCAGCAGTTGGTCTACGCGCAAAAGACTTGAATCGCCATGGCATTCGAGCCAGGCCGGAGCTCGAATCTGCCCATGACACTCGTTTTTCTTTTCGGTAGTTCCCAATCATCCCCCAATTCCTCATCCTGCCGAAAAAATCACCTTAAACCAGCAAATATCTTTGCATTTTCAGGCCTCTGCCGGTATAGTAAAATAGCTCAAGAGTCAACCAGGTGCATTTTGTTCCCCAACTCCACATGCACAGCTCGGATTCCTTTACCCGAGGCTATGTGAAAGGCCAGCGCCATGGAAGCCGTAAAAGTATTGGATGAAAAATACGAACTGGTTCGTGAAATCAAACGAGGCGGGTTTGGTGTCGTCTATTATGGCCGCGACCGCTTGTTCGGCAAGCCGGTTGCCATCAAGGCCATTTCACCGGATTTGCTCGGCGAAGCCAAGTATATCGACATGTTCCAGGCCGAGTCGCTCTCCGTGGCCCGGCTGAACCATCACAACATTGTCCGGCTCTATGACATCAAACGCACGGCGGATGGGCAATTCTACATTATCATGGAATATATCGACGGTGTTGATTTGGGCAAATTGATCGGTGCACATCGCAAACGGATGATCGAAGTGCCGTTTCATATCGGTGCCTACATCATCGCGCAAAGCTGCGCCGGTTTGGATTATGCCCATGCCCGCCGGGATCCGGAAACTCACCAGCCTCTGAATATCGTGCATCAGGACATCTCACCGGGGAATATCATGATCAACCGGTTGGGCGAGGTGAAGATCATTGATTTCGGCCTGGCTGGGGCGCGCCGGCGCTCAATTGCGCAGCGAGGTCGAAAACGGGAAGTCCTGCTGCAGGGGAAACTTGCCTACATCGCTCCGGAGCAGTTGAATGGGAATAACAGAGTCGATCGCCGGTCGGACATTTTCTCTCTCGGTCTGGTTCTTTATGAGGTTTTGACCGGCGAACGCCTGTTTCATAATGAAGATCCGAAAAAAATCATCGCGCTGCTGGAGTCCGGCGACTGGAGCTTTGCCGAGCTCGCAACGAAAGAAGTGCCGAAAGCACTGCAGCTGATTGTTCAACGCGCAGTGCAAAAGCATCCGGAAAACCGTTATCAAACGGCCAATCAGATGTATCTCGATCTGATGACTTATCTCGCGACGCAGGATTCCGGTCCCGATCTCTCGGGCGAACTGGGGCTTTTGGTTCAGCGCGTGGCACCAATGGAAAAAGTCGAAAAAGAGGGGCGGCGGGACGATACGCCGACCGAGGCCTTGCGCCATTTGTATCAGCAAACCCATCCGGAGAATGGTGTCCACTCGGAATTGGCCGCACCTGCGGATCTCATCGTCGATATCGTTGACATGGAGCCGGTTCCGGGAAACGAAGCAGTCGCAAAGACCGAAGGGCCGCAGCAGGAGGGCAACAAAATAAAAGATCATGATGAGGAACATTTTCACAACCTCACTTTCCAGGCTTCTGAATTTCAGGCAACCGCGGAGGCTTCGGAAAAAGTGCGATCCGATTCTGTACCCTCCGAACCGCCAATTCAGGATGTTCCATATTACCGCATTCTCGAGGAAGAGGAGGAAGAGGAGGAAATCCGAACGATCATTGACATCCTCCGCCTGTCGACCCGCTCACATAAAAAAGCGATTCTGATGACACTGGCCAGCCTGGCGGCAGCCTTTCTCCTGTTTACGGTTATCGATACGATGATGCAATGGACAAGCTACGGCACGGCGCTTTACAATATGCTCTTTCCACCGGCGATCCGCATCGTTTCATTTCCACCCAACGCCCAGGTCTCGCTGGACGACAAGCTGCTGCCGCAAACCACGCCCCTGGCGATCAATAAGATTTCTCCGGGTGTACACAAGCTGATGCTGTCGCTGCCGCGTTTCGATCCGATCATCCGTTCCATTCAAGTGCCGCCCAAAGGGAAAGTGACCATTCAAGGCGAAACCATGCGTACGGCTGATCAACCGTATGTCTTTCGTTTCAAAACGATCCTGGAGTTGTTCTCCAAGCCCTCCGGAGCGGAGGTATATTTGAATGGCATCAAATACACGCAGCCCACGCCCTGTCGCGTCGTGTGGGAAGTCGGCAATCCGTTGCAGATCGAGATGGAGAAGCCCGGATTGACGCGATTAGCCGGCTTCACATTCAATTCCCTGGAGGGGGTGGAGAGCATCGAAGATCGCCGGCTCTGGCGCTTCCAGCGCATCGAGCAAGACCGCGAACATTTCGCAGTAGAAGGCACTTTTGTCAAAGCCATTACGTTGTCCTCAACTCCGACGAATGCCGAAATTTATCTTGATGGCAGCGATCGGCCAGTCGGCGTCACGGGATTCACCAACCGCCTGTTGCTCACGATCGGTACGCATACCGTCAAGCTGCAAAAGCGGGGCTATTTACCCAAGAGTTTTACCCTGCAGCTCGACGAAAATTCACCGGAGCAATATCATGAGACGCTTGCACGCGTGGTAAAAATTTTTGCAACAGACGCCGCCAGCTCGAGTGACAGCGATATTAATGCCCATGTTGTGCAACTCACGTATGAAAATAACAGTACGCGTGTTCGTGCCACGACGCCATGTGAGTTGACCTTGCTGCCATTCAAATACACCGTCCTGCTCCGCAAGGATGGTTACAAGGATTTGGTGTTGACCATTCCCTCTGCCAGCTCCGTCGCTGTCGCGCGCATGGAGCGCATTCATGTCGCGGTCGAGATTCTGACCGTCGATGAGGCCACCGGCGAGCCCGTGCAAAACGTGCGGATCAGCTATCGTTCGCTTTCGGCGGATGCCCGTGAAGTGATCGTGGGAGACACGGACGAAACCGGCGTTTCCATCAAAGAATTGGCGCCGGGCGAGTACCGCTTTACCGCTCAAAAAGCCGAGTATCGTGAGATTACGAAAGAGTTCCTGGTAATACCGAACGGTAAAAACCGCGTGGTCTTCAAGATGCAACCTCAGTAACGAGTTTTCACGATCTGACTCATACTGGTACTCGTTTCGAGGGTACGCGTATGAACATTGATCGTTCAGAAATAGCATGCACAAACAACCCAAAGGACATCGGGTAAAAGCCTTCCAACGGAAGGGAGAATTTGGTTGATGCCCAAGCTCATCCTCAAGCACAAGGCGGAGGTGTTGAAGGAGTATTCCTTCAAAGACACCAATTTCGCCTTCACGATTGGCTCAGAGGCGGGCAACGATGTGGTCGTGCCGGACAAGCTGGTCTCGATGACGCATTCCCAAATCGAGCGTAAAGGCGATCAATACTTTGTCCGCGATCTCAAAAGCGCGTTTGGCACTTATGTCAATGGCACAAAAATTGACAGTGCCACGGAACTCCGTGATGGCGACATCCTTCAAATCGGTGACCACACGCTGGTTTTTAAATACACGCTCGAGAGCGACGCTGATTCGGACGAGGGTGCGAAAATCGGCCAGTCGATCAGCAGTTTTTTGACCGAAGTAAAAACTGCCGTCGTCAGTGCCGTTGAAGGTGAACCGGACAAACGACAACCGGATACGGAAGAATCCCTCTTGACGCCGGAAGCGATCATCCAGACGCAGAAAACGCTGCATGCTGCCGATGAGTCACGCAAGAATTTCCAGATCGGCAGCAGGGATGGCAGTTCTTCCGAAAAGCTCGAGATCCCTGGTGCTGCGGAAGGAGCGCAGGCAACTCGGGAATCATCACGGCCACGAGAAACCCCCGGCATGAATGAAAAATCTCCTTATTACCTTCTTGCCATCCACGGGCCGTATCTCGGGAAAAAATATCAACTGAATTTCGGCGAAACCAAAATTGGGCGCGACAGCAAACTCAACGACATTGTCATTCGCCAAAACAAAAAGGGAGAAATCGATCCGAGCATTTCGCGCCGGCATGCGACCATCACATATCACCAGGGCAGGTTCTACCTGACAGACAAACGCAGCCAGAGCCGAAGCTGTGTGAATCAGTACAAGCTTTCCGAAACCGATGAAGTCGTGCTGGCGCCCGGTGATGAAATTGAAATCATCAGCGACCAACAAAGCACGATTTTCCGTTTTGTCGCCGAGGGGAATTGGGACTTCTCCGCGCCGAAACGCGCCGGTGAGTGGTGGCTGCGTTACCGCACGCGTGCCCTGAATGTGGCTACGGCCATTCTGGTGTTGATTGGTTTGATCCTTGGCATCAGGACCTGGTGGTATCGTGCGATTATCACCGATGTCCCGGCGCCTTTTGAGGTCGAATTCAAAACATTCACGAAAATAGATTATGGTGAAACGCTCAAGGAGAGACCATTAGCGCGATCGCGCGACCTCATGCCAGCACCGGTTTTGGCCGACATCAATGGCGACAAGGAGGTCGATATTTTGATCACACAACCTACTGGTGTTGTGATTGCCATCGATGGCAAGAATCGCCGCCGGCTTTGGGAAGCCAATACCATCGTGTTGAATCGCACCTCGCCGCCGGTCGCTGCGGACGTCAACGGCAATGGCAAAGCCGATATCGTGGCATTGACCGCAGACGGCCATCTTATCGCGATTGACGGATTCTATGGTGCGGAAATTTGGACCAGTCCTTTCTTCGAGAAAGAGATGGTAGGGCCGCCGATTGTTGCCGATTTCAATGGTGACGGCTTTGCCGATGTCGCCGCGATTAGCGTCGAAGGCAGATTAAATGTGGGATATTCACAAATCTTCAACATGCAATGGGTGGAAGTCGATATAGGCCTGGCCTGCAGCGCTCCGCTTTCGGCGAGCGATTTGAATGATGACGGTGACAACGAAATTCTCATTGCGACGGATCGCGGCATCGTCTTGATGTATGACGGCGTCGAGCGCCGGGTGACCACAACTTTCGACGTCAACGAACAATTGGGCAAACTCAAAGGCAGTTTATTCGAGGACAATCCCATTCGCCATCCCATCGGCGTGGCAGACTTGAACGGTGATCGACAGCCGGATTTGATCATCACCAGCCAAACCGGGAATTTGCTGTGTGTGAGTCCGGCAGGGAAAAAAGAATCATCAGCCACCGCGGTTCGCAACCTGTGGTGGGCCAATCTGGCAAGTGAACGCAAAAAAGCGCCAGCCTTTCCGTATCCCTTTGCGCTCGCAGATTTGGACAATGATGGTCTTGCTGATATCATCGCCTTGTCCGACGATGGCAGTGTAAAAGCGTTTCGTGGCCGCGGCGCCCCTGGTCAACAACAACCGGAACTTTGGCAAACCTCGCCGGATACCACCGATGGGGCTGCGCCCGTGTGGGCCATGCCGCCGATACCCTGCGATTTCAACAAAGATGGCGCCGTGGATGTCGTCATTACCAATGCAAAACGCGAACTGAAAATTTTGAATGGCAGGAACGGTGAATTGTTGTGGCGCGACGAGCGATCTCTCACCAGCTCGTTCAGCATGCCCCTGCTTGCCGATCTTTTTGACGACACATTACTTGACATCGTCATACTGTCCGGTGAGGGTACTGTCTACAATTTTAGAACCAATCGCCGGGTGCTGGCCGGCAGCATTTTATGGGGGCAAAAATATGGGACACCCACAAATATTTCTGCGACCACCAGGGACCCTGCGGTGGGCAGTTATAATTTCACGCTAATTGCCAACAGTTTGGTGATGTTTGTCGTGATGGCCGGCAATTTGCTGTTGCACCAACGCCGGCGGCGTTTGGCAAAACCCAGGTAATTTCCAATTCGTAGCCTGCTTCTTCATCCGAGGTTGAAAATGAAATTAGTCATAGCCGCAAGCACGGACATTGGCACGTCCCGTGAGACCAATGAAGATTTTTTCTATTATTCAAAGCCCAGCCAGTTGATCGTCGTGTGTGATGGTCTGGGAGGCCACCAATCCGGTGCAGTCGCGAGCCGGATTGCCGGCAAAACCGTGAGAGATATTTTTTTTCATGCGGATTTCGCCGAGCTGGCGCGACTCGGCGAAGATGTCATTGATCAATTGCCGCCTTTGGCGTTGCGCCTGGTTGTTGGGGCCAGACTGGCCAATCGCCGCCTGCTGCTGATGGCAGAGCGTGATCGTAAATTGCGCGGCATGGGAACAACGCTGGTCGCGATCGCGTTCAGCAAAAGCAGCGCCTATGTCGCCCACATCGGCGACAGCCGGCTATATTGCTGGCGCGGCAATCAATTGACTCAAATCACGGAAGACCACAGCCTGGTGAACCAACTCCTGCAGGATCGCGATATTCGCCAAGATCAAGTGAAGCATTTTCGCAAGAAAAATGTGCTCACGCGGGCGTTGGGCACGCATTCCGTGGTCAAAGTGGATGTGCAGTGTTTTCCCGTACAGGCCTCGGATATTTTCCTGCTTTGCACGGACGGTTTCCATAATGCGCTCGATCATGAGGAGATCAAAGCCTTGTTGAGTCACCCTGATCCGGACATGCAAAAAATGGTCGACAACCTGGTGCAACGGGCAAAGAGCCTCAACGGCAGTGACAACATCACTGCCGCACTTGCCTACATCGAAAAAGTGTCCGCCGAGAACGGCAAAAAAGATAAAATCAACCTGAAAATGACCGTGGCGGAAGAACCAGCGCGCGCGCTGAATTTTGAAGACAAATTCATCAAGGAGAAATACCTCCAGAACCAATATGGAAATCGGTTCGGATGGAAAAAATCCAAACGCAGTTGGTGGAGATTTTTCGTGATCGTGGGGCTGATGATCACGGCGCTCATTTATGGGCTGCTGGGCCGGAAATGGTTGCCGGAATCACAAAACCCGGAAGCTCGCAAACCTGTCGCGGTCGCTGCTTCGGATATTCCGGCTTCAGTTGAGCTGGTTGAAAAAAGCATTCCGGCGCCAACACCCGCCGCCGAGCCCGTCGGTGGTTATCTGGTGCTCTTGCATGTCAGCGGGATGCGCCAGCTCGAACGCCTGCGCAATCTCTCCGGTGTGCGTTTGCTCGATCAATTCTATTCCGATACCTCTTCAGAATTTTCTCGAGAAAAATCAGGGCGCGTCAACCGCCCCATCTCCGCTGGCAGCTATTCTTTCGCCCTGCTCGATTCCTTGCAAACCATTGTCTATCGCAAGAATGGCATTAACTTGCACGCCCTGAGAACTGCGGACTCGATCAAAACTGCCAGAGCCGACACCGTGCCTTTACTTCCCAAATCGACGGTGATGCCCGTGCAGGATAGTATTGCCAACAGGAGCGATAGTGTTGCCCAAAGTTCAAACAAAGACACATTGCACGTGCCGCAGTAATGCTCAATCCGCAAGCCACAGGCGTGATGCTTGGTGCGGCATTACGAAAAATTGATTACATCTTTCAGCCATTCCAATATTAGAATCCAGCATCCAGGAGCAAAACCACGCCCGCAGGGATCAAATATCCAGCCTGCGGCCGTCGGCATCAAGTAGACAGCATGCCACCCGAAAAGGAAAACCTCTCCCGTGTCGTAGAAACTCTCAAAGCCCTTGGCCAACTCCATCTTGCCAACAGCCAATATCGCGAAGCGACGGAAAAATACGAGCAAATCATTCGATTGGGAGTAAAAGACCCCGAGGTTTATCACCATTTGGCATTGGCGCTCGCCGGCCAAAAGCTGTATACGCCGGAAACTCTGCGGCTTTATATTTGGGCTTTGGAGAAATTTCCCCACGACAAAAAACTCTGCCTTCATGTTGCCGAAGCTGGATTGCACAACAACGCCGAAGACGAGCAGGCGTTGCGCTTTTACGAAGCGGCACTAAAACTCCGCCCGGCTTTCACCAAGGAACTCTATCTCCGGCTGCATCAAATTTTCGACCGCCAGGGAAAATTCGATGACTCCTTCCAGGCACTCAAGCAGGCGCTCTATTTGGAAAAAAGCGACGATGATCAGCTCGTAACCCGCCTGACACATCTCGGCTGGCGTTATGAACGGCAGGAGGAACTGATCATGACTTTGCGCTTTTTGTTCGGCAATCACGCAGAAAATCCAACTCTACGGCACGCGCTCGCATGCACGCTGGCACATGCCATTATTTTACACCATAAGCAAAAACCCGGCCACGTGGATTTCCCCTTGGGCAGCGAGAATGACCTCCAGCTCATTCGAACCTCATTGCCAAACATCGATGCAAGGAGCACCCTGGAAACCGTGCGGGATTACTGCATCCTGCAATTGGCTTTGTTTTTCTCGCGCGACAAAAATTTTTCCGCCAACACGAGTTCCCCCCAACCGAACAAAGGCCCTGGCGTTGGCCTGCCGGCTTTTGAATACCGTTCGCTGCTAAATGACTTGCCGTTGGAGGAAGTTCTGGCAAATGCCTCATCCACACAACCCAGTCTTGTGCCGGAACTCAGCCGCCTGGCGATGCCAGCCAGCGATTTCGACTGGCAGCGTGATTTGCTCGAGCATTTGCCCGGCAACAAAAAGCCTGAGAAGCAATTGAAGCCCGTGCCGGTTTCAACACCAATTCCGGCCGCAGAAAAAGACGCCTCGCGTGATCCAAACGAAACTCTCCGAGCGCAAAGCGAAATACCGGTGCACTCACTGCTCGTGCTTGCAACGGTTGTTTCAGAACGAAATAAAAACAATGTGGAAGAAACTTCTCATCCGGAGGCATTGGATACTCCGGTAAAAAGCATCATCGATTTTGTGGTCCAGCATTTCGAGTCCACCAACCTCCGTGTCGACCTTTATGTTTTGCGGGACGGTGTGCTGGTTTTTGGCCCTGAGCCCAGAACCCTGGCTATCGAAGCTGTACAATTATTCAAAAAAGTCGAACGCTTCAATCTCTTGATACCGGAACAGCGCCGGATCGTCCTGCAAGCCGCGCTGCATACTATTGACAGATCCCGCAGTTCGGGGTTTCAGGCAAATCAAAACGAGTACAATCGCCTCGGCCTGGAATTGCTTTACAATACGTTGCACTTATTGCAGGCAGAAAGCGAGGAAGCAAATGCAAGGCTACCTGCACCGGAAGGCAAGTCCATGCCCGTCCTTGGGCGAGAGACATTCAACTCTCGTTTGATAATGGATCGACATACCTTTGAGTCGGCACTTGGCGTGGATGCCTTTACTGCCAAATCCTGGGGGAAAGCGTATTGGGGAGCGCCGGGCTTGTGGGATGAGGTTTACGAGATGATTTGGTATAATCCGCTCGATTATATCAACGAAAGGAAGCCTCTTCCGCTGGGTCGTTTCCTGGTTATCGAAAAATTTCAGGAACGCAAGACTTATGGAACCTATCGGGCCCGTGACCGTTCGCTCGAGCGGCCCGTCGTGTTGAAGGCGCTGTACCCAGAAGTTTACCATCGCTGGCGCCAGGATAAGACACGATTTGCCAAGATAATCGGTCACCTTCGCTGCCTCGGTCGTCTCGAGCATCCTGGCGTATCGTTGATCCATGATATGGGTGTGCACGGAGAAATCTTTTTCTTTGTGCGTGAATATATCGAAGGCGAAAACCTGGCACAGACACTGCACAAGAAACAACGCTTGTCTCCGGCAGAAGCTCTGCATTTGATGATTGCAGTCTGTCGCATCCTTGACCATGCTCATCAAAATGGAGTGAGCCATGGAAATCTCAAACCCTCGAATGTCTGGCAACTGAAGCCGGTAACCATGGACGAAATGTTGCCCGCGCAGCTCCCCGGGCGCATGCCGCTGCATTTCCCCGGTGGCAATTTAACCTGGGGAATCAAGATTTCAGATTTCTTGGTTCCTGGTTTCGGCGAGATAACAGAGACAACCTGGCATTACGTTGCGCCGGAACGACTTTTCCATGAAACCACTCAGCCTGCAGAAAATTTCCCCGAATCCCTCAGCGTCACAATCGACATTTTCGCTTTGGGTATGATACTCTATGAATGCCTGAGCGGCCGGCATCCTTTTACGCAGGTCAACCTCCCTGCCAGCTGTGCCGAGTGGGAAGCGGTGACAATTACTCCGCCCTCCGCAATTGCCCATGACTCAGCGGGCATAATCGTGCCATCGAGCTGTGACGAGATCGTGCTGCGGGCGCTTCACCGAGATCCACAGCAGCGCTTTCAGAATATCGAGGAGTTGGAAGCCGCTCTCCTCGCGGCTGTCGCACAAATGACCGAAGCAACATCTCCGGCGAGGGACCAGCCATCCAATCAAGGTGCCGATGATTGATGGCATTTGAGCGGTGAATCAGAAAAAAATGCCTCACCAATATTATGTTTGCACTCAGCGTTCGGGGGCATCCGGAAATTTGTTTCTCTTCGCTTGAAATTTATTTTTGTACGAAACAAAAATGTCTCAAAACCGTAATGAGAGTGCGTAGCTTTCATCGGTCTTCCGCCGCGTCAGTGAGCGGGGATGGTTCGATTTGTTCAAGACCAATCCTGGAGTGTGCGTATGCGTCACCAATGCCCAAGACGATTGCTGATCTTTGCAATCACCCTCATCGGAACCAACATTCTTGCAGCGGCCCCGGATAAAATCCTGCACCTCAAAAAGATTTCCGCCGGCATCATTATTGACGGTGTCATCGACCCGGTCTGGAATCAGGCCGATTCGGTTGCCGATTTCGTACAGCTCCAGCCGTTTGCCGGCAAAGAGCCCTCGGTGAGAACGGTGGCCAAGCTGCTCACCACAGAGGAGGCCATGTATTGCCTGATGGTTTGCTATGAGGAAAAAAAGAATATTCAAAAGAACACCGGCAAGCTCGATGATTTTGGTGGCGATATTGTCTCGCTCATGCTCGATACGTTTGGCGACAAGCGCACGGCTTACAAATTTGCCGTAACCGCCTCGGGCGTGCGTGCCGATTGCCGGCTGCTGGATGATGCCCGCAACCGCGATTACAGTTGGGACAGCGTCTGGTTTGCCGATGCCAAAGTCCATGACTGGGGCTTTGTCATCGAAATGAAAATTCCCTACCGCTCGATTCAGTACTACGAACATCTCACCGAATGGGGTTTGGATTTCGACCGTTGGATTCCGGCGCGCACCGAGGATATTTATTGGTGTCGCTATGAAGAAAACGAGGGCCAGCGCATCTCGAAATTCGGCAAACTCATGTTTCAAGATTTTCGGCCGTCGGTCAAAGGATTGAATTTGGAAGTTTATCCAGTTGGCATTGCCAAAGCCACGTATTCGCGCGATAGCAAATACGATGTGAATCCCGATGCCGGCATTGACATTTTCTATAATCCCTCGCAGCGATTGACTTTCCAACTGACCGCCAATCCCGACTTCGCGCAAATTGAAGCCGACCCGTTTTCTTTCAATATCTCGCGGTATGAATCGTACTTCGATGAGCGCCGGCCTTTTTTTACCGAAGGGAATGAAATATTCATGCCTTCGGGCCGGCAGCACAACACCGGGTTCTATCGCCCGCTCGAGCTGTTCTATTCGCGGCGCATTGGCAAGAAGCTGCCGGACGGCAATGAAGTGCTGCTGTTGTTTGGAACAAAAGCCTTTGGCCGCCTCGGATCGTGGGAGTACGGAGGTTTTCTGGCGCTGACCGGTGAGCAAGATTATACTGTAAATGGCGAGAAGGAAACCGAGCCCCGCGCCGCTTTCGCTTCAGCCAGGATCAAAAAACAAATCCTCGGCAACTCCTCCGTCGGCATGTTGTTTGTCGGCAAACGCACCGAAGAAGACTTCGATGGCGTTCTCGATATCGATGGCGCGTTCCGCACCTCCGACTGGCAGCTCTCGTATCAACTGGCGCGCTCTTTCAAAAATGATCAAGGTGATTTTGGCTGTTCCGCGGGATTTTTTCAGCTCAAAGAAAATTGGATTACGGGGGTGCGCGGCAGATATATCCGCAAAGACTTTGATGTCAACCAGGTTGGTTTTGTGCCGTGGAAGGGTACCGGCGAGCTGACAGCAATTCCCGGCCCGCGCTGGTATTTCAACGAGGGGACAATCAGACAAATATTGATCTATACCGGCGGTTCACTGAATTACGAGCGCGTCGATGCGTATACCGATCGCTCGGCAGTGCTTGGGTTCAACATGCAATTCCGCAAGAACTGGGGCTATGAAATCACGTTCATTAGTGGCCGCTCGAAAGATCAGAACAAAAAATTCACTTCCTATGAGATTGACTACTCCTCCTGGTTCAACATCTCGCCGAAATGGAACGCGAATCTTTATGGAGGCTATGCCAGGACGTACAATTTTGCGCGGGATTATTTGGCCTTTTATTCCTGGATGGGCAGTTCTCTCAATTGGCAAATGCTGAAAGTGCTCGAGGTGGGTACCTCGCTCAATGCTTTTGTCGAGGAAGATCCGGACAATCAAATCGAAGATGTCACATGGAATGCGCGACCTTACTTTTCACTGACACCGATCAACAATCTCAACATCCGCACGTATGTCGACAATGTCTACGTTCGCTCGACCGATGGGATTCAGCGAGTGATCGCGGGATTCCTATTCTCCTACAACTTCTCTCCCAAAAGCTGGATTTATTTTGCCATCAACGAAATCCGCGACCGCAGCGATGAGTACGATTCTGCAGGCCATCCTCTTCCCAATCGTTTGCATGTAACGGATCGGGTCGGTGTGTTCAAGATCAAGTATCTGTATTATTTCTAAACGGGTTTGAAGTAGGGAATTCAAGGCAACAGCATCCAGCAAAAGATGTCAACGGCTTCTGGTTGCACCATGGTGAGCATTTTTTGATAATACGCCTCACGTTTCTGTCTTTCATTTCTCTGTTACTGGTCCGCCTTTCGCGCCACGGTGGGCACCCGGACAGGCTTTGCTTTTGTTCAAACCAACTCAACAGTTTCAAGCTCGGATCAAGCTTGTAAATGATTTTGCCTCTTACGGGCGCAGCCAAATGGTTCCGGCTTTTTAAAAAGTCAGCAGCATTGGGCGGCCTCCTCTTTTTTCGTTTGCCCCGCTGAGACGAGAGCCGCCCGCGTGACGATTTGCCTGTTCATTGGTCGGCTGCAATTTGGCGGTGGCGGTCAATCCAATACGCCCATGGAACGATTACCCAGAGTGACAATGACGCAATCGCGATAGTGGTCTCGTTCGGCGGCGGGGGACTCAACATGTTACTGACCCAGATTAGACCGAGGAATATAACGAGTGCCCAAAATGCGTAACGGCCGGTACGATCCAACGCCGTTGTGGTGCGCGCATACATAATGATTCCGGCAACAAACATCACCAGTTCCACCAACGCGCTGGCAGCAAACGAATTCCACAAGCCGAGGCCGATATGAGTGTTGCCGCCGGGGAAAAGAGGCAAGTCCGGGCGATGCGTAACAGCGTCGAGCAGCCAATGGCTCACGACACAGGCTCCAAGTATCCAGGCCCCTCTCGCATAACGGCGGGCGATGAAGTAGATCAGCCCAACGCCGAGGGACCAACCCATTACCGCGAGGAGACTGTGCGAGATGGGATAATCATAAAAGTCGAGCGGGGTGAAGGCGGTGTTGCCGGGATCGATGCGGACGTGCTCAAGGCCGAGAAGCAAAAAGATGGGCCAGAGCAAGTCGATGAATTGGGCGGATAAAATGAGCGTACCCAAAGAAACTTTGGGCGCTGCTTTTTTGGCTGCCAACGCAACGGCATAATGGCCAATGAACATGTCGCTCTCCCTTGGTTTGTTGAGCTCCGTCTTCTACGGCTACCTCTTTAGCTGCGGAGAGAATGATATTCCTCACGTGCCAAAGATTTAGGTAAAAAAAATTATGAAAACTCCAAAAGAAAAACCGGCACGGTGGCCGTTGTCGCTGTCGCCATATTAACCCCGATAATTCATGAACCATATTTTTGGGCTTGAGCCAACCCCGTGAGATAATAAGCGTAACAGTATCTCACGGGGTCAATTTACGTACCGTGTGAATTATCGGGGTTAAATCCCGCCTCTTTTATACATCCAGCCGAGCATCGCCCCATATCCGAGGAACCCGCCAAGCGTATAAATCGTCCAGAACAACTGGTGCCTCAGCATGACCTTCTCGTAAACCAATGGATGCGATAAACCCCACAAGTAAACGACCAGCCAAAGCCAGAAGGCATATTTGAGTCCTCCGGCAACGCTCGCAATGCGCCGCGATAACGGCAGCGCCTCGTACAGCAAGGTCATCAGGAGGCCGAAGAATACGCCTATGGCAATCTTTGTCCAGAAGAAATAAAATGGATTCAACTGCTGCGGCTCAAATTTTCCTTCAGGGGCAAACTGCGGCCCATAAGTCACACGCGCGGCTATCGCGCCCACGAGGAAGAGAGCAAGCCCCATCGCGAGGCCTGCCACTATACCTGTAATCAGAGCTTTTTTGAATCCCATACCGTTCTCCGTTTCTTTAAATTCGTTGCAACTACATAAGCAGATTCGAATTCGGCAAAATTTTTCACTTTCATGGGCCGCCGCATAAACTCACAGCGTAAGCCTGCGCCCGTAGGGAGCAAAACTATTAAAAAACGTTTCTGTTACCACTCATTCTCGTTTCAAATTCTTTTGCCTTGGACCCTTCATCACCCCGAGAACCGCTTGCCGCTGTGCGCCCTTCAAATCCCGAATTGCGTACAATGTGATCGTTGACGATACGCCTTTCCGTCGCAGCTCTTTGATGTAGGGCAATATTTTTTCAGACGCCGAGCGCAGATTGTCCTTCAGCGCCCAGCCCACTCCTTTTTGAACGATATCATCCTCATCCCAAATCAGATTTTCACACAGCCGCAATACCTCCTCGGTAAACTCCCCCGATTCTCCCACCTTCCGTGTGAACGCCACCACACTCGCTCGTCGCTTCCAGCGATTCGAGGAGAGGCTCCAATTCTCCAAGAATGCCAGCGCTTCTTTACGATATTTCCACAGCAAAGGTTGCATCACTTCGCTGCAAAGGTGATCGACGTGTGACCAGCTTCGGAAATTATTCGCAAGGCGATCCAAAAAAGAAAAATGTTTTGGTTTCAACTCTTTCACGCTGAGGGCAACAATGTGAATTCCGGCGTGTCCCAATTCACCAATGTGCTCAGCGAGCAGTTTTGCCGCCAAATTCAAGCGCTCCTGCAGCGAAAGCGCGAGAAAGCGTGGGCGAAACGCTTTCATGATCTTGTGAAAATCGGAAGTCTTTAGGCCATAGGACACATACTTGTCGTCCTTGTGAAACCGCCGTTCCGGCTTTGGATGCCGAGAACCCGCGGTGGTTGCGATGGTATGTTGAAGTTCAGTCATTAAAGCCTCAATCATCGTTGCTCCTTGAAATCTGCGTGAAGCGGTGCAGGATACGATTCACGTTTGAATTCTCCATGAATCACCCAGTTGTCATCCTCGTGCATCTGAACCAACAAGCAAATCGAGTTCACCAATATGACCGGGAAGTGACCGAACATCTCGGTGAAAAGGTCTCTCAATCTCTGGTGGTCTTTCCCGGTGTAGGGATTCAGCAGCGTAAAATGTGGACTGTAGTCATCCAGGATGGTGGGACTGTAGAACTTTCTTGTTCTATGCGCCTTATAGGGTTCGCGCTCATACATTTCGGGATTTTTGAGATAACTCTGCAGGTATCCTGAACCAATTCCGAGAGGATTGACGCGCGCGACAAGAAGGGTTTGGAGTATCTTCAGGTAATCATTAGCATCATAGCGCAAGACGCATAGCTGCCTGCCCCAATACGCTGGAGGATCACCAAAGGTTACGAAGTCTTTATCACGCCGTTGCAGCACGAAAGGATGGGCGGGGTTGAAGCAATTCAGTATATTATCTATCTCGCGTTCAATGCGCTGGATGTCATCGTAATCGAAATCGATTGCATCAATAATCGTAAGGTGAAATCCAAAAGGCCGCGCGTTTTTCACCCAATCTTTTTCAAATGTGCCGATGCGGTCTTGCAGGTCCCGGTGCATCTCGATAGATAGGCGATTTCGGACATCGTATCCGAGGATTTGCGTACCGAGAGAATAGAACTTTGTGTTTTCTTCAGGCACATAATACACGGCAAACTTGGGCATTGCAGTCCTCCTCTTGGTAGTCAACAGCTCAAGGTTTTAACGTGAGCTGCCCCTTGCGCTGGTAGTCGCGCCGAACGAAGATACGAAAGACGACAAAGGCGGCGAGAACCAGTAGGGAAGCTGAGATGAAGTAGACAAGGAGTCGCTTCATTTATTCACTCCGCGCACAAGTTTATGTCTGAGATCAGGCGCGCGGCCGGCCGCGCAACAACCGCGCAGGCAGCGTCGCAATTGCCCAAAGTAGTTCCAGCACGCCGTTGACGACGATGCCGACGATGCGAAACGGCAGCAAGATCAGCCAGACAATTGGATAGAGTACCAGTGCCAGCAGTGCCAACGGCCAGCACAAGACGAACAGAATGCACCAGAGGAGAAATTTGATCATGGATGGCCTCGTTATAAAGACCCAAGAGTTTACCCACGGATCAAAAACACCCGCGAAAAAAGCTTTCTCCGTGTGCGTTTTCGAACCGCGTGGACTGCCCGTAGAGTTTTACATTTGATCGGATTTTTTCACGCGATAGCGAATGATCGTAACATACTTTTCGGGATCGCCCTTGGAAAACATCGTCGGGCCTTTGAGGTATTCTTCTTCATGCGCGCCGATAACCTCATAGCCCTGCGCTTTGACGAATTCCATGAGCCGTGCGATGGCGGGTTGCTCTTTGTCATAAGGCCCGAGGTGCAGAATCTCGGCCACCTCGCCATATTCCCAGGTTGTCAATGCGACCTTTAAATCCGGCGCGGCTTCATAAGGCGGAAGCTCAGTGGTGGTTTCGGGAACGGGCATGGCATATAAACCCACCCATTCCGTTTTGGGCGTGTCAGAAGCGACCGGCCAGCGCGCCCGCGGCGCGAGTTGTCTGAAATCTTTTGGCGTGTCCTTCATCTTGAAATACATTTGGAACAACAAGCCAAACGCCTTCTTGCCGGCAACGTTCGGCTCGCCTTTGGCCTCGACCACGATCATCTTCTGATTCGGCGCCGTTGAGATCTTCGGATTTTTGAGATGCTCGTATTTCGTCAAATCCGGACCCTGCATCATGTAATACATGAACAGAGCCACAGAGGCAACGACGACGATGACAAGGGCAGCGCCGATGCCGATTACAATCTTCGTGACTTTCTTCATATCGTTCTCCTATTTTATGATAATGAGAGGTCTTTTTAGCATGGCTTCTCTCCATTGTACTTTAAATGCGCTTCACCAACTCTTCATGATCTCACCAAAACATTGCAACCCGCTGCCAATCACGCCGCCGTAGCCATGCCCGGGCTGGGTCCAGGCACCGGCGAGATAAAGATTTTTGATCGGTGTGGCATGGGGCAGGCGCTGCGGTCCTGAGTTGTCGAGCGTTTGATCCCAGCCGTAGATCGCGCCGCGATAGTTGCCGGTATAGCGCACGTTGGTCAGCGGCGTGCCGATCTCTTTTACGGCGATGGCCTTACGCAGACCGGGCAACAGCGTTTGCTCAACCTTGTCAATAAGAATGTTTGCGATGCGCTCCTTTTCAGCGCGATACGCTTCTTTCTTGTTGCTGAAATAATCCGCTTCATACTTTTGCCAATGGTCATAGCCCTGCAACGTCATAATGGTGAGCGTGTTCTTGCCTTTCGGAGAATAGCCATCATAAAGGTTGTCATAGAGCATCATGCCGTAGCCGCCGTTTTCTACTTCGGCGTTGAGCGCGGCGCGATAACCGGCCTCGGCGTCATAGCCGGTCTCATAAAAGATTTCCGTATCTTTGATGCCAACTTCGCGGATCAGATCCTTCTTCAATCCGAGAAAGATTTGAAAGTTCGAGAGGCTGACGCTGAACTTCTCCATGCGCGCGAGATACTCGGCAAGAGCGGCATTCGGCGGCATCATCGTGTGAAATGTGTCATACGCATTGGCGTTTGAAACCACCACTTTGGCTTTGTACTCTTTTCCATCTTCGGTCCGGACACCGTAAGCACTCTGATCTTTCATCAAGATTTCAGTGACGCGCTGATTCAGCAAAACCTGCCCGCCCTTTTCTTCGATGAACTGTACAAAGGCGTTGCTGATTTTCTGAGAGCGGCCGCGCGGATAGAATCCGCCGTGTTCGAGGTAGCCAATGGTCGGCAAGGCGTAGTAGAAGCTGGCGAGCTGCGAGGGCGGTAGTCCATAATATCCCCACAGCGCAGAGACGATGGCTTTGAGTTTGGGATTTTGGAGGCGGGCATCTACCATCTGTGCCCAGGTTTTATTGTAGCAGTTGAACAGAAACGGGAAGTCAACCGGAAAGCGCATCATGTCCACCTGGCCCTGTGCGCGCGAGAATTTGTTGATGTCGCTGAACAGACCTTGCATGTCGGCAATCAGTCCCTCGATGCCCGCCTTTTCCTCCGGGAAGCAGCCAGTGAGCAGTTCGGTGTAAGCTTTGAGATTTCTCTGCGGCACGCGAATGTCGTAATCCGGGAAAATGGCCCGGTACAGATTGGGATGTGGCACAAACTCAACGTCGCGGATTTCCGGGAATCCGGGAATGAGATTATGAATGCCATCGCGTTCGCCCACCGTGATGGAATGCAGCGACACATCGAACTCGAATCCACCGGGGCGTTTGAAGGTGGTGGCATATCCACCGGGTCGGTCGTGCTTCTCCAAAACCAGTGGTCGGAATCCCTGTCGTGCAAACGCCGCGGCGCAAGTCAGGCCGCCGAGACCGGAGCCGATGATGATAGCGTCAAACTCATTCTCGCTTTTTTGCGCATGAATACCTCGTGGCAAAACACTCCAGTCCAGCGCGAGCGTGGAGACGCCAGCAAGCAGCGTTTTGAGGAAATCTCTTCGTTTAATTTCGTCATTCAACATAATTCATCCATCTCCTTTAGCCTGCGATTGAAATCGCAGGCTCATAATTGAAAGTCGTCTGAAGACGACTCAGGTGGTGAGTGCTACAACGTTAACGTGGCGTCCAACCCCTCACAATCTCACAGCGTAAGCCTACGGCTGTCGGCTGTGTGTACTTGAAGGGTTTGAGCTACGTATAGCTTTGTGCCCTCAAGAACCCTACGGGCGCAGCCCACAACTTACGTTGTGGGATTCAGACATCCGCAGCAGGATTTTTCATTCACCGCAGTTTGTAAAAAACATAAGGCGCGACCGTCGTCCAGATCAGCACGAGCAGCCACACCCGGCCTTCAAAGATGTTATAATCGTGGAAGAGTTTGCTCCATGGATGCCCCATCACAAAATGCCCGAACAGAAATTCAAAAGCAATGGTCAGCGCCAGCCAGATGAAGCCTACAGTCCACGCCTGTTTGGCTGATGGCAGCGGCCACAAACGACTCAATCCCCAAATGATCACGCCGAACAAAATGATACCGGTGAGCGTGGAAAGTTGATGGGCGCGCAAGTCGCCCAATGCATTCTTGTAGACCGCCTCACGAATCGCGCCATTGAGAATCGCGGCAATAACCAAAATGAACCAAGCCAAAGTGTAGCGGAGTATCATTGATTTTCTCCTTGAAAAGTTGGTAATCACTCAGTTATAGATGGAACACCATAGCGCAGTCATCCCTGCAGGCGCAGCCTGACTGCCCCGCGACGGCGGGGCGCTACTGACCGTTGTTCATCGTTCGTACCATTTCAGAATGCGCAGCGCCCGCACGGTATTCCAGCGGCTGGGCTTTCCGACTTTTTCCTTTCAATTGCTGACTTTGAGGTCGATCAATTTCTTCACGTGCTCGACCTCTTCCTGAGATTTGACTTCAATGCGAATGCCCCGGCCTTCCGCATATTTTCGCGCATTCTTTAATTCAATCTTTATGGCTTCCGGCAAATCACTTTTTGCAACTGCCGCTACCGCTTTGTCGCCGAACACAAAAGCCACCCGGAAAAATCCCGGCAATGGAACGAAGAAAAAGAGATTGCGCTTCTTGAGCAACACTTTCAATATCCAGCCGGATTTGGCGTTGTAGAATTTCCATTCTTCAGTGACCTCGCCGTGTCTTTGGAAGATGTGCTGCTTGATCGCTTCCCAGAATGTGGCGCTTTCGCCGAGCACGCGTGCGAGACGGCGGTCGTCCGGCTGAATCGACTTGTCCATAAATACATTCGTTTCCATGATAATTCTTTCTCTTACTTTGTGTAAATTAGAGAATCAAACGCAGAATGAAATTCTGAAAGTTTTTGGCAGAATAATTTCATGGCAGAGTGATTTGAAATAATTCCGCCGATAAATTATCCTGCCAAAGTTATTCGGCGACACTCGGCGACTTCGGTGAATTTCGGCGGAAGAGCTTTGCCGAAATGACTAACGTGTCAACAGACCGGCGACGAGCATCAGGAGCATCACAAAGAAAACCACGCCCATCACCCAATTCAGCCATTTCTTCTCCGGATGATTCATCCAATAAAAAAGAATGGCGGAAAGCAGCAGTGCTTGCGGTACAACTTCCAACCAGCCCACCAACTGATCTGGCAACGGAATGCGAGTGTAAATCATGCCTTCAATCGATCCCGGTGGTGGCCCAAAAGTCGAGAGAATCCCCAACGCCACCAAAGTCCACCACATCACCAGCCAGCCGTTTTTCTTTCCGAAAAATATTTCTCGTAAAGGATAGAACGCCAGCGCAAAGATCAAACCGCGAATCGGCTGGAATAGTGGCCCGGCCATAATGAGTGGATCATTGAGTTGCCGCATCCAGCACGTCATCTCGGGACGCGCGAATCGTTCGGCATAGTTCAGAAAAGTCGCCGCGAGAATTCCCATGAAAAAGTAGGTAATGGTGTGTACAACGGCTGTCTTTGCAGCCAACCCCAAAAAGTTGATTTTATTATTGTTCATAGCGACTCCGCGTTAAAAGATCGGAACCGGAATCCCGTCCCATTTCCCTCTGTTCATCCTCTTTGAGAATTTCACAACACTATTTTGTTTCACATCGACGAGAACCTCCAGAATCGGATCGAAGCTGAGGCTGTTCTTCACGATGTCTTCCCCTCGCGCCTCGGGAGTCGCAAGGATCGGCTTGGTGATCAGGACGACAAGAGAGTCGCGGTTGAAGCGAGAGGAATTGCCATGACTGCCGGGATTTCCCAGCACATCGTGAGTGTGTCCTGCGCCTTTCAGCCCAAGCTCCGGGATATTCCACTCCTGCGGCACGACGTACAGCAGGAGCTTGTGTGCGACTCGGTTGGCAAGCATCGATTGCACGGTCAAATCATCGGTTACAATGCGGATTGCTTCCGCTACTTTTTCTTTTTCAAGCGGCGCAACAGAAACCGCAGCTTGATCGTCAGTACAGATCGCGGTGATACGCGACAGCGCAAAGTCTCGCACGGCAAAGCCGGCGGCGGCAACGATGCCCATGTAAAGAACGTATACGGCAAGCAATGCGAAAATCCTCGGCGCACCCGCTTTCGGAAGAAGGGCGGGAATCCTTGGGAGCTTGTTTCCCAGAGTTTTGGGGAGAAACATTCCGGTGCGGTCGAGGTACTTTTGATAGGATTCGCCGAATCGTTGCAGGCAGCGCTCCTCCTCCGACTTCGCGAGAAAGTAGTAGAGAAAGAGCATGGTGGCGTACATCAGGAACACGATGAACCGCGGCCAATAGATCGTGCATCCCAGCCCGACCAGCGCCAGCGCCGCGTATTGAGGATGGCGGATCACCCGGTAGAGGCCACCCGAGACATTTCCGGTCCCTCTGAGCTTAGCCCAATAAATTTGAAGAAAGCCGATGAGAAAGAGAATAAGTCCGATCAGTATCATTGGCCAGGCGATGAGCTGCAAAACGGAGATCACGATGCTGCTTTGGTGCGAGAAGTGGGGCAAAATGCTGAGCGTCAGAAATGCAGTAGCCTCGTGCGATTGCAGCCAGCGCAGCGGCGGCGCGTACAGGGAATAGTAATACAGAGCAAACGGGCTAATCATGTAGAGAATCTCGAACACGATCACCGTGTAGGCCAGCCATGCCGAGGCGGCCAGGCCTTTGGACAAACTTTTTTGGTTGTTCATATAGCCTCCTTCGTTATTGGTTCTCGCCATGATAACGAAGGAAAGGCGCTGAATCCTCTCCATCCGATAAGGTCGTCAGATTATCCTATCGGCGCGGAAAGCTGTTTGCGAAACTGCGAGGGAGTGGATTTGACGAATTTTTTGAATGCAGCGTTGAATGCCGAGAGCGAGTTGAACCCCGCATCGAACGCAACAGACGCGATGCTCCGGTGGCTCATTTGGGGATCGCGCAGCAGCCGCTTGGCTTCCTCGATCCTTTGGGCATTGATATAATCATAGAAATTCGAGCCGGTTTTTTCATTAATAATCTGCGAGAGGTGGTGGAGAGGAATGCCCAACTGTTGCGCCAGGCGTGAAAGGCCGAAATCCTTATCCAGATAGAGTTTCTCCTTCTCCATCACGGTCACAAGTTTTCGGAACTGCGCCTCCGCCATTTCGGGCGTGAGCGATGATTTTTCGTATTTCGGAGCGTCCGGTGAGAGCACGACTTTCGGATCGAAGACAGGAGCCGAGAACACCTCGGGCTGCATGAAACCGAAGTAGCCAATGAGATAGATCACAACGCAGCTTGCTGCCCACACGACATCCCAACTTGCGGTCTTGAAAAACGTGTCAAACAGCCCCGCGAATATCCAGAAAAGCGTGAGCGAGGCGACGAACACGCGTAGCCAGTTGAGATTGACTTTTTGAAGCGAGGAGAAATTGTTCCTGATCACTCGCGCATGCCGCAAAAGCGCGTTGTTGGCTGCAATGATGTAAACGAGGACAACGGCGAGAGCCAAGGCCTCCAACACTCCAGTCAGCGTAGCCCGTACCCGGAGATCACCAGCCGCAATCAGCAACGGCACGCCGAACAAGAATGCTGCACCGAATGGAAAGAGATGGAGCATAAGTTTTTTCTCAACCCGGAACCGATATGTGGTGAGTGCGGCGGTATAAAGATAAACGAGAGGCGCGCACAAGATCATCAACAGGCCGACGAGCACTTTGTGATCGTCCGCCAGCGGCAGAACACCGGCGTGTGAGAGCGCGTGCAGGAGGATGGAGGCGGACAAAATCACCAATACTCCGGCGAGGATTCTGTTGGCGATGAGGTTGCCCCTGCGCTTGAGAAGCAGCAAACCGGCCAGAATCAACCCTTGCGCCGCTCCGGCAAAAAGTATCGCATTTGCAAACGTAAACATTCAAACTCCCACTGCGTTGTTTCGCTGTGGCAGTGGCCGAATTAATTTCTGACCACGTCATGTAACAGCTTGGCAGTTAGCCGCCATTGTGCCCGACAATCATATCGAGATACTTTTGAATAATGGCATCGCTGTTCTTGATCCTTGACACGTTCGCCAGAAAGACAAGTATAAATTCCTTTTCAGGAGAAAAAATCGCAATGGCTTCCGAACCGATGAACAAACCGAGATGACCATACGCTCTTCGGTAGTAGTCACCATATTGAAATAAACCCATACCAAAGTTTTCGAGATACTTGTCTTTTGGATGCTTCGCCTTTATAAATTCGGTCATCAACCGAAAGGATTGGTCGCTGATGATTTCGCGATTCAGAATTGCGCTAAAAAATCTCAAAACGTCTGAAGCGGTGGCGGCCATGGCACCCGAAGCATACGCGCACGAGCTCCACGCGGTGTTATCCGGCTTGGTCACGTGCCAGCCTGGCAAAGGGATGAGACTTCTATCATATCCCGTAACAAGTTCCGGTGGAGGATGGTCAGTTGCTAGAAAGTAAGTGTCGTGCAAAGACAACGGGGAAAATATTTCGTCACGGTACAAGGCGCGCAAAGATTTGCCGGTTGCACGTTCAGCAATGATCCCGAGCAGAACGTAATTCGAATTCGAATAACGATGTTCGGTGCCAGGCTCAAACTCAAGGTGACGCGCACAGATCATATCGAGCAACTCATCGGGTGTCCACACCTTTCTGCTATTCATTGATGAAGCCAGCATCACGCGCATGCCCAACAGGTCAGGAATTCCACTCGCATGGCTCAACAGCATTCTGAGTGTTATGCGAGGCGCCTGCTTGTATTCCGGCAACCAGCGGGCGATGGTGCTGTCCAATCCCAGTACGCCTCTTTCAATCAAACGAAACACCACAACGGCAGTGTAGGTCTTGGCGAGGCTGCCGATGCGGATAACGTGGCTTGGCTTCATCAGCTCACGACGATCTAAATCCGTCGTGCCACTGGCGCCGTTCCATATACTGCCGTCAGGAAGTCTAATGGAGATCTGGGCACCGACGAGTTGATGCTCATTAACGGCATGATCAAGAATTTTTTGAAATCGCGTTTCCAATTTCGACAGACTGTCCTGGGCTGCAATTCCAATCTCCCTCGAAGGTATTTGGAATTGCTGGATCGGTGTGCAGCTCAACCATGCCATGATCATGGCCAAACACACGATGGTTCTGTGCATGACTGTCTACCCACTGCGCTTACTTTTTCGGAAGCCACCTGAGAGTCCGCCAAGCAGAATGAGGGCGATAGCGAAAACAGTTCCGCTCTGAAAAGGAGTAATCGCCTTTGCAAGCAGCAAAGCGGCGAGAATCACACAGATTCCCAAGAATACGAAACCTGCGGTTTTACCTTTCATGGTTGACTCCTTTTGAACATAATTGTGAGCAACAAGATCGACCCTGGCGCAGTAACGAGCCAGGGTGAGCCAAGAAGCAGTAAAGCCGTGGAGAAACTCGGGTAGAAATAAACGAAGGCAATCACAGGGGTAATCAACCCATTTGCCAGAAAAAACCATCTGAGCCATTTCTGCAGCCCGGTTTTCGCAAAAACCGGCACGGCAAATAAAGTCGCCAAACCCATGAATATGTATCCCAACGCATCGACATCCCAGAAAAGCGAGTGCGGCGTTTGATCGAGAACACGAATCTCGTCCAAAGCGCCTTGGAGTGATTTGGGGATCACCGTCGCCAATTGAACAACGTAATTCAAATTGACATACAAAGCGTACATGAGCGCGAAAAGGAGGGCGGCGTGGCTCCAGAATCTCTTCTCACTCGGCGTCAGGTAGTGAAGTGCCAGCATTGCAAGAATAAATGGCGTGGCGATACACAGCGAAAATCCATAAATGAGAATCGCATCCAATGGATAACGAACAAGGCTTACAAGCTGCAAGATTTGAGCAACGGAATATCCGAATGCCCCCACAAATGCAACAAGGGCTGACCAGAAACCGACTTTATAAAGACTTTTTCTACTCGAATCCAATGTTTCGATAGCGGTAACATCTTTCGTTGTTTTCATATTTGAACTCCTTGAAGATTGTAGTTTTCAAATGCGTAAGAATTTAGCCAGCTGAACAGGATGTTATTCTGGAAGAATTGCCTTGTACGCTTGCACACCCTACGGGCGTAGCCCATCGCGATGAAAATGAAGCCTGCGCTACGGCATTTTCGTGGTAAACTCTTTGCAGAGTCTTCGCGTCTTGGCGTGTGTTTTTTTGCTTGGTTCCGGTTCGTCTGAATTGTGCGGATTAAAATGCGTTTTCAATCAACGCAATGCCCATTCTCTGCATGTCACGCATCATCCGCTTGGGTTTCACGAAATGCGCCTGTGTCCACAGACCGGGCTTTCGGCCCGACTCGTCCAAATACTGCAAAAGTGTTGCGACTACGGGAATCGCGGTAAAGACATAACCGTCGGCATGAGACAAAATCAGGCTGTGCGATTTCTTCTCGCCATCCTTCACGCCGGAGGCTTCGACTTTCAGGCGAGTGCCGAAGGGTGGCTTGGAAAAATTTCTCAAGGCCCATCCCAAAATTTTGCCGAGCGGCTTCACGGCTCTCTTGCCAAACAATTTGTACAATGGCCAGATGACGGGAAAGACGAGCCAATCGACGAACCAGTTGAAACCGCCGACATAGAAGCCGGTATCTTGCAGGCTGGGATACTTCGCGGGCAAGCTGTTGATTTCTTCGATCGGCATCGGCACACAATAGCTTTTTCCGAAAGGCCCGCCGAAATCCATCCAAATCGTATCGAACATGCCGAGCCATCGCACCTTCTGCCATTTGCCATTTTTGAAAACTGCACCGGAAAAGTCGTTCATGAATTCAATCAACTCCGCGAACGTCGCATCGCCAAGCGACAATTCCCGCCAGTTGATTTTGATGACACTGCCCACACGCGCTCGCTGAAGCTGGTCAAATTTTTCAGCGATATGGCGGATCATCACGGCAGGCAGACCGGGATGAAAGCCGCCGTCGGTGATGAAACACAATCCGGCAGAGAGAATCTCATTCTCGATGGATTTCAGGTGGTCGATTTTGGCATTGGAAAACTGAATATCAAAATAATCACAGCGCGAAGCCAGCGCTGCCTCTGCGATCTGCTGCGTAAATTGTGTTGTGCTCGAAGCGACAACGACCATATTCGCATTCGCGAAGACAGGCTTGAGACTTTCCGCATCAGAAGCATCGGCAAATGCGCCGGAAACTCGATCACATTGATGCTGTTTGTTTAGTTCAACGGCGAACTGCTCGGCTTTGGCTTTATTTCTCCCCGCCAACACGATCTCACAATTGGTTTCCTGAAGAAGATACTTTGCAATGAGCGCCCCGGTGTTGCCGTATCCGCCGAGAATGATGATTTTCGCAAGGAGTGATGTCTCCATAGTTATTTCCAAAAAAATTTTCTCCAACGGATAGATTAAAACCATTGGATAAAAACATCTGTTGGATTTACTTCTACAGACGCAGTCTATCCGCTGGTGTTATAAAACTTTCAGATTTTTTCTGTGTTTTTGGCGCTTACAGCTTCACCCGGACAAGCCGGAACCCTACGGGCACAGCCAAAAAGACAAAATGATTAAAGACAAAATAATTTTAAAATTATTTTGTCTCTTAAAATCTTTGCTAAAAACGCAAAGATTTTGTTGATAGGGGACTAACGCAGCTTTACATTACAAACGGGACAAACCGTTTTGTCGTCTTCATATACTCCGCGTATTCTTCTCCAAACCTCGCGAGATTCTCCTTTTCTTCTGCCAGCGCCGTTGCCACCAGAAAGGCGGTTGCGCACGCGGCGAGCAACAGCACGATGAATTTGACATTTTTCAAAAAAGCACCCCAGGTCAGCAACAGCAACGAGGCATAAAGCGGATGCCGGATATACTTATACGCGCCACTCCGGATTAATGTTGTCGTCTTTTCGAACGAAAAATCTGCATCGCCACTCTTCGTACCACTCGGTTTTCCGAGGCGGTGCAGGAGTGCAAAGCCGTGAACGGCCAGAACGGCCGAGCCGAAGAGCAGAAGCCAGGATACGAGCTGTCGCGGCGCGAACGGTTCACGAAACCACGCCGAGGCATTCACGACGATCAGCGCGAGTATCGACTCCGCCGCAAAAAATCTGTAGAATCCGTGTGAGTTGGGATATCGAAACGTGCGTCTGGAAAGAAACGCGAGACACACCGTTACAATGACAAAGATCAATACCTTGGTCATTTTCGGATTTCTTCTCTGAGAATTTCGTAAAATTTGTCCTTTGCTGGTCGTTCGATCCAGAGCTTGTGGCCGCAGTTTTTGAGCAGGATGAATTGAAAGTCCTTCAGAATAGCCGATAGGGGCGTTTGCACTCCTTCCGCCGGATGAGTTCTTAAATTTTCCATCGCTTTCTCTATGGGCAATCTCCTGATGCGCATTTCAGTCACAAAGAGATGGCGTTGCAGACGGTAAGATTGACCGGCCGCCTTCGGCCGCAGGCTTGCGTCCTCCATCCACAATAAATCAAATGGACCCACAGCGACCGGTCAATAACTTTCTTAGAAGCTTCGTTTCAAATCTTCGGCCCGAATCGGCAGTCTCCTGATGCGCTTGCCGGTGGCCGCGAAGATGGCGTTGCAAACTGCCGGCGCAATCGGAGGAAGCCCCGGTTCGCCGATGCCGCCTTGCTTTTCGGTGCTTGGAAGAATATGCACTTCCACTTTTGGCATCTCCTCGAGTGTGAGCAAGGGATAATCATCAAAGTTACTTTGCACAACACGACCTTTGTCGATCGTAATTTCACCCTTCAAAGCGGCGCTCAAACCGAGTGCGATGGCACCTTCGACTTGCGAGTGAATAAGATCGGGATGAACAATCGGGCCACAGTCAAGCGCAACCACTACTTTGTGCACGCGCACGTTGCCGGCATTGTCCACAGAAACTTCGGCGACCTCGGCGAAGTAACTGCCGAAGCAGAAATGGCAAGCAATACCGCGCGATCTTCCGGTGACTGCTGGCTTTCCCCATCCGGCTTTATTCGCCACAAGCTCCAACACACCGCGCAGGCGCGAGCCTTCCGGCAATAAGCGCCGGCGCAACTCGTAGGGATCGGCGCCAACGGCATCGGCAATTTCATCCATAAAACTTTCGTTGACGAACGCATTCTGCGTGTTGTACACGGAACGCCACCAACCAGCCGGCACCGCGGTATTTGCCATCACATAGTCAACGAGAATATTGGGAATGGTATAAGGAATTTGCGCGGCGCCATCGACGGCATCGGGATTACCTTGTTGCTCTCCTGCGCCAAACAATTGTGCGGAAATCGAAGGCGCAACAAGATGATGTTTCCACACCGTCACTTGACCGTTTTTGTCGATTCCCGCCTCAAAGCGATGATAGCTGGCGGGGCGATAGAAATCGTGATGCATATCGTCTTCCCGTGTCCACACCACTTTCACCGGCGCGCCGATGGCTTTGGAGATATGTGTTGCTTCGACCACAAAGTCCGGCATCAAACGACGACCGAACCCACCGCCGACCAGCGTGGTATGAAGCTTGATTTTTTCCAGCGGTAAGTTCACAACCTGCGCCACGGCACTTTGCGCCCATTGCGGCGCTTGAGTTGGCGCCCAAATTTCAGCAGTGTCCTGACGAACGTCCGCGATGCAATTCATCGGCTCCATCGGCGCGTGCGCGAGGAAGGGCACTTCGTAGACCGCTTCCAGTTTTTTGAGCGCCGTGGCCAGTGCTGACGCAGCATCACCTTCCTGGCGTACAATTTTTCCGTCCTGCTGGCTTTTCTCTTCGAACATTTTGTGAATGCTTGCGCTGTCGAGGCCGGCATTCGGGCCTTCGTCCCAAGTCACTGCCAACGCTGCGCGGCCCTGCATCGCGGCCCACGTTGAGTCTGCCACAACGGCAACGCCGCTCGGAATCTCAATCACCTGGCGCACACCTTTGATTGCGAGCGCCTTGCTGGCATCGAAACTTTTCAATTTGCCGCCGAAGACCGGACAACGCTCAACCATCGCCACAAGCATGTTGGGCACCTTCATGTCGAAGCCGAAGATGGCGCTGCCATACACTTTTTCGGGAACATCGAGCCGAGGTATGGATTTGCCGAGGAGACGAAAGTCTTTGGGGTCTTTGAGCGACACTTCCGTTGGTACAGGCAATTGGGCGGCGGTCTCGACGAGCTGGCCGTAAGCGAATTTTCGTCCACTCGGAATGTGGATCACCAACCCTTTTTCGGCGCGACATGCCGTGCGCTCCACATTCCACGTTTGCGCCGCGGCAGTGATGAGCATTTCACGCGCCGTGGCTCCGGCTTTGCGCAAGGGTTCCCAAGACTGGCGCACGCTGGTGCTGCCACCAGTGTTCATGCTGCCGTATTTTGTTGGATCAGCCAGCGCTGGCGCGATGCGGACTTTGGACCAATCCGCTTCCAATTCTTCCGCAACAATCATGGGCAATGCCGTGCGCACGCCTTGTCCCAATTCGGTGCGCGCCACGGTGATGGTGACGAATCCTTCTTGATCAATTTTTAACCAGACATTGGGCTCGAAAGCAGCCGCCGCACGAGACTCCGAAGCCAGCGATTCCTCCTGGGATGGGAGATAAAATCCAAGTACCAAACCGCCGCCGGCGACCGACACGACTTTGATGAAGTCGCGACGAGTGAGATTCGTTGTCTTGCTCATTTTCCACCTCCTTCCTTCGCGGCGCGATGGATGGCGCGACGAATACGCAAATAGGTTCCGCAACGGCAAAGCACGGTTGACATGATCGCGTCAATATCGGCGTCGGTGGGATGCGGTTTTTGCTTCAAGAGCGCCGCGGCTTGCATGATCTGCCCCGGTTGGCAATAACCGCATTGCGGCACTTCTTCCGCAATCCACGCGGCCACTAGCGGATGCTTTTTATTCGCAGCCAAGCCCTCGATGGTCGTAATTTTTTTCCCTTTGACATCTTCGATCGTAAGCACACAGGAGCGCGTGGCCTCGCCGTCGACATGAACGGTGCATGATCCGCAAAGTCCGCGGCCGCAACTGAATTTGGTTCCGGTCAATCCCAGCGTGTCGCGCAACACCCACAGTAGCGGGGTGCCGGCGCTCACTTCAACAAAATGTTTTTTACCATTCACAGTCAAAGTGGTTGCAGGCATAAAGGCCTCCTTGCAAAATTATCACTCTTGCGTTGGTTCACTACTGTTCCCAATATCCACATGCAACTTCCAATTTCCGGCAGCTTGCTTTTTCCAAATATGAACATTTTTGGTTTTCCACCTGATGAGTTTCAGGAGCAATCTCCCATTCCAGCCATGTTGCTTTCTCCCGCATACTCATCAAGAATCCCAACAAAGGAATCCCATGGCCATGTAACCAGGAAGTCGGTATTTCAAATGCATGTTTTGCATGGACTAAATATAAGCAACAAAAATGTAAAAAACATCGCACTTTTTTGATTTTTTTGCTTCATGAAATCGTACAGGATTGCTGCAAAAAATTATTGAAAAGGTGGGTTTTATGTGTTAAATTTAAAAGCCGCTTAAAAATTCTCAAAGCGCGGCAGATTAATCGTAATACCCCCATCCATAACGAACTTTGGAGAAAACAACATGGCAGACAAGAAAGCAGATTTAGCCGGGCCGGGTATCGGTAACTATGAAGATCTGGAAAAAATCCTGCCACAGGATTATAACTCGCTGCTCACCCCGAAGGAAACGCAGAAAGCCATCTTCGCGGTGAAAAACTATATTGAAGAGAATTTGTGCAAGGAATTAAACCTGATGATGGTCACGGTTCCGCTGATCGTCGATGTTGAAAGCGGTGTGAACGATTTCCTTGATCGTGACGGCTCGCGCACCCCCATTCAGTTTCACATTTCCAACGATTATGACAAGCACCCCGTCGATGCCCAGGTGGTACAGGCTGCAACCAAATGGAAACGGATGGCTTTGAAGCAGTTTGACTGCAAGATCGGAGAGGGCATTTGTACTGACATGCGTGCAGTGCGCAAAGACTACTTCCTCGATCACGATCACAGCGCGTATGTCGATCAGTGGGATTGGGAACTGGCAATTACGGAAGAGCAGCGCAACCTGCAATTTTTAACCGAAGTCGTCAAGAAAATTTGGAAAGTGATCAAGGGCGCTGAGATTTATGCTCAGGAACTCTTTCCGAAACTGAAGACGAACAAGTATCCCAACCTGCCCAATGAGCTGACATTCCTGCATGCGGAAGACATTCTGGACAAATTCCCTGACATGCCACGCAAGCAGCGTGAGACCGCGATCTTGCAAGAATACCCCGCAATCTTCATTTACGGCATCGGCTGGACGCTGAAGGATGGTTACCCACACGAAATGAGGGCGGCAGACTACGACGATTGGGTTACGGAAACAAGGTCCGCAGATGGCCGGCCCATGCACGGCCTGAACGGCGATATTCTGGTCTGGAATCCAGTAACCAGGCGCCGACATGAGTTGATGTCTGGGGGAATCCGGGTTAACGCCACAACCCTGAAGAAGCAGCTGGAACTAACCGGCCAGCTTGATTTCCTCAAATTGCCATATCACCAGGCCATCATCAACAATGAAATCCCGCTGAGCATTGGTGGCGGCATCGGGCAATCCCGCACCCTGATGCTGTTGCTCAGGAAGGCGCATCTTGGCGAAGTCAGTGTCACCGTCTGGCCGAAGATTCTCAAGGACATGTGCGCAAAGAGGAACATTTTTGTTCTGGAATAAATCTCGGTTGGAATAATCAATTGCTGGAATAGTGGAGTGATGGAGAGCTCAAGCGCTGTACTCCCTTGATCCATCACTCCATTAATCGGTACTACGTTACTCCTTTGCGAATGGGAAGGTACCATGAACAAGGGACATGCACAATTTCTGGCCGGCACCTCCGGCTGGACTTATCCTGATTGGCAGGGGACTTTCTATCCTGTGGATTGGCCGAAAAGCCGGTGGTTTGAATATTACGCCGGGAAATTCTCAACGGTTGAGATCAATGCGACATTCTATCGAACGTTCAAAGACCAGACTTATAGCAAGTGGCGTGAGCAGGCGCCGCGCGAGTTCCGCTATGTCCTGAAAGCGCCGAGGCTCATCACCCATCGCAAACATCTCATCGGCGCTGAAGATGTTATCAAAGGGTTTTGGCAATCGGCCTCATTGCTCGAAGACAAGCTTGGCTTGATCCTGTTGCAGCTTGCGCCCAGCACTCAATATGATCCCGATCGACTCAGACAAACCCTTCTCACTTTCGGCAATCCCAGAAAAATTGCCGTTGAATTTCGACATGAAAAATGGTGTACGGAGGAGATTAAGAATCTGCTCGAGGAAACGGGATCGGTTTTTTGCACCGCGGATTCGCCAAAGAGCGAACTGAGGGATTGGGTTACCTCGGAGGTCGCGTACATCCGGCTGCATGGTCGCAAACGTTGGTATGACCATGATTATTCAAATCAAGAATTGCGGGAAATCGCTGCATTGGCCAAAAGAATGGTTGTGCTTGGAGCAAAACAAATTTACATTTTTTTCAACAACTCTGTCAATGGCTACGCACCGCAAAATGCTTTGACGCTTTTGAAGATGGTGCAATTTTAATCTTTTATCAGTTAAATCTTTGTTTCTTGGGCAAAGATGGCGTCCGCAGGCCTGCGGCTGTAAGCCTGCGGCCGTGGGCTACGCCCGCAGGGATTTCAAAAGACAAAGTAATCTTCGACAAAATGATTTTAAAATTATTTTGTCCTTAATCATTTTGTCTTTTGAGCTGCGCCCGTAGGCTACGCCCGTAGGGGTTGCGGCCTACGGCCGTAGGCTTGCCCGCGTTGGGCATAATCCAATTGCGTTTTAGGATGACTTGAGTTATTTTACTCTCAGCAGAGAATGCCGGTCGAGGCAGAGGTGCGCTTCGTCTGATTACACAAGAAATCACCGCCGCAGAATTTCAGTAAGGATATCAAAAACAAGGAAGATGTATGCTACAAACGCATCTTGATCATTCAAAGTATGTAGATCGGCAATGAACAACAATCCCTCCCCTCCTGCCAAAATCATCGACATGCACTTCCATGTCGGTTTGCGTGGCGATCAATATCCCAATTGGGGCAAGCTATCCGAATGGTATCGAACGCAGTTGACTTACAAAATATTCCTCCTTTATGGCGGCATGAAGCCTGATCAGGTGTCCGACCGCACTTTGCGCGCCGCCACCGAAAAAACCATAGCAACGTGCAAGCTCGATCACGTGGTCTGTCTTGCCCTGGATCCAGTGTATGACCCTCTGGGCAATCGTCGCGAAGATTTGTCGCACGTCTGGGTCGACAATGACTACGTACTTGATCTCCGCCAGACTCTGGGGAATAAAGTTCTATTGGGGGCCTCGGTTCATCCTTATGATCCGAATTTCAAAAATCGAATCCTGAAATATGTCCATGCCGGTGCGGTGCTGTTGAAATGGCTACCCTCGGCGCAACAAATCGACCTTACCGATGAGCGCGTCAAAGCGGCCCTCGAATTCCTGGCAACCTGCCGCGATGGTAAACCGCTACCGCTCTTGTTACATATCGGGCCGGAATATGCAATTCCCAGCGCGGATTCCCGCACCACTGCTTATGATTTTCTGTCCTGGACCTGGTGGGACAAATTCGGCAATTTCTTTCGAGGGGCAAAGAAATGGCATCGTCTCCAAACCGATAAGATTCATGAGAATTTGCATGCTGGACTCGATGCTGGCGCCATCATCATCTTTGCACACTGCGGACTCCCCTATTTTGCTCCTAATCTGTTCAAAAAAATCCTCGAACATTCCGACTTCAAGATGATCCGCCGTTATCTCGAAGAATATCCTGCCCAGGCCTCCGCGCGCGGCCGCTGCTATGCGGACGTTTCCGCCTGTGCAACGCCATTTCGGCGCAGTTACTTTTCAGACATCCGCCAACTTCCTGCCGCAAGTCTTTTATTCGGCAGTGACTTTCCAACACCGGTTTTCGAGCTTTCAGCCGACCTCGATGAAATGTTGGATGATTTCAAAGCAATTCTGAAAGGGCATTTGGAGCGGATCGTCGTGCCTCAGGACAATCTGTTGGATGTCAACTATCGGGAGCTTTCCCACTTTTTCCCGGAGCATCCGATGTTTACAAACTTCAACGCCTTGCTCACATGACAATAGTCAGTTGCGAGTCAAATTTTTTAGTTTGTTTTTGCCAACGAATTGAGCAGATAAACTCGTCAGGAGCGCTGTGAAATGTTTTCCCAAATATCTCGTTCCAACGTCGCTTCACTCTTGTTAATTTTCCTTTTAACAACAAGCCACGCGACTCAAGCCCAAACTCAAAAGCCGGTGCTGCATGGACGGCACTGGGTGGCGATCACCGGCAAACCTTTGGCTGCAACGGCAGGTGCAAAAATTTTCGAGCGCGGTGGCAACGCGGTGGATGCCACTTGCGCCATGCTCGCTGCGGTTTGCACCATGTGGG
>JAPDQK010000022.1:0-3848 GCA_034505955.1 Candidatus Zhuqueibacter pondensis
TCAAGCATTTGGCCTCTTATTTCGGTTTACATCCGGAACTCAAGCTCAGCGGTGACGGCGTCTGGCGGATCTGCATGAGCAAGAAAGGACGTGCCGAACCCCGCGCCATTCTCTTTATGGTGACCCTGGCGGCGATCTGTCACAATCCGCTCATCCGAGAGCTGTATGAGAAGAAGATCAACGCGGGCATCCACAAAATGGCGGCTATTGGCATTTGCATGCACAAGATTTTGCGTATCGTTTACGGTATGCTCAAACACAAAACACCCTTTGATCCCAACATTGACAAAATCAACCAGGCGAAATCTCAGAACCACACACAAAAACCGAAAAGAGACAAAAATCGCCGCCTGCAAGATTTCGACGCGAATGCGCCAATTTCTCGGCGTCAAAACAACAAGAGAAAAGAGTTGTTGAAAACAACAAACCGATCTGAGCTGAAAACGGTAAAAACCAGGCCTCAACCGGAACGTATGTCTGGCGGCTGGGTGAAATTAAGTGCGCTCTTGTCAATTTATCCACAACTCATTGAAAAAAATTCTTAATTTTTCTCTTGACTTTGAACGGAATAACTGCAGGCGTAGCCTGGGGCTGCAGTTTTTTGAGCACTGTAACCATGTCCCCGCTGAAAAAACTTCTTTCGAGTGACTGCGGTGAATTTCCAGGATAATCTTTTTCAACAGAGTACCATACCTGAATACAAAAAAGATGCATTCAACATAGTAGTCCACCGCCAATTCCGGCTCGATAAAATAACTCAGGCCATCGGCATTCATCTCCTCAGCAGATGGCCTGACAATCTCTTCAAGGTTGTGAACAAATCTTCGCTTGCTACTTTCCGGCCATCAAATTTTCAATTTCTGCCAGCGCCCGCGGCATCCCCGAAGACAGAATCTTGCAACCGCTTTCGGTGACGAGAACATCGTCTTCGATCCGTATGCCGATATTCCAATATTTACGATCGAGGCCTTCGGTATTTTCGGGAATATAGATGCCTGGCTCGATGGTGATCACCATGCCCGGGCGCAGCAGCTCGTAATTCCCGGGATCGTGGGTATCTATTCCCAACCCGTGACTGACGCCGTGGATGAGGAATTTGCCGTAGCCAGCGTCTTCGATAACTTTCTTGGCGGCTGCCTGGATTTCAGACGATTTCACGCCTGGTTTGACGGCTTGAATTGCTGCCTCCTGGGCGCGATAAACAATGTCGTAAATTTCACGCTGGGCCGGAGAAAATTTACCATTTATCGGGATTGTGCGCGTAATGTCTGCGGCATAGTTGCAGAAATCGGCGCCGACATCGAGCACCACGACTTCACCATCCAACATCTTCCGGCGATTTTCCCAATAATGTGGACGAATGGAATTCGGCCCGGAGCCGATGATGCTCGGGAACGAAACATCTTCGGCGCCGTGACGCTTGAAGCCGTACTCGATCAGCGCTTCGAGTTCATATTCATACATTCCCGGCTGCACTTTCGCAATCGCCTCGCGCAAACTGGCACAAGTTACGTCAATCGCCTGCTGCATCAATGCCAATTCTTCGGGCGATTTGATGGTGCGCATTTCCGTGATCGGCGTGGCGGCTTTTTTGATCTTGAGCTGAGGATATTTTTGTCGCAGTGATTTCAGCGCGTCGCGCTCGATCCAGAAGCGCTGGTTGGAAACAGGATCGTGCACAAATGCCGGATCGTAATTCGGCAGATAGGCAATTTTGACCTTTTGCAAAGCCTTGTCAATATACTCCGAAACGCTGCTGTTGAGCAAGGCTTCTTGAAATCCCAGCCCGCCTTTGGCTGCTTCCAGGCTGATGCGCTCGCCGAGCCAACGTTCGGCCATGGGATTGCGCTCCGGCAGGAACACGATTTCCCGCACCCTCCGTCCGTCAACTTCGAGACCTGGCGGGATCAATAACAGCGCACAATTGGCTTTGTCAATCCCGGTCAGATACAAGAAGTTGCTGTCCTGATGATATTCATACTCCGTATCCCATTCGCGCAGGCGCACGGGTGCGGAAAATAAGATCAAGGCGCTGCTGTCGCCGAGGCTTTGCATCAACAGCTCACGCCGTTCTTTGTAGAGCTGGGGTGACAGTCCGCACGAATTCTGCTGGGCTGGAAGCGGGCCGGCAAAAGCAAGGATGGCCGCAAGTATGGCAATGCGAATAAGGAGCTTGTTCAGCATGATTTGATCTCGTGATTTTTTGCCATGAAAAAAAGCAGGCCATCCACATCACAAAGCTGTTGCTGATGGCCTGTGCATTTTTTGAAGAGCGTTGGGTGGCTGAAGTCGCTACTGCAAACAATCCGCTATTTGATGAGCACAATCGAGATTTTCGTCGAACTGGACTGCGGTATGGTCATGCTCATCTGGCCCGTGAGCGCGATGGTCATCTCCATATTCGATTCGGAAACCATGGCGACCAGCAGTCCTTCTTTGGGCGCAAAGTAAACAGTGCCATTGGTTGGCCCTTCACCCTCGATGAAGAAATTCATGCCCATTTGCATCCCCTCACCTTTAATTGTTACTTTACCTGCGTAGGGAATTCGCAGGCATTTGTAACCCAGGGTATCAACCTCACCCGCGACGGTGTACGTGGTATTTGGTGTCACCACGACTTTTCCGCCCATCTGCGTGATCGTATCGGTCGTACTTGTCGTCCAGGACTCGCTGATTTTTACCTCTTTTTCAGGAAGTTCGATCAAATTAACAGACTGGCGGCCTCCGCCCAATTGACCCAGCATACCAGCAAGCTTAACGGTGTCTACGACGACGGATTTGATCTTCTTGCCTTGTGGACTAATGATTTGCCGTGTGCGTTTACCGAGAAGCCCCTCGGGATTCCTGAAGGTGGTATCCATCCCGGGCGCCTGCACGTGGGTTTCGAATGACTCCAAAGCATAAACAAAAGTGATATTCCCATTTTTTGCGACCTCTTCAACGTCCAAGCGCGTCAAGGTGGTGCCTTCCGAACTGCTTTTTGTTTCCTGACCTTGCATTTCCCGGCTTTGGTCCGCTTTGAGATTAGCCATGTACTTGAGACTCTGGCCTTTCTTCATGCGATAGGCCAGCTTGTATCCACCACCTGCAGCCATGGCCAGACTGGCGGATATCGCCATCACCAGCAGACCGACGAACAATTTTTGCCACTGCATACTTCCTCCGTAAAAGTTAAGTTGAGAAAACTGTAAATTTCTGAATGTGCTTTTTCAAATCTAAAAACAGTGCTACTTCGGTTCCACGTATTGAAAGCGCTGATCAGTATTGGCTGCCCGCCACGCCACGCGGAATGCCAGCGTGGCAATTCTGGCGATTTTGTGCTCATTGATCCTGTCGGGATTATCGCTGACGCGATGATAATCCTGGTGCAAGCCGGTGTGATAGAACAGAAACGGGATCTTCTTGCGAGCGAAATTGTATTGATCACTGCGATTGAAATCGCGCTCGATGGAGTAATCGAGTATCATTCCGACCTCGCGATTTTCTTCCTCGTTGATTTTAATGAGATCCGGGCTGCGCGTGAGGCCGCCGATCGAAACCGAGTCCGGGGCGTTGCGGCCAACCATGTCGAGATTCAGCATGGCAACCGTATTTTCGAGTGGAAACAAGGGTTGCTCAACATAAGCGCGTGAGCCGAAGAGGCCTTTTTCTTCGCCGGCGAAGGCCATCAGTAAAACGCTGCGTTTGGGTCTTTGTTTGGCAATCCCAAATGCCTTCGCAATCGCCAACATGGCGCAAGTGCCGGAAGCGTTGTCGTCGGCACCGTTGAAAATATAATCCTCGCCCTCCTGATGCTGCTTGAGATAACCGACGTGATCATAATGCGCGCCGATCACGACAAACTGGTT
>JAPDQK010000022.1:3945-40672 GCA_034505955.1 Candidatus Zhuqueibacter pondensis
CAATCGCCAACATGGCGCAAGTGCCGGAAGCGTTGTCGTCGGCACCGTTGAAAATATAATCCTCGCCCTCCTGATGCTGCTTGAGATAACCGACGTGATCATAATGCGCGCCGATCACGACAAACTGGTTTTTGAGCTTCGGGTCAGATCCCTCGACCAGGCCAACGACGTTGCGGGTTGGCTGCAAGGTTCTTTCTGTGGTCGTTTGCATCGACACCTGCACTTGCGGCAGCATAACAGACTTCGGCTGACGGGTGCGGTCGATGTGCTGCTGCCAACTGCGCAAGGTATCGAGGCTGCCCAAAATTTGTTGAATAACCGTTTCACCCACCTGCACGACCGGAATCTTTTCTTTCTCGGTCAATGCCAGGGTCAGCGGCAGCGCCTCGTCCGGAATGCCTTCATACAGCGAGGGCCAGGGAAAGCCGCGCGGCACCAGGCTGCGATGATTGAGCGGATCGGTGATCACCAACATGCCGGCGGCGCCATGGTCAATGGCGTTCTGTACTTTTGTGGAGACTTGGGAATAATCGGTGTCCTTGTCGCCGTCGAACGGGCTGGTGGGATCCCTTTCCCCCGGTTCGTGGCGCATGACCAGAACGACCTTTCCGGTCACGTCGAGGCTGGCGTAATCATCGTAGCCGTATTCCGGCGCGGTGATGCCGTATCCGGCAAAGACCAGCGAGGCATTCACTGCCTTGCTCGCGGTCATATCATAAGGCATGAAATCTTTTTTGATCTCATAGCTGCGCTCGGTACCGCCGGTGGTGATTGTCAGACCATTATTTTTGCCCAATCGTACGATGCTGAGGTTGAAATCATTGAAATAACTTCCATTCACCGGCTTTAGGCCGTAACTTTTGAATTCACCGGCAATATATTCAGCCGCAAGATCCAGCTCCGGACTCGGCGTATTGCGTCCTTTGAGGGAATCCGAGGCGAGAAAATCAATGTGCTGACGAATATCTGTGGCACTGATGGCGTTGAGTGCTTCGCGAGGCGGAGGTATTGGATTACTGGTTGGAATGTTCAGAAATACAATAAGCGCGAGAAAGTGCACTGAGAGTTTTTGCATCTATGATATCCTCGGTTTGTTGGAATTTGGGTTGTCTCACGGATAGGCAGTAATACGAACACGGGGAGGTATTGTTGCAGGATGTCGAGCGCTTTTTCCCGGTCTTTTCATCTTTTTTTCTCGAAGTACTCGTCTATTCGTGCCAGCATCCGTTTGGCCTTTTCCTGCTCGTATTTATTTTCTGGTGCCACATCCGGCAAGGCATTGGGATTGCCATTGATCACCTGTTCCAGGAGTTTTTTGAACAGCTCCCGATCCTTCGTTTTTACCGCATAAGTTTCGGCATAAGTTCGGTGATTGGCGAAAAAGTTTGGCGCCATTGCCAACGCGCTGTCAAACTCGCGTTTGGAGTCTTCCAGATGGACAAACGGGGCGCGACCTTGGGTTGGTAGCACACCAAAAAAACGAGGCACGGCACCATAAAAAAAATTGGGATCAAGCTCCCTCACCCGCGCCATATACGCTTCCACGCGCTGCTTGTTGCCGTAACGCACCCATGTGCTTTTGGAGCTTATCCAGCGCTCCAAATTCATCGCCGTCCAGTAAATGGGGTTGACCCAGTTCCGGTCAAGCACCGCGAGCGCGCGCGCGTCATTTTGGGTCTTGCGATACATTGTCCGAAAGTTATCATTCAGCGCAAGCACGCGCTCTCCGGTTTCCACACCGCGCAGGAAGAGTGAATCCTGCACCACCGGATCGGTTTCCACATAATAACCGACCAAATAAAACGCGCGCGCCAAACGGGTGCCCAGCTCGACATTGCCCGGATCCGCAGCAAAAGCCCGGCGATACGCAGCCAGTGCCTGCCGTGCCTTTTGGGGATCGTCACGAAGTTTCCAAAGCTTGTCGCCTTCTTCGCGGAGTGCGGCAGCATTGGAGGCTTTTGTCACCGGCACCGGCTTGTCAAGAATCACACTTCGACGCCCGGCACAACCGGTGAGCAGAATCCCAGCGCACAGAATAATGAAGGACAGCCGACGAAACCAACACACGGGCAATCTTCTTCTTTCCTGAAGTTTACACTATTTCCTCTGTCACGAACTTCCCGGCCTTGGCAGAGCGCCCTTCGGACGGTCTGGTTGTGGAGGATTTTTTATCAACGGTGCTTTCATGTCGCAGCTCGACTTCGCCATTGCGATGCGGTGAGCCGACCTTCCCACTCGGCTCAACGACATACTGAAATTGCCGGCGAAATTCCTCGAGCGAAATTCCAGCGGTGGCCGCATATTTGGCCAGTTCGTGCGGATCTTCAAAGTCCTCGGCAGACAGTCGAATCATATACTGCCGGGCGATATGGTAATATTCGGAGTCAATGTCCACCATTCGAACCCGGGTCTTGCCGGTCTTGGGATCTAAAATGTCCTTGAAATAGATCGGCACGAAACGGCCATTTTGAATGGAGACCATGGCCGCATTGCCACCTTCAAGTATGAAACGCGCGGCGCAAAAACCCAGGTCGCGGGTGTATTCCATATCAAATGGAATGGGATCGGCGCAGCGCAGCTCGTAGCCAATGTTTTTGGCGACGATCGTGGCCTTGAGTTTGAAATCCTTGAGCCGTTTCTGAACTTCGTACTTGAGAATTTCACCGAAGTTGACCTCAGCCAGGCGGATGTTGTTGTGCGCATCCCGTTCGACATCCAACAGCACCTTGAGATCTTGCGGGTCCATGATTTCCACCAAGCCCTCCGCCAGGATGGCCACACCATCCGGACGGCCGTAGCTCAAACGCTTGATAATCGCGCCGACGAGAATATCGACCAGCCTCGACATGCGCAACTTTTCGCCGGCAAATTCCTCCGGAATCAAGGTCAAGGTCGCGCCGGGGGCCTTGCCGATGCCGAGTGCGAGATGGCCGGCCTTGCGTCCCATGGCCACGATGAAATACCAACGCGAGGTGGTTTGCGCATCAACCATCAAATTTTTCACGATATCAACACCAATGTGGCGTGCGGTTTGGAAACCAAAAGTGTTGATCCCATACGGCAAATCAAGATCGTTGTCGATCGTCTTGGGTACATGCACAACACGAATTCGGCCGCCAGCCATCTGCTCCAATTTCAGCGCGGAAAATGCCGTATCATCACCACCGATGGTAATCAGCTTGTCGACGTTCAAGCGCAAAAGCGAGGTAACCGTATTTTCCAAAAGTTTCGGATCCTTTGTGGGGTTGGCGCGAGAGATGCCGATGTAGGACCCACCGCGGAAGTGAATCCGGCTCACCTTTTCGATCGTGAGCTCTCGAATTTTATCAATTTCCCCTTGCATAATCCATTCGAAGCCGTCGCGAATGCCGATAACTTCCACACCGCTGACAACGCTGCGAATCGTCGCCGCGCCAATGACGCTATTGATGCCCGGCGCTGGTCCGCCGCCTACAAGAATTGCTAACTTATGTTGCGTGCTCATGTTTGATCATCCCAATGAAAGTTGACTTCAAAAAATGGATTATCCAGGCAAGCCTGGCTTATAGATTTATAGCTAAACTCACAAATCTCAAAAATAAAATAAAAAATAGTGAAAAACAAGAAAATTCCTCTGAAAAAGTAATGCCTCAGTCTTCGGTGGAGAAACGTAGCGCAGTCATCCTGACTGCAGACAAGATGTCTGCGCTACCCACCTGTAACTGAGGTGATACTGAAAAATAACTTGGAGAGTGCATGCAATGCTTTCGCATTGCCCCAGTTCATCTTGTGGCAAACACGGCAACGATAAATCGTTGCACTCCGATTTTCATTATTCTCGGATGCCCAATCGGGCATGGGAAATTTAGGGAGATGACCAAAATTTTTGCCAGGATTTTTTCCTTGGAAAAAATCGGGTTGATGACTATATTGAAATCAAGCATTGAGTCGATGATCACTTTTACTCCCGAAAAACTCCACGCCCGTTTGGCGGCCATGCAGGGCCGGCGCATCGCGGTTCTTGGCGATTTTATGCTCGACCGTTATCTCTGGGGCAGCGTCAATCGCATCTCGCCGGAAGCGCCGGTGCCCATCGTTGAGATCGATACCGAGACGGAGCAGCTCGGCGGTGCTGCCAACGTGGCGAATAATATTGCGGCGCTTGGCGCGCTTCCACATCCCCTGGGCGTGATTGGCCAGGATGGCTCCGGTGCGCGACTGCTGGATTTGCTCGAGAGTGCCGGCTTCCCAAGTGCTGGTGTGTTTGTGGACAGCAGCCGGCCGACCACGATCAAGACCCGGGTGATTGCTCACAGCCAACATGTGGTACGCACGGATCGAGAATCCCGCAAGGACCTCGCTCCGGAACTGCAGAAACAACTTCTCGATCATCTCAAAAAAATTCTGCCGACACTCGACGCGATTCTCATTGAAGATTATAACAAGGGTGTGATTGCGCAACCCCTGCTCACACACGTCATCGCGCTTGCGCGCGAAAGGCAGGTCATCATCACGGTTGACCCGAAATTCAATCACTTTTTCGATTATCAGCACGTCACGGTTTTTAAGCCCAATCGCAAAGAGACCGAGGAAGTATTGGGCATGAAACTTGTCTCCGCAACTCACATCGACCATGCGGGAGAAATTCTGTTGCAACGCCTGCAATGCGAAAACGTGTTGCTTACCCTCGGCGAGCAAGGCATGGCGCTCTTTCGCAAAGGTGGTGAGCGGCACGTGATTCCCACGCGCGCCCGGCGCGTGCACGACGTATCCGGCGCTGGTGACACGGTTATCGCGACGCTCACGGTGGCACTGGCTTCCGGGGCGGACATTCTCGAAGCCGCAACGTTGGCCAATTATGCTGCCGGCGTGGTGGTCGGCGAAGTGGGCGCGGTACCCATCGACAGGGAAAAGCTCATCGAGGCGATCACGCATCATCAAGCCGGGGACACTGGGAACTGGCCGCCGGATACAAAAGACTGATCAGCAACAGGTATTCAGGAGCAAGAATCAAAGATCAAGAATCAAGAATATGGGACGTATTGTTGAATTAGAAGAGCTTCTGGCGATGCGCCGGGAATGGCGGCATTATGGCACAAAAGTGGTATTCACCAACGGCTGTTTCGATCTCATCCATCGTGGCCATGTGGAGTATTTGCAAAAGGCACGGGCGCTCGCCGATGTGCTCGTCGTCGGACTCAACACCGATGAATCGGTGCGGCGTCTCAAAGGTCCGTCCCGGCCGATTTTGCCCCAAGAAGATCGCGCCAGCATTCTTGCCGCATTCGAATGTGTGGATTATGTCGTCCTGTTCGATGAGGACACACCCTTAAACTTGATCCGCGCTTTGGAGCCGGAGATCCTGGCGAAAGGCGAAGACTATCAAGTCCACGAAATTGTCGGCCATGACCTGGTGCAGGCATACGGTGGCAAAGTCGTACGCATTCCCTTGACCCCGGGCCGGGCAACAAGCAGAATTATTACCCAAATTTTGACCAGTCAATCCCAACCCGAGTGAAGCCTCATTAAATCCGACATGGCGGTCATCACCCGTTACTTGGATCCCACACAAATTCCGTTCGATGACAAGCGCGTCTGCAGTTTTCTTAAGATTCGAAAAAAGTCGGACAGGCTTGCCATCATCAATGAAATGATCGCGCGTTTGTATGATCAGTATCGATCTGATTTTGAGCCGCGCTATCGTTACCAAATTTGCCGGGTCACCGCTGCACAGTCAAGCGCGTTCAGGGTATTGCTGGATAATGGTGTGAGCTTCACTGGAAAGGGTATTTATCAGCTGCTCGCCCAGGCGCGTTATGCAGCTGTTTTCATATTGACAGTTGGCGACAAGGTGGAAACGCGGTTGGCGAAGCTGTCACAGGAGGATTTCGCCGAGGCGTATTTTCTTGATGGCATCGCTTCAGCCATGGCCGATGGTTTGTTGCGCGTGCTGCGGCACGAGCTTGACAAAGAGGCCGTCAAGCTTGGGTGTGAGCTGTCCTACCGTTTTTCTCCGGGATATGCGCGCTGGGATTTACCGGAACAGGAAAAAATTTTCAAATTGCTCAAGGCCGAAGAAATCGGCATCACACTCACGGAAGCCTATTTCATGGTTCCACAAAAATCCCTGTCAGGAGTTTACGGCTTCAGATCCAAGACATGAACTATAAGAATAGCAGCCTAACCAGGGCCTGATATTTTGCAGGAATCCCCGGCCTGCGGCAGGCCACGCCCGAAGGGTCTACGACTCGCAGAGCCTGCGGCCGTAGGCTACGCTCGTAGGAGCAGGCATCCTGAATCACCCAGCGATGGTGGGGTTCAGATGGCCAAAGTCACGTGATTCATTGGAAAAGGGAACTAATCAACTTGATAATCTTCACAAGTGCGAAATTTCATCATGCTCTGATTTGTGCTTTGGTTTTTGCCTGTGCTTGCCAAAGTGGCGCTCGAGAATATCCCGCGCCAAATCGCGGCCACCGATGCCAAATGCCAGGGCCAGCGCCAAAACGGCGCCGCCAAAGAGAATCGAAAACGTGGCAATGACGATGCCCTGGCCGATGCCGGCTTGTTCGAGGCCGATCGCCAAAAAGAAAATGAAGACCAGCGATTGCGCCGTCACAGCGAGTGCGCGGGCAAATTGCAAATTGGCATTCACCGCCGCGATCAAAACCGTGCGATTGACGAAGGCGCTCAAGAGATAGCCGGCAAAAAGAATGAGCACTGCCGCGGCCAATCTCGGCAAATAGGCGAAAAGCTGAGTGATCAACGCATCCAGCGCCGGCGATTCGAGTGCGTGCAATCCCAGCAATAGAAAAATGAAAAGCAGCAGATAATAAACCACGCCGCTGAGCACGGCAGTCGGCTCGCGCTGCAAGCCGGCGCGGGTGAGCACTTCGGTAAAGCCGAAGCGATGCGCGAAGCGGTCAAAATGGATAAGACGTAAAAAGTGGTACAGCGCCCAGCGCACGATCCTGCCGATTATCCAGCCGATGAGCAAAATCAACAGCATGACAATGATGTTGTCCATCATGTCGTAGAAGTCCCACCACAATTTTTGCAGCGGCACCCACAGCACGTCATGGATAAATTTTTTCATTGCCTCCACCTTTTCAGAAGATCCGGTTTGAATTTTTCATAGACCAGACACAGCTTTTCAATTCGCGCTTCGACTTCCTCGGCAGAGCTTTCCATCATTTCCAAAACAAAGGAAGCGGTGCGGCCAAGATAGAGCGGAATCAGCGAGCGGAGCAGATGCTCGTCAGGCAGCCGGCGCTGGTGGTAGGCCAGGGCAAAATCATACACGGTTTGCACCCAGAGCCCGTCATCGAATTGAAATTTCCCCTTCTCGAGGGCGGCGATTTCGGCGAGCTGTGTCAGGCACGGTGGTTCGAGAATTTTTTCCCAAATCGACGTCAACTCACGGCAACCCAGCCGGAAATTTTCCAGCATGCGATCCACATTTACACGCACCGGTTCCAAGCCGACTTGATATTGAAAGCCAAACGTTGGTACCTCGTTCGAGCCGTTGATGCTTGACCAGGCGTTTTCATACGTTTCCATCAATCCGAAAACCGAGCCGACCACCTGTGTGAACATGGCGGTGAGATCGGCACTGGGATCTTTGGCATCGTGCAGCTTGGCACCAAGGTAGGATTGGCAAACTTTAAAACCGTCGCCGATGGCGGTGGTGGTCATCCAAATGTCAATACCAAAACGCGCCACGTCGGTGTCCCACACATTTTTGCTGAGATAGTGCTCGGCCAATCGGCCGGAGAATCCAAAGTCGCCGCCGATGGGCTGGCGAATGCGCTGGCCGTAAAGTGCGCGCGTCAAGGGATAGATGATGCTGTTGGTGATGGTGCCGTCAAATTTGTGGCGCTGATAGAGCGGGGCCACAAAATCGAAGCCTTTGTCGAGAGTTGGATCGAGCAACAACTCAATCCATTCCGGCGTAATGCTGCGAAGATCGGAATCGACGACGCAACACGCTTTCGCTTCCAATCTGGCCGCGATGGCAAAGATGGTGCGAAAGGCGCTGCCTTTGCCGGGAATGCCGTGATAGCCGGTGACGATCTTGTGCACCGGAAACTGCGGATGCCTGACCAGAATCGTCGCCAGATTGTCGATGCCGGTTTGCTGCACAATCGCCGGGGTTTGGTCTTTGGAGCCGCCATCCGAATTCACCAACACACATTTGTGCCTCGGAAAATATTTTGCCAATCCTGCCTGCACCGCCTTGACCACGTGGCCAATCGTGCGGGCATTATTGTAACTCGGAATGCCGACGACAATATCCGCCTGGCCAATCGATGCGACTTGTTGCCTGGCTTCGTCGCGCAGAGGGACCGAATCAAAAAGTGCCATCGCAAAAAATCATTCCAGCCGATTATCCTCTTCAACCGCAGCGTGCAAGCGTTCCAGGAAATCCGGTATCGCCGAGGTCACCCGGCTCCAGGTGGGGATGAGCGCGGCACCGAACGGATCCTTCAGGAAAATATCCGAAGCCTCGCGGATGCCGCGACTGAACGCTTCAACCGCTTCCGACTCGGCATGGCGGTCGAAAAAGAGTCCGTTGATCGCGGCATCATCTTCGTATCGCTTGAGCGTGTCTTGCGCGGTGCGAAGATAATGCACTTGCAACGTCCGCAGCACGCCTTCGGAAAGCACTACACCTTCGTTGGCGAGATTCCGAAAGATCGACTTGGTGATGTCGATGCACATTTTCATGAGACCTTTTTGCGGATCTTCGGCAGAGAGCACCTGATGCTTGTGATCGTACTGGGCGATGATATCCACCTGACAAACGCGGCGCACCGTGACGTTGCGAAAAATCTCGGAGAGCAGACCGACCTCGAGTCCCCAATCACCGGGAATGCGGATGACCCGCGCGAGATCGGTAACCAGCGCGAACTCGCCGGCCAGCGCGTAACGGAAGCTATCCATGAAGTTGAGATAAGGCAGTGGCCCGACAATGGTTCTGAGCGCCCGAAGCAGCGGCGTAACCAACAGGCGCGTCACGCGGCCGTGCATACGGTCGGTAACGCGATTGTAGTAGCCTTTGCAAAATTCATACGCCAGGTTCGGGCTGGCAACCGGATAGACCAGACGCGCCAGGAGCTCACGACTGTAAGTGGTGATATCACAATCGTGCAAGGCGATGACATCGCTCTGACCTTGCGCGAGAATGTAACCGAACGCCATCCATACCGAGCGACCTTTGCCGTCACTGCCGGCGGAGAGACCATTGGTTTCGAGTAGCTTATAAAGCTCCTGCAATCGCGGCCCGTCATTCCATACCAATTTCACTTCCTGCGGCAATACGCTGAAGAATTCCCGGGCGTGCTTGAACTGCGCGGCATCGGTGCGGCCGAGAGTAACGACGATTTGCCGGAGATAGCGCACCTTTTTCAGCTCATTGAGAATGCGCGGCAGGGCCTCGCCTTGCAGCTCATCGTAAATGGACGGCAAAACCAAAGCAATAGCCCGTGTTTTCGAAAACGCTTTAAGCTCGGTTTCGATTTTATCCAACTTGGGATCACCCAGGCGGTGAAAAGTGGCGATAATGCCGGTTTGATGGAAATCGCCCATGATTGTGTTCTCCTTTTTGTCAGTACTCACGTGATTTTTTTGTCCATTGGGCCATGCTATTGCCCTCTCTTCCTTACCATACCATCCATAATATCTATCGAGGAGGTGAGCAGCAGCATTTATTCAATCACGACTGCCGTGCCGTACTAAGATTTCAGGCGCGTTCCCCTTGACAGGGCTGGCGACTGGGCGGACAGCAATTGTGGTATTGGCTCCAAGCTGTTCGGCATGGGCAATCAAACAGGATTTCGCTTGTTCGCGTGATTCCACCGGTTGTATGGTATACTCTTCAATGCGAAAGGTGGAAACTCAACCCATTGAGCTTAAATCCCTAATGCACGGAAATTTGGGGGTTAGATTCATTCGGGAATCGAGCATTCAACAACCGTCAACTTTTGAAAAAGCCGGGGGTTTATCCTTGCTCTAAAAATTCCGCCCGTTGATTTTTTGCCAAAGCTTCTTCGTTGCGTCGACCTTTGCCGTAACTAATGATTGAGATCGACCCCGAGCGACATAAGATGATTTTGGGCGGCTTTGGCGTGCTCGTCGCGCAAGGCGAGATCTTATTCAATCGTGCCGCACGCGTCGCAATACCTTCAAGAAAATAAATTAAATAATGCTGGCCTGAGGATGCGCTTTGAGCGCTCTGATATTGGCTGTCAAAATCTGCAACACTTACGTTTTGAGATCGGATTTGTCGAAATCAAAATAAATCGTGTTCAAGGCCGGTAGTATCTGCAGCAAGGCGCTCCGCTTCAAAGCCCCTTATTCCCTCGATTGGCATGGTTGCAACGGCCATAGACTTGTATTCAGTTACAGTGTTGCATTTCGGTCTGTACGGTTTTTTAGAGCCACCACAATCAACCAAAGAAAGAACGATCAAGAACAGCATGGTCAGGTTTATGGTACGCTAAAACGTAAAACAGTTCATCTTAATCCTCCTTGCGTTAAAGTTGATTCATTTATTCTTTCAGAATTGACCTCTTCACCCAAGTCTGCCACACCGACTCGGGAAACTCCTGCGAATTCGCAATATTTTGACCGAAAATCGAAATAACTTTGAAAGTTCTGTTGAAAGCGTGCAAGTGGAGGATTCCTTATGATTTTTTTCTTTGAAATTATTTTTATTGATGCCTGCGTTACTGATATATTATGGGCATGTTTTTTAAAACAGTCAAGAAAAAAATAAATATTGCGAAGCCTCACTTGCTGGCGGAATAGGGTAATCCCCACGAATGTCATTCTGCAGAGAGTCGTTTATAGAACAGTGCTCATGTTGGTGAAGATGATTTTTGTTTAAGAGCCCAGTATGTGGGAAGATTACCGGCGGAATGACATTCAGGCGGTGTGTTTCTGCCCGAAAGAATAGCCCTTGGGTCATGTGCCATTCGCAACGACATTATAAAAAACGATTCTTATCGGGTGTCGCAAGCTGAGTCAAAAAGTTCTAATATCATCAGCGCTCAGAATGCTCTGATTGAGATATGGTTAGCAGGCGCCAGGATTTGTTGGTATGGTCAAACTCGAGATGCATCTCATTTAATACAATCACCTTGACGGTGATCGTTTCAAAACGACTTCTTTTGGCCTTGATTTTCTTGCGGCGCTCGACACGCTGGACTGTGTAATTTTTTCCTTTCCAGGTCACCAAAATTGGGTCGATTTCGCCTTTGTGGGTGCGGGCGAGGACATCAATATTTTCGTTGATCTGCATTTGCATAAGTTTGCATCTTCCTATTTTGGTGTATATAAGATCACTTTAGAGCAAATATAGTGAACATATATATTCCTGTCAAGTGGAAAAAAGGAAATTTTTATGATAACCTTTGCATTTTCACAGCTCAAACTCCCAGTCACCAAACCGAGCAGTTGGGATGCCTGTGTTACGTGATCTTCCGAAAAACGCTTTGACTTTCTCTTCTTCCTTTACTATATTTTTGGGGGTTTTGCAGAGGATGGCGTCCCAGTAATTCGCTTACCAACACCGCGATAAATCGCGGTGTTAATGAGAAACAGCAGTTCTAATCAATCCTGTGCGGGCGTAGCCGCGTAAGCGGTTTTGCTGATTTGATTAGATAATTGCGTTTCGGCAATTTCATAAAATAGTCCACGCAATTTCACGGTCGGTAGGATTTTCGAGCCACCGTTCGGATGCTGGCTTACCTTGTCGCATGATTCATTATGTCTATCTGCTTCACCAAGCTCTCCGCCACCGGCAATGACTTCATTCTTTTCGATAACCGTGCCGGCTTGTGGCGCGGCGACGAAGAGCAATTGTTTCGCGCGCTGTGCATGCGCCGTGTTGCCATCGGTGCCGACGGAATTTTGTTAATCGAAAAACCTCGAGCTCCTCGAGCCAATTTCACCATGCGCTATTTCAACCGCGATGGCCGTGAGTCCGAGATGTGTGGCAATGGCGCTCGCGCTTGCGCGTTTTATGCCTTTCATCACGGCCTGGCGCCGGCGGAGATGCAGTTCGAGGTGAGCGGTGATCTTTATCACGCAGTGGTCAGGGGCAGCAAAGTGCGGTTGCGCATGCAACAGCCCAGGGATCTCAAATTGAGGCCGGATGTGCTCGACGATGCTGGAATGGAGGAAGGCGGCTGCGTCAACACCGGTGTGCCGCATTATGTTCTATTCGTGCCGGAAGTCAATAGCATTGATGTGGAAAAACTTGGTCTCAAATATCGCCAGCATCCGGCATTTCAACCGGCTGGCACGAATGTCAATTTTGTCGCCGTCGTTGGACCCTCGCATTTACATCTTCGCACCTACGAGCGCGGCGTCGAAGAAGAAACACTCGCCTGTGGCACCGGCACCGTGGCTGCTGCAGTGATCACGCATTTGCAAAAGCACATGTCCTTTCCGATTCATGTCACCACTCGCGGCGGCGAGCTGGAGGTTTACGGCGATCCGGCATTTGCACAGCTCGAGCTGGAAGGACAAGTGCGGCTGGTGTATAACGGAGAATTTGAATTGGAGAATTTTACTTGATGCTGGATTCTGCCTGCTGAACCCAGCATCCAGGATCAAGTATCCAGGATCAAGCATCCATGACCGAATCTCTTCTGAAAAAATCCCTCCTCGGCGCCGGTTTGGGCTTGCTGGCTGGCGGCATGGTGCTGCTGGTTACTTGGATTTTGTTACCGACCGCTTTTCGTAATTTTGAAGCCAAGACCTTGGATTTGCGTTATCCTGCCAAATTGAATTTTCTCGCAACGCAACGGCAAGGCGCCAATATTGAGGATATCATTATTGTTGACATCGACAACCGCAGCCTTGACAAACTCGGTCGCTACTCGCAGTGGCCGCGCAGCTATCATGCCCGGATCATCGATTATTTGCACGCCGGCGGAGCGGCTTGCATTGTTTTTGACATGCTCTTCATGGAACGTGATGCCAATCTGAAAGAAGACAGTCTTTTCATTCGAAGTACGCGAAAGGCCGGAAACGTGGTGCATTCCCTGGCCTTTTCGGAAGCGGATAACGATGCTTTCCTTTATAGAATGGACAAGCCGCCAGCGGGATTTGCTGCCGAGCGTTTTACGATTTCTCTGCCCGATCGAATCAAGACTGCCTTTCCCAGCATGGATCGTTTTGATGGTAAAGTGATGGAGCTGTACAACAGCAGTGCTGCACTCGGATTCGCCAATTTTCTTCCTGATGAGGACAGCGTGATCCGTGAGATGCCGCTTTTGGTAAATTTTGCCGGGCAAGTTTATCCTTCGTTGGCATTGGCAGTCGTCATGCAATTTACCGGCATCACCGGCAAAGACCTCGAAGTCGAGCCTGGTCGCGAAATCCGTCTCGGCAGGCCCGGCGATGGCCGCAAGCTTATACGCATTCCCATTGACCATCGTGGCCGCGCGTTGATCAATTTCATGGGCACGTGGAAGACGTTTCGCTATGTTTCGTATTACGATGTTCTCGAACAACGCCTCCCGGCTGAAACCTTTCAAGATCGCCTGGTGCTGATTGGCACTTCGGTGGCCGGTCTGTCCGATTTGCGTCCGGTACCCTTTCAGCCGGCCTTTCCCGGGGTTGAAATTCACGCCAACATCATTTATAATATTCTCACCGGGGATTTCATCACGCGGCAATCAGCCGGTCTCAGTGTCGCGGTGATGCTGATTTTCGCCATGATTGCCGGCGTGGTCACCATGGTTTGGAGTCCCTGGATCAGCATTCTGGTGACCATCGTTCTCGGTGTCGGCTACACGGCGCTGACATTTTGGGTTTTCGTACACCGCAATGTCTGGATTCCCGAAGTGCAGCCCATCTTGGCATTTGTGGCCGCCTTTCTGAGTGTCATGGTCTACCGCTTTCTCAGCGAGCAGCGCCAGAAGCACCTCATCAAAGGCATGTTCGTGCATTATCTCTCGGAGGTGGTTGTCGACGAGCTGATCCGTGATCCCAGCAAGCTCAAGCTTGGCGGTGATCACAAATATGCGACGGCGTTCTTTTCCGATATTCAGGATTTCACCACCATCTCGGAAAAGTTGAGTCCGGAAGCCTTGATTACCCAGCTCAATGAATATCTTTCGGTGATGACCGATATCGTGCTCGCTTACGGTGGCTATTTGGACAAATATGTCGGTGATGCCGTGGTCGCGGTGTTTGGGGTGCCGCTCGATCAAATCGATCACGCCGAACGGGCCTGTTTCGCTGCGCTCGATATGAAACGCGCGCTTGTCGAGTTGCGGAAAAAATGGGTGGCCAGGAGGAAGCCGGTTTTCGAGGCGCGTATCGGCATCAATACCGGCGAGATGGTCGCCGGCAATATTGGCGGCCAAAAGCGATTCAATTACACCGTGATTGGCGATGACGTCAATCTGGCCTCGCGTCTTGAGGGTACGAATAAAATGTATGGCACGCAGATCATGATCGGTGAGGAAACGCACGCCCAGGCCAAAGATAAAATCATTGCGCGGGAGCTGGATTTTATCCGGGTGAAGGGCAAATCCCGGCCGGTGCGGGTTTATGAATTGTGTGCGCGACGCGATGATGATTTCGATAAAAAACTGGCGAGGGCATTTACCCACTTTGCGCGCGGACTCGAACTTTATCGTTTACAGAAATGGCAGAATGCCATCTTTGAATTCCGGCGTGTCTTGGAACTCAAGCCCAATGACGGCCCGGCCAAGGAATTTCTCCGGCGTTGCGACATCTTTATGCAATCGCCGCGCCCGCCGGATTGGGATGGCGTGTTCGAGATGCGGACAAAGTAAATCCAAAGTGGCACGGGCAGTTGCTGGCACACTCAAATTTTTTTTGGCCATTGCCACGGCTACTCTTCTGAAGAAATGAATGCAATCACACTGGATCGCGAACACATTCGCCGCATCCTGCTCAGCCGCTTGCGTTTTATGGGCGACGTGATTCTCACCACACCGCTCATTCGCAAGCTGCGTGAAACATTTCCGCAGGCAAAAATTTGCTATCTGACCCAGAACACTTTTGCGCCGTTGCTTTTGCACAATCCACATCTCGATGAAATCATCGCCTTCCCGACGCCAGGAAACGTTACCGCGCAATGGAGAATTTATCGGCAGTTGCGTCGGCGCCATTTTGATTTGGTTATCGATCTTTTTGGCAATCCGCGCACTGCGCTGCTTACCTGGCTGACCGGCGCCGCGATTCGGGTCGGCGGCGATTTTCGGGGTCGCGGAAAGTTGTATAATGTTCGCATCCCCTCGCCGGCAGAAGAGATCAATGCCATGGATTTTCACTGGCGCAGCCTTGAAGCGCTCGGAATTGGCAAAGGCAATAACCGGCCTGAAATTTTTCTGACGGAGGAAGAGAGCAGATGGGCGCGTGAGTTTCTTCATGAGAAGTCTCTGGATTGGACCCGGCCTATTGTCGGCATGCATCCCGGTGCAACCTGGCCGAATAAACGCTGGCCGCAAAAATATTTTGCCGAGCTGGCACGCCTGCTCCTCGCTCAAAATGTGCAGGTGCTGATAACCCAAGGCCCGGAGGAAGAAAAAATCGTGAAGGAAGTGATGCAGCAAATTGTGCCGAACCAGTCTTCCCTTCCGAGCCGCAGTCAAGTCACGCTGTTGCCCGTGTTGAATCTGCGCCAGCTTGCCAGCATCCAGCAACAGATGCATGTATATGTTTCCAATGATTGCGGGGCGATGCATTTGGCGGTTGCGGTTGGCACGCCGACGATCGGATTGTTTGGTCCGAGCCAGCCACAAATTTGGTTCCCTTACAGAAGTCTGGATGGCCATCTCGCTTTGTGGCATCCGATTGCATGCCGTCCGTGCCACAAAGATTTTTGCCCGCTCGGCCATCTCGATTGTCAAAACAAGTTGGAACCGGAACGAGTGGCGGCAGCAGTGCTGGAAAGGTTGCGGACACGCAATCTCGAAGTGATGAAGTAATCGAGTATCAGATTGATGGTAAATTCCAGCACACTCAAGGTTGGCACTACAACGTTAAGTCGAGTATCGATATTTCTTTGGCACGAGTTTTAAATGTCCCGTAGGCTACGCCCGTCGGGGACAACATGACAATAGCCCAGAGTTTCAACTCTGGGGAAAAGGTTGGAGAAAACACCATTAAAGTCCCGAAAGGGACGATTGAAATTTTATGGGTGAGGTGTAAGACAATGACAATCATTTTCAAGCGTCCCCTACGGGCGTAGCCTATGGGGCTGGTTTGGTAAAATGACACTTCAGACCAAAATGGCAACTTCGGTTCGAATCTTTACCATCGGGCACGGTGGACTGACTCTCGAAGAATTCTTGCATCGCCTGCAAGCACATGGTATTACCGCGCTCGCAGACGTGCGGCGATTTCCAACTTCAAAAAAGCATCCGCATTTTTCCCGTGCCATTCTTGAGATGGCGCTGACAGACCGTGGCATCGCGTATTATTGGTTGGGCGAAACCCTTGGTGGCTATCGCACCGGTGGCTACGAGGCCCACATGAAGACCGAGGCCTTCCGGCACGGTTGTGAAGAGCTCATTCGTGTCGCTCAGACGCAGCCCCTTGCTTTCATGTGTGCTGAGCTTGACTATCGCGGTTGCCACCGTCGCTTTATTGCAGCCTATTTACAGCAACAGGGCATCGAGGTTTGGCACATCGGCAGGACAGGACAATTATTGGCGCATGTTGCTGCGGAACCAAAACAAACCTTGTCGATTGATTTTTAAATTTGTTTGCCGGTTCTCCCGTTGGCCCGTTGACTGGTTGACCGGCCAGCGGGCCAACCGGCTCACCCGAAAGTCGTCATGCGCTTTTCACTGATTCAATCTTCCCGCACCCTCATCTTCGTGGTCAGCATCATGATCATTGTGGTGCTGGCGGCATTCAATTTCGGAACCTGGTTTTTTCTCAATCGTTTGAGCCGCCTGCTGGATCATGAACTTGGGAACCGATTGAGTGCCGTCGCCGGGCTGGTGGCGCGACAGGTGCAAACCACCGGATTCGCGGATCTTGTCGCCGAGGGCCAGCTTGTGAAGGCGAAATCCAGTATCGATCTTCTCATTGATGGCTTGCCTGGAGAGGTGAATGTCCAAAATATTTTTCTCATTGATCACGCCTATCAAACGCTCAAAGCCAGTCGGGACATCTTCATGCCGGGCGAGGAGATTTCTTTTCTCGAAGAAGACAGCAGCGAGGTGCACCGCGCCTGGGTCGGGGAGGCCACCAGCTCACCGCTGCGCCTGATCGCAGGCAATCGTTTCAAGACGGCTTATGCGCCGGTGCGCAACAGCCGCGGCAGCATTGTTTGTCTCGTCGCAGTGGAAGCCAGGGCCGATTTTCTCAATTTGCTTCAGCCTTTCAAGCGCGGCTTGGTGATTGGCGGGGTCGCCAGCTTTGTGGTACTGATCATTTTTGCATTTTTTTTGTATACGGCCATTTCGCTCTTCTTGCGCACCCAAGAAGAATTACGCCGTTCCGAACGACTGGCAGCCATGGGCCAGGTGGCCGCGACCGTGGCGCACGAAATTCGCAATCCCCTCGGCATTATCAAAAGCACAGCCGATGTCCTGCGCCAGCGATATGAAAAGTCCGCGCAGCCGGACGAGTTGTTCGAGTTTATTCCTTCGGAGGTACGCCGCCTCAATCGTCTCGTCAATGACTTTCTCAGCCTCACTCGTGATCGCCGGCTCTCGCCCTCGCCCGGCGATCTGGTGAAAACCGTTGAGAAAGCGTTGACCATGGTGCGCAGCGATGAACAGGCTGATGGAATCGCCTGGGATTTTGCCGCAACGGTACCGTCGCTGCCGATGCGTTATGACGAAGAGGCGATCAAGCAAGTGCTGCTCAATCTGCTCTTGAATGCCATTCAGGCGATGGAGGGCAAAGGCCGGCTCGAAGTTCGCCTGCAGGAGGAATCTGATAAGGACAAAAAGCTGGCCCATCTTGTTGTGCAAGACGATGGTCCCGGCTTGCCGGTCGAGCCGGAAAAAATCTTTGAACCTTTTTTCACCACCAAAAGCCGCGGCAGTGGTCTCGGTTTGGCGGTCTGCAAACAGCTTGTTGAAAAGCACGGCGGCCGCATCGCCGCCGAAACCGAAAAGGGCAAAGGCACGAGAATGCATGTGTGGTTGCCAATTTAACTTTTCCTCCTACTCTTACGCAGTGGAGAAAATTCAAAAATGTCTCTGGTTGTAAAGATTTTCAGGCATTAAAATTTTGGTGATCTGAGTGGGATGTCATTCTGGAAGATTTGCCATGTTCCGTACACGGAACATCCGATCACAAGTGAATATTGAGACCACTCTCGGAGCATGTCATGCAGGAGGCATCCCTGCGGGTGTAGCCCATGGGCGTAGCCCATGGGCGTAGCCCACGGCCGCAGACTTACAGCTGTAGACCTTCAGGCATTTGTGGCCTATTGAGAGCACGACGCCTAAAGGCGTAACTACAAAAGTTATTTTCAGAGGAGTCTTTTTTGCATTTGGCACAGTTGTCTGGAACAGAAAATGATTCTCTCCAGGCCTAGTCCATGGAATGACTGTGCAAAATAAATTGGTGTTCAGGTGGTTAAAGCCTTACCTGAATTTTGCATCATTTATCGCCAACCTTCGCTGAGAATGAATTCTCAGGCTACGCCCGTAGGGTTCAGAAACGCTGCCACCCATAGGGTGATGAGTCATCTTCAGGTGACTTTCAACTTTGAGCCTGCGATGGCAATCACAGCGGGGTTTCAATTTTCAATTTTATTATGACCGAACACACGATTCTGATCGTTGACGATGAAACGCGCATGTGCGTTGTCTTGAAAGCGGCGCTGGAGCCGGAAGGTTACTCGGTCGCGACCGCCACCAGCGGCACAGCTGCGATCAACGCGCTCGATGCCCGTGCGTACGATATTGTTCTGACCGATCTCAAGATGGAGGGGGTGGATGGTTTGGCCGTTTTGGATTTTGCCAAACAGCGTTATCCTCATTGTGAGGTGATTTTGATGACGGCATACGCCACCACGCAGACCGCGGTCGAGGCGATGAAAAAGGGAGCGTACGATTACCTCATCAAGCCGTTCGAGATGGACGAGCTGAAAGTGAAGATTCGCCATATTTTTGAAAAGAAAAAACTCGCCAACGAAAATATCGCCCTGAAACAGAGACTGAAACAGCGATACTCCGTCGACAATATGGTTGGTAAAAGCGGCGTGATGCAGGAAGTTTATAAAATGATTCACAAAGTCGCGCCGAGTGATGCCACCGTTTTGATTCGCGGCGAGAGCGGTACCGGCAAGGAGCTGGTCGCGCAGGCAATTCACTATCTCAGTCCGCGCGCAGACAAGCCCTTTGTTGCCATCAACTGCGCGGCACTGCCGGAAACGCTGTTGGAAAGCGAGTTGTTTGGATATGAGAAGGGCGCCTTCACGGGTGCGGAAAAACGAAAACTCGGACTCTTCGAAACCGCCGGCGAAGGCACAATTTTCCTGGATGAAATTGGTGATATTACTCCGGCGATCCAGGTCAAACTCCTGCGGGCATTGCAAAATCGCCAGATCCTCCATCTTGGCGGCAATGCTCCCATTCAAGTACGCGCCCGGGTCATTGCCGCCACCAACCGCGATCTGGAAGCGGCTTTGAAAGAAAGAAAGATTCGCGAGGATTTTTATTATCGCATCAATGTCTTTCCCATTATTCTGCCGCCGCTGCGCAAACACTTGGAAGATTTGCCCGATCTCGTCTCTCATTGTCTGCAGCGTGCCGGCAGAGATCCCCACGGTATCACCGCCGGGGCATTGGAGAAACTGCGTATGTATCCGTGGCCCGGCAATGTGCGGGAATTGGAGAATGTCATCGAGCGCTCGATTATCATGGCCGGCGACCGGCCGATTGAAGTGACGGATTTGCCGCCACACATCCAGGGCATTCAAAAACTGCCGACCGCATTTGATATTCCCGAAGAGGGAATTGTTCTGGAGGAGATCGAGAAGAAGCTGATCTATCGCGCGCTGGAGAAAGCCGGCGGCAACAAGAGCAGGGCCGCGAAATTGCTTGGAATCACGCGCAGAAAATTGTATTCGATGATGGAGAGGTTGGGTTGAGCGTGACGCTTTTTCAACTCAAGCGATCGCTCAACAAGCGCAACCCGTTTGCGATCACGATCACCGTACTGCCCTCGTGTCCGATCACCCCGATCGGGAGTTTGAGCAGACCGAGTACGGCGATGCAAACCAAAATGGCGATGACGCCCATGGCAAAAATCAAATTTTGTTGAATGATCCGTCGCGCCCGGCGGCTGAGGCTAATCGCCTGGGGCAATTTGCTCAAGTCATCGCTCATCAACACCACGTCAGCGGTTTCCAGCGCGACGTCGGCGCCGGCAGCGCCCATCGCAAAGCCCACTGTGGCACTGGCGAGCGCCGGCGCATCATTGACCCCATCACCCACCATCGCCAGCCGGCCATGTTGTTGCAGAAGTTTTTTGACGACCTGAACTTTTTCCTCCGGTAACAGTTCGGCGTGCACTTCGTCGAGATGTAATTGTTGAGCAACCGTATTCGCGACCGCGCACCGATCACCCGTGAGCATGGCGACTTTTTCGACACCGACTTTTTTCAAGTCGTGGACAATGTGATAAGCCAGCTCGCGCGGCACATCCGCAACCGCAATCAGACCCATGAAACGACGATTGCCAACGAGCACGGTGGTCTTGCCGGCGTGCTCCAAGCCATCAATTCGCTCTTTGATCACCAGGGGGATTTCCACACCAGTTTCTTCATAGAGTCGAAGATTACCGACGAAATAAACCTCCCCGTTGATTCGGGCTTTGACCCCACCGCCGGGAATGATTTGCAAATCGGTCGCGTCGAGCAACGGCAGTTGGCGACGGGTGGCCTCGTTCGTGATCGCCATCGCAATCGGATGTTGCGAGAGCTTCTCAATCGAAGCGGCGAGAACCAACAAGTCATTTTCGTTAATTCCGGATTGGGTTTCAATATCCGTCAGCACCGGCTTGCCTGAGGTCAGCGTGCCGGTTTTGTCGAAAGCCACGACTTTGATGTGGGCGGTATTCTCCAAATGCAGGCCGCCTTTGTAGAGAATGCCGTGACGCGCGCCGTTGGCTATCGCGGAAAGAATGGTTGCCGGCGTGGAAATCACCAACGCGCACGGTGAGGCCACGACCAACAGAACCATGGCACGATAAAAGAACTCATTGAAGGGCTCATGAAATACGAGCGTCGGTATGGTCGCCATCAAGATGGTGGCGATGATGACCGCCGGCGTGTACCAGGCACCGATGCGATCGATGAGGCGTTGCGTCGGCGCTTTTTCGCTTTGCGCTTCTTCCACAAGTTTGATGATTTTGGCCAGGGTGGTATCGCTGGCGCTGTGGCTGACGCGAATTTCCAATGCGCCACCGCCGTTCACGGTTCCGGCAAACACCTCACTGCCGGGGTGTTTTTCCACGGGCATGGATTCGCCGGTGATCGCGGCTTGATCCACAGAGGAGGAGCCGGTGATCACGATCCCGTCGGCGGCAATCCGCTCGCCGGGCTTGACGATAATCACATCACCCGGCTGCAAGGCTTCGACGGCTACCAGCTTTTCGATATTGCCGATTTTGAGCCGTGCCTCCTGCGGCTTCAAATCCATCAGCTTGCGAATGGCATGACGCGTTTTATCCATCGCGAACGCTTGCAGTGTGTTGCTCAGCGAAAACAGAAAGAGCAGGGTTGCGCCCTCCTGCCATTGGTCGATGGTCGCAGCGCCAATGGCTGCGGCGATCATCAAAAAGTTGACGTCGAAAGTTTTGTGGCGCAAGGCGCGGAGCGCTTCGACCGTGCCGCTGTAACCGCCGGTCAGATATGCCAAAATGTGAAAGACCATGTGCATCATCGGGTATGGCCCGGGGCGCACCAGTGCTGCTGCTGCGATGAAAATGGCGCACAGCCCGGTCAGCGTCACTTCGATGACACGTTGCCAGCGCGTCCAGAAATTTTCGGCTTCGACACCGACTTGGTAACCCAGACGATGAATACTTTGCTCGATTTCAGCGGGCGTGGCGACACCGCTTTCATATTCCACCAAGATGCTGGAGGCTGCCGGATTGGCGCTGACATGGGAAACTCCCGGCATGTTTTGCAGTTCGTACTCCAGCAGTTCGGTGCAATCACGGCAGCGTGGTTTGCCGAGATACCTTTGGCAGCGATGGTACTGCTTGCCGATATCCGCACCCAGCTCGCGTGCGATGGTTTGCACCTCGCTGAGACTCAGTTGATTGGCATCAAACTTCATTCGCAGCAGCGAACTTTGCTGATCGATGGTCGCCGCCATCACACCGGGATGTGTCAACAAGAATTCGACGAGATGTTGCGCGCAATGTTTGCCCTCGATGCCTTCAGGCAAGCTGATGGGAATTTCAAGATTTTGCATGAGAATTTGATTTAGTCACTTGCGGCTTGAGACCATACTTCTCGGAATTTTCTCTCAGGAGGCTTTGCGGGTGCGATAATCAAATTTGCATGCAATATCCGGTAATTGGCATCACGTTTTGGTCTTTTCATTTACCCGTTTGATCACCACCACCGTCGCATCGTCCTCCCATCTCGCATTGTGGCCGAACTGAAAAACCGTATCAAAAATCAAATCCATGATTTCCTGAGCGCTTTTGCGCTGATTCCTGACGATGAGCTTTTTGAGACGGGAGATGCCGAATTGTTCGCCCTCACGATTGGTTCGCTCAAAAATGCCGTCGCTGTACATCACCAAAATCGCATTCGGCTCGAAGTAGGCAATCGATCGTTGCAAGTCGATCTCCGCCAGGGCGCCGAGAATGGTGCCGTTCGCGCTCAACTCTTCGATGCGCTCGCCGCTCACCAGCAGCGGGGCCGGATGCCCGGCATTGACGTAAATAATATTGCCGTTGCTTTCGATCTCTGCATAAAAAAGCGTCACAAAGCGGGTGGAATAGGTGCTGCGGTGCAGAATGCGGTTGAGTTTCTTGATGGTTGGAACCATTTTTGTTTCGGTTCCCAGACCCATGCGCATTCCGGTCACCACGTCGCGCACCAGCATGGCCGCGAGTATGCCGTGGCCGCTGGCGTCGCCGATGCTGACACCGAACATCTCATCGTCAAATTCAAAGTAGTCGTAGAAATCACCCACCACCAGCTCAGCCGGCTCCGACCGCCCGGCAATTTGATACCCTCGAATTTGCGGTGCGCTGGCCGGCAACAGGCTGTACTGAATTTTGGCGGCTTGTTCGAACTCGTTTTTTACCGAATCCGAAAAGAGCCGATGATTCAGTGCGGTTCGCACCGCATTGAAGCAAAATTCCACTTCCTCGCGAACCCAGCCACTCTTGAGCTCGAAAACAAAAATCCAGCGCTTGCTTTTGGTACGCACAGTGAATGCCGCCGGAATGGCATATTCTTCCTGCATGCTGATGTGCGGATCGATGCTCAAGCTCGGATCATCATAGATGTAGCTGCCGTTTTGGAGCAGGCGCTTGATTGGCTCGGAGTCCATCGGAAGTCTGGCGGCGATATTGGACGTTTTGGTTTTGGCGGGAGGGCTGAACAAAACAAAGGCATTGCCGCTTTCTTTGTAGAGCCGGCCATTGGCGATGTGCAAATCTTCTCCAAAGGCTTCTTCCAGCTCCGCCACGATGGTCGCAAAGTAATGCTTGCTCGCTTTTTCTTTGCCAATTTTGCTGATCAGCGCATCCAGTTTTCGATAAAAATTTTTGGGGGTTATCATACGCATTCCATCACGTGAAAAGGCCATTCCATAAATGGTTTTTGACTGGACTCTTCACATTGGATTTGTTATTTTACGCGAAACGAGGAATCTCTGGTTTTTAAAAGCCGCATTCCATTCACTGTCACCAGCAGTGAGGCGCCCATGTCCGCAAATACCGCCATCCACAAAGTTGCCAGGCCAGGCAACGCGAGAATAAAGAAAATCCCCTTCAAGGCGAGGCTGATGACAATGTTTTGCTTGATTACGCGCAAGGCTTTGCGGCTGAGCTTGATCGCGAAAGGAAGTTTGCTCAAGTTGTCGGACATCAATGCCACGTCTGCAGCTTCGAGCGCTTGGGCGGTGCCGGCTTTGGCCATTGCAATGCCGACGCTGGCGCTGGCGAGCGCTGGCGCATCATTGATGCCATCGCCGACCATTGCGACATGCTGGTATTCGCGGCGCAATAATTTCACGGCTTCCAATTTTTGCTCGGGCAACATTTGGGCGTGCACTTCATCCACGCCCACGGCTTCGCCGATACTTTGCGCCGCGGCTGGATTGTCACCGGTGAGCAGGAGGTTTTTTTCGATGCCCAATTTTTTTAGTTCGGTTATGGCGGCGCGGCTGTGGTCGCGAGTTTGATCGGCGACGACGATGTAACCGGCGATACCTCCGCCGGCGCTCACCATCATCGTGGTATAACCGCTCTTTTCCAAGGCCTCGATGGTGCGACAGATGGTGGCATCATGCGGATGCTCGACCTCGAACAAGGCGTGGCTGCCGACAGTAACTGTTTGGCCATTCACTTTGCCGCGCACGCCGCGCCCGGCAAGGTTTTCGACTTCTTCCACAATCAAACCATTGTGCCGGCCGCTTTCGCCGGCAGCCGCCACGATCGCTTGTGCCAGCGGATGTTCGCTGCGGCGCTCGACCGCCGCTGCAAGTTGCAACATGTCTTCGCAGGTCTCGCAGTTTCCCTCGTCATGCACGCACTCGAGAGCGCGCATTTTGATCACCGCCGGTTGGCCGTACGTCAGCGTGCCGGTCTTGTCAAAAGCAAAAGCGCGGACTTTGGCCAGCGCTTCCAGATAGGCGCCGCCCTTGATCAAAACGCCGTTTTTGGCAGCAGCGCTGATGGCGCTGACGATCGTCACCGGCGTGGAAATGACCAATGCGCAGGGACAGGCAATCACCAAAAGCGTCAGGGCACGGTAGAACCAACCATGCGTTCCATCCGGCAGATTCCAAAACGGTGCGTTGAATAAGAGTGGTGGCAAAATGGCGACGAGCAGTGCCGTGATGACTACCGCCGGAGTATAGATTTTGGCAAAGCGATCAATGAAGCGTTGCGAGGGCGCGCGCTGACTTTGTGCCTCTTCAACAAGATGAATGATGTTGCTCAGTGTTGAATCAGCCGCATGCCGTGTGACACGAACTTCCAGCGTTCCCTCGCCGTTGATCGTGCCGGCGAAAATCTCGTCGCCGGCCGTTTTGGTCAGCGGAAGGCTTTCGCCGGTGATGGGCGCCTGGTTGACCGCGGAGGTGCCGCCAATCACAAGACCATCGATGGGAATGCGCTCGCCGGGCTTGATCAAAACCGTTTCACCGATTTTCAGCGAATCAACTGGTACGCGGGTCTCATGGTTGCCGCAGAATGGGCAGGGCCCGCCGGAGTACCCATCGCGGCCAAGATGCTCGCGGCAGTCCAGGCAGGGACGCAACGCAATTGCTTCCGCAGGCACGAGGTTCATCAAATTGCGGATGGAATGGCGTGCGCGATCCATGGTGTAACCTTCGAGCGCCTCGCCAATGGCAAAAAGAAAAATCACCGTCGCGGCTTCGGCCTCTTCGCCGATGATCACGGCGCCGAGTGCCGCCAGCGTCATGAGCAGGTTGATGTTGATTTCCCGATTCAACCATAATCGGCGCAAGCCCGATTGTGCGATCGGATAGCCGGCGACTGCCATTGCCAGCCAGTAGACACTCTGCGTGAATGTGTGCGGCCAGTCGAAAAACTCGGCCAGCATGCCGGCACCGACCAGAAAACCACCGATGGCGGCAACCGCCGTAGTGGCTCGTGAAAAGAGAAATGGAATAAAACCAAGAATGCCTCCGCGCCGGGACGAAGACTCGATCGCTTGGCCCAGGGGCTCGGTGTGAACATCGTATCCCAGCGCATGAATGCGCTCGATGATGCTTGATTCATCGACGCGCGCTGGATCGAATTCGACATGCATTCGTGCCGCGCCAAAATTCACGGCGCAAATTTTTACACCGGAGAGATTGCCAACGCCTTTCTCGAGCGTGGCCGCGCACTCGGCGCAATCCATGCCAGTGAGGCGAAGATGCAGTGTTTTCATGTATGGCCTTATAAAAAATAACCCCGATTTTGTTCATGAAGTCGGACTACCGCACATCCGTTTGCAAATTTTGCCGTACCATGTTTACGAAAATCCCGCTTCACTGGGTCGCAATCGGGGTCGCCAATCAAAATGCAAAATTTTTCGAAGATTTGCAAGCATTAATCTGAGGCATTACCTGCAAGGTTGATCTTTGCAGAAAAAGCAAAGATTCCAAAAGGCAGAATGGTTGTTCGGCGGAATAATTGTGTAATCATTCTGCCTGTTTGGTTCCGGGTTGGGTACTATGATTCCCATTCTTCGACACCTTTTGCAATTGGGAGAGACGGCGTTTCTCTGCCACGCACCGCGAGAATCGGAATTCCCAGGGCATGGCGGACACGATCGATGGTTTGACCGCGCAGTAAGTCACTGACGAAACGGTGGCCGTGTCCACCGACAATGAGCAAATCAACTTTTTCGGCTTGCGCAATTTCGATGATCGCTTTCGGGGCATTACCATAGCCCAAGCGCGTCTTCACTTTGAAGGCATGACCATTCCAATTTTCCAGGCGCCTGGCAAGGTTTTGGAGATAGGCTTCGTCGTGACGACTTTCGATGTCGGCGGTTTGATCGCCATACCACTGGCCGCCAACGCCTTCGACGACATGGATCAATACCAACTCCGAATTGTGAACCTGGGCCAGAGCCACGGCCTCACTCAACATCGCCGCATCATCTTGCGTGGCATCCAATGCCAAAGCAATGCGATTATATTGCGGGCTGGTTCTCATCGCGGCCGACACCACGGCCTCGGCGGTCGCCATCGCTGGTCGCGCCTTTTTCCACTCGAGAATGCCGCGGAAAGTCATCCATGCCAGCAGCAGGCCGAGACCAAGGACAATCGGTACCACCGTCACTTGCAGTATCCAGGCATTTGTGCCGGCGATCTCGAACCATTCCGCCAACTGCGCGATGATCAACCTTGCGTTCAGGCCGATGATAATGGTCGCCGTGACCCAGGCCAATATCTTCACCCAGGGGGAATTCGTGAAAGGTCCCATTTTCACACGGTCGCCGGTAAATTTGATGAGAGGCACGATGGCAAAAGGAAGTTGCAGGGAGAGAATGACTTGGCTCAAGATGAGCAGTTTGTAAGTTCCTTGATCACCCATCACGGCAATAACGATCACCGCCGGGACGATGGCGATGGCGCGGGTTATCAGCCGGCGCACCCACGGCCGCAGTTTAATGTCGAGAAAACCCTCCATCACGATTTGCCCGGCGAGCGTTCCGGTGAGCGTGGACGATTGTCCGGCGCACAGCAGGGCGATGGCAAAGGCGATTGGTGCGATCGTGGTTCCCAGAATATTGTTCAACAGCGCATGCGCCTGCTGGATTTCCGTCACGATGATGCCATTGCGAAAGAAAGTCGCCGAGGCGACGATGAGAATCGCGGCGTTGACAAAAAAAGCCGCATTCAGCGCAACCGCGGAATCCACCAGGTTGTATTTGCATGCCTGCGCGATGCCCTCCGGTGTGCGCTTGACGGCGCGCGATTGCACGAGCGCCGAGTGCAGGTAGAGATTGTGGGGCATGACGGTAGCACCAAGGATGCCGATGGCCACATACAGGCTTTCGCCATTCAACCGCGGGACAAAACCCGAGATGATGCCGCCGATCTCCGGCTGCGAGAGAAAAATCTCAATGATAAAGCACATGCCGATGGTTGAGATCAGCATCAGGATGAAACCCTCCATTTTACGAATGCCGTAACGTTGAATGGCTAAAAGTAATATCACATCAAAACCGGTAATGATGACGCCCCACAAGAGCGGCAATCCAAAGAGTAGATTGAGGCCAATGGCGGTACCGAGCACCTCGGCAAGATCGCATGCAGCGATGGCAATCTCGCAGAGAAACCATAGAACATATCCGATGGGACGGGGATATCCTTCCCGGCAGGCTTGGGCGAGATCGCGTCCGGTAACCAAGCCAAGACGAGCCGAAAGTGTCTGCAGGAGAACCGCCATCATATTGGACATCAAGAGAACCCAGAGGAGTTGGTAGCCGAAACGCGCGCCGCCTTCGATATCGGTGGCCCAGTTACCGGGATCCATATACCCCACTGATACCATGTAGGCGGGGCCAGCAAAAGCGACAAGGCGCCGCACCCAGCTTCCTGCGCTGGGGATTCTTACAGTTCGGTGAACTTCTTCAAGAGAGTGAAGTTTGCTCCTGGTTTGGTTTTGCATAGGTATCAAAGTCTGTAGTTGATTGTAATGCCTTTATTTCCATTATCTTTGTTATCACCTAAAATAAAATTTAGGCATATCTAAATTAATGATGCCACAAAATAAAATCAAGATAAATATTGATGAGCAGTTACTCTTTTGGGGAATCGTAACAGTGTTCATTTTCAACATGATGAAAATGTTGGAGATTTTTGCCTTGCTCTGCGGTTCTCCAATCAAAATAGCAATACCGCAGCAGCGGCTACACCTGTAGTGTCGATAGGAACAACTGTTTTTCATCGGCACTGTGATTAATCGCGGTGTCGATTAACCCCGATAATTCACGTGATGCGTAAACCGGCCGCACTCTGCTTCTGGGCTCAGCGTAAAAATCTGATTTATGAATTATCGGGGTTAAAATCAATCCAGCCGTTTGTGTCGTTTTAACCCCGATAATTCATGAGCCACATTTTCAGGCTTGAGCCAACCCCGTGAGCTATAAGCATAACACTATCGCACGGGGTCGATTTACGCACCGCATGAATTATCGGGGTTAAGACTTTTCTGAAATTTTTTTATAGATGTCATTTCGTAGAAATCTTTTTACTTTTTAAACAGATGCTTGCAGATACCCAAAAAGATTCCTACGGACGCAGTCTTCCAGAATGACATCCTGTTCAGTTGGCTAAATTCTTACCTTCCGTAAATAATCGTCCTCCACAGAGAGGCATTGCTTTTCTCGAAGCATACTGCTTGCAATTTCCGTGTTTTTTGATTAAGTTTCGTTGGGGCTGAACGAATTCTTGATGAGGTTGAATCTTGGTATGAATTTAGCCGCCAGAATTGCACTTTAACTTGGTCTGTTCGTCTTTAAGAATGACCACTCGTTCAGTTCGCTGCATTTTTACGGGTTTATTAATACTTTTGCCATTCATGCGCACCCTTGCTGCAGAAATTCTTTCGTATTTGCCTTCCGAAAATTTTTTCGTTTTGGCGGCGAGCGCGGATATTTTTGTCGTCGCTGATGACATTCAATTTTCCACCAGTGGCAACGCCAATCGGACACGGATCAAAACCGTCACCGGCACGCAGTGGCTGACCATTCCGGTTTTGAGCAAGGGCCGAGGGCTGCAAAAGCTCAATGAGGTGGAGATCGACTCGACCCGTCCCTGGCAGCGCCAGCATTGGCGGACGATTGAATTCAATTATCACAATGCGCCGTTTTTTGGCGAGCTGGCAGATGGACTCGCGGAGTTGTATCAAAGACCTTTTCGGAAATTGGCGGATGCCTCGTGGGCGTTCCTGGAATTTATCTGGAAAGCTTTGGGCTGGGAAGATTTACCGAAGCGCTCTTCGGAGTTGGGAATCACGGCCACTGGTGAGGCGCGCCTGGAAGAATTGGCGAAAAGGATGAATGCCGAAGTCTATCTTGCGCACGAAAGGTATCGCGCGGTTGTTCGACCGGAGCGCATGTCTGAAGTCCGGGTTCAATTCGTGCATTGGGATTTGCCGCCGTATCATCAGCAATTCGACGCATTCGTCGGCGGACTAAATATTTTGGATTTGTTGTTTAATGAAGGGATGGCATTTACACGGGAGCGATTGCGGCGTTTGGCTGATCTGGTGCATGCACGGGTCAAATTGGTGAAATACGAATAGGAAAAGTCTCCCGTTCCTCTCCAGGGCTGTGCAAATTTATTCACATCTTGGGTGTAACTCCTTGCATAGGGGTTGCTCCTGTCACAAAGTGGTACTTTTTGCTTATGGTCTTAATTCATAAATTACAAAAACTAAACCAAATCAAGATTTGCTCGACCTTGCATCTTTCTCGTTGGTATGACTTTTGCAAAAATGTAACATGCTTAAAATTTCTTGAAAAGCAGCGTCTTGTTGCGCTGTTTGGAAGTCCAATTCTTCCACGGTTGGCGTTTTTGCATTTAGGTCGTACGCGCATTCTCAAGTCTTAAAAAAATTCTGTCCCCTACAATTAACTTAGGAGGTGTCGAATGAACCGAAAGGTATTTGTGATCTTGTTCGGTTTATTATTGCTGCCGGGCCTGCTGTTGGCAGGCACGACCGGCAAGATCAAAGGTAAGGTCACTGATCGCGAGACGAAGGAGCCTTTGCCGGGCGCCAATGTCATTCTCGAAGGGACATCCTATGGCGCTTCGACAGATCTCAACGGCGAATTTATCATTCTGAACGTTCCGGTCGGTAGTTACACGATGCGATGCACGTTCATAGGGTATCGCACAGTGAACATTACTAACGTGCGTGTGAACGTTGACTTGACGACTGAGATTAACTTCGAGATGCCCAGCGAGGCTATTGAGGTCGGCTCAGTGACGATCGTGGCAGAGCGGCCATTAGTCAACAAGAACGCCACGAACAACCAAACCGTACGCACTGCGGAAGAAATAAAAGACCTGCCGCTCCGCAGCTATGCGGCAGTGGTTAACATGGCGGCCGGCGTCGTTTCGGATGGGTCCATTTCCTATGTTCGTGGTGGCCGTTCGGAGGAGACCGCCTATTATGTTGACGGCGTTTATCAAAACAACTTGCGTACTGGCGATCGCACCGGTGAAATCTCCCCGAACTCGTTGGAAGAGCTGTCGGTGCAAGTCGGAGGTTATAATGCCGAATACGGCTTTGCCAGCTCCGGCGTCGTCAACGCCGTGACCAAGAGCGGCGGCAATGTTTTGAATGTCTATGGTGAGTATATTACGGACGAGATGTTGAGCCAGAAAGAGAAAAATCTTGGCACCTATTCTTATGGCTACAACGTCTACAATTTGGCTCTCGGCGGTCCGGTGCCTTTCACCGATAAAAAAATAAAGTTCTATGTTTCCGGCGAGCGTGACTTCTTCAGAGATCGGACGCCTTCGGCGGGAACGCACCCGGTGCTGGTGGAGCAGAAACTCCCGCGTTCCAAGGGTGCGGTAACTGCGGATCTCATTGACGTGGCGGTTGGCAAGGATGGCCCGTTGCCCAACAATGCGCTGGGCCGTTATCTGGTCAACGCCAATATTGCCCTGGATTTCAACCAGTTGAAATTCAAACTCGGCGGCAATGGCACCTACAACGATTACAGAAATTTCGCCACCACCTACTCGCTCTACAATGTCGATCGTAATTCGCGTACGAAGAGCTATGCGCAGAGCCTGTATTTGAAGGCGACGCATACGCTGGGCGCCAATACCTTCTATACGGCACAGGTCAACTATTTCGGCGATGGTGACGAGAATTTCGATCCATATCTCCAGCGGGACATCTACAACTACGGTGACAAGTTCGATTTCAACAAGGATGGCATTTTCAACCCGAATCTGCGCGATCAGGGTCTGAATGTCACTACCGACGGCAACACTGCCAATCTCTTTACCCCGGCTGGGGTGGTGTATAACGCGTATTCGATGAATCGCTCGAACTACGTTGGCGGCAAGCTCGATCTCACTCATCAGATCGGCAGAGTGCACGAGCTGAAGGTGGGTGGTGAATATCGTTACCACACCGTGCGACGTTGGGCCACTACGCCGATGGAAATTGCCCAAACCTTCTATAATAACCCCGATGTTTCACCGGAACTGGTCTTTCGTGGCGCTTATACCAATGCTTTTGGTTTCAAGCTCGTCCAAAATCCCGGCCTGACTGGCGATTTGGTCGAAGAAAACTCCGCGCAATACGACAAGGCCAAACATCCGATTTTGTTCGCTGCTTACTTGCAGGACAAAATCGAGGTGTCGGACCTGGTGCTGAACCTTGGTGTCCGTCTCGACATTTTTGATTCCAATGACTGGACGCTGTCGGATCCCTATTATGTGCGAATCAAGGATGACGGTACGCTGGATCGGACTCAGCTCCGGGCGAGCAAGGCGAATACCACCATCAGCCCACGCTTGGGCCTTGCATTCCCGATTACGGATCGTACTGTGTTCTACGGCCAGTTTGGTAAATTCTCCCAACAGCCACAGTTACAGTTCCTCTACACGGGTTGGGAGATGATGGCCAATCAATTGGCTGCAGGTAACCAGACCATTCAGGCCAACCCCGAACTGAAACCGACCAAGACCACCTCGTATGAAATCGGCTTCCGCCAGCAAATTGGCGATGCAGCAGCATTGGATGTGACGGCTTATTATAAGGAAACCCGCGATCTCATTCAGTCTGAAACCATGGTTGGCGCCTACCCGATTCCTTATCAAAGGTATACCAATGGCGATTACGGCACGATTAAAGGTGTATCGGTCAATTTTAACTTGCGCCGCACCGAGCGCGTGGCGGCGAACGTAGCGTATACGTTGCAGTATGCCAGTTCCACAGGCTCCACGGCTGGCACCAATTTCTACGTTGGCTGGCTCACCCCGATTACAGGCTACCCAACCTTTGTTTCGCCGACCGATTTCGATCAACGCCATACTGGCACACTCAATGTCGACGTACGCTTGAACAAGGATGACGGCCCGACCGTGCTTGGTAGCAAGATCCTTGGCAATGTGGGTCTCAATATGCTGCTGACCTTCGGCAGTGGATTTGCGTACACGCCGAGCAATGTGGGCGATGCGGTACAAGGCGCGGCGTATGTAACACACTTTCCGCGTGCCATGATCAACTCGGCATACGGCCCCTGGCAGACCCAGCTTGACATGCGCCTCAATAAGGCGTTCGATCTGGCAGGCATCAGATTTGACGTGTATCTGTGGGGCTTGAATGTACTCGGCGCGAAGAACATGAATCCGCGCGCAATTTATAGCGCCACCGGCACCAACTATGATGACGGTTATCTGGATTCGCCTGAAGGCAAAGCGTGGATTGAGAAGAACGGAGGCGAACCAGCGGCAAATCTGCGCAAGCTGCGCGTCGACAACGTGGGTCGCTGGTCGATTCCGCGACAACTGCGCTTGGGCTTGCGGTTTGATCTTAATCCTGGTCAAGTATTTTAATGTTAATACTCTGCCGTCCGGATGCTCCCAGCGTCCGGACGGGGTTATGAAATTGCATTTCACAAGAGTGCATAACGGAGGAGAAAAAGCATGAAAGTTTTCTCACGAAGAGCGTTGGTGCTCTGCTTTCTGCTCTTATTTGCCTTGATTTTTGTCGTAGATGGTGCAACCGGCTTTGCGGCGGAGCCCAAGAGCAAGAAGGCGAGGGATGTCAATCTGGCTAAACCGAATACAGTTGACCACATTGTCTCGTTTGATGGCAATAGAATTTTTAATTATATTGTCAACAACGGTGACATCGTGACGGATAATGTTGGTGGCGGCGCCGGCTTCTTTTGGCCAAGCGTGCCGCGTACCAGCCGTTCCCAAACCGTAACAGATTTGCGCGGCACAAACACCGCGGATTATTCTTCTGGTGTGTGGATTTGCGGCACCGTCGATGGCCAACCCCGCACAGCCATTGTTGAATATTCGAGTGAATTCATCGCCGGTAAAATTCTTCCTGATGGCAAACGGGATGACGCCACTTTGGAGAAGTATCGCGTTTATAAGATCATCAAGGGCGATGGCCCTGGTGTCAAAGATTATGATGAGTGGCCCAAAGCGGACGGTGCGCCTACCACAGCCGATGGCAAACCGCTGCTTATTGGTGACCAGACCTTGTGGTTCGTGATGAACGATCTCGAGGTGTCACGCCATAATGCGCCAATTTCCGGCAGCCCGCCCATCGGCTTGGAAGTGCAAACCACGGTGTTTGGCTTCAACGCCGCCAACCCGCTGGGTGACATCATGTTTGTCAAGTGGGTGATCATCAACAAAGGTACGGGGAATCTTGACAGTGCCTACATCGCGGTGTGGGACGATCCGGACTTGGGTGATGCCTCCGACGATTTGGTCGGATGCGATACCACCCTGGGTCTGGGTTTCGTCTATAACGGCGATCCAAACGATGGCCAATACGGCACTAATACGCCGGCGCTGGGTTTTGACTTTTTCCAGGGCCCGGAGGCGCCTCCAGGTAGCGGCCGGCGTTTGAAGATGACCTCCTTTGCGAAATATACCAACGGCGCGCCCGCCGGTCAGGGCGATCCGGATAACGTGGCAGAAGTCTATAACTACATGACTGGCTTTTGGCAGAACGGTCAGCCTTTTATTGATCCGATCACCGGCAATGTGACGAAGTTCATCCATGCTGGCGATCCGGTAACGCGGAAGGGTTGGCTGGATTCGGCGCCGGGTGACCGTCGCTTCCTGATGTCTTCCGGCCCATTCGTACTGGCCAAGGGCGATACGCAAACCATCGTTGGCGCCAAGGTTATTGCTCCTGGCGCCAACCCCAGCAGCTCGATTGCCGCTTTGCGTTTCTATGATTCGTTCGCACAAAGTGCCTTCGACAATAATTTTGATATTGTGCAGGCGCCGGCGCCCAAGGTTTCGGTCACCCGTCTCGATCAGGAAATTGTGTTGAACTGGAGCGAGGGCAGCGCCGATGTTGAAGCTTTTGATCAACGCGGTTATAAGTTCCAGGGCTACAAGGTGTATCAAGGCGAGTCGTTGACGGGTCCGTACCGTCAGATCGCCATTTATGATATTCCTGACGGATTGCAGAACATCTATGACACGCAATTTGATACCGAGACCGGTCTGTTGGTTGATAAGCCGGTTGTGATCGCCGGTGACGCCGGAGTCCAGCGCTTCATATCGATCAAGACTGACGCCATTTTCAACCCCAATCAACGTCTCTCCAACTATCGTGACTATTATTTTGCCGTCACCTCGTATGTCGTGAACATGGAGGCGGTTCCGAAAGTGATTGAAAGTTCACTCGCGGCGTTCCGCGTCTCGCCGACGGCGCCGGATTACGGTGTCGCAGTCACCGAGAAAACTGGCACCAAAAGAGACATGGCACACCCCAAGGGAACGGGCGACGGCACGTTCTTCTATCAAATAGTTGATCCGGGCAAGGTAGTCACTGCCAACTACAGGATTACTTGGAATGATGATTCGACCCCGGAGGAGGGCCAATACACCTTCAACGTGTTGAGAAATGGCACGCCAGTACTCACGAAAGTTGCGCAAACCGGTCGCACCTCCGAAGGTGATCCCAGTCCGAGCGCCCCGGTGATTGATGGGGTGCAGATTCAGATTCTGCCTGGAACATTCTCCGCCCCGAACACGATCCTTGAAGCTAAGCAAACCAAAGATGTGGATCCGAACGATAACGGTCTCCATCTGTGGGGCGGTGGAGCGCCCTTTGGCTTGCCGGATGATCTGTCCTCAACCTTCTTTGGCGGTGGCTCCAGCGATGTCAATCAGTTGAAAGCCGACTTGGAGTTTCGCTTCACCGGTGTGAAAGCCGGACCGACCAAGAACGACACGTTGATTGTTTCCGGCGGTCAGCTCGGCATTATCCGCTCTCGTAGTGACGATAACGCCCGCGCGGTCATCCGAATGCCTTTTGAGTTGTGGGACGTAGAGAATAACCAGCAGATCAATGTATTTGTCACTGATCGTAATGTTGGTGGATCGCCATGGGGTGATCGCGGTGTACCCCTCTACTATCGCATGAAGGCTCGTAATTATATCACGCCAATTCACACGCCCTATCTTGGCGAGGCGTTGACCACAACATCTTATAGCCGCACTAATAGCAATGCGACATGGATTCTCTTCTTTGAGTCCGGCGAGCATGAGCCGGTGTCGCAGTGGAGCACAGGTGATGTGTACTTGGTCCGCTTTGCCAATCCGACGGTTACCAGCGGTGCAGATGCCGATGAATATACATTCTCGACTACTCAGGTGATCGTTAAGGGCCAGGCCGATGCAAAAGCTCAGTTGCTGAAGGTCAACATCGTGCCGAACCCGTACTGGGCGCAGAACCCAGGCGAACGCGATCCCATCAATCGCTTTATCCGCATCACCAACATGCCGGGCAGTGGTGCAACGATTCGCATCTTCACCCTGGCCGGTGAATTGGTGCGGGTCATTGATGACGCTGCGCGAGCGGCAAACGGCACCAGCGGCATGCAGTACGCTAACTGGGATCTGCGCAATGAGGCGGGTATCCCGGTGGCAAGCGGCATCTATATCATGCACATCGAGGTGCAGGGTGTCGGCAGTGTCGTGCGCAAGGCTGTGATCGTGATGCCGGAAGAGCGGTTGGATGTTTATTAAGAGTCTGCGTGAAATGCTGGCAGCCGCGCCAGGTTGCCAGCTTCTCTCAAAATTCATTTGATTTGTCTGAAAATAAAGGAGCAACGACCATGGTGAGACATTTGAAGTTGGTATGCGGTCTTCTGGTCATATCCCTGTTTGTGATGAGCCTGGACGCTTTTGCCGGCACCGGCCGTCGTCGCGGCACTGCTGGCGCCAGCGAGTTGCTCATCCCCGTGGGCTCGAGAGGGATCGCGTTGAACGGCGCTTACACCTCCGGATTTACCGGCGTGGATGCCATTTATTGGAACCCTGCCGGTCTTGCTGGTACGGGC
>JAPDQK010000022.1:40768-83649 GCA_034505955.1 Candidatus Zhuqueibacter pondensis
GCACTGCTGGCGCCAGCGAGTTGCTCATCCCCGTGGGCTCGAGAGGGATCGCGTTGAACGGCGCTTACACCTCCGGATTTACCGGCGTGGATGCCATTTATTGGAACCCTGCCGGTCTTGCTGGTACGGGCCAAAGCGCTGAGGCGATGATTTCTCACATGACCTACATTGCCGATATGGGCATTAACTACGGCGTCGTGGCGGCGAAATTCGGCGCGGTGGGCTATTTCGGGGTTTCGCTCAAGTCACTGGACTTTGGCGATGCGATTGTGGAAACGACCGTCGAAAACCCCGATGGCACCGGCAGAACCTTTTCACCGACCTATTTCACTCTCGGCCTGACGTTTTCGCGCCAGATGACCGACCGTATTCTGTTCGGCACCACTGGCAAGATCATTTCCGAACGATTTTTGGATGCTGGTGCCACCGGCGTGGCTTTTGACTTCGGGCTGCAATATGCGACTGGGGTGAAGGGCTTCAAGCTGGGTGTGGCGCTGCGCAATTTCGGCCCCCGCATGCGCATCAGCGGCACGAGCATGGAGTACAAAGTACAAATTCCTGGCACCGAGTCCGGCTCGCGTACGGAAAACTTGCGCATTGCGACGAGCAATTTCGAGCTGCCCTCCACGTTTGAACTGGGCGCTTCCTATGTGCTCGATATCGCCGAAAACAATTCCGTCACGGTGATGGGAATGTTCCAGAACAACAGCTTTTCATTCGATGCCTACAATCTGGCAGCGGAATATTCCTTCAACAACAAGTTCTTCTTGCGCGGCAGCTATGCGCTTGCCTTCCGTGAAGGGCTGAGGAACAAGAGCGACGGCTTTACCAGCGGCAGCGAAGACTTTCTGTTCGGCCCGGCTTTGGGTGCCGGTTTCAATCTGGGCCTCGGCCAGAATGTTACGATGAAGCTGGATTATGCCTATCGCACCACCGAGTTCTTTGACGACAGCCAGGTTTTCACGGTCACATTCGGGTTCTGAGGTACTGACGGCTGTTGAGTGCTGTTGTTTTTGATTGTTGCAGATGAAAAAGAGGCCAGTTGGCAGTTCCTGCTGGCCTCTTTTTATTGGGGGATGGCCGATCAACAGTCCATAGACATTCATAGCTCGGCATTGGCCTCAGCCCAAAAGACGAAATAATTGAAGACAAAATAATTTTGCCTTTAATCATTTTGTCTTTAAAAATCTTCGCCCCGCAAAGCGTTTTCGCGTCAACATAGTATTACAACGTTAAGTTGCTCATTACATCCCCATTGCCTGTCATTCTGCAAGAATCTTTTTTCCGCATGAGATCCGCTCCACTGTTTTAGAAGACCCCTACGGGCGTAGCCTTCCAGGGTGACACGAAAGGCGTGGGCTTACGACCTAACGTTGTAGTACTAGGAACCCCAGCGGGGTGAAATGTTCATAGTCTAATTCATTTTTTATTACAGATTAACGGTGTTGCAATGCGAAAAGAACATGCACGAGGCAAAATATTTTTGGGGTTTTTATGTATTGTGGGTTTGGGGGTGAGCAACCCAATCGTATCGGCACAGGATTTAGGTTTGCAACTCGACCATGCTTGGTACAAATATGATGAACAGAACCTGCTTTTGGAAATTTTTTACTCCGTGGAAGCCTCGCGTTTGCGTGCCCATCTGGTGGACAGTGCCAGCTTCTGCGAGGCCATGTTCGATTTGCGGATTCTGCACAATGACAGCCTGTGGGCGGCGGACGCCTGGCGCATACAAGTCCCGGCTGGAAAGCTGCTGCCGAATCAACTCGAAAACCGCTTGATTGATGCGCGGCGCTACATTGCACCGCATGGCCGCTATCACGTCGAATTACTGGTCAAGGATATTGCAAGCGCGACTTCACAGCGGGCAACCGATGATTTTCAGCTGGCGCTGGTCTCGCCCACGGGTTTACAAATGAGCGATCTTCAGTTAGCCGCGATGATTCGTCAAGAAGAGGCAGACAAGGAGCGGCCGGCTCTTTATAAAAACCGGTTGTTTGTGTTGCCAGAGCCCGACCGCGCTTACACGAGCGAACGGCCGATGCTTTTCTACTACTTCGAAATTTACAATGTGCTGGCGAATGTTCCGGGAGAAATTTACCATGTCAAATGCTATGTTACGGATAGTTCCGGCAATGTGGTCAACCAAGTGCGCGGCCGTACCACGAAAAGGGCCAAAAGCATGGACGCCAGTGTCGAAGTCGGTTCCTTGCATCTCGGCGCTTTACCCGTCGGCCGTTATTGGTTGCATGCGGATATCGTGGCAGCGAATGAGCAAGTTCTCAGCAGGCAATCCAAATCATTTGTCATGCTGGGCACCGCCGGCGAACCGGTTGTTGTAAAGATACCGGAAACCGCCATGCAGCCATTTGCGCAAATGTCAGAAGCGCAAATCAATACAGCCTACCGCCAGGCGGCTTACATCATGAGTCCCGAGCAAAAGCGGATCTACGAACAGTTGTCGAATCTTGACGCGCAAAAGCACTTTCTCGCGGAGTTTTGGTGGCAGCGCGACCCAAGCCCCGCAACGCCGCAAAACGAGTTCTATCTCGAATATCAGCGACGTATCACCTACGCCAATGAAAAATTGCGCAGCTTTGCACGCGCAGGCTGGCAAACTGACCGCGGACGCGTTTATATTGTTTACGGACCGCCGACTGATATTGAGTATTTCCCCTCTACCGAATCGGCTAAACCGTATGAGCGTTGGTTTTACGAAGACCTTGAAGGCGGCGTGGAATTTATATTCATCGACAAAACCGGATTTCGAGAATTTCGCCTGGTGCATTCGAATAAATTCGGTGAGATTCAAGATCCGAACTGGACCAGCCAGCTCTTTCAATAGCAACGGGTGTGATGCCACTGCAAAAGCTGCCAAAAATGCAGCCGGCTCGCGAAATTTGCCATGCAAGAATAAAACTGAATTTCCAAAGAATGGGTCTAAGCCCATGAGGGCGGAGCCATGATGAAAGAACCATTGCTCTTGTTCAAGGCGGAGAGTCTGCGTGGTCAAATCGTGGGTTTATTGTGTTGTGGTGCCGTTCTCGTGTTTGGTCTGCAAACGCGCGCGCAAACGGTTTTCGATCTTCGCCAGCGCGTCCCGGATGCGGTCGTGCAAACCCCGGCCGTAAATACCGAGTTGGGCCACGCTTTTGCAATCGGCGACCCGAACGCCGACGGCATGATGGATTTGGTCATCGGCGCGCCGGGCTTGAATGAGGATTACACGCCTCAGGACGGCGCCGTATATATTTTCTGGGGTGGTAAAAGATTGCCTGGTCGCGTTGATTTTATCACGAATTTTCCGGATGTGGAAATCGTCGGCCATCCTGCGGGCAGCGGAGCCGGAACCGCTCTGCTTTGCCGGGACATTAATGGCGACTGGATTGATGATTTGATCATCGCCGCGCCTTATGCCGATCCTTCCGGCCGGATCGATGCCGGCGTCGTTGAAGTCATTTGGGGGCGCAAGGACTTCCCTGGCAGAATCAACCTGCAATCGCAACGCCCGGATGTTCTGATTCCCGGCAGCGCCACTGAGCATAAGTTGGGCCGGGTGCTGGCTGCCGGTGATGTTAACGGCGACATGATTGCGGACTTGCTGCTTGCCGCGCCGGGGGCCTCAACCGAAAACGGTGTTGCCAGCGGTGTCGTTTATCTGATCCCGGGGCGAAAGGAGTGGCAAGCTACTTTTAGTCTTCTTGGTGATGAAGTTCAGGTCACGCGCGTGCCCGGTAAAGGGCCTAATAATTTTTTGGCTTCGTCTCTGGCGGTCGGTAATTTCAACGGCGATGAGTTTGCTGATTTTTTAATAGGCGCGCATAAAGCCAACTTCATGCAGCGTGTCGATTGCGGCGAAACATATTTGATCTTGGGCCGTGCAAACCTGCCCGAAAAGTTCGATCTGAATTATGCGGATCGTCTTTTTGTCGGCGCACGAGATCGCGACTTTTCCGGTTGGAGTGTCGGAGGCGTGGATTTTGACTGCGACACGGTCGATGAAATCATCGTTGGCGTGCCGGGAGCAAATAACGCCAGCTTGAGAGCTGCCGGCCAGGTGCACTTTTTCGAGTTTAACGGCGGCAAGGCAGATACTGTTGATCTTTCACAATCTTCCGGTTACTTTTCGATTTCCGGACCGCGCCCGAACAGCCGTATTGCTACCAATGTGCTTGTCGCCGATTTTAACAACGATGGAATGTCCGATGTTCTGCTTGGCATGCCGGCAGATTCCTCTGCCGCCGGTCTTGCCACTACGGGCAAGCTTGCGGTCGTGTATGGCCGAGGCGGACTTGCCGGTGAATTGAATCTGAATACCACATTTCCGGACTTTGCGATTATTGGCGACGAAGCCGGAAGCGCGATCGGCAGCGCGTTTGTCGCCGCGGATTTTGACGGCGACGGCAAAACCGATATTGCCCTGAAGAAAAATGCCGGGGCCGCGGGCAACACCTTCTATTTGATTTATGGTACTTCTCTGCTCACCGCGGTAGCTTCTGATCACAAAAGCGCCGGTGGTCCGGAGACCTTTGCTTTGCAACCTAATTTTCCGAATCCATTCACGGGTGTCACCAACCTCATAATTGAAAATTCTTCGCCGCGCACCGTCGAGGTGGTGATCTACGATTTGACCGGCCGCCGCATTCGCACGTTGTTCTCTGGTTCGATCCCCGCCGGCCAAACTATGCTAACGTGGGATGGTCTATCTGACACCGGACAACAAGCTGGGGCAGGTCTTTACTTTGTCCGCGCTAGTGCCAAGATTGAAAACAAAAGAATGGTTCGCACGGTCAAAGTGAATCTTGTATTTTAGTCTCTCAAGAGTCAAATCTTTGCTTTTTCGGCAAAAATTTTAAAAGACAAAATAATTTTCGACAAAATGATTTTTGTAGTTACGCCTTCTCCGCTCCGCATCCCTAAAAACTCAAGTAAAGGCGGAGCAGGATAGGCGGCGTGCTCTCAATGGACCACAAATGCCTGAACGCATCACTACGAACATTATTTTCATGATTAATAGTTTTACCCCCAATCGTTTTGCCTTCTTTTAAAAAAATTCGTATTGTTTTGCGTTTTTCGTGGGATGAATATTCAACGGAGGAAATCTCTTGCAAAACAGCAAACCCAAACAACTCGTTTTCAAAATACTTCTCATCTTCTCACCGCTGGTCATTCTGCTCTTGGCGGAAGGCGTGCTGCGCCTTTTTAATTACGGCGGTGATCGTTCTTTGGTGGTTGAAGAAATCGTCGGCGGCAGGCAGGTGTATGCGCTGAATGCCAACGTTACGCGCCGCTATTTCACGCAAAAAGACCTCCAGCCCGCGGTTTATACCGAACAGACCTTTGCAAAAGAAAAATCGCCCAAAACGTACCGCATTTTTTGTCTCGGCGAATCGACCACGTATGGTTTCCCGTATCCGCCCAATATCAACTTTCCGGTTTTTCTCAAGCAGCGCCTGCAGACGCTTTTCCCCGATCGCCACTTTGAAGTGATCAACGTCGGCATGACGGCGATCAACAGTTATGCGGTGGCGGATTTCGTCAAAGAACTCGTGCATTATCAGCCCGATCTCTTTCTTCTGTACATGGGACACAACGAGTTTTACGGCGCGTTGGGTTCCGCTTCAACAGAAGGTTGGGGGCGCAGTCGCACGTTGATCAGGCTGAATCTCACTCTGCAGAGATTCAAAATATATGTATTGATGCGCGATATGGCGTCTGCTCTCTCCTCCCTCTTTCATGGCAAGGCCAAACAGAGTCGCAAGGGCCAGATTTTGATGGCCCGCATGATCGGCAAATCGAATATCGGAATTGGGAGCAAAGAGCATCAGATTGCCATCCAGAACTTTATTGACAATCTGCTTGAGATTATCGAGACGGCTCAACGGCATAAGGTGAAGATTTTGGTAAGCACACTGGTGTGCAATCTCAAAGATCAAGTGCCGTTTGAAACCGCGCTGATCCCGCCACCCAAACAAATAACCTGGGATAACTACGCCACGCAAGGCGACAAGCATTGGGAAAACGGCGACAGTGCCAAAGCTGATTTTCTCTACCAACGCGCGTTGGAGATTTTTCCGGAGTCGGCGGACGCGAATTTCATTCTGGGCCGGCGTTATTTGAAGATCGGCAACCGCCTAAAAGCGCGCACACTTTTCGAGACTGCCCTCGATCTCGATTTGATGCCGTTTCGCGCCCGCACGGAATTCAATCGCGTGTTGTTGGCAATTTGCGCGGACAAACGCGTGCCGGTGGTTCCCATGCACCAGATTTTCGATCTGAATTCGAAGGACAACATTCCCGGCTTGGAGGTTTTCACCGAGCACGTGCATCCCAATCACCTTGGCTATTTTTTGATGGCCAAACAGTTCTGCATCAGCATGTATGAAAACGATTGCGTCGCGCCGAAGTCACAATGGGATTTGAGCCGCAATCTCCCCGACGAGCTGTATTGGCAAAATGCGCCGATTACCCCGCTGGATGACGGCATCGCCCAAATGCGCACTGAAATTATGCGCAAGAGCTGGCCGTTTCAGCAACAGGAGCTGCCGGACTCGCTCCGCATTCCCAAGCTGGCGACGCCAATCGATACGATTGCCTATTACCATATCGGCGATCGGATTGATTGGGCCACCGCTCATCAAAAAGTGGCTGAGTATCTGGTGCGCCACGGCCAGTACGAGACCGCGAAAAATGAGTATAAAGCCATTCTGGGCGTCGAACCGGATAATTTGAATGCGCATCTGGGAATCGCCGAATTGTATTTTCTGCAGAAGCAGTTCGAGGGCGCGACAGAGTGGCTGAAAGCGGCGTTGAAACTGCATCCGGAATCGCCTTATCCGCCGGCGCGCTTGGGCCTCGTGGCTCTGGCCAAAAATGACAACGAAAGCGCCATTAATTATTTCGAGCATGCCTCGGTTTTGCAAGAAGCGAGCAAGGCCATGCCCGAAAATGAATTTTTGCAAGTGCGCTTTCATTTGGCCGCGGCGTATGCGTTTGCCGGTGAGCGCCTCAAGGCGAAAAACATCCTCCAGGAAATTCTGAAGCAAAAACCTGCGTATGCCGAGGCGCAGGAGTTGCTAAATCAGTTATGAGATGATCTGCTCAATCCGCTCTATCCGTTTATAAAAAGATAGTAAACGGATGGAGCGGATCAAGCGGATGAAAACTATTTGACTGTTCCGCTGCGACTGGGCGGGGAATTGAAAACCAAGCACGAGGGGAATATGAAATCGTTTGTCGGAAAATATTGCCACGCTTTGCCGCCATTTCTGTTTCTCTTTTTTATATTTTTTCACGCCAATGCCACGACCGCGTTTTCCAAAGAGGAAAAACGCCGTGAGGAAAAAAACGCGAAGGCCGCGGAGTCGGCCGAGGTGACGCTTACGGATCACTTCGCCGCCTTTGACGGCAACCGCATTTTCTGTTATCTCGCCAACAACGGCGATCTCGTGACTGACAATGTTGGCCGGAGTGCCGGATTTTTTTGGCCAAGCATTCTGCGCACCAGCCGCAGCCAGAAAGAAGCGGATTTGATCGCCAAAACCAGCGCGGATTTTTCTTCGGGATTGTGGGTTGCCGGCATTGTGAACGGCCAGATTCGCGCCGCATTGTCGAATATCAAAGCGAATATTAAAGAAAGAGAAAGTAATAATGAATCGTTCATTTTATCTTTCGCTCTCAGCCGCTGCCAACTCGTCAATAGCCTTTTCGAGCTCTTGCTCATCCAACGCCAGCGCCTGATAATAAAAGCTGCTACGTGGAAACGTCAGTGCCTGGCAAACCGTCTCTGCGGGATATTCTTGAGCCAACTTCATAACGACCTCCCGCTTCCACTCAGAGGAGATGGCAAGATGTTCGAGGCTTTTTTAAAATTTCGACTTCCAAGGTTTTTTGTCCGAGCACCCGCTTGAGCTCTTCGACGCGCGCCTGCGCTTCGCCGTCAAAAAGGTGAACGGCGTTTTCTGAAAAGTAATTTTTCCACTGGCTCAACAACTGCGGTTTGATATTGTGCTCTCGACAAACCTCTGCCGCTGGCTTGGCGCCGCTGATCACCTCTAAAATAACTTTGGCTTTGAACTCTGCTGAAAAATGACGTCTTGGTTTTGACATACGTGCGCTCCTTTTGACTTGGACAAGATAACACCTGAATTGTTCATTAGCAAGAGTGTCCAAGTTTAGGGGTGCACTTCATTACACAAACACAAATTGACAGATTGCTAACGGATGAACCGTTGTTGGGAGAGGTCCATCCTTTGCCTCCTGTGGCTTCCCTGGGCTTTTATACGATTCGTTTAAAAAGTCAAACAGACGTCAAACAACTGTTGCAAAGGTTAAAGTTCAGAGCGGAAGTTGAAATGGTGAATCCAGTCTATTTAATTGGTGGTTCTGGGGAGGTAATCGTATATGACCGTTTCATTCCCGGCCAGCGTCTTTCCAACTATCGTGATTATTATTTCGCCGTGACTTCTTATGTGGTGGATATGAATGCGACACCGCGCGTGATCGAGAGTCCGCTTCACGCCATTCGTGCGGCGCCCTCGGCGCCGGATTATGGCGTTTCCATCGAAGCCAAAATCGGAACAAAAGTTGATCTGGTGCACGAGAAAGGCAATGGCGACGGCGAATTCTTTTATCGAATTGTCGACCCAACGGTAATGCAATATGCCACCTATCGGGTGACGTGGAACAATGATTCAACACCGTACGAAGGGGCTTACACTTGGAATTTGGATAGAAATGGCGTGCGCGTTTTGTCGCGCCAGCCCATTACTGGCCGCGACTTTAAAGGCAATCCCCAAAATAATGCGCCGATTGTGGATGGTTTGCAAATCCAAATTTTACCGGCAACATTCCTTATCCCTGAATTCATCGAAAGCTGGGAACAGACCGTGGATATTAATCCCAACGACAATGGCTTGTGGCTTTGGGGCGGCAGCTATTTTGTTGATTCCAGCGACTTGGCGTCAGACTTTTATGGAGACGGTTCAAAAGCTTTGGTGCAATTGCAAGCCGATTTGGGGTTTCGCTTTAGGGGCGCGCGGATTTCCGAAGCGGCGAATGATACCATCATCGTTTCCGGCGGACAGCTCGGAATCATTCGCTCGCGACGAACCGCTGCCGCCCGCGCCGTGGTGCGGCTACCGTTTGAGTTTTGGGACATCGAGAACAAATTCCAACTCAATGTTTTTGTGACAGAACACAATGCCAACGCCAAGTCGCCATGGGGAGATAACGGCGTTCCTCAGTATTATCGGATTCGTGGACGGGATTACATTACGCCGATCCATACACCCTACAATGAGACGACACTGACCAAAGATTCATTCGATCGCACCGATAGTAATGCGACGTGGGTTTTGTTTTTCGAAGCCGGCGAGCGCGGCCCGATGTCGCAATGGAGCACCGGCGACCGGCTGGTCGTACATTTTTTCAATGCGACGATTCCCGGCGTGGATGAATATACTTTCACGACCACCTCGGCGGTTGTCACCGGCCAAAGCGTGCTGGCCAAAAACCAGTTGCAAAAAGTCAATATCGTGCCGAATCCATATTGGGCGCAAAATCCGGGCGAACCAAGCCAACATTTTGTGCGCATCACTAACCTACCCGGCCAGGGCGCAACGATTCGCATCTTCAACCTTGCCGGAGATTTGGTGCGCAGGATTGACGATGCCGCCCGTCGCAACGGCGGCACCGCCGGTTTGCAATATGTAAATTGGGATTTGCGCAATGACATGGGAGCGCGTGTTGGCAGCGGTTTTTACCTCATTCATGTCGAAGTGCCTGGCGTCGGCACGGTGGTGAAGAAAGCCGTGGTGATTATGCCGGAAGAATAAATGACAAAGTAAAGGGAATGAATCCGCCTATGCAACGCCATAAACTGATCGCCCTGTTGGTGAATCTGGGGATGATGGCCTGCCTCACGGCTTTGGGTTTGGCACAAGAGATCATCCTTTCCGGAACGGTTCGCGATATCAATACCTATCGTGAAATTCGCGGTGTCAATATCTACCTCGAGGGAACTTCACTCGGGACCGCCAGTGACTACTCAGGCCGTTACGTGCTGCGCGTTCCCGGCACGGCTCGGCGAACGACCGTGGTGTTCCGGCACGTCGCCTATGAGCCGCGCGAGATTCCGCTCGATTCGCTGGCAACCATACGGTACGTGTATTTACAGCCACGTATTATTACGTTGGGAGAAATCGAAATCCAGGCAGCCGCGCCACCGCGCTCGATAATTGATCGGGATTTGCCGCAGACGTTGTCAGTGATCGAGGCGAAAAATTTTGAAATTCGCGGTTATGTCGATGCTGGTGATCTGCTGCGGACCGATCACAGCGTGCAAGTGGAAGAAGAGCTCAGCGGCAAAAAGACCGTGACCATTCGCGGCGGCAATCCCGACGAAGTCGTCGTGTTGTACAACGGCATCAAGATGAACAGCGTGTACGACAATGTCTTCGACCTGTCGTTGATCGATCTCGAGGATATCGACCGGCTGGAAATTATCAAAGGCAGCAACACCGCGCTCTACGGACCGGAAGCCTTCTCCGGCGTCATCAATATTGTTCCCAAGCTGCAAGAAGACTATCACTTCCGCTTCCAACAGCGCTTCGGCACATATCGCTCCGGCAACTGGGGCTTGCAGTTGCACCAAGGGTTCAATCGCTTGCACGGTTCTTACAGCCTGAAACGCGGCGGCGTGCACCGCGTGCTTTCCGGCGCGGCAGCGGACAGCAGCCGGCTGGAGAACACGGCGCTGCATCACACGGCCAATCTGAGTTACAGCTTTTCCGAGCGGACAAATGGCGAGCCGGCAAATACGCTCAGCGCCATGTATGTTTATTCCGATCTGGATTATGATAACCAGCGGGATGTTGAAAGGGTGTCGGATTTAAATCGCCTGCTTTCACTCAAGTACACCGGTGATGTGGCTGTTCTCAAAAACGTTGATCTCGCGCTCTCCTGGCGCCGCTTGAGTGAAGAGCAATCCTTGCGCTTTGCCAACGCATTGCATCGTCGTCTTGACGACCGTGCCATCTATATCGATGCCCAGAAACGTTTGCAAATGCACCGGGCGGAGATGGTCCTGGCCTATCAATTCCAAAACTCGACATTGGATTTCACGGATGAGCGGACGATCAGCCAGCAAAGTGCGGTGGGGCTGGAGGCGGTGGATTTGAGCCGGCAGCAGCACGGCGTGGTCGCAATTGCCCGTTTTCACGGCGAAGCCGGTTCTGATTTTTTTCGCACGATGGATTTCGACCTCAGTTTCCGGCATGACCGGGTTCATGATGAGCAATCCAATGCGCTTCAGCGCGGCCCGGCCGGCGGCGGTCAACTGAGCACAAGCGGAATTTTTCAGGATCATGACTGGCAGGAAAGTATGCTCAAGGCAGCAGTGCGTCTGCTCGGTTATCGCAAGGATTTTGTTTTTTCCGGCTACCTCAGTTTCGGTAAAAATGCCAAATTTCCCACTTTGCTGCAGCAGATCAGCACACCAGATCTCAGCAGCAGCCGCGCCACGCGGCCGCATCTGAGTCCGGAAAGAAATCGCAGTGTGGAGCTCGGCATCGAATTGACGCGCGATATTCGGGAACGCACCAGCATCTACGGCTGGCAGCTTTCCGGCAATTTCTTTCAGAACGATTACGACAACAAGTTTCGCATGTTTGCGGTGCCGACCATCCCCATTGCTTTTTATGATAATGTGCTCAACGCCCGTATTTCCGGCGTGGAGACCAAAGCGAGCGCATTCTTGCTGCGCAAAAAACTTACGTTCGAATTGGGGCTGTCGCGTTATTTTATTTCGGACAAGGCGGCCTTTCCGTTCAAATCCGATTTCAAATTGACTGTGGGCTGCAATGTTGATCACGCCGGCTATGCGTTGCAACTCCTTTGGTTCAAGGAAAGTGAGCAGTTGGGATGGCTGCGCCTGCCGCCCAATAATATTTTCGCCCAGATTGCGTTACCGGCCCAAACCAATGTGGATTTCCATCTAAGCAAAACCTTCGAGATCGGCAAGCTCGAGCTCTTTGCCAATTTCAGCGGCCGTAATTTGTTGAATGATCAGGTGATTTTGCAAGGCCTGGCCTTGCGGGACCGCCGTTTTTATTTGACCGCCGGCGCGCAGTACTGAGCTAAAATCGCGCATAATGGATTTGCCACCATGCGCACAAACCATGGCACAACCCGGAACCGGTACCAAAGAGGAAAAGTTATCAGTATTCGGATCTTACGAATCACCCGGAACAAAAATCTAATGACTTGAATCCGGACGATTCGATAAATCCGGATACCAGCATAAATCTTTATCCGGTTTTGACGCAAATTTGCGAGGATTGACATGACCAGGCACATCACCATGCAGGTTTTCAGGATGGTTTTGCTCGCCGGGGCGCTGCTTGCCGGGCTGCCGGGCTGCACAGAAAATCCATTTTCCAAAGAAAAAGTTTCTGCTCTTGGCTCCCGCGAGGTCCGCGGTCGAGTTGTGCTCGAAAGCGGCGTAACTCCGAAAGGCGTTTACATTTGGCTCGAAGGATTCAGTCTGGGAACATACACCGATGAAAACGGCGCCTTCAAATTGACTTTGCCGCCGCCCAACAGCCAGGTAACGCCCGGAGGGGTGAGCGGCACTTTCAAGCTTTACGGCTATCTGGCCAATTATGACCTGGCCACTGCACAACTGTTTACTCAAAACGGCGAATTCGTTTATGATAAAGGGGCGCTCGATAAGAGCGGCGAGCTGAGGAATCCCTTGGCGCTGATCCGGCGACTTTTCATTGACACGGAGGTCGTGCCGGCCGCGGTTCCAGCAAATTACGGAGATACGGTGAAAGTCCATATCGCCTTGCGCGCCGTGGACGATGCCAAGCGGGTGACGGTCGATTTTCCCAACACCTGCCGTGATCGTGACTGTCCGAGTCCCGCGTATCGCGTTGGCGCGGTGTTTTTGCGCAAGATCGGCGCCTCTGAAGTCGTTGTTGTGCAAATGGTTCCCGATGCCGAGGCCCATTATATCGTCACGGTGGGGTTTTCGCCGGTCACGTGCAAGATGTTTTTTCGCATGCGCGACGTCAAGTTATCTCCGGGTAAATATGAAGTCATTCCCTATCTGCTGATCGATGATAAGACCATTCCGCGAGCGCTGCTGGAAACGCTCGGTGACAGCGTCCGTGATTTGGTTCCTGATTATCTCAAGTATCCTTTGCAGCGAGATGGCGGCCGGTTTGAAGTGAAGTCTACACCATGAATGCACGCCTCCATAACAAATGCGATAACCAATCGCGTAAAAACGGATAAAATAGGAGGGAAACCATGTTGATCTTTTTACCCAATTTTTCGCTCACCGTAAGGCTCTGGCGATGTGGCGTTGCTTTGGCGTTCATCTTTACTGTGGTGACCGCCGGACTGGCGAAGGACGATTGCAAAAAATCCGCACGCGCCAACAAGCCGGTCGAGATCACCACGCTCGATCACCTCGCTGCGTTTGATGCCAATCGCATCTACAATTACATCGTCAACAACGGCGACATTGTGACCGACAACGTGGACGGCAACGCCGGGTTTCATTGGCCGAGTGTGCCGCGCACCAGCCGCAGCCAGAAAGAAGCGGATTTGATCGCCAAGACCACGGCGGATTACTCCTGTGGATTGTGGGTTGCCGGGATGGTGAATGGCGAACCGCGCTGCGCGATTGTGGAATACACCAGCGAATACATCGCTGGAAAAATTCTGCCGAGCGGCCAGCGTGACGATGCGGCTTTGCCGAAATATCGCGTCTACAAAATCCTGAAAGGCGATGGTCCGGGTGTCCAGGATTGGGACGAGTGGCCCAAGGAAGACGGTGCGCCGGCAAATCCGGATGGCACACCGCAGCTCATCGGCGACCAGACATTATGGTTTGTCATTAACGATCTCGATCCGGCGCGGCATCAATATACAATTGAGGGCAGCGCACCGATTGGCCTTGAAGTGCAAACCACCGTATTTGGTTTCAATCGCACCGACCCGCTTGGCGACGTCATGTTTGTGAAATGGCGGATCATCAACAAAGGTGCTGCCGATCTCGACAGCGCGTATGTGGCGCTGTGGGACGACCCCGATCTCGGCGATGCCGGTGACGATTTGGTCGGCTGCGACACCACGCTCGGTTTGGGATTTTGCTACAACGGCGATACCTATGACGAGCAATTCGGCACGCGCACACCGGCGCTCGGCTTTGACTTTTTTCAGGGACCGGAAGTACCGAAAGGGAGCGGGCATTTTATGAAGATGACCGCATTTTCAAAGTTCACCTGAGGCGCACCGCCTGGATGCGGGGACCCTGAAAGGGTCCGAGAAGTTTTAAATTATCTGTCAGGACGTTGGGCCTATGGCGATCCGTTTGTCGATCCCACCACCGGTCAAATCACCAAGTTTATCCATGCCGGCGATCCGGTCACGCGTCACGGCTGGTTGGATTCCCAACCCAGTGACCGGCGTTTGCTGATGTCATCCGGCCCGTTCAAATTGGCAATTGGCGACACGCAGGAAGTGGCCGGTGCCAAAATTATTGCCCCTGGCGGCAATCCGAGCTCCTCAGTTGCAGCCTTGCGTTATTACGATGCGTTTGCGCAGGCGACGTTTGATCGTGGCTTTGAAGTGATCACCGCGCCAACGCCGAAAGTGGAAGTGCGCCGTCTCGATCAGGAAATTCTTCTCACCTGGCTCGACGGATATGAAGCCCTCGAGTCCTATTCGCGCGGCGGTTACCAGTTCCAAGGCTATTGCGTTTATCAAGGTGCGTCGCAGAATGGGCCGTTCGAGCCGATTGCCGTGTTTGATGTGGTCGATGGCATTCAAGACATCATCGACAAACAGCTCGACGTAAAGACCGGCCGCGTTTTGGAGCAGTTGATCATTGGAGCCAACGATGCCGGCGTGCAGCGGTATATTTCGATCAAAACCGACGCCGTCTTCAATCCCGGACAGCCGCTGTCCAATTATCGCGATTATTATTTCGCCGTCACTTCTTATTACGTCAACCTGAACGGCTTGCCGAAAGTTGTTGAGAGTCCCCTCAATGCTTTGCGCGTTGCACCCTCGGCGCCGGATTATGGCGTTTCCATCGAAGCGAAAACCGGCACGAGATTCGACATGACTCGTGATAAAGGCAAAGGCGACGGCGAGTTTTATTATCAGGTGGTTGATCCGATGTCGGTGCCAGCGGCCACCTATCGTGTCACCTGGAACAATGACTCGACGCCCGAGCTTGGTGCCTACACCTGGAATTTGGACAAGAACGGCGTGTGGATTCTTTCGAGGCAACCCCTGAGTGGAATCGATGTCGAAGGCAAACCCAACGACGATGCGCCGATCGTGGACGGCTTGCAAATTCACATGTTCCCGACGACATTCACGCCTCCGGTACGAATGACGAGTTGGCAGCAAACGGCGGGAGGTTATGACCTGGGCTTTTGGATGATGCGTTTTATTCCTGATCATCGCGCTTCAGCCTACTTCGGAGGCGGCTCGAACAAAGTGGAGCAATTACAGGCGGACTTGGAATTTCGTTTTACCGGCAAAACCGCTGACGGCACCAATGATTCGGAAGTCATGTTCGGCGGCCAGATTGCCATTTTTCGCTTGTGCAGCGTGGCGACGGTGCGCGAGCTCGTGCGTGTGCCTTTTGAATTGTGGGATGTCGAAAACAATGTTCAGATCAATGTGTTTTTGACGGAACGCAACGCTGACGGCCAAGCGCCATGGGGCAGTAATGGGCAGCCGCGGTATTATCGCATCCGTGGCCGACCTTACATCACTCCGATTCACACGCCTTATGATCCGAACAAAATCACGAAGGATTCTTTTGATCGGACGGATTCCGATGCCACGTGGGTTTTGTTTTTCGATTCCGGTGAATGGCCGGAATTTCCGGCATCGACGTGGAGGACTGGGGATCGTTTTCTGGTGCATTTTGCCAACCCGGTGTTTCCCGGCGTGGATGAATATACTTTCACGACCACGCCCGCGGTTGTCACCGGCCAAAGCGAGTTGGCCAAGCGCCAATTGCAGAAAGTCAACATCGTGCCGAATCCCTATTGGGCACATAATCCGATGGAGCGCGATTCGCACCACCGGCTCGTTCGAATCACCAACTTGCCGGGCCAGGGCGCAACGATTCGCATTTTCAACCTGGCCGGAGATTTGGTGCGCAAGATTGATGATGCCGAACGCCGCAGCGATGGCACCACCGGTTTGCAACATGTGAATTGGGATTTGCGGAACGATATGGGCGCACCGGTTGGCAGCGGGGTTTACCTCATTCATGTTGAAGTGCCGGGCGTGGGTACGGTGATGAAAAAAGCGATAGTCATCATGGCGCAGGAACAGTTGGAGGTTTTCTGAGACCTTGATTTCGCATAAAATCCAACCGTCGATACATTTATCAATTTTGATTTTAAGGTCTCATAGCCGATGCCAACGCAGTTGAAGATTTTTGACATTCATGGCCGCGAAGTCACGACATTGATTAACGAGGTGCTGGAGCCGAAATACCACCAGATTATTTTCGATGCTTCGAGTTTGCCCAGCGGCATTTATTTTTACCGTTTGCGGATTGGTGAGGCAGCGCAGACGAAGAAACTGGTTTTGCTGCGATAAGTTTTGCTTGACATTGTCTCCTCCAAGATATTCATTATCACAGCGCCGCCGGAAAATGACGTGACCAACCCGGATAGGTGGGCTACGCCCGTAGGGTGGTAGATGTGACAGAAAATAGAACTACTAACGGCCGCCAATTTTCAATCGAAAGTGCAAGGCCCGAGTATACCCTGAATAGGTGTGCTCGGGCTTTTTGTTTTTGACGGCTTTTTTGTTGACGAATTACAAAGAACAAATTCATTTCAGGCAATGGAGAGAATTCCATGGGAACAACAAGGAAAATAGCCGCCGTAGTTGCCATTCTTGGGGCAAATATTATGGGGATAACATACGGCCAAATTCGCTCTGATTTCGTTCTCGCCGAAGAAGGAAAAGAGCCATCTGTAACGCTTGACAGCATGGGCAGGCTTCACGCCACTTGGGTTGGCGGCAAGGGGATTAAATATGGACTCTTTGATTCTTTTGGTTATCCAATTCAAGAAACCCAAGAATTCTCAATGGGAAGTTTATCGGATAGCCCTCGACTGGATGTGCATGGAGATAGTGTGGTTATTTTCTGGAGACGTTTTTTCCCAGGATTATATTCAAGCATAGCTGGCACATTGTTTCATGCTACCACTGGCAATATAATCGGGACCTTTGATAATAACAAAGGTGATAATGTTAACTTAAGGCCTGATGTCAAATTTCTAAGTGACAGCACGGTTATTGCCGTATGGTCCGGTGATGGACTACTGATCCCTTACCCTTACACCGGCGTTTACGGACAGCTTTTCACGACCTCGTTGGATACAATTAATGGGCTTCGATTATTTAACGATGATATACCCAAACAATCCGAACATTCTTATGCGCGGATCGCTACCGACCAGCAGAGCCGTAATGGCGTCGTTGTTTGGCGGGAAAGAATGACTGCATCCTCCTCTAAAGTCTTGGGCAGATTGTTTTCAAAGAATGCAGCGCCCCTCGGCGCAACCTTTCTGATCAGCGACCTCCCTGATTCAATTGATGTTTGGAGTCCAGGTGTTGTGATGGATGCCCAAGGTAATTTTAACGTGATCTGGAGCACGGGTAAGGTGTCATCACTGTATGGGGATGTGTATTTGCGACGGTTTTGGGCAAATGGAATGCCTTTCGGCCCGAGTCACAAAGTTAACGAAAAGCCTGGATATAATTATGCCGAGACTGATATTGCACAGGATGTTGATGGCAGATTTGTTGTTGTGTGGGAGGGACGAGATAAAAAAACCAACATCATGGCACAGCGATTTAGCTCGGATGGCTCGCTTATTGGCGGCAACTTTAAAGTAGGCATGGTTACCGATACATTGAACCAATATTATCCAAGTACCGCTTTGCGAGATGGCAAGATGTATACTGCTTGGGAGGAATTAATTTTGATAGATTCTACAACATTTCATTTCAATGCATGGATGAATATTATTGATTTCGACGATGTGCCTGTAAGTGTGAAAAATCGAACTGGCAAAACTCCTGAAGCACATCACCTATTGCAAAACTATCCTAATCCATTTAACCCAGTCACAACCATAAGATTCGCCTTACTACGCAGCTCGCACGTGCAACTTATCATTTATGATGCGCTGGGGAATGAAATCGTCACCCTTGAGGATAGAGAGATGCTGTCCGGAGTCCACGAAGTGACGTGGAACGCAAAAGAACGTGAAGTGCCATCCGGTGTTTATGTTTGTCAATTAAAGACAAACGGATACATGCAAACACGCAAAATGCTATTAATTCGATAGAATTAACAATTGAGGTTCTCTCGTTACAATCTGCTTCCAACAAATCAACCCAAGATTCAAAGGAGGTTTTAAGCCATGTTATTCCAGCATCAAATTTGGGAAGAAATCAGGCGAAGAGAATTAACTTTTTTGATTCTGCTTGCGTTTCTCTTTTCTTTTGGATCGATTTCTTCTTTCGCCCAGTTTTCTGGTGACTCTGCCCCCACAATTTTCAGTGAAGCGCCGGTGTTTTTTGATACAAAAGGTGTTCGTCACTCCAACGCTCTCATCGTTAAATTCAATCAACGGGTGTTAGACCTTGCATCAGGGGTGTTTACTGCTTCACCGGACGCCATAAGTCGCTCGTTCCCCGCGGTCATTTCTTTTTTTCAGGAATTACAAAATAGGTACGGTACGGTGATGCTACGAAAGCAAATCCCCAGCGCGGTCTGGGGCGACACCTTGCGCGTCAATCGTCGTACAGGTGCCACTGTTTCCATTCATGACATGTCACAGCTTTTTATGGTTCAATTCAATCGCTTCGTTCCCATTGACTCCATCATCACTAGGCTCGAAGCATTGATCGAGGTCGCTTATGCCCATCAACCCATTCAGGCCGTTTTCCATGCGAATCCCAATGATCCTAAATTTCAAAGTGGTGAACAATGGAATCTTACCAAAATCAATGCTGCAGCCGCTTGGGATATCACGAAAGGTAGTCCGAACATTGTTGTTGGTATCATTGATGCTGATGGTGTTAAGCGTACCCATGAAGACTTCACCAATGCCGATGGAACCAGCCAATTTGTTGCAGGAAAAGGGGACAACACCTTTATTGGAACCACACCTCATGGCACTAAAGTCGCAGGTGTTGTTGCTGCGGCCACAGATAATAACAAAGGCGTGGCAAGCTTGGGGTGGAATCTAAAGATGATCCCTTACAAATGGGATTTTTCCGAACAGAATCCCCTAGCCAATCTTCCCGCCAAAATTCAACAAGCCATAGATGATGGTGTTGACATCATCAACATGAGTTTTGTCACCACGGAATTGCGTATAATAAATTGCAATGGGACTCAATGCCAGCTTTGGTTCTCTAAAAGCTACATTTCGGTTCAAGAAAAGATTCAAGACGCCGCAGCGCAAGGGATTGTTCTGGTGGCATCTGCAGGGAATGAGTCTTTGAATTCACAAGCGAAACCAGAATGCAAACCGTGTGATCAATTTCCATACAAAGCATATCCAGCCGCTTACCCGGAAGCGATTGCGGTCTCCGCGACTGAGCAAGATGATTCTTTCCATAATGAGTACAACAATGGTAACGTCGAACCGGAACCTTTCATCGATGTGGCTGCCCCCGGTATAGGTATTTTGACAACCAGTGGAGATGGATACGCCACCGTTAACGGAACTTCCTTCTCTGCGCCTTTGGTTGCTGCTTTGCCGGGACTGATTTGGTCGGTTAATCCGAGCTTGACACGTGACCAGGTCAAAGATATCATCACCGCTACTGCTGTTGATATTGAGGCTCCGGGATATGATGATTCTACAGGCTATGGTCGCATCAACGCCCATGCAGCAGTCCTTAAAACCCTCGACGAGCTTGGCACCAGAAAGTCCATCTCCGCTTTGGCTACCGCCTACAACGGCAGCCGCAAGCTGGTCAAGAACGGCAGCACCTATTATCTGGTCTATGAATCCGGCAATCAAATCTACTTCACCAAGTCTACGGACAACGGCAGTACCTGGAGCGATCCACCGGCCAGATTGAGTGACGGGTTTATGCAAAACAACTTTCCCTGTATTGCCGAGCGCTCGGGGAATTTGTACGTGGTGTGGCAGCGCAAAAACGGCAGCACCCATGATATTCTCTATCGCAGTTATGCCTCAGGCGCATGGAGCAGCATTCAAGCTTTAGCCAGCGGCGTCGGTAGCAATAATCCTCTGCCTGCCATGATCTCCTCCAGCCTGAGTTCTGAGCTGATGCTGGTGTATCGCACTTCCAGTGCTTTGCAATACCGGCGCTACACGGGTGGGAGTTGGCAAAGCCCCGCTTCTGTGACCGGCACCACCTCCGCCAGCCGCAACCCCAGTTTGAGCTACAACGAAGACTTTGGCTTCGTGCTCACCTGGGATAATGGCAGCAATGTTTATCATCAATGCTTCAGCACGAGTTGGTCGTCCCCGGTGCCGGTCAGCAGCGCCAGCCTGCCGGCTTTCGATCACCAATATTCCTCAAACGCTGCCTCGGAAAATATGGATCGCCACATCGCCTGGCAGGCCTTCGAAGCGGTCACTTACCAGCGCCAGGCGATTTATTACAATCGTAATCTTAATTCCACCAACTTTACCATGTTCGTGAGCGAGAACGATGACTATTTGCGCCCAACCATCACCGGCCACACCGGTGGCGCGGCTTCCGTGGTTTGGCATGATACCGGCAGCAACTCTAACATCCGCAAAGCCTATTACAACGGCTCGTCTTGGGCAGATGGCCAAACCGGCACGGTCATCGCCAGCAACGGCGCCGATGCCTCCCTGTCGATTACCAACCCTTACGGTGGAACCGCCAAGGCCGTTTGGCGCAGCGCCGGAACTGCTCCATACACCTTAACCCTGGGGCCGAGTGGCGGACTGGGCAAGAGCGCAGCGAATGAAATTTTTGTTTACAACCGACGCGTGCTTTACTCATTGGACACCACGGCGGTATTAGCTCTGCAAATGGGTGGGCCACAAATCATTTCCAACGGCAGCACCATCGTGGTGCCATTTCCCGCGGTTGCCGATGATGACTCGCTGATCGCCGCGCAATTGGCGGAGAAATTGAGTTTGTCGAATGTTCTGCTGCCAGCCGATGCGGACAGCGTGGTGTTTACGGTTCATCATTACAGTCGCGACGCGGGCCAATTGCGGCAGAATTTGCAACACCCATTACAAGTAGCCTTTGTGCTTTCGCCAACAACCGTAGGCGTGACTCCGATAACAATTTCTCTTGGTTCTATATCTCCCACTGGCGAATCACGGCAAGCAACAAGAGTGGCCTTGCCGGTGCAACCATGGCGTAGTCAGACAGTAAATTTGCACACAATAATCAGCAACCTCGACGTGTCCAAATCGTTTGGGACGCTGATCCACGTCTACGAAGCTGTTCAATCTGGGGTAAGCAAGAGCAATGGCCAACTCATTGCAAGGGTGACAGATGATCAACCGAGTCTCACGTTACGTGTTCACCCTAATCCCTTCAACCCCTCAACGCAAATTCGTTTTTCTCTTTCCAGAACGAGTACCGTTTCACTGCGCATTTATGATGCAAATGGCCGGCTGGTACGGAAGTGGAGTCGGGAGCGACATCAGGCCGGAGAACATGCAATTGTTTGGGATGGAAATGATCAGCAGGGTTTGCCGGTGACGAGCGGCATGTATTTCGGCGAGCTGTTTTTGGGCACCGAGCGACGTGTGGCCAAAATGATGCTGATTCGTTAGCAAAGTGCAACCTGCCGGCCACGGCTTATGAACAGCAAAGTCTTGGCGCCAATGAACCGGAGGCAAAAAATACTTTCAATTACGGCGATTATTCAATAAATTTGTATGAATGGGCCAATAGCTGGAGTCCCCCGATTTTTGACGGCAGTTATGTGAAAGGAGCACGGTATGATGCTGCAAAAAATTTTGCCTTGGCTCGCGATGGGCCTTTGCCTGTTCGTCGGGGCAGAACTTGCTCACGCGCAAACCATCGCCTGGCAACAAACCAGCGGCCCTTTTGCCGGCATTGTCCGCACACTTGCCATTGACGCGAATGGCGATATTTTTGCGGGGACCGAGGGCAGTGGCGTCTTCCGTTCAAAGGATAATGGCGCCAATTGGACGACGGCCAATAAGGGATTGGCAATTCTTCACGTTCGGTCCCTGGCGATCAACTCGCAGGGACATATTTTTGCGGGAACCACTGGCGGTGGGGTTTCGCGTTCTACCGATAATGGCGAAAATTGGACATCTGTCAATACTGGTTTGACGAATCTTTTTGTGCGGTGTCTCGCCATCAATGCCAGCGGTCATATTTTTGCGGGTACGCTTTTTGGCGGGATTTTTCGGTCCACGAATAACGGCGAAAGCTGGACGGTGCTCAATACGGGTTTGGTCAATACGGCGGTCAGTGCGCTTGCCCTCAATGCGGCCGGCCATGTTTTTGCCGGCACTGCCGCCGGCATGCACCGCTCCACCGATAACGGCGATAGTTGGACGCCGATCAATACTGGTTTGACGTATTCCGATGTCCGCTCGCTTGCCATCAATCCCGCAACGCAAATTATTTTTGCAGGAACCGGCGGGAGCGGCGTCTTTCGGTCAATGGATAATGGCCTGAGCTGGACAGAAGTCAACTCCGGTTTGACCATCAGGAGCGTCTATGCACTTGCCATAAATTCGACAGGACACATTTTTGCCGGGGGCAGCGGCGGCATTTTCCACTCGACGGATAACGGCGGAAGTTGGATGGCGGTGAATTCCGGTTTGGCGGATACGGAAGTGCGGTCGCTGGCCATCAATTCAACGGGATACATTTTTGCGGGAACTTATGGCGGTGCAGTATTTCGGAGCAAACAGTCGACAACTTCCGTGAAAGAAAGCGCTGACGACTTGCAAATGTCATTCGTGCTGGAGCAGAATTATCCCAACCCATTCAATCCGGCAACGACGATTTCATTCTCTTTGCCGCGTTATGTCTTTGTGACGCTGAAAGTCTACAACACTTTGGGAGAAGAGGTTGCGACCCTGATAATGAAAAATTTATCTGCGGGGAAACACCACATTGTGTGGGATGCCAACGACATCGCCAGCGGTGTTTATTTCTATCGTTTGCAAGCCGGTGGTTTAGTTGAAACCAAGAAACTCGTGTTGGTCAGATAAAGAAAAGCTTTCGTGGGTTGGCATCTGGAATGCAATCAAAAATTCCCTATCAGCTAATCATTCTATTCAGGTCTTTTTTGTCTGCGCATGTGATCGTTTAACGATAGGTGATCCCCAACCAGATCTGCCGTCCGGATTGGTGGCGAAACGAAGTAATGGGGTTGCTGAAATCCAGGCCGCCTTCACCCGGCGTTGACTGTTTTTCATCCAAAACATTGTTGATTTCAATATATGGATAAAATTGCAAGCCGCCCCAGCGAATGGGAACAGAAACTTTCAGGTCAACCTCGTGGCGCACGGGAAGCTGGATTTGATTGCCGCTTAACCAATCGGTGGCCAGTGCAGGACTGTTGATCTTGCCAAAGATATTCATGAGCCATCCTTCGCGGCTCAGATAGCCGAGATTGTAGGTGATCGTATGGCGTTGATCCCATGCTAAAGGAAGTTGCCGTTGTTCATCGTTCATATTCTCGCCGCGCGCGAGTCGCAATAAATTACTTTCCGGCCAGGATGCGGTGCCCAAACTCTGCAAATAGGTATAAGAGAAAACGCCGCTCCATCCTTTGCTGAAATCGCGTTTGAGCGCCAGCTCGATCCCGCTCATCGAGGCGCGGGCACGGTTTTCAAAGCGTACAATGATTTTGGGTTTTTCTCCCGGCATAACGTATGGAGAAGTGTCGAGCAGGTCTTCGTATTTGCGATAAAAATACGTGAGCGAGTAAACACTTTGCGGCGAGACCACACGCCGATACGTCACTTCCCACGCTTCGGACTGCAACGGTTTCAGATCAACATTGCCCAAGAGAGGCCAGCAAGCTTCCTGATCGCCGGCACGATTCAGGTAGAGATAGTAGAGCGGCGGCATTTCGTAGAACCAGCCATAATTCACTGACAGGTGCTCGATGTTGCCGACAGGAATGGCGAGGCTCAATCTTGGTGCCACGGTTTGTTTGATTCGGCTCTTGCCTCCCTTGAATATATTCGCCAACGTGTCAGTTGAGGTCTGTTTAGCATTGGGTGAGAACAATTCGTAGCGGAGGCCCAAATTAACGACAAAATTGCTTTTTTCGATTTTGTGCTGGAAATAGCCCGCAAAGGTAAACGGGAATTGCCGAAACGAATCGCTGTACCGGCTGTAGACAAAACCCGGAGAATGCTTTGATCCATTTGGCCAGAGCAAATAGCGCACGCGCTGCAGTGACAAGTCCCATGAATTCGTTTCGACCCCCACCTTGAGTTGATGAGCCGGATTGACCTGTCGCACGAGGCTGAGATGGGCAGTGAACTGTTTCTCAACACTTTGCTCGTTCCAAGGTTCGGTAGCACCGGGCCAGGCAGACGCAATGGAGCTGGTTGGCAAATTGATATTGATCGGGGCGCTGCTTGTCGATAAATCACCCAATACCTTTCGCCGCAGCATCATGCTGACGAGATCGAGTTTGTAGAAGGTGGACGAGTTGAGCGTATGAGTGAGCGAAACGCTCAGGCGGAGGTCGCGATTTTTTCTTTTCGGCAATGCCGACAAACGACCATCCCAGTGCGCATCATATTTTCGCCAGTCATAGTCCGAAATTAGGGTTTGCAAACGAAGATAGAGATTTCTCGAAGCATGAATAGAAAACTTGGCATTCAAATCATAATTGAACAGCACAGGGAATTTAAAAGAATGGCGCAGCGCCTCATGATGGGGCGTATCACTTAAATTCAATCCACCTGAAATTAGATAGTTGGCCTCGATAACTGGGCCGCCTAGGCCCAGAATCAACGGACCGGCCACCATGAATTCTGCCCGCTGGCTGTTTTCAAAGCCGTCTTCACGCTGGCCCACTACATCCGTCGCCAGTTTGACTGTGCCCTCAAAATCATTGCGACCTTCTTGGGTAATAATATTGACCAATCCTGCCGAGACATTGCCATATTCAGCATTGAAACCGCCGGTCTGCGCCACCATTTCGGCAATTGCAGAGTTTTGTACCATAAATGCTAAGTCTCGAGTCAGCGGCCCACTGGCAGGCAGTCCATCGATCAAGTAGAGCGTATTGGATGATCGGCCGCCACGGAAGTGATTCGCTACAAACCCGGGAATCAACGGCAGGGCATCTCGAAAAGTTTGCGCCGGCAGCAGGATGGAAAACTCCCGCTCCCCAATATAATGAACACTCGCGATCACATCTTTATAAATCTTGATCCGTGGGGCGGTGATGACAATTTCTTGTTCAACGTTTAGAACCTGTGCCGTTAAGGAAAAGTTGACCGGAATATTCACATCGGATTTCACTTCCACATCGGTCACTTTCGTCGACACATAACCGATCATGGTCGCCCGCAGGCTGTGATTGCCCACCGGCACGTTGTAGATGATATAGAAACCGTGCTTATCCGCAGTGGCGCCGAAAGCCGTATTCTCAATCACAACGGTAGCGCCCGGCAGGACATTGCCGGTTTCCTTGTCACGCACAAACCCGGACACGGTACCGCTAACGCTGGCAGAAAGCCCTGTCGGCAACGCCAAAGTCGCCAGCGCAACCGCCCCGATCATCAATTTACGAATCGCAAGCATTTCTGAAAATCTGAGATAAACTTTTTTGTTCCACGCGGGCAGAATTCATAGATATTATTGCAATGGATGTGCCAGAAAATAATTTTTTACAGTATGTTTGTGTGGATATAGAACTTGACGCTCTGACGCTGCAAAGCACTACCAGCCTTTTCTAAGTTTTTTAATTACAACATTGATAGTTGAGGGTGTTTGCTGGCTTTCCCAGAGGTAAAATCAAATGGGATGAAAGTCTTCCTCATGCATGGTGCAAAAAGTTTCATAACTCGGAAAATTTTTGCATAGAGGCCGAGTAAGTTGACTCAAAACCGCACAAATTTTGTTCAGTGGAGGACATGTTGGGGGAGACGTGGCTCCCAAGCATACAATGAAGGTATCACCCGATTCCCCCGAATGACTTTTTACAGCACGATCCGCATGGTCGAGCCCTCTCCGATGCGCGTTTCCTTCAAATACAGCTTGCCGTGATGATAGTCTTCGATAATGCGTTTGGCCAGACTGAGACCGAGCCCCCAGCCTCGTTTCTTGGTGCTAAATCCGGGTTTGAAGATGTCTTTGCGAATGCCCGGCTCGATGCCGCGGCCGTTGTCGCGAATATCGAGCATGATGCGATGCCGGCGGCCGGTTGCCGGTCTCAGCTCGAGAATGATCTCGCCTTTGGGCTTCTCGATGGCATCGAGGGAATTTTTGATGAGATTCTCCAGCACCCATTCGAATAAATCGCGATTGATGGCGACCGGCCTGATTGCACTCGCGTTTTCCTTGATGATGTCGAGGCGGACCTCTTTGCCCATTTGCGGCAGCCGGCGCCGAAAATATTTGATGACCTCCTCGAGCACCGGCACGAGGTCTTGCTCTTTCAAATCCGCATGCGAGCCGATCTGCGAGAAACGCGAGGCGACTTTGCCGAGGCGCTCCACATCGCGCTGCATTTCGGTCAGAGTGTTTTCGCTGTTGTTGCCGCTGACTTTGGTGCGCAACAATTCGATCCACCCCAGCAGCGAAGAGATCGGCGTGCCGAGCTGGTGTGCGGTTTCTTTGGCCATGCCGATCCAAATCAGGCGCTGTTCGTTGCGGCGAATGCTGTTGAAGCCCCAGAAACCCACAAGAATAAACATGCCGGCGACAAGAATCTCCGCATACGGCAGAAACTGCAATTGTTTGATCAGCTTGGAATCGCCATAAATCAAATAGCTCAACACCTGTCGTTGGCCGCTCACCGGATCCTCGTAGGTCAAAGGAATCGGTTCGATTTCTTTGCGCATGGATTCCATGATCTTGCGCACCTTGGCTTTGGCGATGGGCGAGTTGATGGAATCCGGAGAGATGTCGATGCCTTTCCATCCCGTGGGCTCGAAGCTTTCATTGCAGAGAATGATCGGAAAATCGGTGCCCTTGATAATTTGTTCAAAAATGAAATTGAGATCTTCGTCGCTCGCCTCCGAGGCGGCACGTGCGTAGAGTTTGGTGTAGAACAGCAAAATTTGCCGTGCTTCGTTGCGCAGGCCGTTGACAATCTTTTGGGTGTGCCACAGCAACAACAGGATGATGATGATGGCGGTGATAAAAAGAAAGCCTTTGAACCGGCCGGCGCCGCGATAAAGTGAGATTTGCATGGTTAAACGTATTTATTTTTATTCGTGGTCCTGTCTTGTCCGTTGGGAAAAGCTTTTTGTTTGCGGGCTGTCCGTTTATGAAAATAAATCAGAATTTCCACAAAAGCAACCAGCAAAATCATCAACGGTACGATTTGCACGGATTCCTCCGACCACCACCAACCCCATTCGTAAGTCGTCCATGAAAATGGGAAAAGCCAGAAGTATCCGGCCACCAGATGTTTTTGTGGCAGGTCCAAGAAAAAGTGCAGTAGCACACCGCCGGAAAGGGCAATGAAAACACCGCCGCGCTCACCGGTGCGAAAGAATCCGGTGATGATCCAGCAAACGATCGCCATGCCGGCTGGCGTGTGTAACGGCATCACCCACCAATGCAACGCTGGAAAAAGAATATGGAAAGGTCGGGAAAGCATATCCGGCAACATCGTCCCGAGGATGAAAAGAATTGCGCCGGCACGGGGGAACCAGCGGCGGGCAGCAAGATAAGCCGCAGCAGTATGAGTGAGCAAATCAGGCATACGTGCTCGTGCGTAATGTAAAAGTTCGAGTCTGGTGATCAAAGCGGAGCGCCAGCGGCAACAAGATGATCAACAGCAGTAGCGGAACAACCGAGATACTCATTTTCCACCGCCGGTCTCGTGCAAGACGCAATCCGTCGGCCCGCAGATGATCAGGGGGATCGAAAATACCAGCGACGGCAACATACTCGCCGACGGGTGCTTCTTTGACCTCACAATGCACACGCAGTCGTTTCCCCCGTTGCATGAGAATAAAGCCGTCTTCCGTTTGTTCTACGATGCGTGCCTCGATGAAAATCGCCACCCGTTGCCCGGCAAATTTTTTCGGGTTGGCAAGAATTTCTGCAAGGTCCGGATATGGGCATGAATAATTGGCCCAGGCACCGAGCAGGACCAGCAATGCCAGCCCAATGAGAATTCTGGAAAATGCCATGGGGTCAACCATTTATTTCGTCATTTGTTTTGCTGCCAGAATAATTTCCCGCATCGGTTGATGGAGTGTGCCGTTGCTTGCGAGGATGTTGCCGGTTTTCCAAAAATTCTCTTCCGGCTCGAAACCGCTGAATGATCCGTGTGCCTCGCGCACCAGCAGTGAACCGGCGGCGAAATCCCACGGACTCAGACCAAACTCCCAAAAACCGTCAAATCTTCCGGCCGCCACGTACGCCAAATCGAGCGCTGCGGAGCCGATGCGGCGAATGTCGCGGACGGCGCTGAGGAATTGCTGAAATATTCGCACATAGGCAGGGAGATGATGGCGTATGCGGAACGGAAAGCCTGTGGCCAGCAGACTATCGCGCAATTGTGTGCTTTCGGAGACCCGAATGGGCATGCCATTGAGAGTGGCGCCCTCGCCAGTGACTGCTGCGAAAAGTTCTGCACGCACGGGATCCAAAACGACACCGACCAGGATTTCGTCATTTTGCCTTGCCGCAATGGAAATGGCAAAATTCGGCACACCATGAATATAGTTCGTGGTGCCATCGAGCGGATCGATGATCCACTGCACCGCTGCGGCAGCCGATTTTTCTGGTGCCCCAAGGTGCGTTTGCTCTTCGGCAAGAATTTGATGGTCCGGAAAAGCGGCGAGGATGTGGCTGACGATTTTTTCCTCTGCAGCCCGGTCCGCCGCGGTGACAAAATCGGCCTCGGCTTTGGATTCGAGTCGCAGAAGCCGGTGTTGCGGAGCCATCGACAAGAGCACCTCACCTCCCGCCTGTGCTGCGGTCATTGCTACGTCGAGAAAGTTTTGGTATTTCACGTTAAAAAATCCTTGCAAATGACAAAAAAAATGCTAATTATAATAAGAATGAATTTTTGCTATCACAAATAACAGTGTTTCAATTTTTGGAGGTTACACGTTATGAAATTTTCTGTGGAAAAACGAGGAAACGTAACATTGCGTGGGCGAAAGGGAAAATACAGTAAACTATATAAACAAATTTTTGACAGCCTGCCGACGCTGTCCAAGGAGGAGGTTTTAGTCATCGATCTTTCGCATGAAGCGAAGGACAGCAAGGAGCTGTATGCCTACACCAACGCGGTTCGCATCAAGCTGCGCAAGCACAAGGAGTCGGCCAAATATGCGGTGAGCCAGGACACGGCAAATTCGCGGCTGCTGATTTTTCACAGATAAATGCCACTCAAGCCTGCGATTTCAATCGCAGGCTGTGCCATGCTGGAATCGTCTAAACACGACGAATTACTGTTTTAGGCATAGTCGTGATGCAAGCGGCTCGCCGTGCCGGTCGCGATATAAGTAGCCCGATAAATTTTCAGGCTGTTGGGGGTTTATGCCGGCTGGCAGCTTTTTTATTTCAGTTCCACAACGGTCACCCCAAAATCTCCTTCTCCCATCGGCGCAACGTGAAATCTCTGCGTTTGCGGATGATCTTTCAGAAAATTGTTGATGCTCTGCCGCAGGGCACCAGTACCCTTGCCATGAATGATCCGCACCTCACTCCATCCCGCCAGCAAAGCGTCATCAAGAAATTTATCGACTGCTTCGAGCGCTTCGTCGACGCGCATGCCACGCAGATCGATTTCCGGTAAGGTGGCCGGTGTGTCGTTGTTGCTGAATTTGGGCAATGATTCTAGGCTTGCCTGAGCAGGAGCATCATGGCGACGCAGCTCGGATAATGGCACGCGTGCACGCAACTTGCCAACTTCCACGAGAACGCGTTGTGAGGAGTCTGCGGCCTCGAGCACGGTGGCAACGGCATCTTGTTTTATCCATTTTACGCGCATGCCGGGCCTGGCTTCTTGCAAAGGCGTTTCCGCAACGACTGGCGCTGGAGGTATCCGGAGCTTTTCTTGCACAATTTCATTTTGTACTGCTTGCAATTCTTTTTTGGCACTTTGGATGGCTTCCCGGCTTGCGGCTTGTTCGCGAATTTCCCTAATCGCTTTCTCAACGGCGGCATTGGCGCGCTGCAAGATGGCTTCGGCTTCGGCGACCGCTTTTTGCTTGAGCTCGCGCTCTTGCGTTTTCAGGGTGTTGAGACGCTCCTCATATAATTTGGACAGTGCCGTCAGACGCGTCTCCTCGAGCTGCACTCTTTCAGCCGATTGTCGCTGTTCTCTCAATCTTGCCTCCAGCTCGGCGAGCAAGTTTTCGATCTTCCCCTTCTCTTTTCCAACCAATTGGCTTGCTGTTGTGAGGACTTCTTTTTGCAGCCCCAAACGTTCCGCAATCTCGAAGGCATAGCTGGCGCCCGGTATGCCAGGACGAAATTGATAAGTCGGTCGCAGCGTCTCACGATCGAATGCCATCGAGCCGTTGACCACACCGGCAGTTTCGTGGGCAAAACTTTTCAATGCGCCGTGGTGCGTGGTTACAATCGTGGTGCAGCGTCGTTGCGTGAGTTCTTTTAAAATCGCCATGGCCAATGCCGCGCCGGCTTCCGGATCCGTGCCGGCGCCAATTTCATCGATGAGCACGAGATCGCCGGCATCGGTACATCGTAAAATTTCGACGAGTCTCGCCAGACGTGAAGTGAACGTGGAGAGATCCTCTTCGATCGACTGCCGGTCGCCAATATCAACGAAAATGTGGCGAAAGATCGGAATTTGGCTGTCGGGTTGCGCCGGAATATGCAAACCGCAGAGTGTCATCAGTGAGAGCAAGCCGACGGTTTTGAGCGCCACGGTTTTGCCGCCGGCGTTGGGACCCGTGAGGATCAATGTGACGGCCTCGCCACCCAACTCGAGCGTGAGCGGCACAACTTGCTCACGGGTTTTGCGATGACCGTCTGATCGCTGGCCGGCGGTCAATAGCAACAGGGGATGTCGCGCTCCGACCAGTCGCAAAATGCCGGGTTTTTGTAATTCCGGTGCCGAACAATCGAGCTGGCGGGAGAAGTGCGCCTTGGCATGAATGACATCGAGTTGAACCAGGCGTTTCAGATTCTCTTGCAGCCTGGGAAGATGCAGGCGCAAACGATTGGAAAGCTCCAGCAGAATTCGCTCGATTTCCTCTCTTTCGGCGCTCTGCAACTGGCGGATGCGGTTGTTCATTTCCACCGATTCCATCGGTTCGAGGAAGACGGTATGGCCGCTGGCGGACTCATCGTGAACCAGGCCGGGAACGCGATGGCGATACTCGTCTTTCAGCATTAACACCAATCTGCCGTCGCGCAGTGTGATCACTTCCTCTTGCAGCATGTCACGCGCCGCCAGCTTTTTCACTATTCCTTGCAGGCGCTCGCGCGTTTCCAGCATGGCGCGGCGAATTTCTTTGCGCAAGCGGGACAACACCGGACTTGCTGAATCCTTGACGCTGCCATCGGTGAAGTTGATTGCATTTTCAATCGCGGCCTCCGCCTCCTGCAACGGGGTGAGCTGTTGTGCAATTTCGGCGAGCAGCGGATATTTTTCGCGACGCGCCAGGAGATAAGCCCGCACGCGGCGTGCGTTGGTGAGAAATTGCGCGAGCTCGATAAGTTGAGGAATTTCCAGGGTGCGGCCGGCGATCCGCAAGTGCTGCATGGCCGGGCGCAGATCAGGCAGGTAATTCAGCGGGAAAATCTCGTCGAAATCGAGGATCGCACGCATTTCAGTGACTTCGTCGAGATTACGCTGGATTTGGTTGGCATCAGAAAGCGGTTGCAGCGCACGAATCTCTTCGGCACTGATCGGCGAAAGCGCAACGCCGGCAATTTGTTCGAGGATTTTGTCCAACTCGAGAAGTGAGAGGGCATCACGAGTGATTGCGGTAACCCCATTTTGCGGCAGGCATTTTTGGCTCGGATCAACTGCCGCTTCGTCGCTGCCGGGAGTTTGTTCCGAAAAATCCGGTTGCCTGGTCATTGCCGCCTGGTCGTCACACTTTTCTCTAATTTTTTGCTCTTGAACGACTCCATGAGACTGGCGGCCATTTCATCGGATTGCCCCAGCATGGCAACCGTGTTTTCCATGCTATCTTCAAAAGTGGGAGTCAAGGGAACGAGTTTCCTGAAATAGTTGTAATTGAGCGGTGTAATGTATTTCACTCGTTCAAAAAAGAGACTGCCTTCTGCTGTCGTTCGCACCAACTCCCGCATCGGCAAAAGTGAAAAGCCAAGCGCCAGCAAACTTACCGTCAAGAGGCCCTTATACAGGCCGAGCAAAGTTCCCGAAATCCGATTGAACCAGTCGACGACTTCCATTTTCATGATCGTGTGCAGCCATTGCAAGAACAGAGCATATAGCAAAAGGCAGATGACAAAAATCGTAACAAATCCCATCAAGATGCTGAGGTTCGGTGGCAACTCGATCACAAAATTGAAGAATCTGGCGGAATAGGGGAGTGCCGCGAGGCTGATTGCCAGGGAGATAAAAATGCCGCCGATACTCAAGATGCCATTGAAGAACCCGGATCGGTATCCTTCAAAACCGAAAATGAGCAGCAGTGCGATAATCGTAAAGTCAGCGTAACTGATTTGAACAGCCATAAAATTTCCTTATCGGCAGGCAAAGAAATATGCCATTCCTTTGGGTCTGGTGAACTCCAATTTGCCCGTCGTCTGATCCAGCTTCACACCAACGGATTCCAATGTTTCGACACCGATGACCGTTTGCGCCCCCTTGAAAGTCAGACTGATCGCCGGGGCTTCGACATCTCTAATTTTGATCGCCACTCCGTAAGCTTTGGCTTTGACTTTTTGGGCATTTCCCAATTTTACTTCAACCTCTGGCATTGGCCCCCATGCGCCCACCTCCTCTAATAACTCTTCGGGCAAAACCGTGTAAGTGGCGCCGGTATCAATCAGCACGTTTTTCAGCTTGACAGCAGCTTTGCTGCCTCTAACTGTCACATCCGTATGTAGATGCCCCATTTTCACACCTCCAAACGAATTCTGAATGCGACTGCGAGCTTTCAACCACCCAATCGTTCGCGGACCATTTGCTGCACCATCTTGCCGTCGGCCCGGCCCTTGACTTGCGGCATGATTTTCCCCATTACTTTGCCGAGATCGCTGGCCGTAGCGCTCCCCGTTTCTTTAATGGCTGCGTCGATGATTTGGACCAGTTCCTCCGGCGAAAGAGCCTGTGGCAAATAACTCGTGATGATTGCCAGCTCGGTCATTTCCTTTTCGAGCAGGTCATCGCGGCCGCCTTGTTTGTAAAGTTCCATGGCCTCCCGGCGTTTTTTGGCGGCATTGGAGAGCACGGCAATTTCTTCCTCGGAGGTCAATGCCCGCATTTTGCTGATTTGCTCGTCCTTCAGCTGAGCCCGAAGTAGACGCAGAGTTTCGATGCGAAGTTTGACGCCGCTTTTCATGGCGGCTTTGTAGTCTTCGCTCAATTTTTCTGACAGTGTCATCTTTGGAAAGGGAGAGTTGTTATTGATTTTCCAGATACATCAAGCGACGTTGCTTGCGGCGGGCGGCGTTGAGTTTTCGTTTGCGGCGCTCGCTGGGTTTTTCGAAATGTTGATGTTTTTTGATTTCAGACATCAAGCCGGTTTTCTCACAGGCCTTGGTAAAACGACGAAGTGCTTTCTCAAAAGTTTCACCTTCGCGCACGCGGACGCTCGGCATGCTCTATCAATCCTCCTTATTGAGTTCCAAGTATTTCGTTCAAGGCTTTTGGTGATTTGCATAAAATATATAAAAGCCGGAATTTAGAATCAAGCACTTTTTGGAAAAAAGATTTGACAAAGAAGTTTTTTTTGGTTATTTTTAAAAATTAAATTAACGGCTTAATCAAGGTTAAAGTGGGCTACGCCAGTAGGGTAGCACCCGTAGGGTAGCAAAGGAGCTCGTCATTATGAGTCTTGATGCGCTGGGTATGATTGAAACGCGTGGGCTGGTCGGGGCCATTGAGGCCGCCGATGCCATGGTGAAGGCGGCCAAGGTCACCCTGATCGGCAAAGAGAAAATTGGCGGCGGCTACGTCACGGTCATGGTGCGCGGCGATGTTGGCGCAGTCAAGGCAGCTACCGATGCCGGCGCTGCTGCTGCCGAAAAAGTCGGCGAACTGGTTTCGGTGCATGTCATTCCGCGACCACATGCGGAAGTGGAAATGATTCTGCCAAAACGCAGCGACTTGACTTCTGAAACGTGATCGGTTGCTTGCGGCTGTTTTGGGACTTTTGCTTCCCTTGCTTTTCAGCAACCGCGCAGGCCTCATCAGTAGCATGAAAACATGGTGTGTGACGGCATTTGCCAAGATCAATCTTGGCTTGCACATTATTGGCAAGCGCACGGACGGATTTCACGATCTGGAAACATTTTTTCTGCAGATTGATCTTGCTGACAGATTGTTCTTTGATGGAAACGAGCGCGGCGGATTTGAGTTCAGTTGCAGCCGGCCGGACATTCCTGTCGATGCGTCCAATCTTTGTGCGCGGGCGCATGCATTGCTGGGTGCAACGATTCATCGCCACTTGGGAGTCCGCTTGCATCTGGAGAAAAATATCCCCGTGGGAGCCGGCTTGGGCGGTGGCAGCAGTGATGCCGCAGTCACATTGATGGCATTGAACTTGTTGTATGGCTTGAATTTGCCGGATAGCACGCTGTATTACCTTGCCAGCCAAGTGGGATCGGACGTGCCATTTTTTTTGACCGGTGGGTTGTGTTTGGGCAGTGGCCGTGGTGAAATCATTACGCCGCTTCCGGAGCTCCCGGAATGGGGGATTTTGTTGGTTATACCAGCGATTGGGGTATCGACAGGGTGGGCATACCAAAACTACAAAATGGGCTTGACAAATAGGCAAAAGAGTGTTAAATTTAAAAGTTTGAGTATTAGCGAACTTAAAAATCATCAACTTGCCGACCTCTGTCACAATGACCTTGAATCGGTGGTCTTTGAACACCACCCGCAGTTGGCCGACATCAAGTCGCGTTTACAAAAAAGTGGTGCTCTCGCTGCAAGCATGACGGGGAGCGGCTCGGCAATTTTCGGTTTGTTTCGCACCATGCGCGAAGCGCAAATGCGGCAACAAATTTTTGAAAAGGACTATGAAACTTATGTAAGCAGACCAGTTCGATGGGGTATACGTCAAGTATATCAAGATTATGCAGTACTGACCTCCGAAGCCCGATCCCGCTGATGATGAAAGCGGGTTCGGCTGTAATGAAGAAAGGGTGTTGGGGTTTGTCGTGTCCATGATAGTTTATGATTATTTTCAAGGAGGGATGGATGGAGATTACGGAGATTTCGGTCAGTATTCGAGACGAAGACAAGTTGAAAGCATTCGTCAATGTGACTTTTGATGACTGTTTTGTCGTGCGCGGGATGAAGGTCATCAAGGGTGCCACGGGTTATTTTGTGAGCATGCCGAGTCGCAAGATGAATGATGGCACGTATCGCGATATTGCCCATCCGATCACCAACGAGTTTCGTGAGAAAGTAGAAAACGCCATTTTGGCGGCATATAAAGAAGAAGCACGTCGAAGCGGCCAGAAAATTGATTAGTCTGAGCGTGAGGGGATAGTCCGTTTGGGAGGCCGCGATGAGGAGCATAGAGGGGAGTTGAAAATCTCGGTGCGCGTTTCCCAGAGATGGAAGTTTGGGGCGTCGCCAAGTTGGCAAGGCACAGGATTTTGGTTCCTGCATTCGAAGGTTCGAATCCTTCCGCCCCAGCCAGAGCAGGGAACAAAATGCAAGGGGCAAAAGTTGGTGCTGCTTGCTTTTTTGTTGATGGTGGCTAAATTGCCGCTTGCGGTTCTGCATTTTGCCATTTACAGATCAATCAATGAGCGCCATGCTGCAACATCCCCGGCTTTTTTCCGGTCGCGCGCATCCCGAATTGGCACAAAGGATTGCAGCTTATCTCAATCTTGAACTGGGGAAAACCGAGTTCCGAGATTTTAGTGATGGCGAGACATGGGTCAAATATTCGGAGAATATTCGTGGACAGGATGTTTTCATTATTCAACCGACCAATGCGCCGGCACGAAATATTCTCGAGCTGCTGATCATGATTGATGCGGCGCGCCGGGCCTCTGCACGACGAATTACCGCAGTGATCCCATATTTCGGTTACGCCCGGCAGGATCGCAAGGATCAGCCGCGCGTCTCCATCACTGCCAAGCTGGTGGCAAATTTGCTGACCACCGCAGGCGCCGATCGCATCTTGACGATGGATTTGCACGCGCCGCAGATTCAAGGATTCTTCGATATTCCGCTCGATCATTTGTATTCCGCCACCATCCTTGCCGATTATTTCCGGCAGAAGGCACTTGCCAACTTAGTGGTGGTTTCCCCGGATGTTGGCGGCTCTCACATGGCGCGGGCCTATGCCAAACGTTTGCATGCGCCGATTGCGCTGGTGGACAAGCGCCGGCCGCGGCCAAACGCCGTGGAAATGATGAATATTATCGGCAACGTGGAAGGCATGAATGCGTTGCTGATTGATGACATTTGTGACACTGCCGGCACCTTGACCAGTGCGGCCGTCATTTTGAAGGAGCGGGGTGCTCTGAAGGTCTATGCCGCTTGCACGCACGCGATTCTCTCGGGCCCGGCGGTCGAGCGGTTGGCCAATTCGCCGATTGACGAGTTGGTGGTGACGGATACCTTGCCCATCGACCCATCCAAGCGTTTTGACCGGATGAAAATCCTCTCGGTTGATGAGCTGTTCGGCCGGGCAATTATGCGCATTCATAACGAAGAATCGATTAGTTTGCTTTTCGATTAGATGATTGGAGAAAAAGATGGCAGAAGTTGCACTAAATTTGACAATTCGACAGGAAACTGGCAAAAAATGGGCGCGTCGTATGCGCCGCACCGGTGCCATTCCAGGCATTTTTTATACTCACGGTGAAGCAAGTATCCCGGTGACTGTAGATGAAAAAGCGCTGCGCAGCGTCATTTTGAGCAAGGCCAACCTTGTTGAGCTCAAATTCGACAACGGTAGAAAAGAAAAATGTGTCATTCGTGAAGTCCAATGGGATCCCCTCTCCAGCCGGCCGTTGCACGTGGATCTCATGGGCATCAAATTGACGGAAAGAATCAAAGTCAGCGTTTCAGTTCGATTGACCGGCTCGCCGCAAGGTGTAAAAGAAGGCGGCATTTTGCAGACCATGCTCCGCGAGCTTGATATTGAATGCTTGCCGCTGGATATTCCTGAAGATATTGCAATTGATGTGAGCGGGCTGAAAATTCAGGACGCCATTCATGTCGGCGACATCAAGCTTGACAAGGTCAGAATCTTGAATGATCCCGACCAGGTTATTGCCACCGTTCTGGCGCCCAAGCTCGAGGAAGCGCCGGCCGCAGCTCCGGCCGAGGAGGCGGCGGAACCCGAAGTCATTGGTCACGGCAAGAAGGAAGAGGCTGAAGCCGAGCCGGCAGAAGGCAAATCCAAAGAGAAGGAAAAAGAAAAGAAATAATTTTGACGCATCTGATTGTTGGGCTGGGAAATCCGGGCTCGCGCTATGCACATACGCGCCACAACGTTGGTTTTAAAGTGGTCGAGCGGATGGCAGAGCGCTTGGGTCTCGGTTTCCGCGCCGGCAAAGGTGATTATCTGATTGCCGCCGCTGCAGCTGGGGCGGAGGTGAAAGCGGCAATTTTGCTTATGAAACCGCTGACCTTCATGAACAACAGTGGGTTGGCGGTGCGACAGGCGATTGATTATTTCAAGGTCGATTTGCCGCAAGTGCTGATCATTTTCGATGATTATCAACTGCCGTTGGGAAAGTTGCGGCTGCGCGCTCGCGGCAGTGATGGCGGCCACAACGGCATGGCCTCGGTCATCCAACATCTTGGCACCCAGGAAGTACCGCGTTTGCGCATTGGCATCGGCAGTGAGTTTGCGAAAGGGGAAATGATTGATCATGTGTTGTCCCCCTTTTCCAAGGAGGAGCAGGAGTTGATGCCGGCCGCTTATGATCGCGCCGTCGAGGCGGCGTTGAGTTTTGTCAACGATGGGCTCGAGCAGGCAATGAACCGGTTTAATTTGTAGCAGCACATTTTGCTGTGCCCTTATTTCAAATGCAAGGAGGTGAAAACAGCTTGAAAATTTATGAAACCGCGATCGTCATTGATTCCACGATGAAAACTGACGAAATTCGCAACGTGATTGATAAAATTGTCAATTTTATTTCCAACCACGGAGGCAATATCATAAAGGTTGATGAGTGGGGAAAACGCCGTCTCGCCTACGAGATCAAAAAGAAACAATACGGGTACTATTTTATCATACGCTTTAATGCTCCGGCAGCGGTTCCCCTGCTTCTGGAACGGGAATACCGGCTGAATGATGCCGTACTTCGCTATTTGACGGTCAAGGTTGATCCGCTTGTGCTCAAAAGCGAAGAAGAAAAGGCGAAGGCCCGGGAAGCTGTGGGTGTTATTGGCGAGCCAGAAGCATGGGAAGAGCTTCCCGTTCTTGATGTTGAGGAAGAAGAGGAAGAAGAGACTGTTCCCTGAAAGCGAACAAGGTGTTGTTGATGCGCGCAGCTTTGATCGCTGCGCCTCTCCCAGGTAGAAACTATTTAGACTTTGTCCGTAAAAGAAACGGTGGATTTTCATTGCGGGGAGGAGAAGCTATGGCGGACTTGAAAATGCCGGACATCAATTCCGTGATGATTGCAGGTAATCTCACCACGGATCCTTCTTTCCGAAAAACGACCAACGGAACACCGGTGGCAAATTTTTCCATTGCCTCGAATCGTCGCTTTAAAGACAATACTGGCCAGTGGCGTGAAAGTGTTTGTTACGTTGGCGTTGTCGCCTGGTACAAGTTGGCGGAAAGTTGTGCGGAAAATCTGCGTAAAGGCAGCGCGGTTTTGGTCGATGGCGAGCTGCAAAGCCGTATTTGGAAAAATGAGGACGGCAGCACCAAAAACGTCGTCGAGATCAAGGCACATCGAATACAGTTTCTCAATAAACGCCTTCCCTCGGGCGAGGCGGTTGTGGAAATCGAGGAGGGGGAAAGCGTTTCACTCGACGAGAGCCCGGAGCAGCCGCCAGCGCTCGAGGAGTCACATCAGCCAGCCTCCGAGTCTGGCAAGACTGATAAGATAAGCGAGTTCAGTTTCGGTTATGAAAATCTGAAACTGTAACACCACACCTGACATTTGTGTGCTGTTTAAAACCAGTCATTGGTTTTCCGGCAAGGGTTGGAAAAGAGAATTCAAATAATGCGTGAAAAGTTGAAATCACATTTAAACTCAGTGTTGGAGTTCCAGTATGTTGAAAAAGCGTCGTATTTGTCGTTTTTGTGAAGAAAAAGAAATTTATGTCGATTATAAGGATGACAAGCGTTTGCTGCGTTTCACCACCGAGCAAGGCAAAATCATTCCGCGCCGAACCTCTGGCACTTGCGCGCGTCATCAGCGCATGTTGACCACGGCGATCAAACGTGCACGTCATTTGGCGCTGATTCCTTATGTCGCTGATCTGGCCAGATAGCTTGTCGGGCTCGACGAACTCAATAGAGAAATAGTTTCCTTGGAACCGTATCAGAATAGGATCATCAAATATGAAAGTCATTCTCCGGCAGGACTTTGAATCCCTTGGAGAGGCCGGTAAAGTGTTGACCGTCAAGGACGGCTATGCGCGAAATTTTCTGATTCCCCGGGGCATTGCTTATGAAGCTACGGCGCGGAACCTGCGCCAGTTCGATCAAGACAAACTGCGTCTCGAAGCGAAACAAAACCGTGAAAAACGCGGCGCTTATGCGTTAAAAGAGAAGCTTGACGGTGTATCGGTTACGGCGACGGTGCCGGTTGGCGAGGAAGATCGGGTTTTTGGATCGGTCACGACCCAGGATATAGCGGAGTTGCTCGCTGCCAAGGGTTTCGAGATAGATCGACGCAAAATTCAGCTTGCTGAGCCGATCAAAGCGCTGGGCTTCTATGAAGTGCCGGTCAAATTGCATGCCGAGGTTCAGGCCATTATCAAGGTTTGGGTGGTGAAACAGTAAATTATCGAATTATCGCTTCCTCCTGTGATACAAAAAGTGGGTCCAATCCCACTTTTTTGTTTTTAGGATAAATCAATTCGCTCTTCCTCCACGCTTTTTCTCTCCTATTGATCACACCTGCAGCATGTCTGAAAAGTGTGCTTGTACGAATTTGATCAACTCTGTGCTTGACTTTTCCATGACATTTGTGTATCTTTTGCAACAAATTGCGTTGAAAAATGTCTTTCAAATGGATCGAGCTGAACTGATCAAATTCTCAATCCGGAGGTTGAAATCCGCAATCCGAGTCCTCAATCTAAAACCAAAAGGAGACGCTTATGGCTGAAATCAAAAGTGGAGGCGAGACCCCCATGTACAAACCCTATGTTGCACCGGAGATGTCAATGAAGGAGTTTACCATCCGTGCGCTGATCATCGGCCTCGTGATGTCCGTGATTCTCGGCGCGGCCAATGCCTACCTCGGTCTGAAGGCCGGCATGACCATCGCGGCAACCTATCCGGCAGCGGTGATTGGCATGGCGCTCCTGCGTATCATGCGCGGTTCAATCTTGGAAGAGAACTTTGCCCGAACCGTCGGATCAATTGGAGAATCAGTTGCAGCCGGCGCCATTTTTACCTTGCCGGCATTTTACATTGCGGAAGTTGCCGGGCAAAAAATCTGGCCGGAGTTCGCCACCACCGGCAATTACCTGAAGTCGACAGCGATCATGGCCGCAGGTGGTGTGCTCGGCATCATGTTCGTGGCGCTGCTGCGCCGGGTAATGGTGGAAGACAGGGAACTGCCATTCCCTGAATCCGTGGCGGCTGGAGAAATTCACAAAGCCGGACGTGCCGGTGGCACCGGCGCCAAATTTTTATTTTCCGCAATGGGCGCCGGCGCGTTGATTCAAGGGTTGGGACAGTTTAAATTCTTTGCTACAACCTGGGAAAAGTTCGTTACATTTGTAAAAACGCCAATTGGCCTGCGATCGAGTGGCGAGGCCACAGCGCAAGGAGGAATGTTGCTCAGCTCGCCTGGTATCAGTCCGGCGTATATTGGTGTTGGCTATATCATCGGTCCCAAACTGGCCTCATTGAATTTTAGCGGTGGTCTGCTCGCATGGGGACTTTTCGTACCGATCATTTTGTATTTTCTTGGCCCCTACATCGATATTGCGGGTATGGCGGCAAAAATCATCGAGGAGGCGGCAGGGCGAGGCAGCATGATCACCCCAGAGGAAGCCACGATACAAGCCTGGGTCGATTCCTCGAAAAACATTTGGAGCCGTATCGTTCGTCCCATCGCCATTGGCGGCATGCTCATGAGTGCCGCATACACCTTGTTCAGAATGCGCAAAAGCCTGGCGGCCGGACTCAGCCGATCCATCAGTGACGTCAAGAAATCAGCAGCCGGCGTGCACGTCACTCTGCGCACCGAACAAGACTTGAAGTTCAACTGGGTTATGCTCGGCATCCTGGTCAGCGGCGTGGCCACCTTTTTCATTTATAATTATTTTGCCAAAGACATCGTGGCCGCATTAGTTGCCACGGTGGTGATGATTGTTGCCGGGTTTTTCTTTGCCGCGGTCTCCGGATATTTGGTCGGCATCATCGGCTCGAGCAACAATCCCATCAGCGGACTCACGCTTTCGACGTTGTTGATCGCGGCACTGCTGATGGTCATATTGGGGATGAAGGGTATTCCAGGTGTCGCGGCGGTGCTGGGTGTTGCTGGTGTGGTCTGCGTTGCCGCAGCAGTTGCCGGCGAGATGTTGCAAGACCTCAAGGTTGGTCACATCCTGGGAGGAACGCCGTGGAAGATGCAGGTTGGCGATTTGTTCGGCATAGCGCTCGCTGCGGTGGTCATGTTTTTGCCTCTTATTATTCTGCATGAGGGCGATATTAAAGCCGGGCAGATGGCGGATCCGCCTTATCAAGGCGGTTTCGGAGGCCCGAAGCTCCCGGCTCCGCAAGCAAGTTTGATGGCGATGCTCTCTCAAGGCATTGTTGGCGGCACCATGTCCTGGCCTTTGATCATCGTCGGGATGTTCATGGGTCTTGGTTTTATTCTGATGCAAGTCCGGAGCCCAATGTTGGTCAGCGTCGGCATGTATTTGCCGCTGGAGACCACGTTTGCAATCTTTATCGGTGGCGTGATCAAAGGGATCGTTGAACAAATTGGCGCCAGGAAAAAACTCAATGAGGCGCAAAAAGCGCGGGTCGAAAATACCGGCGTGCTGCTGGCCTCGGGACTCATTGCCGGAGAAGCGCTCATCGGTTTGTTGTTTGCCGGTCTGGCTTTTGCTGATGTCAAGCTTTTTGCGTTTTTCAAGCATCCGTCGTTCATCACCAGCCTCGTGGTGCTTGGGATCATTGGATGGATTCTTGTGCAAATCCCGATGAAGAATGCCGGCAGGGCCGATGAGCCGGCACCGCCGAGCGGGGTGTTCTAAAATAATTTTGTCGTAGCTCCCTTTTAGTTGTGTTTTCAGCGGCCTTTCGTTACTTCTGAGCGGAAGGCCGCTTTTTTGGTTCTATCTGAATCAAATAATATTTTGCAAT
>JAPDQK010000023.1:0-83606 GCA_034505955.1 Candidatus Zhuqueibacter pondensis
TTCACGGCAATTCCGATCTCGGCTTTGCTGAAATTGGTCCAACGCAGGGAAGACGGATGCTGACTGCTGATGCCTGCCGGTGTGGAACAAAACAATACCCCGGTGGTACCATCATACGCCACTGCCAAGATTTGGTTGTCTGCGAGGCCATCGCTGGTCGTGTACGGTGCCTCCCAGCGGTTGCGAAAGATATCGTATCGCAAAATTCCTTCTGTACTGCCAAAGTAGGCATACTGTGTCCCCACCGCCACCGAGCCAATATACCGTGCCACGCCATAACTCACCCAATCGCCGGGCCGATATTTGTCATTCCGCGAAGCAGAGTTCGGCGTAAAAGTTTGACCCAGACTTGCTGCAATGAATAAAAAGGTGGTGAGGAAAAAGAGAAATAAGCGCTTCACGATTTTGTTCTCCGCGGGGTGTAACTCCGGATTCATCATTCCAACTGGATGGAATATCGATCGAACTTCACAATTTTCCTTCTCGTTACCCAGCGCGCGATACGCGTTACAATGAAATTATCGAGTTCATCCAGCCCTGGCGTCACTGCCGGGAAAAGTCCGGTAATTTCAAGTTATCAGAATCATTACCAAAAATCAACTGCTAAATTATGGCTGACGTAATGTCGCACTTACTGGTGAAATGGATAATTCCCAAGAAGGTCATCCTGCAAACAATTTTCCAAAGCATTTAGAACCGTGCTCGTGCTGTTGAAGATGCCTGCAGCCCAGGGCAGGGATGACTGGATAGGTACATGATCCACCACTCACTCAGAGAATACGAACCGACAAACAACAGGCCAGCCGGCGACCGCAGACTATCCTTTATGGCTTGATGTTATAGCGTTGCAATTTTCGATGCAGATTCGCGCGGTCGGTGCGCAACCGGCGCGCCATTTCACTGACATTGCCTTTCACTTCCTGAAAAACTCTTTGCAGCAACTGGCGCTCGAAATTTTCAATCCGATCACGCAGGGCAAGTCTGTCATCGGTATCGGCAACCGGCAAAGTCGTTTGCTGAGCAACAGCGGGTTCTGCAGTTTTCTCCCCGATGACAGGTAAACTAAAAACCGGTAAAGCCTGGCGCACATGTTCCGGCGTAATGACTTCCGCGTCACTCATGATCATCAATCGCTCGATGATATTTCGCAGCTCGCGCACATTCCCCGGCCAATGGTAATTCTCCAAAATTGTGACGGCTTCAGGAGACAGATGCTTGAGCCGGCGGCCGTAGGCTTGCGCTAATTGATTCAAAAAATAGTTTGCAAGCAACACCACATCCTCCCGGCGTTCGCGCAAAGGCGGTACCTGTATGGGAATCACCGCAAGGCGAAAAAACAGATCATCACGAAACCGGCCGGCCTGAATTTCATTCTCGATATTCTTGTTGGTCGCGGCGATCACACGCACATCGAAACGGATCGGCTCGGTGCCGCCGACGCGGAGCAGTTCATTTTCCTGCAAAACGCGCAAGAGCTTGGCCTGGGTATCCAGCGACATGTCGCCGATTTCATCCAAAAAAAGTGTGCCGGTGTGTGCCTGTTCGATGAGTCCGATCTTGCGGCGCGTTGCTCCGGTGAAAGCGCCACGTTCATGGCCGAACAGCTCGCTTTCGATCAGCTCGCGCGGGATGGCGGCACAATTGACGCGCACGAAAGGAGCACCGGCCCGCCGGCTTTGACGGTGAATCGCCTCGGCAACAAGCTCTTTGCCGGTGCCATTTTCACCCATAATCAAAACTCGTGCTTCCGACGGCGCGGCCTTGCGAATGGCTTCGCGCAGTTGCTGCATCGGCAGGGATTGCCCGACCATCTCGCCATCACCGCCGAGGCGCTGGCGCAACTGATTGCGTTCCTGCTCGAGTCGTCTGCGCTCGCCAAAATTCTTGACTTCAAGAACAATGCGCTCCGGTTGCAGAGGTTTTTCAAGAAAATTATACGCGCCAAGACGCACGGCTTTGACGGCGGTATCGATCTCGGCATGACCGGAGATCATGATCGTCGGTATCATCGCACCCAGTTCCTGCAATCGCTGCAAAACCGCCAGGCCATCCATGCCGGGCAACCAGACATCCAAGAACATCAAGTCAAAGTACTCACGTTGTATCAGTTCAAGCGCTTGTTCGCCGGAATTACAGGCGGTGGCATGATGGCCGAGGTCACGCAACAGACCGCTCAAAGTTGCTCCAATGTGCGCATCATCGTCAACGATGAGAATATGAAGAGACATGGTGCATTAATTTCTGTTTTCCGTCAACAAACAGCGAATTTTCTCGGCGGCGGGATGGCTTGCACGCAATTTGATATGAACGGTGTGATCCTCGTAATATTTCTCGATCACGTGTGCCAGCGCATGCAATCGTGCCACCAGCGCCGGATTGGTCAGCGGCACCTCGACCGAAAGTTCCTCTTCTTCCGCACGCGCAAAATCCAAAATTCGCGACCGCAATTCGTCAAGAAACATGCCGCGACGAGCCGAAACAAAAACAGCCGGGGCATGCGTCTCCTGCAGACGCCCGATCAACCCCTTTTCCTGCAAGGCATCGACTTTATTGAAGACATGCAGCAGCGGCAGGTCGTTCAGTTGCAATTCCTCCAATATCTGGCCAACCACGGCAATCTGCTCCTCGAAGAGTGGATGGGTGATATCGATGACATGCAAGAGCAAATCCGCTTCGCGTGCTTCTTCCAACGTGCTTTTGAAAGAGGCCACCAGATGGTGCGGCAATTTGCGAATAAAGCCAACCGTGTCAATCAAAAGAACCGTGGGATGATTCTTTTCGGCGGGATTGGCCGGAGGACCAAGCTGGCGAACGGTGGCATCAAGGGTGGCAAACAAACGATCTTCGACAAAAACATTGGCATCGCTGAGCGCGTTGAGCAAGGTCGATTTGCCGACATTGGTATATCCCACCAACGCCACTTTAAAGATTCCCTCGCGCCGCTGCCGCCGCACCACCCGCTGCTGTTCGATTTTCTTCAATTCCTTTTGCAATTGGCTGATGCGCTGACGCACGCGCCGGCGATCCATTTCGAGCTGCGTCTCCCCGGGACCGCGTGTGCCGATGCCGCCGACCTGCCGGGAGAAGTGCGTCCATTGCCGCGTGAGCCGCGGCAACAGATATTGCAACTGCGCCAATTCGACCTGGGTGCGTGCTTCCCGAGTTTTGGCGCGGCGCGCGAAGATGTCCAAAATCAGACCGCTGCGGTCGATGATCTTGGTATCACACAACTTTTCCAAATTCTTCGCTTGCGCAGGAGAAAGATCGTCATCGAAAATCAAAACGTCGATCTTGTGCTCCCGCACAATGTCGGCCACCTGCTCGCTCTTGCCGCGACCGATAAAATAGGCCGGATCGATGCGCGGCCGGGTGTGCATGATCGTATCCACGACCTCGGCACCGGCGGTATCGGCAAGCTGCGCCAATTCCTGCATGGAATCTTCACAATCGTAACGCGTGATGCCATGGCCGATGGTGCCGATCAATAAGGCGCGTTCACGGGTTGCATGGAAGGTTTCGTACATAAATTTTCAGTCCATCCTAAAGGGCGACGGATGCCGCGGATTTTCACTGCAAAAAACAATCAAACAGACGGCATCGCAGCCGTTTCTTGTGACACTGATTTTGCAATACTCGTTTTCGCTGGCTGCGTGCTTCGCGACAACCACATTTCGGTGAGCATTGCGATTATGGCCGCAACCAAAAAGTATCGCCACAACTCCGAACCATAACGTGCTTGTCGCACTGCCGTCACGAGATCAGCCTCCGGTGAAATCAAGACCACCGCATCAGTGCCCATCGCAGTTTTGAAAGCCTGATCGGAAAGCACGGGCAGTTTCAATTCGACCGGATTGAAATTGACGGCCCAAACTCCGACCGGCATAAACGGCAACTGCTTTTCGACACGCGCCAAAGAATCCAAGCCGACCTGCCACAAACGGTATTGGCCGGGCTGCTCGACATCGGTAAGGCGCACCTGATAATTTTGACCGACGACTTCGACAGGGAGTTTGCGGCGCTCACCATCAGGCATTTCCATTTCCACCGCTGTGACAGTTCCGCGCAAACTCGTGACGATTTCCTCTCCCACCAATTGCGACTCACGCAAGTTGTCGCGGTTCTGCGTCATGTAGGCAATGCAGCGATGGATCAGGGGAGCGAACAAACCCTTGAAGGCAAAATCCGACCATTGTTCGGTTGCCGCCGAGGTGAAAATCAACAACAGACCACTGCCGACACGACGCTCAACGAGAAAAGGATAAGCATTCGCATATTCCATAATCGGCACCGTGCCATTGGCCAACCGCATCTGCACGGCAAAACGAAAGAGCGGCGAGTCAAGGCGCGGCGCCTTCTCACTTTTCTCGAAGATGCCGTTGAAGACGGGATGGGAAAAATCAATCCGGCCAAGCTTGATCACATGATCACCGGCGGATTGAATCCCGCCAGAGGTTAATTGCCCCATCGTCTCGCCGAAAGCGCCAACTTTTAAAGGTGTCAGCAAAAGCTCGTTATAATTGCGCAAATCGAGATCACTACCAAGAAACAACATCATGCCACCGCCGTTTTTCAAATAATTGCTCAAGCGTTGAGCCACGGCTTCCGTCAAGCGTGGAACATTCGCCAAAACGATGCCGTCATAATTTTCAAAGCGCTCGGCAGCAAGATTGATGGCAGCAATTTCGCGCCAAGTATTGGTAATTTGAGATTCGGAAGAAATTCGATTCGAGGGATCAAACGCCAGGCGAAGATAAGTCAAATCCTCAGGATTCCCGGCGACTGCCAGCACACGGCGCTGCGGGGGAATGAAAACCACGAAGCTGCGAACATTGTCCAGAGGCAGGTCATCATCTTCCAGCTCAATCCGTCCAAAAATAAAACCGGCAGCTTCCGGTGTCGCACGAAAAACAACACGTCGTTCCGCCCCAGCCGGCACATCAACGGTTTGCTGCGCGACCCGCTTGCCATTGAGAAAAAGATGCACAAGCTGATTATTGAGATCGCGTTGGCCGTTATTCGCAACCGCTGCCACCACTTCAAAAGCTTTACCGCGCTCAAAAATTTGGTTGCTGAGTGTTGCGCTTTGTAGAGTCAAATTGCTTCCCGGAGTTTTGTCGAAGCGAATGACATACCCGCGGAATCCACGAATCGATCCCATGTTATCGGTGGTGCTTTTTGCTGCTGCATGAGAGGACTGCACGGAAGCAACCGGCAGCGCTGCGCGGGCATCCGTGAACACATAAAGCTCACGATTGACGTTTCGGGAACTGGCAAGCTTTTCCCGCGCCAAGGCAATCGCACCGGCCAGGTCGGTTTCCGCCGAAGTCTGCGGCACAGAGGCTGTGATCTCCGAAAATCTCTCCGGTGCGAACAGAGCGTTGGCAGAAACCAGGCGCGCCGGTTTCGCTGCGGTGATCAGGAAAATCTCGTCACCGGGAGCAAAAAGCCCGGCCAGGCGTTGTGCCTGCTGGCGTGCCTGCGCCAGGAGTGAGACTCCATCGGGCGCCGCAGCCATGCTCAATGAGTTGTCGATAATCACCACCGCCGTGGCAGCAGCGCGTTGCGCGAGCGTGGCTTGTTGATGGCGCAGTGTCGGTCGCGTGAACGCCAAAACCAGCAAAGCGACAATCAGCATGCGCAGAAGCAGCAGGAGCAGCTGCCGTAATCTGAGCTGGCGGATTTTTTCCTTCTCGAGGCGTTTTAAAAAGGCGATGGTGCTGACGGTGACGACGCGCAGTTTCCGGCGGGTCAATAAATGAATGAGCAGAGGAAGCGTGATGGCAGCAAGTGCCCAAAGTAACGCGGTATTGATGAAGCTGAACATTAAGCGTGAAATCTCAAGTTTATATCACACTGCAAAAAATAAAGATCGCCCACATAATTCCGATTATTGCTGGCACAAAGTACGTTAATAGCCAAATTAACGAGATGGGCCATTTTTTATGTGTTTGATATGTTTCCTTGCAATCCAGAATGACTTCAATACATCTGACACGGAGTGTCGTACCATATACAATTGCCTGACATTGACATATGTCCATACCACTGTTAACAATACTCCAAATGATGCAATCACCCTTGCGACCGGCATCTTTGGTTGAGCGGTATTTACCAGCGTCGCATAGGTAACCAGTAACATCGATTCAGCAACCAAGAAGTCATTCTGCCGTTCATTAAAGACTGAATCTTCATGCAGACCGTGTTCTCATGGCCGCCCCATGCGATCAAGCATACCTTGGTCTTCTTTCATTTACCTTTCCTGTAGAATCTCAATTGTTCAAGCGTCGTGTTTGCGCATTTGCTTTATCTCGAAAACAACATCATCGAGGGACATGCCTTCAAACAATTTTTCGCGCTCTTCCGTATAATTTCCATAACCCGTCGTAAACTGGTTGATGAAACGCAATGTGTTGACAACGCCAATTTTTTTGTACAACACGCGCAGGGCGTCTTGAGTAATTTCAACTGGTGGTTTTAATTGCGTTTTCATGGCGCGACCTCTTCGATTAACTGAATCGGTGAAACGACCCTTGTTCTCAAATCTGTTCGTGATTTCGCTTTTTTCAGAAACATGTCATCACAAGTACAACAATAATCAGCCTGGGCATGTTCCGCCGAGGCCAAATGTAAGGCATCTAAAGGCTTGATTCCCAGTGCAGTAAATTCATTGGCTCGATTTTCAATTTCTTCATTAACATGAACGAATGTCTTGGCTCGACCCAACACTTCCAAAGCATGCTCTTTGCGAGAAACATTGGGATTCTGACGCGTTTCAAAGAGCAATATTTCTGAAGAAATCAATTTCAATCCACCCGCTTCACAAAGGGCTAAAACAGACAAAATTTGCTTCTGCCTCCAACGCTATTCGAATTTGAGTCCTGTCATCCAACGGACGTTGCAAGCTGCAATTGTCGAGGGTAAATCTTCATATCCCAAAATACACAGCTTCTACGAAAACAACAACCGGCATGTTTTGCGACCACTCACTCCTTTGTACTTTGTAAAATATCTCCACGTTCCCATTCGACTCAGTTTTTGCCATCCGCACCGTCGCGAAGCCCAAGCCGACGATGAGCCACAACGCCAGCATGATTTCTTCATCCCAAAGTTCCAATCAAACTGGCAGTCGGTGTTATGACGCCAACCGCCGTAAAAATTGCAACGGGCTGAAAGATCGCCGCTTTTTCACCGCTTCCACGGGAAGTGGTTCCGGGACTTTTATTTCTTCCCCGGCCAAAGCGCGACGGGGATTTTCATAAAAAATGCGGTTGGCAACCCGATCCCCCCACATGTCGCGAACAAGCTTATAGTCTTCGCCCATGCATACCTTGCGTGAGCGCGTGTTGTGCCCATCGCTGCCGAAAAAATGAATGAGACGACTGTTCATCATCGCGGTGGCCAGGGCCGCGACGCCGTCGCCGTATTTGCCGCTCAAACTGCCGGCGTTCATCTGAAACAGCGCACCGCGCTGTGCAAATTCATACGCGCGACCCGGGTTTTTCAAAAAGCCGACATTGCGCTCCGGATGCGCGATGACCGGGATTTTGCCATCAAGAATAAACTGAAAAAACACCTCATCCACGCCGCGCGGAATGCCCTGCATGGGGAATTCCACCAAAAAATAGCGGCCATTGTTGTTGAACGTGGCAATCTGGTGATTCAACTCCATGTCCGGCTGATAAAAAATTTCACAGGCCAGATGCAATTTCAATTTGATTTTCCCGGCCTGCAGCCGGCGCTGCATCTCCTCGAACTTTGCGAGAATTTCTGCTTCCAGTTTGTGGTATTGACTGTTGTCAAGAATGTGGTGGGTAATCTGAACTTCTGTGGTGCCATCGGCGACTGCCTGCCGCGCCATTTCCAAGGATTCGTCCCAATTTTGCGCGCCATCATCGATGCCAGGCAAAAGATGAGAATGCAAATCGATCATGTAGGTTCCTTTGATGACGGTGCTACAGCTCCATGAATTGCGTGTGCAAACTCCCGAATGAGCTGCACATTGCTGTTTTTTTCCAAAACGTTTCCTGTCACAACAAAAGAGGCGCCGGCTTTGACGCGCTTTTCCGCCTCTTCCGGCGTGCGGATGCCGCCGCCGACAATAACCGGAATGCTGACATAGCTCGACACCGCCTTGACCATCTCTGGCGTCACGGCCAAATCCGCACCGCTGCCGGCTTCCAGATAAACCATTTGCATGCCCAAATATTCTGCGGCAAGCGCGGTGGCTTGCGCGATATCATTTTTGTCGCGTGGAATCGGTCGCGAATTGCTCATAAATTCCGCGGAAGTGACGCGTCCGGAGGCAATGAGCATATATCCGGTGGGAAGAGGCTCGAGGCCAAGCAGCCGGATAATTGGTGCCGCCATAATTTGCATGCCAATCAGATAATCGGCGTTACGGCTGCTGATTAATGACAGAAAAAGTATCGCATCCGCGTGTCGCGAAAGCTGAATGGTGCTTCCCGGGAAAATGACACAAGGAATCGTGACCGCTTTTTTGATCGTTTTGACGATATCGTCAAAGCTTGCAGACAGCAATAAGCTGCCGCCGATGAGTATGGCATCAGCACCGTTTTCGCTCGCCGCCGCTGCGATGTCCGGCAATTGTTTCAGCTGCCATTTATCGGGGTCAATCAAAACAAAATACCCGGCGCCGTGCTTGGTGCGGGTTTGCAGCAAATAATTCAATATCTTGCCGCGCGACTTCATCGAAGTGGTTCGACCGTTATGCGCCTGTTGTGCGGTGGTCGCTTTGGCCGCTGATTGAACCTCTTGCGAGGTCGTAATCAGCGGCTGACTCGTCGATGGGCCTTCTGCTGTTTTCATGCGATCCAATCGCTCAGAATTTTTTGACTGATGATTATCGATTGCTCATCTCCCGAACAATGTCCGTCACTTTGCGCAAGGCTTCATCCAACCGGTGAATATCTTTTCCGCCGGCGAGCGCCTGATGCGGCCGTCCGCCGCCGGAGCCGCCAACCAGCGCTGCGACTTTTTTGACAATATCGCCGGCTTTCAAATTTTTTTGTTTGATCAAATCGTCGGTCACGACACAAACGAAATTGATCTTGTCATCCATAATTGCTGCGAGCACACCGACACCGGTGCCGAGCCGATTCCGCAAGGTGTCGCTCATCGCGCGCAAATCATCCACATTGGCGGCTTCAATTTTGGCCGACACCACGCGCATGCCGTTGAGCGAAGTGGCATGCGCCGCCAACTCGGCGATTTCCTGCCTGGAGAGCTTCAATCGCAGCTCGCGCAATTCGCGCTCGAGTTGCTTGCGGGTGTCAATCAGCTCACGAACTTTGGCGGGCAGCTCATCACGACCGCAATTCAGTAGCGCGCGCAATTCTTCGGCGATCCGACGCTCGGTGCGCAGCAGATCCTCCGACATTCTGCCGGCCAGCGCCTCGATGCGGCGAATGCCCGCAGCAGCGGAGGATTCGCTGATCAGGGCAAACAGGCCCGCTTCACCCGTGTGGCGCAAATGCGTGCCGCCGCACAATTCGAGCGAGTAATCGCCGATCTTCACCACGCGCACGATGTCGCCGTATTTCTCTTCAAAAATCGCCATCGCCCCAAGTTTGCGCGCCTCGTTGTAAGGCATTTGGAAAGTCTCGATTTCCAAATCCCGGCGGATATGTTCATTAACCGCGCCCTCGATGTCTTCGAGCTGTGCCGGCTCGATTCTCTGAAAATGTGTCACGTCAAAACGCAGGCGATCGGGAGCAACCAGCGAGCCGGCCTGTGTGACGTGTGTGCCGACCGTATCCCGGAGCGCTTTGTGCAACAAATGTGTGGTAGTATGGTGCCGTGCCGTCGCCAATCTTCTTTCCAAATCGATCTTGGCAACGATCTTGGGGGTTTCAATTTTTCCGCTGACCAGCCTGCCGATATGAACGATGTGCGAGCCGGCTTTTTGTGTATCGACAACTTCGACGACGAAACCATCGCCTTCGATTCTTCCGGTATCGCCGACTTGCCCGCCGGATTCGGCGTAAAATGGCGTATCTGACAGGGTCAGCAGCACACGGTCGCCTTCAAAATGCAGACGGCGAATCTCGCTTTCGATTTCATAGTCCGTGTAACCGACAAAACGCGACTCGTTGCCTGCGGTGAGCTGGCGCCATTCTTCCGGCTTGAATTCGATTTCGTATTCCCACTTGCTGGCAGCTTGCGAGCGCTCACGTTGCTCGGCCATGGATTTATGAAAGCCGTCTTCATCGACCGCGAGGCCACGCTCGCGCGCCATTAGTTGTGTCAGATCAATGGGAAAACCGTAGGTATCATAAAGGCGGAACGCATCTTCGCCGGGAATGATTGAGGCTTTCTCACTGCGCACATTCGTTACGATCTTCTCGAAGATTTCCAGGCCACGATCGAGCGTGTTGTTGAAGCTTTCTTCCTCGGCTTTGATTACAAGCGCGACGTACGGTTGCTTTTCTTTTAACTCCGGAAATGCCTCGCCCATGAGGTCAACCAACACCGGCACGAGTTTATAGAAAAACGGCTCCTGCAGACCGAGCTTGCGGCCAAAACGTGCGGCGCGGCGAAGGATGCGGCGCAAAACGTAACCACGGCCTTCATTCGAGGGCAAGGCGCCGTCAGCAATGGCAAACGAGAGACAGCGCAGATGATCGGCAATAACACGATGCGCAACACCATTTTCAAAATCATAGCCCTTGCCGGAAAGTTCGCTGAGGCGACTGATGATCGGCATGAACAAGTCGGTGTCGTAGTTCGAGCGCTTGCCATTCAGCACCGCCAGCACGCGTTCGAAACCCATCCCGGTGTCGACGTGTTTGGCCGGCAACTCTTTGAGCGAGCGATCCGGCTCACGGTTGTATTGAATGAATACCAGATTCCAAATTTCCATCACGCGAGGGTCGCCGGCGTTGACCAGCTCGAGGCCGGATTTGTCGGGCGTGAGGTCGATGTGAATTTCCGAGCACGGGCCGCACGGGCCGGTCTCACCCATTTCCCAAAAATTGTCTTTCTCGTCGAAGCGCTGTACACGCTCGTCGGGAAGACCGGCGATTTTTTTCCAAAGATTGGCCGCCTCGTCATCGTTGCGATAAACCGTGGCATACAGCCGATCTTTGGGCAAGCCCCAAACTTTGGTGAGCAGCTCCCATGCCCATTCGATGGCCTCGGCTTTGTAATAGTCGCCGAACGACCAGTTGCCGAGCATCTCGAAAAAAGTGTGATGATAAGTGTCGAAGCCGACATCTTCGAGGTCGTTGTGCTTGCCGCTGGCGCGAATGCACTTCTGCGTGTCGGCAACGCGGACATAATCGCGCTTCTCCAGGCCGAGAAAAATATTTTTGAACTGGTTCATCCCCGCGTTGGTGAAAAGCAGCGTGGGATCATCGAGCGGTACCACGGGCGCGGAGGGGACAATCGTGTGTCCTTTGCTTTTGAAAAAATCGAGAAACGATTGGCGTACTTCGGATGACTTCATGTTGACTTCCTGTTGTGAACTTGTAAACGGTATCTATGCGTATTCCAAAATTTTTTCTTTTAGCCAGGATTTAATGAGCACGTCTGGTGGCGTTTTTTCCTTTTTGGCAATTTGATCGAGCTTCTCTGCTAGATCCGCATCAAGGGGGAAAAAATGCGTTCTCTTCTTTATATCGACTTCAAAGTTCGCTTCGGGCATTTCATCCCAATATTCGCCCATGTCGTGGGCATCAAAAAACTCCACGAGTTCATCAAGAGATCTGAAACGAGGCAGATGTTTGGATTTAGTTTTTGCCATATTGTTTTCTTTCTTTCGAAGCCATATCTCTGGCGCTCAAAATTAAAGCTTGTTTGTTCTGTTTATAAATGAAGAGTACAGTCAGATAGCGACCAGCATCGGTTTTTCCTAATGCCATATAAACGTCTTCGCCCTTGCGTTCCCCTTTTTCAACGGAACGAATCTTTGGCTTGCCACTGAGCACCGCTTCGACTTCAGACGTTTCGACATGATGCTTGTTGGCAAGCTTATCCTCAATATCTTTGAACCATATCACCCCCTCAATCTTCATGTGATTACCTTTGAAACTATCATTTTCATTACAACTCAAGACGCCTCAAGTTTATCTGCCTTCTTGCTTGCGCTCCTGCTTATTCGTCCACCAAACCATATAAAGCTCAGTGAATGCGATGATAAATATAGTCACAATGATGAAGAGCTCGTCGGCAATTTTACTGTTTGTGCGCTTGCTTGCGTTCCTGCTGGCGCGTCCAAAGAACAATATAAAATGCAGCAAACACAAACGTAAGCATCACAATTGCGGCGGCAATTTCATAAAGCGTCATCTCGGGCCTCTTCTTTCTTTTGGTCTTGTGGCAAATACCAAAGTTTACGACTTATGTAAATCATGATAACAATCAAAGCAAGAATGCTCAAAATTGCCAAAACCATCAAGGCAAAAGCATATTGTATCTGCCCAGTAATTTGAGGCAGCAACACAACTCCACCCAAAAGCAACGCAATTTTTTCAATAAAACCAAGCCAAAACTTATAAACTTCCTTTTGATTTTCGTAGAGGCTTTGGAGTTCTTTTTCCATCTTTCCTCCTTGCCAATAACTTTTTCAATTTCTCAACCGATATTGGCTCCCATCGTTTTGTCAACTTTTATGCAAACACAAGACAACGCCCTTTAGGCACGTGAACATGTCCCATAACCTCATTACTGGACACAGGGGGTAACGTCCACATGTCACCCCAAACGGGGGACTTATAATGCTATAAATAAATGTCACCGCTACGCGGTTTTTTAAAGGCTCAATCGTTCTGGAGGCTTTATCAAGCCGTAACTTAACCCTGTTAAGGGTGTTATGTTTATAGAAAATCGGCCCCCAGCGTCAAAAAGCTCCTTTAGGATTGGCATTTTATGCCCTTTCCCCGTGTTCAGTACCCAAGATGTGGGTAAAGATCACCCTTAGGCACAGGGTCACCAAACTTCTTGGCGGTGTCGATCCAAAATTGAATCGTTTGTCGTGCATTTATAGTGCTGCTTCTTGTGCTTTTGCCGTGAGCCATGCACCCGTGCGACTCCTGCACTTCTGCAACGAAAACCTGATCTTCATTGCTTCAGTAAAGAATGATTTCATAAAAATACGATGCACTCAACCCCCACCATATTCCAATTCTTTCCAAAGCCTCGTTGCCTGAATCGTCTCCCAATCAAACCCGCGGCGGCGGAGAAAGTCAGCCAGCCGTTGCCGCGCTTTGGGCGGTGGAAGATTGGCCAAACGCTTGCGCTGTTTTTCGGCCAGTTGATCCGCCAGCACCAACTGATTTTGTTCCGCAAAAAATTCGTCGAGTGCCGTGTGGATGATTTCTGCAGCAACGCCCTTTTGCCGCAATTCAACAACTAACCGCTCCCGGCCCATCGGGCGATTGCGCAGCCGGCTTTGAATATATTGCCGCGTGAAGTTGGCGTCGTCGAGGAAATGCTGCTTTTTACAGTCAGTAATAACCGCCGCGATGACGTCACTGCTGAATTTGGCGCGCACCAGTGCATCACGAAGCTCTTTTTCGCTGCGGGCGCGGCCGGCCAAAAGCCGATAAGCTTTGGTCAAAGCAGAGCGCAAGGGTTGCTGCGGCTCTGGTGATTCGGCCTGATTGAACAACGATTGTTGCGCTGCATCAGACATCGGAGCATATGCTCACGTACACGGTTCAATTCTTCGCCGCGGCGCGTGCCGACTTTGTTTCCTTCGCCGGCTCTTTGGCAGCAGCGTCCTGCTCCGACGTTGCGTCATCTTTAATCAACCCGACCGCTTTGCGTACCCGCAGGTCAAGATCCTTCATCACCTCGGGATTTTCGACGAGAAAGCGTTTGAGATTTTCACGGCCCTGGATGCGCTCCTGGCCGAGGGTAAACCAGGTGCCGCTCTTTTCAATCATGCCCAGCTCGATGGCCATGTCGGCAAGATCGCCTTCAGTGGAGATGCCGGTGCCATACATGAGGTCGAATTCGGCTTCTTTAAACGGTGGCGCGACTTTGTTTTTCACCACTTTCACTTTGACGCGGCTGCCGGTGACTTCATCGCCGTCCTTGACGGAGGCGACACGGCGAATGTCCAATCTTACCGAAGCGTAAAATTTCAAGGCGCGGCCGCCGGTGGTGGTTTCAGGGTTGCCGAACATCACCCCGATCTTTTCACGAATTTGGTTAATAAATATCACACAGACCTGCGATTTGCTGATGACCCCGGTCAATTTTCTCATCGCCTGGCTCATCAGCCGCGCCTGCAAGCCCATTTGCGCATCGCCCATCTCACCTTCGATTTCTGCTTTGGGGACCAGCGCCGCCACCGAATCGATGACAATGACATCGAGCGCGCCGCTGCGGACGAGCGTTTCGGTGATCTCCAGCGCCTGCTCGCCGGTATCGGGCTGCGAGATGATGAGGTTGTCCGTGTCGACGCCGAGCTTTTTGGCATAAACGGCATCGAGTGCATGCTCTGCGTCAATGAATGCGGCGAGGCCACCTTGTTTCTGGGCCTGCGCGATGATGGTCAGGGCCAGCGTGGTTTTGCCACTCGATTCCGGTCCAAAAATTTCCACGGTGCGGCCGCGAGGAACGCCGCCAACACCCAGCGCCGCATCCAACGAGATCGAGCCGGTGGGAATAGCCTCGATGGCCAGCCGGGCACGATCATCACCAAGCCGCATGATGGAACCCTTGCCATATTGACGATCAATTTGGTTGATCGCCAGGTCAAGCGCTTTCAGTTTTTCTTCTCTTGCGTCTTTCATTTTTCCTCCCGAATTTTTGGCATTTTGACGTTACTCGTTTTTTCCCAGAGTCAGTTTGCACAATGGCGTATAAATCGAGCCCAAGGGATGCAGTTCACTTTTCATAAAAATGACTTCATTGAATTGCGCTGGCATGGCTGCAAAAGGTCTTTCTTTCAGGGCGCGGACAATTTCCGGAATTCTCGTGTCCTTGGCGCGGCCGATGGTCAAATGCGCGGTGAAAGCGCGTTTCTCTCTGGCAAAACCGAATTGCTGCATCCGTTCATCGATGGCTTTTACCAATTTCTGCAATGCACCGGTCGTTTCATTGACGCCTACCCAGAGCACCCGCGGATGCTCGTCATTTGGAAAAACGCCGGAGCCGGAAACGACCGTCGAAAAAGGTGCTGCCATTGCCGCAATCTCCTGCAAGGCGGCAGCAATTTCATCAACACGAGCCGCCGGTGTATCGCCCAGAAACTTGAGCGTCAGATGCAAGTTCTCCGTTTTCACCCAGCTCACGCGGCCACGCATCGCCCTTAGTGGCTGCGTATATTTTGCCAACGCGGTTTTGATTTCCGTCGGCATATCCAGAGCGATGAACGTGCGAAGCATTTCCATCACACTTCCCTCCATGCTTTGTACTCTTTTCCCTTGAGGCTGCCGATCAACCGCCACGGCAATTCCAAACAAGGGATCGGGATTACTTTCTCAATTCCTGATATAACAAATTGAGCGCCAATTGACTGAAGCGCTCTTTATTTGCCTGACGATCACCGGTGAAAACCGCCTTTTGTGCAAAGGCCAGAGACGGGGTGGCAACGCCAACCCACACGAGACCGACCGGTTTTTCCTCGCTGCCGCCGGTGGGGCCGGCAATACCAGTCGTTGCGAGGCCGTAAGTTGTGCCACTGAGTCGGCGAACACCGGCAGCCAGCGCGATCGCGCATTGTTCACTTACCGCACCATGCTGGTGCAAAATCTCTTCAGACACACCCAGCAGTTGCATTTTGGCAGAATTACTGTAGGCAACTATGCCACGATCAAAATACTGCGAGCTGCCGGGAATATTCGTGAAGCGATGCGCCAACAATCCGCCGGTGCAAGATTCGGCAACTGCCAGCGTGGCATTTTTCTCCATGAGCAAACGACCAATCACCGCTTCCATCACGTCCTCATCAAAGCCATAAACATGCTCGCCAGCGCGCGAGATGACGATCGCTTCGGCAGCGCCAATTCGCTCTTCCGCTTCGGCGGCGCTGGACGCGTGAACGGAAATACGGACATCCACGCCGGAGAATCGGGGTAAAAATGCCACTCTGCCGAATTGCTCGAGATCGGCCACCGGTGACAATTTCTCGAAGAGTGCCGATTCCGGAACACCGAACGTTCGAATGGTACGATGACGAACCGCGGCGTTGTGAATTCGCGTCTTCAAGAACGGAAGCACACGCTCACGCATGATGTGTTGCATTTCAGCCGGAACACCGGGCATGACGATGCAATAGCGACCATTCCGCTGAAATAACAATCCCGGCGCCGTGCCATAATCGTTCCACAGCACCGTTGCCTTTTTCGGGACCAGGGCTTGCGCTTCGTTAGCCGGCTTCACGCGAATATTGCGGCGTTGGAGAAGCGCTTTGACGTGCGTGAGAACTTTTTCGTCCAGCACCATGTCCGCGGAATCAAAATACTCGGCGACGACTTTCTTGGTGATGTCGTCGTGTGTCGGTCCCAATCCACCGGAGAGCAAAACCACTTCAGTGCGCGAGAGCGCCAGGTCGAGACTGCGCCGGATGTCTTCGGCATTGTCACCGACGACACTCACGAACCGGACCGGTACATCGATCAGATTCAATTCGCGGCTCATCCACGCGGCGTTGGTATTGACAATCTGGCCGATGAGCAATTCATCGCCGATGGTGATGATTTCTGCGGTCATTAAAATACAACTTTCCTGTAAAAATGTTTATTGACACTTTACAAAACTGTCTTTTGTTCATTCCCGCGTTTTGAATCTTGAGTAAAGCGTGTTCTGACAACTTTATGTTTGTTTCGTCGAATCCAAAGGCTCGCATAAATTTGGCTTTCGTTCTACCGACAGCATGCTCATTTGAAAGTAAATCGTCTTTCAATTTTGCTCACGGAACGCAAGCACCTTTCTGATTCGGCATTTTTATATTGAGATTGGCAGAGATAGAAATCGATGATATGAAATTCTGCCCAACGCCTTTTTGCCTGCTCGTGGCAGTTCAGAACCTCAGTATTAGCCTCAATCCCACATTCGCATAAATCCCCGCGATCACATCATCCATCACAATTCCCCAGCCGCCGGGAAGTTTTTCCGAGCGGCGCACCGGGAAAGGCTTGATGATATCAAAAATACGAAATAACAAAAAACCGATTCCGATCGTTTTCGGGTTCAGCGGCAAGAACGCCAGGGTCACCACCATGCCCATTACTTCGTCGATAACGACTTCCCGGGGATCGACCTTGCCGGACTCGGCACGAGGCATTTTGTGAGGCCGCCACCAAGTCCCGTTGGGATCAAACCCGAGAGACGCGGCCATTTGATGTGCTGACCACACGGCAATGATAAACAGTATCGCCAATCCAAAAAGAAAAGTCCACGCTGGAAGATACGAAGGAAAAAGCAGAAATACAAGGGCTGCGGCCAGACTCCCCATGGTACCGGGCGCTACAGGTGAATATCCGATGAAGCCGACCGTTGCGATCACGCGCGAAAAAAAAATTGCCCTGGAAGAACTTCTCATTTCGCCAAATTACTCGGAACAAACACGCGGTAGAAAGCCAAGACGACACCGCGCACATGCCGCCAGTTCTCGAACAAATATTGAATGCCCGTTGCCAGGGTGAGAAAGGTGACGACGAGCATCATTTTGTCAATGGCGCCTCGTTCTTGCAGCCAGGTCAGCCATGCCGGAAGGACACCCGCCGCTGCGAAGTGAGCTTGGGCGATGATATAAATCAGAATAACGTAAATCGCAGTCATCTGGCTGACGGTTTTCCACTTTGCTGACATGCTGGTCACGATGGGTTGCCGCTTCCATTCCGCATAGCTGCGCAGGCCAGTGATGACCACATCTCTGACCGTGATGACGGCAACCATCCAACCCCTGACCAGGCCAAGCGACATAAAGATGAAAAACATGGTTAGTACGAGAACCTTGTCGGCAAGCGGATCCAGGAATTTTCCCGATTCTGTGACACGCCCGAATTTGCGCGCCGCATAGCCGTCGTACCAATCCGTCAGCGAGGCCAGCAGAAACACCACGAAGGAGGCATAACGATAGCTCAGACTTTCACGCGAGAGCAAATATACCAATAGTGGGGTCAGCGCTATCCGCAGAACTGTGAGTTGATTGGGAAAGGTCATGACGCATCTCAGAGCGGAAATCGAATGACATCTTGCTTCGTTGATTTATGAAAGATGCCTCCCGCCCTTGGCGAGAGCAATTTAGTCCGTTATCAGGGTACTCTTGGACAAAAGCCCGACAAAAAATTCCACAGGAATCAAAATACCATACTGATAATTACGTGTGATTTTTTGATCCACGTGATATTCTTTGGGTTGTGAGTCAGCCGTCCGGAACGAATCAAAAACTTACCATTGCACCCGTCCTTCCATCGCGCGTGTGAGTGTAACCTCGTCGGCATACTCCAAATCACCACCGACCGGGATGCCGCGCGCGATACGGCTGAGACGAAGTCCGAGCGGCCGAATCAAATTCGCCAGATAAATCGCCGTGGCCTCTCCCTCTGCCGTCGGATTGGTGGCGAGAATCACTTCCTCCACCCCACTGTGCAGCCGGGAGAGCAACTCCCGCACTTTCAAATCATCCGGTCCGATGCCATCCAGCGGCGACAGCGCACCGCCGAGAACATGATAGAAGCCACGGAATTCGCCGGTTTTTTCAATGGCGAGCACATCGTTGGCTTCTTCAACCACACAGATGATGCGGCCATCGCGCTGCGGATTGGTGCAGATCGGACACGGATCCTGCTCCGTGATATTATAGCAGCGCGAGCAATTGCGAACTTTTTCCTTCAACGCCACCAGCGCCGCAGCCAGGGCTTCCACTTCGGCACGAGGACTCTTGAGCAGAAAAAACACCAGTCGTTGCGCGGTCCTGCGGCCTATTCCCGGCAATTTCGACAACGCGGCAATGGCGACTTCAACGGCGTTGGAAGAATAAAGCATCACTCCATTCCAGGAATCTTCAAATTGCCGGGTAGATTGGAAAAGACACTGCCGGCTGCCTTGTTCATTTCGGCGCTGGCCAGCTCCTGGGCTTTCGTCAAAGCTTGATTGACGGCAGCGACGATCAAATCTTCCAGCATCTCGATATCATTCGGATCAATCGCCTGCTTGTCAATGCGAATTTGCAGGATCTCTTGCTTGCCGTTTGCGAGTGCGGTTACCATACCACCGCCGGCAGAGCCTTCAGCGCGCAGATTGATCAAGCCCTCCTGCACTTGCTGGAATTGCTCTTGCAACTTCTGCGCTTGCTTCAACATATCGATAAGGCCGACACGGCTCATATTATCATCCTCCGTAATAGCTTGTCCATCGATTCTCCCACGCTCAAATTGTTCTATACTCGTTTAGGGTGAAAATTTTACTGCGATGTCTTTCAGGAGGCTACGCCCGTAGGGAATCTTTTTACGCATGAAGTAAAGCCTGAATTTCTAACGTCTTACTTGATGCTAAAAAAGATTCTTCCAGAATGACAGACGAGTTTGGTAGCATACAAGAATTACCCTAAACCAGTATGCATCAAGGGATGCTGTCATTCCACAGGCTACTCCCGTAGGGAATCTTTTTGCAGTGGAAGATTCCAGCCGAATACAAAAAAGATTCCGCCGGAATGACATGATCAAGTCAATTGTCGCAGATTATATCAATTCTCCATCCAATGCTTCGACCAGTTTTTTAATTGCTGGATAAGCTTGATAAAGCTCATTCAATTTCGCCGGTGCCATGACAAGTTGGTGATGAGGCGAGTCACTGTTGGAACTGCTGGTCGGGCTGTTCTCCAGGTCTGCCGCTTGCTCCTGCGCACCGGAGGTGTGTGTGCCCTTTTGTGCCATGCCCACGGCTGTGCTTGTCGCATCTTCTTCAGTCACGGCACGAGTTCCGTTTGCTGAGGCCACTTTCTGCAGCAGAGCGCGCGCCTGTTGCAAGGCCTCGCTTTCATCTTTCCGGCAAACCAGACGGACGCGATAGCCGGTTTCGCGGCTGATAATCTCCTGGATAAAGGTTTTCTGATTGTTGACTGAATTGATTTGAAAACCGCTGCCCTGATCGAAGCAAACTTCCAAAGTACCGTCGTCGGTCAAGCTGGTCGGCACGCCCAGTTCCAAAAACGCGCCGAGCGAGATGCGCTGCGCTTTGACTTGCTCGAGAATGTGCAGCCAGCATTGTTGAATTTTCTCGAGTGCGGCTTTCGCATCTGCCACATTCGTCAATTTCGGTAGCGGTGCCTCTTTGGCTTGCACGACCGGTACTTTTACCACCGGCATCTCAGCAAGATCGAACAAACTTCCACGAGCAGGACGGGAGGCACGCTCTTTGGTCTCCGCTTTCATCTCGCCGCTTGCCGGCGCCGGTGCGATCTGCGGAATCACCGCAATTCCAGACTCAGCACTATTTGGTGAACCTGCCGACACTCCATTTTTATTTATAACCGGCTGGGGCTTTTTTTTTAATCCATCATCCCGGCTTTCAACGTGCGCGCCCGGCGTCACTTTTGTGGCAGCAACGGGCGTTGTCACCTCCGGATCTGAATTCACGCTCGCCGAATTTTGGATCATTTTCAACAGCAACATTTCGAGCAGGACGCGCGGATTGGCCACGCGACTGAGCTTGAGCTGCGTGTCGGTGATCATCTGGATGTAGCGCAAAATGTCGACTTCCGAAAATTGTGTCGCTGCTTCCTTATAGCGCTCAAGATAACCATCGAGACCGAAAAGATGCCCGGTGCTGTTGGTGACACGTGTCATCAAGATATTACTCAAATGCTCGGAGAGTCTTTCGAGAAACTCGCCAAGATGATAACCGGCGGTGTAGATCTGTTCGCTGAGTGCGAGGCCTTTGCCCACCTGCCGCTGGGCAATGGCATCGGTGCAGGCAAAAAAGACCTCCTGATCGATGATACCGAAGAGTTGCGCCACTTCGTCTGCTTTCACCTGCTGGCCACAGTAGGCGATGACCTGATCCAACAGGCTTTGGCTGTCGCGCATGCTACCCTCGGCTTTCTTGGCAATCAGCGCGAGCGAAGTCTCGTCAATCTGTATGCCTTCCTTGCTGCAGATGTTTCTGAGCTGTCCGACAATTTCCGGCAGGGGCACACGGTGGAAATCGAAGCGTTGGCAGCGCGAAAGAATGGTGGCTGGAACTTTGTGCACCTCGGTGGTGGCAAAAATGAAGAGCACATGCGGCGGCGGCTCTTCGAGCGTTTTGAGCAAGGCATTGAACGCCGGCTCGGTCAGCATGTGTACTTCATCGATGATGTAGATTTTGCGCTTGCCTTTGGCCGGCGTGTAACGGGCATTCTCGCGCAGGTTGCGTACCTCGTCAATACCTCGATTGGAGGCACCGTCGATTTCCAATACATCGAGACTGCGGCCATCCGCTATCTCGATGCAAATCGAGCACGCGTCACATGGCGTGACCGTCGGCCCCTGCTCGCAGTTAATGGCTTTGGCAAGCAGGCGCGCCATGGTGGTCTTCCCAACACCTCGCGGACCAGCAAAAAGATATGCGGAAGCGAGCCGGTTTTGGGTGATCGCATTTTCCAACGTGCGCGTGACATGATCCTGCGCCACCACTTCCGAAAATTGTCGCGGCCGCCATTTGCGGGCCAAAACAAGGTAGCTCATTCCGCTCTAATTAGGATAAAAATTTTTTTCACACACAGATAACACGGATGCGACGGATTGCCGCGGACTTTTTATTCAATATAATCTATTTGTGAATTTTAACGTTTACGCTCGGTAATCCAACAGTCATCTCAGTATGTCATTTCGCGGGCCTTCGGCTCGTAGAGCCTACGGCCGTAGGCTACGCCCGCAGGGAATCTTTTTTTCGCTCCTGGCACAACCTTTAATTGAAGACATTTTCCCAACCCCGAAAAAGATTCCTATGGACGCAGTCTTCCCGAATGACATTTTCCTATACTTTACTTTAGCAAACATAATCCGTGCCATCCGGGTTCTATTTAAAAAAATTTAAATTGGCCAAGGTTCCCCGCGGCACATCATCGCAACGCTGACCGTTGCTGCCTTCCGGCCCTGGCGGGGTTGGGCATGCTCCGATTGCGCGGGCCTTGGCCAATTTTCTTACACTCGCTTGACTCCGGATGCGCTTGAAAAATATGCGTCGGCAGCTCCGGCTTTCGATTGCCTGTAGCCACAGGCTGTTCCGAAACGATATGGCGCTTGTAAAATGAAATTACACAATAGGGAAGAGAAAGGCAAGAGGTTTTTTGAGGAAAAACTCTTTCTCGAGCAATAAAAAAATCCTGAACACCTACTGCTTGGTGCTCAGGATTGTTGCAATGCAGCTCTCAAGCAAAACAATTAAGCTGTTGCGGTTTTATACATCGCTCCAATCACGGCACCGTAAACCATCCAGCCAATCAGCATGATGGTGCCCGTGCACCAAGTCAGAAAATACGGAAAACCTGCGTACATGAGCGGTGTATAGAAGTTAGCCACAAAACCAATCAGGCCAATCCAAAAGCCGAAGGTTATCCCACCCTTCATGCCCGCACTCCAGGAGGCACGGGACTTGGCGAAAAACAATGCACCCACCACACCGAGCAAAATCGGAATAATAATAAACCATATCACATTGGCATCGGTACGGAAAACTGCATACTTCTGGTAGGTTTTCCCCATGACCAGACCATGCAGAAGGAAGCCGTAAACTGCATTAACGATACCACCCACCACACCCGCGATAATTGCTTTTGACCACTGCATAACTCCCTCCTCCTTTGGTTAGAACATTCACTGCGGCAATTGATTAATGACGCCCGAAGCAAAAAACACGCGAGAAGATCAAGATCAATGAGGCTTCAAGGCGAGTATTCGTTGAGAGCTGCACGGCTTAAAATATACATCGTTTTCCAGCTTTGTCAAGCGAAAAAATAAGGAATAAGTAATGCCTTACTTATCTGAGCATGTCCCATAACTTCGTTACTGGATACAGGAGGCTGGTGCCCACATGTCACCCCTAACGGGGTTCCGGGATGCTTATAAGGGTCATGTTTGCTATAAACATGTCACCACTACGTGGTTTTTGACGGCTCAATCGCTCCGGATGGTTTATCAAGCCGTAATTTAACCTCGTTAGTCCATTATCAATGGATTCTTTGCTTTTTTGGCAAAGACTGCGTCCGTAGGCCTACGGCTCGTAGAGCTACGCCCGCAGGGATTTCAAAAGACAAAATAATTGACGACACAATGATTGTAAAATTATTTTGTCGTCAATCATTTTGTCTTTTGGGCTGCGCCCGTAGGCTACGCCCGTAGAGGTTGCGGCCTACGGCCGTAGGCTTGTCCGCGTTGGGGGTGGTATGTTTATAGAGAACCACCCTCAAGCAGCGATTAAGCTCCTTTAGGAGTGGCATGTTATGATCTCCCTCTGTGTCCAGTATCCAAAATGTGGGTAAAGATTAGCTTACTTATTGGTGGAATAGATAATCCCACGGATGTCATTCTGTAAAGACTGCGTCCGAAGGCTACGCCCGTAGGGAATCTTCTTAAGTATGAGAACAATGCTCATGTTGGTGAAGATGCTTACGCGCATGAGATAACTGCGATATTGTGAGATTGGAGGTATTCCCCTTGACTTTTGGCCCCGAGTCGTTTATCTTTTTCACGATTCGAACCTTTGCATCCCACGCCCTCAGATGATAAAAGCATGAAATGCTGGGTGTGAGTATCGCCATCATTCTTTTGCTCGTAGCTGGTGATGTGACCGTGTGCTGCTGGCTGATGTCCTTACCCGCCCAGGCCGGAACAAAAACGGATTTCTGGTAGCGGCGATACAGATTGTACTGTGACTCATTGCCTGGTTCCGCCGGGCCAATGAGCCTGCCACCACTCTTGTGGCAGCACCGCTGCTACCTGCATTGAAAGTCAAAGCACACGGCGGCGAAGAAATTTTATGGAATGCTGGCATCCTGTCGTTTGGAAACATTCAGACATGACTTTATATTTCTATACTGCCACAATGCAAAGCCACTGCTCCGCTAACTGGCTGAAATACCTGGACGCAAAGAATTATGAAGATTGCTGCATTTTCATCGGCAAACGCAATGCACCTGTCGGAATTGCCGCACCGGCGTTATAACCCGTTGATTGGCGAGTGGGTGTTGGTCTCACCGCATCGCACCAAACGGCCGTGGCAAGGCAGGCAGGAAACACCGCCATCGGAAAAACGACCGGCGTATGATCCTGCGTGTTATCTTTGCCCGGGCAATCAGCGCGCCGGCGGGGAGGTCAACCCCAATTATACGAGCACGTTTGTATTCACCAACGATTTTACCGCCCTGCTTCCCGAGACCGAATCATATTCGGATTCGCCCCATGCCTGCATAAAAAGTGAAACGGTGCCTGGTACCTGCCGCGTGGTTTGTTTCTCTCCGCGACACGATTTGACCCTTGCAGAGATGTCGCGCGAGGAAATTCGCCAGGTGATCGAGGTCTGGGCCGAACAAGTTACCGAGCTGGGAAGGACTTACCGTTGGGTGCAGATTTTTGAGAATAAAGGTGAAATCATGGGTTGCTCGAATCCGCATCCGCATGGCCAGATCTGGGCAGTGGCGGCGCTTCCCAACGAGCCCTTCAAAGAAGATCGGCAGCAGGCGGCGTATTTCAGAGATAAGCACTCCGTGCTTTTGCCGGACTATCGCGATTTTGAAATTGCCCAATCGACACGTCTCGTTGTCGAGAATGAGCATTGGCTTGCGGTGGTTCCCTTCTGGGCAATCTGGCCGTTCGAGGTGCTCTTGTTGCCCAACCGGCATGTCCTGCGTTTGCCCGACTTGACGAGTGCAGAGCGAAACGCATTGGCTGATATTCTGAAACGACTTCTGACAAAGTATGATCACCTCTTCGGCATTTCTTTCCCCTACACCATGGGCTGGCATGGCGCTCCGCATGATGAAGGAGATTATTCGCATTGGCAGTTGCACGCACATTTTTATCCGCCGCTGCTGCGCTCCAGCACGGTGAAGAAATTCATGGTGGGATATGAAATGCTGGCCGAAGCCCAAAGAGACATCACTCCTGAGCTTGCGGCTGAGAGGCTGCGTGAGCTGCCGGAAATTCGTTAGACATGAACACCATCGAACGCAACACAAGTCACGGAGGAGAAACGAAGCGCAGTCATCCCCTCGCGCGCAGTCCTGCGGGTGTTGCACCACCCTCCGGTCAACGAAAGCCATGGGCCGATTTTATGCTTGCATACTTGTGAAATCTTCATTATCTTGATTTTACCATGTTACGATCACTTTACACACACAAGACCATGCGTGCTGCTGGCGGCGTGTTGGTCTTTCTCGGCGTCATCATCGCACTATTGACATGTGGCGAACCTGCACAAAAAAAGACCGCGGGACAAGCGCCCGAGGAAATATTGATCAAATTCAAACCTCATGTAGCGGATGATTCGATCCAGACGTTGATGTCGCGACTGGGGCTGGAAAAAGTCCGTGAGCTTGGCGAGATCGGCGTTAAAGTGTATCGTTCGACCTCGCGGCTGCCGTTCGAACAGGTACTTCGTGAGTGCCAGACCAATCCGCACATCGAGTATGCAGAACCAAATTTCAGATATCGCATTCCGGAAAAAAATCGATAGTCGTAGCGAGGCAAGGAGGCAGTATGATTCAGGAAAGATTTTTAATGTTTACCGCCATGCTCTGCATTGGAGCCGCAGCATTGGCGCATGAACCCGGTGTCAATGGTTATGGAGAGGCGGAGGGTTTCACAACACAATCAAGTAAAACGGCGGCGGGACTGCAAAATGGCAATTTCAAAGTCAGACTCAATAACGTCGAAATTTCTTATACCATTGCCGGCAGCGGGCCGGTGATCATGGTGCACGGCGTCGGGTGGGGGCTGGATTCGCGGCTTTATCAGAGCACATTGAAATTCCTCGAGGCGCAATATACCCTTGTCTATATCGATCCACGCGGCACCGGGGACACGATGCCGATTACCGAGCCGGCGCAGATTTCGAGCGACCTGATGGTGGATGATCTCGAGGCCTTGCGCCAACACCTCGGCTTGAACAGGATCATGTTGATGGGCCATGCCCATGGTGGATTCATCGCCATGAAATATGCCTTGAAATATCCGAGCCGTCTGGCGCAGTTGATTTTGGTGGACTGCATCTTGTTGCGCAATCTGGAGGAAGATATACGGGCAGTTTATGAAAATCTGCAGCGGCATCCGCGACGCAAAGACCCGGGCTGGGAAGCCGCCCTGGCCGGATTCAAAAACGAATATGAAGCACGAACGGTGGAAGCATTGCAGGAGAATTTGCACACGACTGCGATACTCTATTTTGGTTATTACAGCCCGTACCAGCGTGCGAATTTTGAAAAAGCAATCAAAGAATCCAGGCTGTCCATCAATAACTTCAATCAATTCGTTCAGAGTGACCTCCTGCAATATAACCTTGACGGCCAGGAGTCACGCATTTCGGCGCCAACGTTGCTCATCTACGGTTTGTACGATCCATATTTCATTCGTCCGATTGCGCGCAGCTTGCACTTTGCAATACGCAATTCCAAACTCGAGCTGTTTGAACGCAGCGGCCATTATCCCTGGATTGAAGAACCGCAACATTTCGCGGAAGTGTTGAAAATTTTTCTCAATCCTCCACCCGCTGCCAAATCCCAGGGCGAAAAGCCAACACCCCAGCAGAGCCAATGAGATAAAAATCAAAAAGACCGAACCACGACGGCACAAATGAGGACAGAAAGCCTGTCGCCGTCAGCCCGGTCTGTCAACAAAGTTGACTTTTCGGGAATGGATGGGAGCCTGGTGGCCTCCGCGGTCTTCAAAACCGTTGTCTCCTCGCTTATGCGGAGAGAGGTGGGTTCGATTCCCACACGTTCCCGCAATTCTTCAGCCTCCATCCGTTTTTTGTTGACTCACTGAAATCCTTGTAAAAATCTTATTTGCCCCCGGCCAAGCGTGCAGCCCAGCCACCCCCCGGCGCCAGGTGGATTTTAATCGTGTCTTTGTTCGTGACTTCTTGCGTTTGCTTTTTGTAATCACTTGCACACTTGTCGGCATTGATGCCATCGGCGTAAGAAGTCATCCGGTATTTACCGGCATCGAGAAAGCCGAGATCGAGCACAAAATCTCTCGGCGTCCAGTCCGTCATCGCACCGAGGTACCAATCATTGCCGCGTTTTCTTGCCACCGTCACATGCTCACCCACCCTGGCATTCAACACTTTGGTCTCATCCCACATCGTGGGAACGGCGGCGAGAAATTCCATGCATTCGGGCTCCTTCAGATAATTGGAAGGGCTGTCGGACAACATTTGCAGCGGGCTTTCATATACGACGTACATGGCAAGCTGATGGCAGCGCGTGCCCTGACTCATGGGCTGGGTAAAAATGTCTCTGAAATTTTCTTTCGTCGCATTCACCATTGCGCCGGGGGTAAAATCCATTGGGCCTGCAAACATTCGGATGAAAGGCAGCGTGACATCATGCTCGGGCGTGATGTCTTTTGACCATTTGCACCATTCGAGACCGCGCACACCCTCGCGCGTCAAAACGTTCGGATAAGTTCGACTCATGCCGGTGGGCTTGAATGCGCCGTGGAAATCGACCAACAACTGGCGCTGTGCCGCCTCTTTGGCGACTCGTTCATAGAAGTTGACCATCTTTTGATCATCGCGTTGCATGAAATCAACTTTAATTCCTTTTGCACCCCATTTCACAAACTGGTCAAATGCCCGGTTCCATTGTCGCTCCAGTGTGCACCAGACCACCCATAATATAATGCCAACATTTTTTTGCCGGGCATAAGTAAACAATTCTTCCATATTCATGTCGGGATTGATTTCGAACAAATCCGCCGGTGCCGACCAGCCCTCGTCCAAAATGATGTATTCCAGACCATAACGCGAAGCGAAATCGATATAGTACTTGTACGTAGCCGTGTTGATACCCGATTTGAAATCGACGCCGTAGATGTTGTTGGCGTTCCACCAATCCCACGCCACTTTGCCGGGCTTGATCCAGGCGGTTTCTTTCAAAGCCAGCGGCGCGCCAAGTCGATAAATGATGTCATTCTCAATCAAGTCACCATCCTTTTCGGCTATCGCGATGACGCGCCATGGAAACTCGCGGCGCCCCACGGTTTGGGCGATATAATCTGCTGCTTTGATCACTTTCACTGTGCGGTCTCTTTCCTGCTGCTCTTCAAGCGGATACGGTGGGAATTTCCCTCTCAGCGAGGTCGAACCATCGCCGCTGCCGCACAGATAAAGTCCCGGATAATCCGACAAATCCGCTTCGGCGATGGCCAGTTTTATTCCATTTGACTTCACCACCAGCGCCGGCAGGCAGCACATTTGTTTTTCGGTAAGGTCGCTCACTGCCAGATATTTGTAGAGACGTTCCGAATGGGAAAGGAAGCTGTCTTCCTCCGGAAAGTAAATCGAGTCAGTGGGCGAAAGATTCAAACAGACTTCTTCATTTTTGATGATCATATTGCCTTGCAGATTCGTCATGAAACGATAGGCAACGCCATCATTATAGGCACGAATTTTCAAGCCGTAATTGCCTCTGAATACCAATTCCATTTCGTTATAAACATCCGGTACAATATTTCGTTTTTCCGGCACAACGGGTTTGATTTCCTCTTTGACAAAACGGGTAGTCACACTCTTGACCGTTGGCAATGTACCGAGCACGCGATGCTGTGCCAGCTCCAAAGAAATCGGAGAGGGCGAAATCATCTCCTGCCCGTTGTGCGCAATGGAAAAATAAATCTTGTCCTGCAAGCGGATGTTGACCTCGGTTTTTCGGTCAGGGGAGAGAAGTTGGTAGGATTTTTCCTGAGGATGCGCCAAAGAAAACAGAAAAAGCACAGTTCCCAGGTTGAGTGGATTGTTGAAAATGAAAGTTCGCTTATTCATGTTGGCTCTTCACTTTTAGGGTTTTTGAAAAAAATTTTCATAATGACCACTGGGCATGGCACTTCAAAGAATTACCAAATTTGGTAATCCCTCGTTGATTGGTGGATCATATACACCACCCTGGCATGCTCGTAAGAATGGAATAACCCTCCGAGTCCCGACAGGCCAAGGGTGATGTCAAATTTTACACGATTTTCGGCTAAAAAGCAAGAAAAGGCTACGCCTGTAAGGTTATAAGGCTTTGCTCTTAGTACCACAACGTTAAGTTGCTCATTGCATCCCCATTTGTTGTCATTCTGTAAGACTGCGTCCGTAGGGGGGTGGACTCACGACTTAACGTTTGTAGTACTAAGGTATTACGATTTCTGTAGGATTAAACGAAAATTTTTTGTAAATTTTTTGAAGATTCAAAGAAATCTACGAAACCCTCAACGCCAATCCATGAGGTGAACAACATGTCCGACAAACTCAAAAACCGCAAAAGAACCAAAGCCGACTATCAGATGCGCACGCATCTCATCCACGGCAATTTCGAGAGCAAGAAATGGGATTACAACCATCACGTTGTGCCGCCGCTTTCCTCGTCGGCCACGTATCGGCTAAGTTCGGCGCATCGTGGCGCGCAGGGCTTCTTCGAGTTTGCCAGCGAGTCCATGGATTTTGTCAAGCGCGTACCCATCTACATTTACGATCGTCTGGATGAACCGACGCGCGGCATGCTCGAAGAAAATCTTGCCTATGCCGAAGGCGGCGAGATGTGCGTGACCTTTGCCACCGGCATGGCGGCGATCAGCGCCGTGCTCGGCATGCTCTGCGAAACCGGACACGAAATTGTGGCGCACCAGATTCTTTACGGATGCACCTACAGTCTCGTCACTCATTGGCTGCCACGCTATGGCATCCAAATCCGACTTGTCGATCTCAACAATGAGGCGGCGTTGCGCCAGGCAATTACGCCCCAAACTCGCGTGGTGTACTTTGAGACTCCCGTCAATCCGATCTTGACACTCATCGATATCGCCGCCGTACGCCGGGTGATAGATGAATTCAATCAGGGTCGTCCGCCCGAGCGCCAGATCAAAATAGTGGTGGATAACACCTTTGCCACTCCGTTTTGCCAACGACCGTTGTCTTTCGGCGCGGATTTTGTGGTGCATAGTCTGACCAAAGGCATCGGTGGCTTTGGCACGGACATGGGTGGCGCGGTCATTGGTCCGCAAAAGTTCTACAGCCCACTCATGCTCTATCGCAAGGATTTCGGCGGCGTGCTCCCCCCCAAAAGCGCCTGGCCGTGTTTGGTGTATGGCTTGCCGACCCTTTCGACGCGCATGATCAATATGCAGAAAACCGCTCATCGGGTGGCGCGCTTCCTGCAGGAGCATCCGAAGGTAGCCCGGGTCACTTATCCGGGATTGGAGTCACATCCGCATTTTGACTTGGCCAAGCGCCAAATGATCAGTTACGACGGCAAGTTTTCCCCGGGGTCGATGATCTATTTTGTACTCAAGAGTGGAGCCAACATCAGCGCCAGCGAGCGCGGTGCCCGATTCATTGATTACATCGCCGAACATTCGTATGCGATCACGCTGGCAGTCAGCCTCGGACAAATCAAAACGCTGATTGAAAGCCCGTACTCGATGACGCATTCGGCTTTACCGGAGGATGAAAAACTCAAGCTGGGGATGGAACCTGGCGGTATTCGGCTCTCTATCGGGCTGGAAGATTGGCACGACTTGATTGAAGATTTGCGGGAGGCGTTGGAACAGGTGTGAAGCGATGGCGAATTGTGGATTTCGGAACAATCCGGAATTTGCGATCCCAATCTGCAATCTTCGCAATCCACAATCACGCTGTATTCCATCAATGACGGGGGTAGCGCAGACGTCTTGTCTGCAGTCTGGAAGACTGCGCTACGATTTTTCCCCGGTGTGAGAACGTTGAGGACAACGCTCTTCAATTTGGTTTCTTACGGACGAAGTCTTCAACTGTAATTTGTGCCATAGCATATTACCCCTTTCAAGTTGATTAAAGCTGACGAAGGTTGAAGTAAAAGTCAAACACAATTTTGTGGAGAAACAACCCATGTATGACGAACTCATCAACAAAGCCAAAGAACATTTTGGCAAACTTTTAGAGGAGCAACTGGCGCGCGTTGACAAAATGAAAGCTGGCGAGGATTGGGTGGACTACAGCAAGCTCAAGCCCATCATCATCGGCATTGCCGGCGGCGACGGCATTGGCCCTTATATTGCCAGAGAAGCACAAAGAGTACTCGAGTTTCTGCTGAAGGACGAGCTCGCCTCCGGCAAAGTTGCATTCAAAATCATCGAAGGGTTGACCATCGAAAATCGCGCCAAAGTGATGAAAGCCATTCCCGATGACGTCCTTGCGGAAATCAAAAAATGCCACGTGATTCTCAAAGGCCCGACCACGACGCCACGCAAAGGCGACCCCTGGCCGAACGTCGAGAGCGCCAATGTCGCCATGCGCCGCGAGCTGGATCTCTTCGCCAATGTCCGTCCGGTCCGCGTGCCGCAGGAAGGCATCGATTGGATTTTCTTCCGCGAGAACACCGAAGGCGAATATGTGCTGGGCAGCAAGGGCATCAACGTTACCGATGACCTTGCGGTCGATTTCAAAGTGGTCACCACCCAAGGCTCCGAGCGCCTCATCCGTGCGGCGTTTGAATATGCCAAGCGCAACAACATCAAGCGCGTCACGCTGGTAACCAAAGCCAATGTCATCAAAACCACCGACGGCAAATTTCTCGAGGCTGGCCAGCGCATTGCGAAAGAGTATCCGGACATCGTCTGCGACGACTGGTACGTGGACATCGTTTCGGCCAAGCTCATTGATCCCAAGCGCCGCACCGAGTTCCGCGTCTTTGCGCTGCTGAATCTTTATGGCGATATTATCACGGACGAGGCCGCAGAGCTGCAAGGCGGAGTGGGCACTGCCGGCAGCGCCAACATCGGCAAGCGCTACGCCATGTTCGAGGCCATTCACGGCTCCGCCCCGCGCATGGTGCAGGAAGGTCGCGCCGAATACGCCGATCCCAGCAGCATGATCAAGGCAGCCGCCATGCTGCTCCGGCACCTTGGCTTCGATGATCGCGCCACCAAATTGGATATGGCACTCGACATCTGTGGCCAGTTCGAGAAAAAAATCGCCATCACCGGTCGCAAAGACGGCGCCACTGGAAGACAATTTGGTGATTATTTAATGGAAACGATTCAGCGACCGGATCTGGGAGAGAGATGGAAGGGGTATCAGTAATCAGTTCAATTGTTAGGATAAACGTAATAGTTCAGTATCCCCTTATAACAGTGTCATTCCGTAGGCTACGCCCACAGGGAATCTTTTTGCGCAATGAGTTACATTTCAGTTCTGAGATTCTTACCCAGCACAAACAAGATTCTTCCAGAATGACATCTTCGAGGAGGGGGTGAACTGTTACGGATAAACAGATATGGAATCCGTTCCGTAGGGACAACGCGAGGAAGGAGTTAATCCACAAACCGAAGCCCCGCACCGCGTGGCGCGCTGTCTGCCACAAGGGACGATTGAAATCTACGACCTTGATATCATACACATGTCGTTTTCATTCGTCCCTTTGGGACTCGCGAGGTATTTCTGAATTATGTTCTCTGGAAGGTTCGATGGACATGGCCGGTAATGTTTGGGAGTGGATGGAGAGTTTTTATCAAGAGGGCGGTGTGTCGCGTGTTGTGCGTGGCTCGATCTTCCTCTCAACGTGGCTTGCGCGCGCTGGAACAGCAACGAGCCCAACTACTGCGGCCATAATTTCGAGTTTCAGAGCGTCGGAACTTAGCACCCTTCGAGGCAAAAACCCCGCGCTGCGGGGTTTTTGCCTCGAAATTTTTTGAAAACCGGTTGTCCAGCCGAGCTTTGAAGGTTCCACGTTGACAAAGAGCGCGAAATTTTGTAAGTTTCCTTTGTCATTGTTTGTTCCAATTCCCCGTTATCATCAATCATTGGCAGGTTTTGATCATGAGATACAAAATCGTTTTGCGGCAATTGCCGAATCTCTTCCAATAGATCAACTCTAACGGAGATGTATTTTGCACAATGAGTTCACTGCCATCATCGAGCGCGATGAAGATTGGCTGCGCCCGTCAGGGAAAGTTTTTGGCTTTCTTCATGGTGGCTCCTCTTGCTTGATGCTGATCACATGACGATAAGATGGGAGCCACTTTGTAAATTTCAACCAAATTTAAGACATTCTCACTGACCACTGGCAACTGATCACTGACATCGGAGGAGGATACCATGAATAAAATCCTTCGCGACATCCCGATCGAAAAGCAGATTGCCAAACACATGCAATGGTGGGAAAGGCGGCGGGAGGAATGGCAGCGCCAGGCCGTACCTTCGCTACGTCCGCAACCGAAAAAGCTCGGCCCCTACATTAGTTTTTCACGGGAGGTGGCGAGTGGTGGTATCGAAATTTCGCAACAGGTTGCGGAAAAGCTGGGTTGGCAGTACTACGACCGTGAAATCATCGAGGCGATTGCCAACCGAACACACGTGCGTGAAGAGCTGGTCGCCCGCTTTGATGAGCACGTCCAAAACGAATTGGACACCTATCTCCGCAACTTGTTCACCATGCAAATGCTCAATAACACGCAATACTTGCATCATCTCACGCAGGTCTTGCTGAGTATTGCGCGGTACGGCAATGCGGTGATTTTGGGGCGTGGCGCCAATTTCATTCTGCCGCCGGAAGGAGGTTTACGGGTTCGTGTGGTCGCGCCGATGGAAGTTCGCCTGCGCCGTTTGATGCAAGAGAAAGGTCTCGATGAAAAGCACGCTGCACAAGAACTTGCCGAGCGCGATAAAGAACGGCGCGATTATCTCCAACATCATTTTCGCTGCAAACAAGACGATCCGTGCGCTTACGACGTGGTGATCAATACCGGACATATCGACTTTGAGATGGCAACAGATTTCATTATTCAATTGGCCAAAACCAAACTAAAAAAACTTATGTAACATGCCATAAAAGTTGGCCTTCATTAGGGGTGGCCCAAAATTCTGGACTAAATGCATAGATTATGTCACTTCCTTCTTATCTCGCTTTGCATGCGACCGGCGAGCTTGCCAGGCGTGCCCAACAGCTCAAAGCCATCCTCGCCGACTGCACGCTCTGCCCGCGCCGGTGCCGTGCCAACCGCTTACAAGGCGAGATCGGCGTCTGTCGCTCGACCGCTGAAGTCATCATTTCCAGCGCCGGCCCGCATTTCGGCGAGGAAGCGGAACTGGTTGGCCTCGGTGGCTCCGGCACCATCTTTTTCACCAATTGCAATCTCTGGTGCCTCTTCTGCCAGAACTACGAGATCAGCCATTTGAAAATGGGACAGCCGGTTTCCATCGAAGAACTGGCGCGGCGCATGCTCAATCTGCAAAGCCGCGGCTGCCATAACATCAATTTGGTGACACCGACACACTACGTTCCGCAAATCGTTGAGGCGCTGTGCCTCGCCGCCGAACGTGGTCTGCAAATTCCGATCGTTTACAATTGCGGCGGTTACGAATCGGTGGAAACGTTACGCTTGCTCGAGGGCATTGTAGACATCTATATGCCGGACATCAAATATTCCAATGATGCGCATGCGCGGCGCTACTCCGGTGTTAAAGATTATTGGGAGCAGGTGCGTCCGGCCGTCAAAGAGATGTATCGCCAAGTCGGCGATCTTAAAGTTAATCACTACGGCATCGCCGAACGGGGGCTGTTGATTCGGCATCTGGTTTTGCCCAATGATCTTGCCGGCTCCGAGGCCGTCTTTCGCTTCATCGCCGAGGAGATTTCGCGGGACAGTTATGTGAATATCATGGATCAATATCGTCCGGCATTCAAGGCGCATCGCATTCCGGAGCTGGCACGACGGATTTCTTCGCAGGAATATCACCGGGCGATCCGGCTGGCGCAGGAGCTTGGCCTGCATCGGGGGTTTTGACTACTGAAGTTTCTTGCTTATTCTGCACGCAGCAAATAAATTATCTCACAAACCGGACTTCCAACCGCTCAGCAATGTCTTCAATGGAGTTCAAGTCGGACAATAAAATTTGATTTTCCTTTGCAAATGCAACGGCGGAATTTGTAAATCCTGACTTGGAAATAAACCACAACACGTCGGCCAACTCTTTCGCGTTCGTATGGAATTTTTTCAACTCTCGCAAGTCAGCAGCTTTGTTTTTCCACTTAATTTCAACGGCCCATCTTTTGTTGTTTTCTGCCAAAAAATCGATTTCGATTGAGTTATCAGCCGACCGATAGGGACGAATATTTTTGAATTTTGGCAAAATGACTTTATCCTGCAACGGACATTCGAAAAAGAGATTTTGCTCTATTTCCTGCCCGGCAAAGGCCTGCATGATTTGAAAAATTTTGCCTTCAATGGCTATTCCTAATTCGGAAGTGGCTTTTTGGAAATTCTCGTCCAGCTTCTTCACCAATCCCCAGAGGTCGGCCGTGCGAGGCATGGCATCCACTTCGATTCCCTTCGTTGAATGAAGGAGCCAATATTTGAAAACCGTATCCTCAAAAAAATATTTTTTGTCCCGTTCAACGATGAGATCAACTTCCAACAACCATCTGAGATATTCGCTGGCCGTTGGCGCAGTTACTTTCATTCGCCGCGCGATCTCGGTCAAGGTCAATCCTTCTTCCTCGGCAAGAAGCTGAAGAATGAATTTCAAGGCCCCGCGCCCTTTTGATCGTTGTATCGAGGTGTCATAGATGTAACGACAATAGTCGTATATTCTCCCTTGACTGGAAAGGGTTTCGATCAGGAAGGCTTGTTCGACGGCTTCCGGAGTGATGGGGATGTCGTGCAGCGTCTCCAATTGTAACAAACGTTGGCAGATCTGAATGACATAAAAGGGATTACCCAGGCTCAGCCGATAAATTTGTTGTAGCGTATTCATATCGCGTTTTACCTGTGGCAATAATTTCAGCGCCAGCTTAGTGGTGTCTTCCGGCTTGAAAGGGCGCAACAACAGTTTTTGAAATTGCAGAAAGATCGGGCTTTGTTCGTCGGCTACTAATCTGTTTAAAACTGAAATGGCAGAGCCAGCGAGCACGTAAAGCGAGCTGCTTTGGCGCTCCAAATGGGCTCGAAATTGTGCGATGGGATCAGATACGCCGTAAAAATTTCTTAGCAATTGAATAAATTGAAACTCGTCCAAAATGATGATGAATTTCTTTTGGCTTGTCCGTGCCAACTGCTCGGGAAAATTGAAGGCGGTTCTCAGCATCTCCATGCGGTTAGCCTTGGCGCGCTCCATTTCGCGATGCATGTAGTCCAGGGTCTCTTGTATGGCTTGATTGTTGGAACGCATGCCGGTGGTAAACAACGAGCTCATGCGCAGATAGGACTCCGGATTTGCTTTTCCTCGAGTGAGAAACCAAAAGCAAATCATGCCCACATACCCGATGGCAAAATTCTCAGGAGAGCTGGTAATGTCCTCCAAATCAATGTAGACCGGAACGATTTTTTCATTCTGGGCGAGTGTGCGCCTGACGAATTCCTTGAGGAGTAACGTTTTGCCTATTCTTCGCAAGCCAAAGAGTATGCAGTGCTGAGTATTTCCTTGCAAGTGTTGCGTTTTCAAATACTGCAAGAATCTCAATTCGTGCTCGCGATTCGTGAAAATCGTGCGCAGGCTGTGCGGATAAATTACGTCCATAATAACATCTCCCGAGTACTTTATGAGGGTGATTACCCTTTTAGGGTAACTACCCTAAAGATATAACATATTTCACAAAATGTCAACCGCTTTGTTTATTCCGGATCGCCTCAATTGACAATGAGTCGAAAAGAAAATCTGAACTTTAGCAACTGCTATTCCCAAATCTAAGAAATTCCTTTTTGATATTTGCAACTTTGCAAAAAATTGATTAAAGTGTCTGATGATGCATGGCGTAACTACTTGAAAAACCGTCATGGTTTCCGTAAAGTTACGGCATCTTTCTTGCGCTTTTTTAAAAAATAGCTCTGAACACCAATTTTACTCCTTCGATTCGGAACACTTCTGAAGCACGAAATCTCGTCTGTCTTATAGCTGTGGATTTTCCTCTGAATAAATAAAACAACAAATCAAGTTCTCAAACCGCTAGGTGCCCTATGCAACTCAATGAAACTTTCAAGAACGGACTTGTAGAGTTTATCCGGCGGACTTCGACTGAACTTCCCGACGATGTGGTGCAGGCGTTGATCCGCGCGCGCAATCAAGAGGCGCCAAACTCGGCTGCGGAAGGTGCACTCAAGACCATTTTGCACAATGTCGATTTATCGAGACAAATGACCTCGCCCATTTGCCAGGATACCGGCACGCTGGTCTTTTACGTGGATCATCCCTCTGGAGTCTCGACGCTTCAAATGCGCAAGCTGATTCAGGAAGCCGTCGCTGAAGCCACGGCGAAATCGTATTTGCGGCCCAACGCCGTGGATTCGCTCACCGGCAAAAATTCCGGCAATAATCTCGGCAAGGAATTTCCCGTCTTTCATTTCGAGGAATGGGAAGAGCCGTACCTCCGGATGCGCCTGTTGTTGAAAGGCGGCGGCTCGGAAAATGTCGGCGCGCAATACAGCTTGCCAGATACCCGCCTCGGTGCCGATCGCAATCTGGCGGGCGTCAAAAAAGTCGTTCTCGATGCCGTTTATCAAGCCCAAGGCCAGGGCTGCGCGCCGGGGGTTTTGGGAATTGGTATCGGCGGTGATCGCGAAACCAGTTTCATGATCTCCAAAAAGCAGTTTTTCCGCAAGCTCGATGACAAAAATCCGATTCCGGAATTAGCGAAGCTTGAGGAGGAAATTCTGGAAAAGGCAAACCAGCTCGGCATCGGCCCAATGGGGTTCGGCGGCAAGACCACCCTGCTCGGCGTGAAGGCGGATTGGGCGCACCGTCTGCCGGCATGCTTTTTCGTCAGCATCTCCTACTTGTGCTGGGCTGGCCGGCGCCGGACGATGATGTTTCGCGACGGGAAAGTGGAATTTGACTGAGGGGAATAAACTCACGGTTGAAAGTTTAGTCGGAGAGTCAGATTTAACCTCTCACATTATTTGAGGAGGAAAAAACGATGAACATCAAGCTTTCCAACGGCAAAGAAATTCCTGTGGAGATGCACAAGGTCAGAATCGTGCAAAAGACCAGTTTGGTGCCAATCCGGCGGCGGCTCGAGGCCATATCAGAGGCCGGCTATAACACTTTCCTCCTGCGGACCAAAGATGTGTTCCTCGATATGCTCACCGACAGCGGCACCAATGCCATGAGCGACAACCAACTGGCCGCGATGATGGTTTCGGATGACGCTTATGCCGGCAGCGAAAGCTTTTACAAACTCGCAGAGGCCGTAAAGGAGATCTTGGGGTTCAATTATACCATGCCGGTGCATCAGGGCCGCGCCGCCGAGCATCTGTTGGCCAAGGTGTTTATCAAGCCCGGCGATGTGGTTTTGATGAACTATCACTTCACCACCACCAAAGCTCACTTCGAATTAGCAGGCGCAACCGTTCTGGAAATCTACACCGATGAAGCTTTGAACACGCAAAGCACCGAACCCTTCCGAGGCAATTTAGACCTGCGGAAATTCGCGGAGGCGATAAAGAAATACGGCGCGAGCAAGATTCCTTTTGTCAGGATGGAAGCAACCACCAATCTCATTGGCGGCCAGCCGTTTTCCCTGCGCAATCTGCGCGAAGTGAAGAAAATGGCTTCTGCGCATAACATCCCCCTGGTATATGATGGCAGCCTGATCTCGGAGAACGCATATTTCATCAAGCAACGGGAGGAGGGATATGCGAATAAATCCATCACCGAGATCATTGCCGAGATGATGAGCTTAGTGGACATTTTCTATCTTTCCGCGCGCAAAAGCACTTCCGTGCGCGGCGGCATGATCGCTACCAATAATAAGGAATACTATGACCGGCTGCTGGCCTGGCTGCCGGTGTATGAAGGCTTCGCCACCTATGGCGGAATGTCGACCAAAGAGATCGAGGCGATGGCCGTCGGCCTCCGGGAAATGACTGATGTCAATGTGGCTGGCATCTCTCCAGAGTTCATACAATACTTTGTCAACAGACTGCTTGAAAATGAGATACCCGTGGTTACCCCGCCGGGTGGGTTGGCATGCCATGTGGACGCCAAACGCTTCCTGCCGCATTTGCCGCAGAGCCAATATCCGGCCGGCGCGCTCGCGGCAGCGATCTACATTGCCTCAGGCGTACGCAGCATGGAAAGAGGAACGATTTCCATGGACCGGGATGCGGAAGGCCGAGAGGTCTATGCCGATTTGGAACTGGCGCGGCTGGCGATCCCACGCCGGGTGTACACTTTATCGCAGATCGAATATACCGTTGACCGGCTGACCTGGCTGTACAAACATCGCGATTTGGTGAAAGGCTTGCGATTCGTGGAAGAGCCGAAAGTCTTGCGATTCTTTTTTGGCAGGTTGCAGCCGCTGGATAATTGGGGCACAGAGCTGGCAAAGGCGTTCGAGGCGGATTTTGGGGCGAGTTGTTAGGATGCTTGTTACTGGATGCTGGATGCTTGATCCTTGATGCTGGTCGCTTTTGCTCTTACTCATACTTTTACTCTTACTCGCTTTTTAAGTTTTTAACCAGCGAGTAGGAGCAAGAGTATGAGTATTTTTCGCCCAAAGGAGGTGTGCCATGCAAACTTTTATTTTAATGACCAAGCTTTCGCCGGAAATGGCGAAGCAGGTGAAAGACCGCGCACAGCTGGGCCGGGCGTGGCTGGAGCAAGTCAAACAGAAATGCCCGGAAGTGAAGTTTGTCGCTCATTATGCGTTGCTTGGGCCGTATGATTTTCTCGACATCTACGAAGCGCCCGACGCCGAAACCGCGGCCAAAGTCTCGATGATCAGTTTATCCAACGGCGCTTTTCAAGCCGAAAGCTGGACCGCGATTCCATACAAGCGTTTCGTGGAGTTGGCAGAAGGGATTTAGCATGACGCCAATTTTTAAAAATGCGGCTCGGCACGATCCGCAAGAGTCTGTGGATCAAAGCTTCTATCTGTTTGATCATCAGTACGATTGGTCTACCCCCAATGCGGACAAGCCGTAACCAAAAAAGCAAAATAATTCTTATGAAAATAACTTTCGTAGTAGACCCCTACGGGCGTAGCCTTCAGGGTCGGTGCCTCAAGGGTCTACTACGAAATATCATTTTCATAATTATCGGGTGCCCAATTGGGCATGGGCGATTCCTCTGAAAATAACTTTTGTAGTAGCTCCCTGCGGGCGTAGCTTTTAGGAGCCGGGCGTTCACTACCGCACGGTGCCTGAAGGCTACGCCCGTAGGGCACTACTACGAAGCATCATTTTCATCATTATCGGATGTCCAGCCGGGCATGGGGAATTAAAGACAAAATGATTTTAAAATCATTTTGTCAAAAATTATTTTGTCTTTTGAAATCTTTGCCCAGAAAGCAAAGATTTAACTGATAAAAGATTATAGATTCTTCATTGCCTTTAATCTTGCGGTGCTGGATATTCGAAACAAAGGACCGACTTTCACGAACGCCGGAGTGATCGAGCCGCTGCTCAAACGCGAACAGGTCGTGGTTTTTCTGGAAGCTGCCGGCTCCAAACATCCCTTGGGTATGACCAAAGACGAGGTTTATGAAGAAAGAAAAGTGCGACTGCAATCCGGTGATGTGCTCGTGTTGATGACGGATGGCGTCATCGAAGAACAAAACTCCGCTCGAGAGCTTTATGGCGAAGAGGCGCTGAAAAAATTGATTGAGAAAATGGACACCTCTCGCCTTTCAGCCAAAGCCATCAAAGAAGAGATCATCCGGGAAGTCAAACAATTTTCACAGCGTACGCAACAGGATGATGACATGACCGTGGTGGTGATTAAAGTGATTTAATAAAAACAAGAATGACCAATCGACATCGACAAATCCTCGGTTGGATTGCAGTGGGGGTTTTCGACTGTGATCGCCTGCTTCTGGGCGTTTTGGGGCATCAGCGAAAATTTGCACGAGGAAAGGAGATAATGATGAACCTCAAAAAAATTGAGTTTGTTATGCTGGGCATGGTGCTGATTGCCTTCGCGCTTGGCATCTATTTCTACCCCCAAATGCCGGAGCGCGTCGCGTCCCATTGGAATGCGCGTGGAGAAGTCGATGGCTACATGTCCAAATTCTGGGGCATGTTTTTGCTGCCGATTATTCTCGTCCCCATGGTTCTTCTTTTCATTGCCATTCCCCGGATCGATCCATTGAAGGCGAATATCGCGAAGTTTCGCAAATACTTTGACGGTTTTATCACTCTGCTCACCATCTTTTTGCTGGCCATTTACCTGCAAACCATTCTGTGGAATAAAGGCATGCACATTAGCCCGAATATCACCTTCCCGATTGGATTGGGTTTGCTGTTTTTCTACATTGGCATTTTGTGTGACAATGCAAAACGCAATTGGTTTATCGGTATCAGAACCCCGTGGACCCTGAGCAATGAGAAAGTCTGGGAGAAAACGCATCGCCTTGGCGGCAAGCTGTTCAAAATTGCCGGCGTGCTGGCTTTGATTGGTGTCTTCTTCCGGAGCCTGGCCTTGTTTTTCGTTCTGGTTCCCGTGATTTTGGTTGCGGTTTTTACCATTGTTTATTCCTACTTCGCCTATCAAAAAGAAACGAAAGGAGCGACAACATGATCCGTCTTTCTCTTCCCACCACCAATGAAGAGATCGCCAAGCTCAAAGTCGGCGATCAGGTCTTGTTGAACGGCACCATGATCACCGGCCGCGATGCGGCGCATCATTACATCATCGAGAATTTTGTCAAGCGCGAGCCGCAGGAAAGCGAGCGGCAAATGTATGAAACTTTGAAAAAAATTCTGGCGGGCAATGTGATTTATCATTGCGGCCCGGTGGTTTCCAAAGAGAATGGCAGATACCGTTTCGTTGCCGCCGGCCCGACCACCAGTATCCGCGAGGAGCCTTATGAGCATCTGGTGATTGAAAAGTTCAACGTCAAAGGCGTGATCGGCAAGGGCGGCATGGGCGCCAAAACTTTGGAGGCCTGCAAAAAATTCAAAGCCGTTTATTTCCATGCCATCGGTGGCGCGGCAACGTTGATCGCCCAGTCCGTGAAAGAAGTGATCGATGTTTACAAGCTCGATCTCGGCGTGCCGGAAGCCATGTGGCTCATCCGCGTCGAAGATTTTCCCGTGGTGGTGACGATGGACAGCCACGGCGGCAGTTTGCATGCCAAAATCGATGCGCACTCGAAACAAAAATTGGAAGAATTGTTGAAGACGTTATGATATGACACGCCGTGCGCACGAAAATGACAAGGCAGGATTGGCAAAATCTGCGAACGGTCGTCATGACAACCTTTCCTACCTCCAGAACCTGATCGACAGCGTCGAAGACGGGCTGCTGGTGATCGACCGTCACTTGCGAGTTTTAATGGCGAACCGGAATTTTCTCAAGCGCTTTGCCAAAACCAAATCCGAAGTGATCGAGCAGCCTTGCTACGCCGTGCTTCGTGCTGGTGCCAAGGCGTGTATTCTATGCGGGGATGGTTGTCCTTCGCGAGTTGCCTTTGATACCGGACGCGCCGCGGAAACGACGGCCATCATCGAATCTGACGATGGCCAGAAACAAATCATTCACATTCACTCCTCACCGGTCTTTGACCAATCCGGACAGGTTTACCAGGCCATAGAGGTCATTCGCGACATAACCGAAAACAAACGACTTGAAGCGCAATTGGCGAAAACGGAAAAGGAGGCCGCTATCGGCCGGATTGCCGCCGGCCTGGCGCATGAAATCAACAACCCGATGGCTGCCATCTCCACGTGTGTGGAAGGTTTGCAGCGCCGGATTGCCGACTGGAAAGAGGTTGCCAACGGCCAACGCGAGGAAATCATCGAATATCTTGAAATCATCAAACAATCGGCTTATCGCTGCAAGGCGATTGCAGAAAACTTGCTCAATTTTGCCAGCCGGGCTCCGTTCACTCCCAAACCGGTTGATTTGCATGAGGTGCTGCGCCAGGTTTGCCTGCTTTTGGAGGCGGATGCCTGCCGCCAGAATAAAATGGTTCATTTATTGCTTCATCATCCACAGCCGAAGCTGCAGGCAGATCGTGAACAATTGGCACAGCTTTTTTTTAACCTCATAAAAAACGCTCTTGAAGCAAGTATGCCTGGAGATACAATATTGGTCACTTCAAAAGTTGAGGGGAACAAAGTCAGCGTGATGGTCAAAGATTCCGGTTGTGGCATTCCGCGGGAAAATATGGATAAAATCTTTGAGCCTTTCTTTACCACCAAGGAACCTGGCAAGGGCACGGGCTTGGGACTGGCCATCTGTCAGGGAATTGCCAGGCAGCATCATGCCACCATACGTGTCGAGAGTGAAGTGGAGGTGGGTTCTACCTTCATCGTTGAACTGCCAATATAACACTGTGAATTCCTTATGGCTCGCAAGATACGTGTACTGCTCATCGACGATGATGACAATTTCCGGAAGCCCTTGCACAACGAACTGGCGCATATCGGTTTTGACATATCCTCGCTTCCCAGCAGCGACACAGCGCCGGAAGTGGTTCGGGAAAAGAGTATTGATGTGGTTTTGTTGGACATCAAAATGCCGGGCAATAACGGCATCGAAACCCTGCGCCAATTGAAACAAGCTGTGCCGGCCACTGAGATCATCATGCTGACGGGATACGGAACGGTCGATAACGCCGTGGAAGCGATGAAGCTCGGCGCCTGCGATTTTCTCAAGAAACCATGTTCACTGGCGGAGATCCAGGTCGCCATTGAACGGGCATTTGAAAAAAGAATATTACGCCGGGAAAATATTGCGCTCAAAGTAGAATTGCAGCATTTCCAGAAATACACCGAATTTGTCGGCAAAAGCGCGGGATTACGCCGGGTTTTGGAAATGATCGATCGGGTCGCGGACACGGACAGCACGGTTCTGATTCAGGGCGAGAGTGGCGTCGGCAAAGAACTGGTCGCCAGAGCCATTCATAATCACAGCCTGCGCAGCCAGGCGCCGTTCGTCGTCGTTGATTGCGGTGCCCTTCATGAAAATATTCTGCAAAGCGAACTTTTTGGACATGAGAAAGGTGCGTATACCGGCGCCATCAATCTGAAGCATGGCTTGTTTGAAATCGCTGATACCGGCACGCTGTTCATGGATGAAATCAGTGCTCTGCAACCTTCCATCCAAACCAATCTTTTGCGGGTTTTGGAAACCGGCTCCTTTCGGAGGGTCGGTGGTACGGATAATATTCATGTGAATGTGCGGGTTTTGGCTTCCACAAATCGCAATCTTGATGATCTGATTAGGGCGGGCACTTTTCGTGAGGATCTTTATTTTCGGCTGAACGTGGTCAAAATCGACATCCCGCCCCTCCGGGAGCGCAAAGAAGATATTCCGCTGCTGGTCGAGCACTTTCTTTCCCATCCTCGTGTCACCGGGCGCGAGAGAAAGCAAATATCGCCGGAGGCGCTGGCCCGGCTCTTGGAGTACGATTGGCCCGGCAATGTGCGTGAATTGGAAAATGTCCTCGAGCGCGCCATCATCCTGGCCAAAGAAGAAACGATTCAGCCGGGTGATCTGCCCATTCGAACAAAATCCTCCGAGGAGTTTCATTTTACTGACGGTCGAGGCCAATGGCTGACGCTGCGAGAATTGGAAGCAAGCTACATTCAGGCCATACTGCACAGCACCGGCGGGAATCAGGTTAAGGCGGCAAAAATTCTCGGCATTGACCGCAAAACGTTGCACAACAAGCTTGCGAAGATGCATCAAAAATAGAAACCCTCATGTATCGCCAACTTTTTATCGCTCCTCTGCTCTTGTCTTTGCTTTCTCCATCGAATGCACAAGACAAGTACGAATCTGCACGCATTGAATTGGTGGAAGAGCTGAGAAAAGAAGGAATTAAAGACTCATGCGTTCTGGCGGCGATGAAGTCGGTGGCGCGGCACTTATTTGTGCCCGAGAATTTGCGCTCCTCGGCGTATGACAATATCCCGCTGCCCATTGGCGAAGGGCAAACCATCTCACAACCCTATGTAGTTGCGTTGATGACTCAGGAATTGAAACTGGGCAAGAACGACAAAGTTCTGGAAATCGGCACCGGTTCCGGCTATCAAGCCGCGATTCTGGCTGAAATCGCCGATAGCGTTTTTACCGTTGAAATTAAGAGCAAGCTCGCCGCCAATTCGGCAGATCTGCTCAAAAAACTCGGGTACCAGAATATTCAATGCCAATGTGCCGACGGTTATTATGGCTGGACGGAACATGCACCCTTCGATGCGATTATGATCACCTGCGCCGTCAATCATGTGCCGCCACCGCTGCTGCAACAACTCAAGATTGGCGGCCGTTTGATCCTTCCTCTTGGCAGTACCCGTTTTTATCAAACGCTCACGCTGTTGACAAAAACCGAAAAGCAAGTCGAGGCGGAATACTTGGGAACCGTCGCATTTGTCCCCATGACCGGAGCCGCGGAAAAGAGATGATGGCCCTCCGGACAAGCATCCGGGCGTTGTAAAAATTCGTAATTTCTCTGAACCTGGCAGTGCATGGCTTTGTACAGCGGAATCTTTTTCCTAACCTGCGGCGCGCTACTCTTCGAGATCAGTCTGATTCGACTCTTCTCCGTGGCCCAGTGGTATCATTTCGCCTTTTTGGTCGTCAGCATCGCCATGTTGGGCATGGGCGCTGCCGGCTCTTTTCTTACCGTTTTCCCCCGCTGGCGTAAACATATTTCTTCGCAACATCTTTCCAATCTGGCATTTTTATTTGCGGCAGCAGTGGTGATTTCCTATGCCGTCAGCAATCGGATTCCTTTTGACCAGCAGAGAATTTCCTGGGATGGGTATCAATTTTTTTATCTGCTCTCCTACTACTGCATTTTATCCGTTCCGCTGTTTTTTGTCGGGCTGATCCTGTCTTCGGTGTATGCCAGATACTCACAGATCATCGGCAAGCTTTATTTTTTCGATCTCTTCGGAGCTGCGGTGGGATCGGTGACCGTGCTGATCGTTTGTTCCCTTGCCAATGGCCTCGGTGGCCTGTGGTCAGCAGCAGTTTGCGGACTGATCAGCAGTTTTCTTCTTGCACCCGGTTTGATGAGAATGCTGGCTGCGCTCGCCGGTGTTGGCCTGATGGCCGCGCTTTGGTTCTTTGCACCAGCGGTTTTTACTCTCCGAATATCGGAGTACAAGGCACTATCGCAATTGCTCACACCGGCCGAAGCTAAAATCGTTCACACTGAATGGACGCCTACAGCTCGAATTGATTTGGTGCAAAGCCCGCTCGTTCATTTTGCGCCGGGTCTTTCGCTGCGGAGTATTGCAGGATTGCCCCAACAACTCGGTGTGGTCATCGATGGCAACAATCTCAATGCCGTCACCCAATTTGATGGTGATCCGAAATCGCTCACATTTGTAGAAAATCTGCCTGCCGCCCTGCCTTTTCACTTGTCGCAAGTTGACTCGATGTTGGTCTGCGAGCCGCTGGGTGGTCTGGATTTCTTGACGGCCCTTCATTACAAGGTCTCCCGGATCGAAGGAGTCGGGATTCATAATGAAGTCGCAAAAATTGTGGCGGAAAAGTTCAACCACTTCTCCGGAGGTTTGTATCGCGATTTTAGCATCAGGATGGTGACGGCTTCGCCGCGAGCGTATCTGAAAAAAACCACACAAAAGTATGACTTGATCTGTCTGCCGATCACGGATAGCTTTGGAGCGGCAGGGACCGGCATCCATGGTCCATCGGAAGATTACTTGTATACGGTGGAATCGTTCACGGAATTAATGCATCACCTCTCTGACGATGGCTGGCTTCAGGTCGCTTGTTATCTTCTGCCACCACTGCGCCAGGAGTTGCGCCTCGTCTCTTTGGCTGTTGCCACATTGGGGGTTGTGGGCAAGACAAATGTGCCAGCGCATTTGATCGCCATTCGCACGTTGGAGACATTTTCGCTTCTGATAAAAAACCACCCGGTCAACGCCCGCGAGATTGATTCGCTGCGAACATTCAGCGCTGCCCGCGCTTTTGATTTGGTTTACTATCCCGGCATTGGCGCCGGCGAGCTCAACCGCTTCAACCGTTTCCCACGGCCGATCGTGCATGAAGCCATGATGGCCATCCTGCAGGACTCAACAAGAGCGGAATTTTATCAAAACTATTTATTCGAGGTGCGGCCCACTTATGATGACCGCCCTTTTGCGGGTCACTTTTTTCGCTGGGATAAATTGAAAGAAGAATACGAGAGTTTGGGAAGGAGATGGCCAGCTTTCTTTGAAGGAGGCTATCTCGTGGCAGCAGCGTTTCTGCAGGCATGTCTTGTGGCCTTCTTTTTCATTGCATTGCCGCTCCTGATTCGCAAACCTCGCACCGCTCTTTCCCTGCCGCATAAAAACACGTTTGTCGTCTTGACGTATTTTTTCAGTATTGGCATGGGTTACATGCTGGTCGAGATCGTTCTCATTCAACGCTTCATTTTGTTTTTGGATCATCCCCTCTATGCGGCCAGCGCGGTGATCGGCAGTCTGTTGGTTTCCTCGGCATGTGGGAGTTATGTATCGACAAAACTCGAATCGAAATCTTCCTGGAAGATTGGCCGGCATATCTTGCTGCTCGCTTTGGTATTGGTCATTTCTGCAATTGGGCTCTCTTTCATTCAAGCCTTTGCAATTGGTTATGCGCTAATCACCCGCGCTATCATCGCCATATTCATCAATTCGATATTGGGTTTTCTGATGGGATTTCCCTTCCCGGCGGGCATTCGGAAACTCGGCAGTTGGAGGGAGGATCTGATCCCTTGGGCTTACTGCGCGAACAGTTCTGCTTCCGTCATTGGCTCATCGCTTGCCGTGCTGATGGCTTTGGAATTCGGCTTCCGGTGGGTGATGATGAGCGCAATTGGTTTTTATCTTACCGCTGCGATCATGGAGGGTTTGCGCAAATTCCCGCAAGCGAAATAGACAAAATCAAACCAAACGAAATAAACGTTGCAGCCGGCATGCTTGTGGTCGGCTTTGTCGGAACCAGCGCCCTTGTATTTTATACTGGGTTAGGGATGCAACCAAACTCGTCTGTCATTCTGGAAGAATCCTTTTTAGTATCAAGTAAAACATTAGAAATTCACGCTTTACGTCATGCGGAAAAGGATTCCCTACGGGCGTAGCCTCCTGAAAGACATCGCAGTGAAATTTTCACCCTGAACGAGTATAACCCCGATAATTCACGCGATGCGTAAATCGACCCCGTGAGATACTGTTATGCTTGTTATCTCACGGGGCTGGCTCAAGCCTGAAAATCTGGCTCATGAATTATCGGGGTTAAGCCGATGCCCACTCGAACAGGGGCTCGTTGATGGCTTTTTGCCATCATCAGTGGAATACACCGTGCAAGGTGGAGCAGGGAGTGCTGCGGAGACCATGATCTAAAAACAGTGCGCCCTGCGGGCACAGCCTGTATGGCTTTCGCCCGCAGGGCGACACGAGAAACTCAATTGTTACCACGAACGGCGATAACCGCCGCCACCTCGGCGGTCGTTACGGCCACCACCACGACGGTCGTTACTGCGCGGCCGCGCTTCATTGACGGTCAGCGATTTCCCATCCACTTCGCGACCGTTTAGCCCGGCAATCGCGGCTTGCGCCTCGCTTTTCGACGACATCTCCACAAAACCAAAGCCTTTGGATTCACCACTGAATTTATCCTTGATAATTTCAGTTGAAGCGACCTGCCCAAATGTTTCAAACAATTGGTGCAGCGCGTCCTGAGTGACGCGACGGGAGAGATTACCTACAAAAATCTTCATGTGACCATCCTGAAGTAAAGAGTGAGAAGCATTGATATGGTATTGACTGCATGTACGTTGCTGCCTGATTGAAGACTGGCTGCGTTATGTCCGGGCGCGGCCACGTTTTTCAGCCTTTCCGTTGTTTCGAGATCGTTCAACAGAACTTTTACGGACGTGGCTCTTGCCTTCCAGGTCTTTCTTCCGGCGACCTGGTCCTTCCGGGCGCGGCAAAAAAACTCGATCATAGTTGAAGTCGGGCACGGTTTGGCGTGGGATTTTTGTTTTGGTCAATTGCTGAATGGCGGCAAGAAAACTTTCTTCTGCCGGTGCCACCAAGGTCAGCGCTGCGCCGATGGCATTGGCGCGGGCGGTGCGACCGATGCGGTGCACATAGTCTTCCGGGAAGACCGGCACGTCGAAATTGATCACATGTGAAATGCCATCGACGTCGAGGCCACGCGCAGCAATATCGGTCGCAACTAAAATGCGATGGCGCCGATGGCGAAACCCTTCGAGCGCGGCCAAACGCTGGCCTTGTGTACGGTCGCCATGAATGCGCGCCGTCTCGAAGCCGCCTTCTTGTAATTGACGGGCGAGGCGTTCGGTGCGCACTTTCGTGCGAGTGAAAATCAGCACCAATTCCATCTCGATCATTTGCAGCAACGTCATGAGCAAATCAGTTTTGAGATGTTGCGCCACGGGATAAGCCGACTGGCTCACGCCTTCGACCAACGCTGCCTGGCGGCCGATTTGAATCATCGCCGGATCACGTAAAATTTGCTGGCTGAGCCGGATGATTTCTGTGGGCATGGTCGCGGAGAACATCATCGTCTGCCGTTGTTGCGGCAACCGGGCAATAATACGTTTGACCTCCGGCAGAAAGCCCATGTCGAGCATGCGGTCAGCCTCATCGATCACAAGAAATTCAAGGCTGTCAAAACGACCGATGCCACGATTGAGGTGATCAAGCAAGCGGCCGGGCGTGGCAATGATGACATCCGTGCCGAGCCGCAGCGCGCGCTCCTGTGGCGGCAGGCCAACACCGCCGTAAATGGCAGCAGTGTAAAGCCTGGTATACGCAGCCAAGCCTCGAAACACTTCTTTGATCTGTGCCGCCAGCTCGCGCGTGGGTGTCAGGATCAACGCACGAATTTTGCCCCTTTTGGCGGGATGCAGCTTGTTTAAAATCGGCAGCGCAAACGCCGCGGTTTTGCCGGTGCCGGTTTGGGCGCAACCGATAAGATCGCGGCCGGTAAGCGCAACAGGAATCGCTTGTTGCTGAATCGGGGTCGGCGCATGATAGCGCAGGTTGCGAATGGCGGTCAGCAAATCGGAATGCAACCCAAATGATTGAAACGACATAAAAATCCTGGTAAAAATATCACGGAGGAATGTGTAAGGAGATCACCATCCCTAGCCGGCGTCGGCGCAGGCTTCCGGAATCAAATAAATAGAAAATTGCCGTGGCCCGGGAATCTCCTTATCTTCAGATCAACTTTTGACTTCTTCCACCAAAGCCGACAGCAGTAACGCGCGTTGGCTGTGCAGGATATCCCAGTGGGATATGGATTTGGCACAGAAGAGAAGTGAGAAGGTTTCGGCAAAAGCCACTTGGTTTTTTGGGGTGGGATCAAGCGCAGGTAACTACCTCCGGTTTCATCGCCACCTGCAGGCTGAGCTCTATATGCTGTGCCTGTCGTATCGGGTATATGCCGCCGCTCTGAGGCCATCTGGCATCGATCGCCTTTCGCAGCCCGTTCAGGATACGATAAATTAACATACGAAAATATCGAGAGAAAAACAAGCGCTAAAATAAAAATAATGGTAAACTTTTAGCCGTCTGAGCATCGCCTTAACTCAAAATGTCATTCCGTAGGAATTGCCATGTCCCTTTGGACACCCTACGGGCGTAGCCCATCACAATGAAAATGTGTTTCGTAGTAGCGCCCAACGGGCGTAGCATTCAGGCGCCGGAAGTGCTGAACACTTTGACCCCAAAGGCCTACGGCTGTAAGCCTGCGGCCGTGGGCTGCGCCCGTAAAGGTCTACTACGAAAACTATTTTCGTGGTAATCTTTTTACTTTTTTAAGAAGACATCTACAAATCCGTAAAAAGATTCTTACAGAATGACACCCTTTTCAGTTGGCTAAACTTTTACAAATAATGTAATCCTCAACCTCGGATGGGGTTTGGCTGTCATGCCCATACGGGCGTAGCCTGCGGCCGCAGGCTCTACGAGTCGTAGGCCTGCCGCAGGTCGGGGATACTACCAGTATGACATGGATTGCAGCCTACCGATGACTGAGCCGTTACAAAATAATTGCAAGCGCAGTACACCGATTAGACGGCTCGGCAGGTAGATCTTTGTTGCGCTTTTTTTCAAAATTCTTCATATTATCACTTCTGACAGGGAAATCATTTGCTTGTGAGAGTTCCGCAACCATTAAACGGAGACAACGCCTATGAAATCCTCGAGCATTCTGCTTTCCATGGCCCTCGTTTGTTTGGGTCTATTTTCCACGCATCTTTACGGAACCTATCAATTTCTCGGCAACGTCACGGCTTATCAAAAGGAAGAGCGCGGCGTGCTGCTCACTTGCGGTCCGAATCAATTGCGGGTGACGGTTCTTGCAGCAGACTTGGTGCAAGTCCGGCTGGCACGCAACAACGAATGGGACAACAGCGCCAGCTATGCCGTGATCAAAATGCAATGGCCGGCGGTTGAGTGGAAACTTGCCGAAACCACGGAGGCGCTGCATATCACCACGCCTGAACTCCTGATCCAGGTTCGGCGCACACCCTGCCGGCTCGCCTTTTTTGACAAAAGTGGAAATCTGATTAATCAGGATGATGAGCAGCTTGGCATGGTCTGGGACGGTCCGGAAGTGGGTTGCTACAAAAAGCTTTTTGACGATGAAAAATTTTTTGGGCTTGGTGAGAAGACCGGCTTACTAGACAAACGCGGCAACGAGTGGGTGATGTGGAACTCTGACATTCCGGCCTACACCGATGTCACCGACCCGCTCTATCAATCGCATCCCTTTTTCATTGGCGTTCGCCCAGTCGGCGCTTACGGCATTTTCTTCGACAACACCTACAAGACCTACTTCAACATGGGCGCCGGTAATCACCGCTTCTACTCCTTTCGGGCGGAGCGCGGTGAGATGAATTATTATTTCATCTTCGGCCCGGCCATCAAAAAAGTCATCACGCGTTACAGTGAATTGGTTGGTCGTATGCCGCTGCCGGCGCAATGGGCACTCGGTTATCAGCAATGCCGTTGGAGCTATTATCCGGAATCCGAAGTCCGGGCGCTGGCACGAACTTTTCGTGAAAAGCAAATTCCTTGCGATGTGATTTATCTTGACATTCATTACATGGATGGTTATCGCTGTTTCACCTGGGACAAATCCCGCTTTCCCGATCCGGCCAGAATGCTCGGGGATTTACGCACGCAGGGCTTCAAAGTCGTCGTCATAGTCGATCCCGGGATAAAAGTCGATCCCGGCTATTTGGTTTATGACGACGGTCTGCGAGGTGATCATTTCATCAAATTTCCGGATGGCCAAATTTACATTGGTGATGTTTGGCCCGGACCCTCACACTTTGCAAATTTCACTGTGCCGGCAACGCGCCGGTGGTGGGGAAGCTTGCACCGCCAGTTTGTGGAACAGGGTGTGGCGGGATTTTGGAACGATATGAATGAGCCGGCAGTGTGGGGCAAGGCGGTGCCGGATTTGGTATTGTTTGATGAAGGCGACAAGAAAGTCTCGCATAAAAAAATTCATAACCTCTTCGGGCATTTGATGGCGCAATCGACTTACGAGGGGTTGCGCGAACTGCGTCCCAATGAGCGGCCGTTCATTCTCACACGCGCCGGTTTTTCCGGTACGCAACGCTATGCGGCGATGTGGACGGGCGACAATGTGGCAACGGAGGAGCATCTGGAAATGGCGATTCGCATGTGCCTCGGTTTGGGCCTCTCCGGTGTGCCTTTTGTCGGCAGTGATGTCGGTGGTTTCATGGGAACACCGAGTCCTGAGCTGTTTGCCCGATGGATTCAGGTTGGCGCTTTCACGCCGCTGTTTCGTACACACTCCGCCTATGGTACAAATGAGCAGGAACCGTGGTCTTTTGGGGATGAGGTGGAGGACATTTCGCGCCAATACATTCGGTTGCGCTATGAGCTCATGCCCTATCTTTATAATGCCTTTCGGCAAAGTGCCGAGACCGGTCTGCCGATCATGCGGCCGCTCTTCATGGAATTTCAAGATGATGCTGAGAGCTATGCCTGGCATAATTACACCCAATACTTTGTGGGCGAGGATTTGCTCGTCGCGCCTGTAACGCGGGTGGGACATCGCACCAGAAAAGCCTATTTGCCCGGCTCAACGGCCATGCGCTGGTATGATTTCTGGGAGAATAAAATTTATGCCGGTGGCCAGTATATTTTTGTCGATGCCCCGATGGAACGTTTGCCGCTGTTTGTCCGCGCCGGTGCAATCATCCCTTCATGCGAGGCGCAAAACTATGTCGGTGAAAAGCCATTGGCGCAGCTTCATTTCGAGGTCTATCCTGATGATCGAAGCACACGCACGTTTTATGAGGATGACGGCCATACGTTCGATTATCAGCGTGGTGAGTTTTGCGAGACTTCGCTGGCATGCGTCATGGACCGTGATCAAGTTGAATTCACCATCGGAGAGCGAAAGGGCAATTTTGCTCCTGTTGTACGCGAATTGTTGGTACGTATTCACGGGCAAGCTCAAGCGCCAAGGGCGGTAATGGTCAATCAAAAACAAATTGCGACCACCAGCTGGCAATACTTCGGCGAAAAAGGCATCGTACAAATTCGGCTTCAAGATACGGGCAAGGCACAACAGGTGCAGATTGTAGCTCAGTCAGCCCGATTGGAACCGAGATGAAAACGCTTGTAATTCTACGCTAAAGCTGACAAATTATCAGTATGGGAATTACCAATCTCGAGGACGCTTGAGTCGCTATCCCGAAATTGGCGCTGTTTATCTTTTCGGCTTGGTTACCTGCAGTCCGGCTACCTCCGCAGAGATGGCTACGCCAGAGAATACCAAGCCATTACAAAATTTTTATTTTTCCACTTGCCCATGTAATCGCTGCGGTGTAAATTTTCTCCATGACCTGGAACACCTTACAAAGGACCTGCCCATTCCTGGTCATGCTTCTCCTGACTTTTCATCTCGCTGTCGCCCAGGAAATTTTGCTCGAGCGTTTTTCCGAGCAAGAGGCGGAAAGCAACCCGGAAGCGGAAAACGCTGTACAAGAGCTTCTGTCCAATCCCCTCGAAGTGAACCGCCTCTCCCGTAAGGATTTGCTGCGTCTTCCTTTTCTGACCCGTGAGCAGGTCGATGCCTTTATGACTCAACGGGAAAAACAGGGCCGTTTCAAAACTCTCGACGAAGCGCTGGCGATTTTAATGGTGAGTGGCGATACTCTGGCGCTTTGTCGAGAAATTTTCTTTTTGACCCCACCGAAGAGCAGCATGGTTCCAAAGATTGCAGCGCGCTGGCGGGTGATCCGGCCTGCAACCATTGAGGAAACTTGGCTGGGTGCGCCGTATCGTTCGTATGCGCGTGCCATGATTTCCAGTGGCGCGGCTTCAGTGGGCATGCTTTTCGAGCGCGACCCTGGCGAGCGCCGGCTGGATGATCATCGGCTTTTATACGGCCGCTGGCAAAATGGCACGGTTGATAATGGCTGGCAATTTGTGGCAGGCAATTATCAGATTGAATGGGCGCAAGGTTTGACTTTTTGGGGCCCGTACGCCACAACGATATTTGCGGACATCCACGCCGCCAGCCGTCGAGAGGGACGGGGGCTTTTGCCCTATCTTTCCGGAGAAGAAAATGCCGCATTGCGAGGTGCTGCTTTCAGCTGGAACCGGCCACATTTTTCCCTGCTGACTTTTGTCAGCTCGCAGCGATTGGACGCCAAACTCAGCGACACCGTGAACGTCGCGAATCTTTACCAAGGCGGATACCATCGCACGCCAACAGAGCTGGCGCGTCGCAAAACGCTCGGTGAACAATTGCGCGGTGTGGCACTAAAAACCAATTGGCGTAACCAGCTCGAATTCGGTTTGTTGGCCTGTCGCAGTAGATATGACAAGAATTGGATCCGTCCCGATCTTGCTCCCGGATATTTCAACTTCACCGGGCGAACCAATGAAATTCTTGACGCATATTTTTCATGGACGACACCAGAATTGCAAACTGATATCGAAGTGGCACGAAGTCGTGCCGGTGGATTGGCGGGCAGCGTCGTACTGTCCGGAGAGGTCCCGCGTTTGCGCTGGACCATTGAGAGCCATTATTACGCGCGTGATTTTCATGGCACGCATGGCCGTGGCACGAATAGCATCAGCGATTCTCCACAAAACGAATTCGGCTATTCCCTTGGTCTCAGCGGCCGATTGAGCCGTGGCCTTCTATTGGAATTTTTCGCAATCCAAATTCAAGACCTTTGGCGTACTCATAATCTGCCTTTACCCGGTTCGAAATTGACGACCGGGATGAGAATCGATTGGAAGATCCGCCGTGATCTGGCTATGCAAATACGCTGGCAGCAAAGCCGTGATGATGAGCTCACGCGCGCCCACCTTCCTTCCATTGTTCCAATATACGGAGAAAATTCAATCCAAGCGTATCCGGAAATTGAGCGGGAGATTATTTCTCCTCAGTGGCGGCAAAGTGGCCGCTGGCGGATCGATTACCAATTTTCGTCGATCCTGCGCCTGACCACGCGTCTGGATTTGGCCGGGCGGCCACGTATCCATTTGACAACCACTGTGCCCCGCACACTCGCCCTGGCGTTGAGTGAGGAAGTCCAATGGACCTTGCGAGACCGGCTGTTTATTACAGCCCGTTACACACTCTTTGACGCACCGGCGAACACCCCGATCTATCAATATGAGCACGATTTGCCAGGAATGTTTACCAGTGTTGCTCTCCGCGAACGTGGCCGACGTGGGTACATTTATCTACGTTATCTATCAACTTTTGGCTTGGCGCTATCTCTTAAACTGGCAGGCACAGAAAGGGAAAGCTCGATATTTGAACAAATTCGCTCTTGTTCTTGGGGAGCACAAGTGGATTGGCGGCTTTCCCTTGACCGGCTGTAAAAAGCATGATACAAAAATAACACCGGCTGAAGAAGATGTCATTCTGGAAGACTGCGTCCGCAGGCTACGCCCGTAGGGAATCTTTTTTTGGTACTAGCAAGCATTTCTTTAAAAAGTAAAAAGATTCCTACGGAATGACAGCCTTAGTTAAGGTAAGGTTCAGATGGCTAAATTCTTACTTTTCCCGGCATCGTAGCCCAAGCCCGCGCGCGGCACAAATTTTTTTACCGAAATTTTATTATTGACAAGGTTGAGTAGGAGTGTTATATTTTAACATCGTCAAAATAACTGAGCTCAGGCCATATTTTCAGATAATTATGCTAAAGGATCTGGCGAGGAGAATTACCGCACGGGCCTATTTGGCTTATGCCCGGCATCGGGATCATACCGACATCATCGATGTTGGCGAGTATTTATCGAAGATAGCAACCACACTGATTTTACCGCCCGAGCAGCCTGAGCATTTCAAGGCCGCAATAGGCATTTTGGATGGCTTGCGACAGATATTTGCACAAACCCAGTTTTACTTGTTGACACCCAAAACCTGCACCGACATGGTTTCCTTGGACGAGCACGTGCGAGTTATCTCTTATGATGCCAGTGAAATCGGATTTCACGGTTTGCCCAAGGATAAATTGCAGCAAGCCATCCGCTCCCGTCATTTCGACATGGTCATCGATCTGAACCTGGAGTTCAGCCTGGTTGCGACGTTTCTGTGCCGGGCGAGCGAAGCCAAATTGCGCATCTGCTTCGTTCATCCGGCGCGCGATCCCTTCTATAATTTTCAGATACGCGCCCTCGACAGCAACACCCTGGAACAAAAATACCAAAGTCTCGTCAATTACATTTCGATTTTTACAAACGGTCTCGCGCAGAGCGATTCGCTGGCAACGGAAGAGATGTCCATGCTTTAAGCTGCCTGGAGGTCGCATCATGGCGAGACGAGACGAATCTTTCGACATGCGAATGACGCCATGACTGGAGAAGGGGGAGCCCAACAAGTGTAGCCTGCGGACAACCCGCCCTCATCTTTTCATGCAGACACGAGGAATTGCTCCATGGGTCACTCAACCAACATCGAGGATGGCAATCATCTCCGCACCATGAAAAAGCGCAAGTTCGAAAAGGCCGGCGCGCTGACTCTTTTACGCGCGCGATCGCAGCCGGGTCTTCTCCTGGCACGCGCAATGGCAAAACGTGGGCATCACAATCACAATTTATTTCTCGAATATTATTGCCGTTTTCAAATCATCTCCACCCTTGGGGAGCCGATGGATGTCGAACGAACGCTTGCCGTAATTAAAAAGCTCATTCGGAACAATTTTCAAGTGCAAAAATATTCTCTGATGCTGCTCGATGAAAGCCGGGACGAATTGTTGCTGCGCAGCCATTTCGGCATCCCACGCAAAAACGTGCAACGCGTGCGTTATCCACTGGATGGAGACATCGGCGGTGAGGTGATCAAGCGGCGGAGGCCTATTTATGTGCCGGATTTGCAGAAGACTCCCTCGCCGTTTTCTGCGCATTGGGGAAACCTTGTCAAACGGGGAGCTTTTCTTGTGTTGCCGCTGCTTGCTGAAAGCGGTCGCGTTGTTGGTGTGGCACATCTGTTTCGACGCCAGCCCAACAGTTTCTCTGACAAGGAAATCGATTTGTTGCGCAAGCTGGCCAACCAGGCCGGTCAAGTGATCGACACCATTGCGGTTTATCAGCACACCCGCGAACTTTCTTTCACCGATGAGCTGACCAGGGTTTTCAATCGCCGCTATTTCAACCAGCGAATCGAGCGGGAAATACAGCGCGCGCAGCGCTATGGCCGGGCGCTTTCGTTGATCATGTTGGACATCGATCATTTCAAGATTTTCAACGACACCCATGGCCACCTTTTGGGTGATGCAATACTCAAACAAGTGGCGGAGATTCTCGACAAAAGCCTGCGCAAAGCGGATATTCTCGCCCGGTTTGGTGGGGAAGAATTCGTCATTCTGCTTCCGGAAATTGACAAGGAACATGGATGCAAAGTGGCGGAAAAATTGCGTGGCATGATCGAGCGCGCGGATTTTCCCAATGCCGAAACCCAGCCGTTCGGCCGGATTACCATCTCATTAGGTCTGGCTTCTTTTCCTGAAGATGCCCAAACTGCCAATGAACTGCTCGAGCATGCCGATCAAGGACTCTATCGCGCCAAGTCCCATGGCCGCAATCAAATCGGGGTCTATGAGGACACCACTGCAAAATTTGCCCTGCGTGAACCTCGCCCCTTCGGTGACGGGGGGTAACGCTCTTATCTGCAATCCGGCTACGCCCACAGGTAAGACTGCGCTATGATTTTTCCCCGGGCGTAAGGCATCAGACTAATACGAAATTCCTTGACTTTTTTGCTGAAGTATGTTATTTTAGTTTTGCAGTTAATGAAGCCTGGCCAGGTAGCTCAGTCGGTAGAGCAACGGACTGAAAATCCGTGTGTCCGCAGTTCGATTCTGCGCCTGGCCACAAACGCAAAAAATGACAAAAAGCCACCAGCGATAAAAAGGGCAGCTCCCGGAACCGGCTAATTGTCATTTTTTCTTTTCGTCTTGTTTGTCCAGCCACCTTGGCTCAGTTGGTAGAGCGGCTCACTCGTAATGAGCAGGTCGCCGGTTCGATTCCGGCAGGTGGCTCCAGGGGAGGGAGAAGTGCAAAGATCTCTGAAATCATGGTGAATTGTCAAAAATCCGGATTGTTGAATATCAGGTTCATGAGTCGATGAGATGAAACCTGCTGCAGTTTTACCATACTTCAACACTCCGAGACTCCATCACTCCAAAAGTTCTGGCCCACATGAAAAAAATCTTCCTTGTTATACCACTGTTGGCGTCTTCTCTCTTTGCCGCCGATCCGACTGGTTTTGCTTTTTTGCGCGTACCGGTGGGCGCGCGTCCGGCGGCGATGGCCGCCAGTTTCCTGGCAGTTTCACGGGACGTGCATGCCATTTATTATAATCCGGCGGGAATTGCCGACTTGCCGACCCGCGCCGGCGCTTTCGGTTATCTGAATCATATTCTCGACATTCAGAGCTTTTTCGGCGCCTATGTGCATCCGCATGCGCGCGGCAGTTATGGTGTCGCCATCAACTATACCAATTACGGCGATTTCACCGAAACGGACGAGTACGGTGTCGAAAAAGGCAATTTCAGCGCCAATACGGCGGCTCTGTATTTGACGTATTCCCAGTTATACGCCGAGCGCTGGCTGTTCGGCATCAATGCCAAGCTGATTTATTCGCAGCTTGCGGAGTACAAGGCCGATGGTTACGCCCTGGACCTCGGCGTGATCTACCATTCCAATATTCTGGACAATTTGACTTTTGCAGCGGGAGTTTTCAATTTGGGCCGGGAACGTTCACCGTTCATCAATACGCGCGAGAAACTTCCGCTGAATTTGCAGTTTGGCGTTTCCAAGCGACTGGCGCATTTGCCATTTCTGTACAGCCTGACCGCCATCAAGTACCAGGACGAGGATTTACGAGTGCGCGCCGGCGGTGAGTTTACATTGTCGAAAGGATTATATTTGCGCCTGGGTTATGATACCATTGGCAGTGATCAAAAGGTGGGCACCAATGCTGACCGTTTTGCGGGCATTTCTTTCGGCCTCGGATTTACCATTCATGATTACATGCTGGATTACAGCCTGTCCTCCTTTGGTGAGGTGGGCAGTCTCAACCGCCTCAGCTTTTCAATGACTTTTTGATTTTGCCTGGGAATTTGGGCGGTTTGTAAATTGGCAGGACAAATAAAAAAGCACCTCATTCGCGGGTTGTGCGTGTGCGGTGCTTTTTCATTTCTGTGGCGCTGTTCATAGCAACGCCGTCTGGATGACCAAATATTTTCAAATCGCGGCAGTCATCTCTTCGGTCGCGGTGGTGACCCGGGGCGTTTCCATCATCGGGGTGGCCACCGGTTCCACGGCCGGTTTTACTCGCATCTGGTGCGGCGCTTTCAGCACTTTGCCGGCCTTCAGGCATTTGGCGCACACTCTGATGCGCTGCACCTTGCCGTCCACCAGCGCGCGCACATAACGCAGGTTCGGCTGCCACCGCCGCAATGTCAGGTTATGCGCGTGACTGATGGAATGCCCCACGCTCGAGTGTTTGCCGCAAACAGCACATACTTTTGCCATCGTTTACTCCAATTTGAGAGATTTTTTCTTTTCAAGCGTGACAATTGTACAGCATTATATGAATGATCACTTTTTAAGAAACAATGTTAATTATACAAAAAATTCGTACCAAATGCAAGCCTTAAAGTCTGAAATTTTGGTCCAAAATTGGGTAATGCCTCACTTAGAGGCTGCGCATAAATAACTTGGAATTTTGCACAACCTGTTTTTTGGACAACCTTGATTTTGAATTCCACGCGTGAGCTATTGAGTAAATTGTATGGTTCCAATCAGGCAAAACTTTATGTCTGCTGATGTGGATTTCTGCTGATTGGTCATCATCGATTCTAAGGCAAAGTTCAGATGGCTAAATTCTTACAGCATGAGAACAATACTGATGTTGGTGAAGATGCTTACGAGCATGGGATAACTGAGGCATTGCGGGAATAAATACGTGCCCTGTCTTGTTTAATAGACTTGTTACCGCGAACCGACCTGCCGCGGGCACACGAGTTTTCTGTCAGGGCAGGATGACAGAAAAAATACAAAACGATGCGGAGGTTTTACCATGTCTGTTAAAAAAACATTGCTTTTTGCGCTTCTCGCTCTTGTCATCTTGTGCTCATCGACGGCGAGCATCGGTTCTGCTGGCGACGAGGAGAAAAACACCGCCGCAATGCGGCGTTTTTACGACGAGGTGATGAACAAAGGCAACCTGAAAGTGATCGATGAGCTGGTCGATCCCCAATTTGTTGATCACTACGCCACCCCGGGCATTCCCGCGGATAAGGCAGGTTTGACACAAATGATGACCATGTTTCGCGCCGCCTTTCCGGATATGCAGGTGACCGTCTTGGATATCATCGCGAAAGGCGACAAAGTCTGGGCTTACACTGTCATGCGCAGCACGCACAAGGGCGAGTTTATGGGCATGAAGGCGACCGGCAAAACCATTGACGTCAAAAGCATTGACATCGTGCGGTTCGTCAATGGCAAGGCAGTTGAGCATTGGGGGTTAAACGACGACCTGACCATGATGCAACAGCTCGGCGTCATACCGATGCCGGAGCAGGCAGGTATGAGCAAATAAATTTCGCCAGACACGTGCGACGCATTGAGATAGTGCGTCGCACGTCTTCTTTTTTATCTCGCTTCCCTCGCCACCGGATACAAATTCCATGCACGGTCAAAATACGGCGTGCGCTGGTAAAACCATTCCAGGCGCTCGCGCGGATTTTTGGCAAACGTCGAATCCGCGTTCAGCTTTTGCTCGAACTCAGCTTTGAGTTTCGCATCCCCGGCCAGCATGCGTTCGGCCATCGGCTGCATCACGTACTCTTCAACATATTCGGTCGCATGCAAGATTTCCAGGAAAAATCCCCACTGAAAAAAAGAATCCGGTGAATTGGGTTCCAGCAAAAGAACCGCCAAATCTCCGAGCGGTTGATCAGTGGAAATCCGCACCGAACCCACCGGGAAATGCCGAGTTTGTTGCTCCACAACTGGTGTGGCACTGACTGTCACGTGCCCTTCAGTCGTCTCTTTTGCCAACTTGGCATCTGTGATGCGATAGATTTCCACCTTCACCTCACGCGGCTCGGTAATCCGTTCCATTTGAATTCCATGCATGGCCAGTCGCGCGATGACCTCATTCCACCCCGGCGGAATCCAATACGCCACCGGACGGCGGACCGTGAGCGCAGGCTCGATCATGCGAATGACCGGGATTTTCATCGTCACCGGCTTTCCGGTCCATTGCACCCAATTGCTGTTCGTGACATTGGAAAAGACTGAACGCGACTCCACACCCAGGAATTCCATCAACTCCGGAGGCCGGTTTTGTGGCAAGCGCCAGGTGAGAGGAATTTCTTCCTGGCGCCGGCCGCGATCCGCTGCGATGGCTTCGCGCAGTTTTTTGCCTTCCTTGGCCAACGTGCGCATCGTGGTCTCCAGAAAAACATACGTGCCCAAAACACGTTGCTTGTAAGGCTTGAGCGAGTGATTTTCGATGAGCACGGTCGGCAGATGCCGCGCATCCCCGTAGCCGTTGGAGAATCGTGGGGTGGCAGTCCACTCGACAGTGCCCTGCTGAAAATCCCGCCAGTTGGCAGCGAAAATCAACGGCCCGGGAATATGCCCCATTGCCTGGAGGTCATGATTAATTGCCGGTGTTAAAATTTCATCCAGCCAGGTCGCAATCGCCGGCGAATACGCGTGTTTGCCATTGTAGCCGAAGGTGACGTCGTATTGATAATCCGCGCCGTCGGTCACGTGAATATCCAGATACAAATCGGGATCCCACTCATTCAAAGCGTGAATCAGGGCTTGCATCTCCGGCGTGTCGAGTTTGGCGTAGTCGCGATTCAGATTGAGATTGCGTGCATTCGTCCGCCAACCGGTCTCGATGGGGCCGCGTTGATTGATCCGGCCATATTTTGAAAAACGCTCGTGGCCATCGACACTCAAGATGGGAACGAAGAGCAAATTGGCGCCGTCGAGTAGATCGCGTTTCTTTCCTCGTACCGTCATGTCGCGCAACAGCATCATGCCCGCGTCTTTGCCGTCGATCTCGCCCGGATGAATTCCAGCTTGTGCGAAGAGAATCGGCTTGCCGCTGGCTCGCAGCGTCGCTGGAGTAAACGCGCGCTCCTTCGAGGCGATGACCATCCAAATTTCTCGACTTTCGGGACTCCTGCCCAGCGAAACCATTTTTAACTCCGGCGCCGAAGCGGCCAGTTGTTGCAGCCATTTCACCGTCTCGTCGTATCTCGGCGTGCGCACGAAATCACTCTGTTCCGCCGGTGTGATCCAGGGATCATCTTTGGCGACGATAAATGACTGGCTTTTGCCACTCCACGGCAGTTCCGGAGGCAGGATGGCATGATTGGCAGCCTGGCTCGAGGCTTGCCGGGGAAGAAAGAGCGCGCTCATCACGAAGAATGAAATCGCCATCAACCTGTGTTTGACGCGTAGTGCTCGCTCACTGCTCATGTTTTTCTCCATAATCAAATTTATGCTCATATCGACCTTCGGACGCATTGCTGCGCAACCGTCCTTGACTCTTAAGACGATTCTGTTTATATTTTGTTGCTAATTTTTTGCATGACCGGCTATGAAGAATTCACCCTGTGCGCTCATGGCGTTTGGCAAAAACTGGTGTCGCATGATGCTCTTGATCTCGATGGTCACGAGTTGGGGATGCCGACAAACACAATTTCATGCCGCACACCTTTTTCGGGCGACGACTCGGCCGATCGTGGCCTCGCCATTGGCTGTCGATTTTGATCGAGACGGCAGGCTGGAAATCGCCGTGGGTTCTCTCGATGGCCACTTCTATCTTCTCGATGACTCATTGTGCGATTTTCGCCAATTTTCCCTGGACAATTCATTGGAAAAGGGGCGCCAGTTTTATTCTTCTCCGGCAGCGTGGGACATCGACCGGGATGGTTTCCCGGAGATTTTTGTGGCAAGCGAAAATGGAAAACTTTGGGGATGGAAAATCCATGATGTCGAAACAACTCGCAGCGATGTGCCTCGCCGAGTCGCAGGTTTTCCGATTGCGCTTGATGGCATCATTCGGTCGTCACCGACGATTGTTGCCGATTCCCTGATTGCCATCGGCGGCAGTGGCAAGATGTTTGTTTTCGATCGTCAGGGCAGGGCGGCTCCGGGATGGCCGCAGGAAATAAACGGATTGGCCGAAGCCACGGCGGCATGGTTCGACGATGTGCTCGCCATTTCAACTTTGGTTCCCGGCGAGAGTAGCCGCGGTTATCTCCATGCCTGGCGCTTGAATGGCACATCCTATCCAAATTTCCCGATCAATCTGAAAATGGATTCGAATTCTTCACCGACGCTCGTGGATTTGGATGGCGATGACCGCATTGAGATTGTTATCGGCGACGATGCCGGTTTTTTGCACGTGTTCAGGTTGGATGGCAGCGAGCTTCCTGGTTTCCCCCGCCTGGCCGGTGATCGTCTCGAGTCATCGCCAACGGTGAGTGATATCGATGGCAATGGTATGTTCGATATTATCATTGGATCGGCCGATGGTCGGATTTATGCCTGGAATGCCGTCGGGGACGCCCTGTTGGGCTGGCCGGTGAAGACCTCGGACGAGGTTTATGCCTCAATCGCAATCGCCGATATTGACGGGGATGGTCGCTTGGAGGTCGTCGCCGGTTCCAGGGATTACCGGCTTTATGCTTTTTACGCGGAGGGCACACCGGTTCCCGGTTTTCCGATCAATTGCGGCGATAAAATTCTTTCTTCACCCTGGGTGGGCGACCTTGACGGCGACGGCCAGACGGACATTGTCGTTGGCGCTGACAACGGCATTCATCGCATTCCCAACCTCGGCAAACTCGGTGCCTGTCCGTGGCCCATGTTTCGCCATGATCTTGCCCACACTGGAGCTGTCGTCACGCCTTCCAATAAAAATACGCCGGCAAGCCAAGCACAATGAGGCCTGCTCCGATTGCGGCATCGCGCGGATCGTGAATGATCGTGTTGATCACCAGCCAAAGAGCAACAAAAATGAACACAAGCGGTGTGAACGGGTAGCCCCAGGTTTTGTAAGGTCGGGTCAAATAAGGAGCTTTTCGTCGCAGCAGAATCACCGCACCGCAGGACATCGCATAAAATATCCACGAGGCAAAAATCACGTAAGTAATCAGTTGGCGGTATGTTCCGGTTAATGCCAGTAAACAGGCCCACATGCCCTGAATGACTAAGGCCGTAACCGGTGTTCGCCATTTGACGTGCACATGCGACAGCGCGTGAAAAAATAATCTCTCTTTTGCCATGGCGTAGGGAATTCGCGCCGAGGTGAAAATGATGCCATTATTTGCCCCGAACATTGAGATCAGAATCGCCAATGTGATCAAAACCGCGCCGGATTTCCCCATCATTGTTGTGGCAGCTTCAGAAGCAACGAGCTGCGAATGCGCCATCCTGGGAACAGACAACACATGAATATAGGCGAAATTGATCAAAATATAAATGGCGATGACAATGGCCGTGGAGAAAATGATGGCTGCTGCGAGATGGCGCTGGGGATTTTTCACCTCGCCGGCTACATAGGTGATTTCAATCCATCCGTCATACGCCCACAGCACCTCCACCATCGCCAAACCGAAAGGACCGAGAAGAGACAACCACGATTGCGCCGGCAGCAACGGCAAAAAATTTTTCGAAGAGCCCGCAGGCAAGATAAAACCAAGTGTGAAGAGCGCGACCAGCGCCGCGATTTTGGCAAAAGTAAAAGTGTTCTGCGTCCAGGCGCCGAATTTCAATCCAAAACAGTTGATGGTGGTGAGAAAAATAATTGAGAGAATGGCAATCGCCTTTATACCGAAAACATTGAGTTGCACGAAATACCCGAGATACTGGGCAAATCCGATGGCGATGGCGGCAATGGAAGCACTGCTGATGACGGCAAACGCTGTCCAGCCGTAGAGAAATCCCCACATCGGACCATAGGCTTCACGCAAGTAAACATACTGGCCGCCGGCATGCGGCATGGCAGCTCCCAACTCTGCCACCGACAAAGCTCCCAAGAGACTGACAATTCCTCCCGCAACCCACGCCATCACGGCCAACGTTGAAGATTGTACATGCAAAGCCACGGTGGCAGGCACAATAAAAATCGCCGAGCCAATGATGGTCCCCACGTTGATCATGATGGAATCCAGCAACGTCAGCTCACGGCGCAGCCCCGGCGTTTGTTCGTCATTGCGTGCCAGCGATGGGAAGGCTTCCATTCGGTGTGAAATTTCTATGTATCTTTTCCGGATAGAACTTGATTGAATATTTCCACGAACCGATACACTTCGAGAAAGGAGTTATACAAGGGCACCGGCGCTACACGCAGAATATCAGGCTCTCGCCAGTCACAAATCACGCCGAGGCCGCTTAATTTCTCGCACAACGCCCGGCCATGCTTTCTGATACTTATGGAAAGTTGCGCACCTCGATGCTCCGGCTGGCGGGGGGTAATAATCGAAAAATCTTCATGAGGATGCCGTTCGAGCAGAAAGTCCAGATACCCGGTTAGCAAAACACTTTTGGCGCGGATTTTCTCGATGCCGACTTCGTCAAAGATTTCCATGGCCGCGCGCAAAGCGGCCAAAGATAAAATCGGCTGATTACTCACTTGCCAGCCTTCAGCGCCGGGAATGGGATGAAACACCGGGCCCATCAGAAAGCGCGTTGGTTTGTCATGTCCCCACCAGCCCGCCAGGCGGGGCAAAGCCGGATCATTCGCATATCTTTCGTGAACGAAACATCCGGCAGGACTGCCGGGCCCGCCATTCAGATATTTATAGCTGCACCACACGGCGAAATCGACATCCCAATCGTGCAACTGGAGAATCACATTGCCAACAGCATGCGCCAGATCGAAGCCAACCACGCATCCTTTGGCATGGCCGGCCCTGACGATTCGCGCCATTTCAAACGCCTGGCCGGTGGCGTATTGAACGCCTGCGAGCATGATGAGTGCAATCGAATCGCCCTCTCGCGCAATCAACGATTCAATATCTTCAATCCGTATAATGCGCTCGCCCGGACGAGGAGAAATCTCAATCAATGAGGTGTCCGGATCAAAGCCGTGAAACGCGAGCTGTGATTTGACCGCGTACTGATCCGAGGGAAAGGCGTTGGCTTCGATGAGAATTTTATGACGTTGTGATGTTGGCCGATAAAACGAAACCATCATCAAATGCAGATTCACGGTGAGGGCGTTCATCACCACGACTTCGATGGGTTTTGCGCCCACCAGCCGGGCGATTGATTCCGTGAGCAATTCGTGATATGTGATCCACGGATGACCGGCACGAAAATGTGCTTCGACGCCGAGTAGCTCCCAGTCTTTCAAAATTTGTTCAACATAAATGGCTGCGGTTTTCGGTTGCAAACCAAGCGAATTGCCACAAAGATAAATACAATCTTCACCAGTTTCGGTTTGGGGGATGTAAAATCGATCTCGATACGCGGCCAACGGATCCTGGGAGTCCATTTGGAGGGCAAATGACTGGTCGAGACGAAAAGCAGTTGCCATTGCGGTTGGTAGAAGTTCAGCCGTTTGAAATCTCACTTGCTTTTCATGTCATTCCTCCGTGGAATCTTTTTGCTTTTTTAGCGAGACCTCTGCAAAGGCGTAAAAGGATTCCTCGGACGCAGTCTTCCAGAATGACATCTATTTCAGTTGGCTCCTGAATTTTGCACCCAGAGTGATTCCTTCCGCGAGGAACGCCGATTTGATCGCGACGCCCGACCACCCAAGGGGTGGTGCAGAAAAAATCTTGCAGGCAAACTTGCGGTCAACTCCGTCAGGAGTGAACTGTTTTTAGTGAAGCTGCATATCGCATTTCCAAAAACTCCGTCAGGAGTGACCTGTTTGGTTCTCCTCAAAAAACCACGCCAGATCATGAGAAATTCTACAGGCCACTCCTAACGGAGTTTAAAGACACGCAAGCTTCCCATGTCTACAAACAGTTCACTCCTGACGGAGTTTTGTGAACACGCCATTTATTCCGGCGAACAGCAAGTCAGCATGCAAAATTCAGGTGGCTAAATTCTTACTGCGGTTGTTATTTTGACCCGGCCTCGACTTGTCTGTTCTTGACATGCCTATCCGCCCACTCGAACATTTCTGCCAGTGTGTGCAACACTGATTCGCGTGCGAGGTAACCGTGGCTCTCATGGGGCAACAGCACCAATCGTGCAGTGCCGCCATTGCCCTTGATGGCCTGATAGAGGCGCTCGGATTGCATGGTGTGCGTGCCGGAGTTGTTGTCGGCTTCGCCATGGATGAGCAATAACGGTTCATTGATTTTGTTGGCAAACGTGAACGGCGAAATTTTCATGTAAAGATCAGGCGCTTCCCAAAATGAACGGCGCTCGCTCTGAAAGCCGAACGGCGTCAGGGAACGATTGTAAGCGCCGCTGCGCGCAATGCCGGCGGCAAAATAGTCCGAATGCGCCAGAAGATTGGCGGCCATAAAAGCGCCATAACTGTGACCGGAAATGCACACTCGGTTCCGATCGATCACGCCCATCGAATCGAGTTTATCGATTGCCGCTTTTCCTGCAGCCACAATTTGCTCGATGTACGTGTTGTTCATCGTTTCCGGATCGCCGATCACCGGCATGGTGGCATCCATCAACACCGCATACCCCTGAGTCACAAAGAACAACGGCGAGGCCCCGCGAAAAAACGTGAATGTATGTGGCGAACCACGAATCTGCCCAGCCGTGGCAGGATCAGAATATTCCAACGGATAGGCCCAAATCACCACCGGCAACCTGGTGCCTTGCCGGTAGCCGGGCGGCAAATAGAGCATGCCCGATAATTCCACGCCATCCGGCCGGTGATATTTCACCAGCTCTTTCTTCAAGCCGGTGAGCTGTGGCGCCGGATCCTTGAAGTCGGTCAGCGTGATGCGTTTGTTGTTCTTGAGATTAGTGAGAAAATAATTGGGCGGCTCGGTTACTGACTCATATCGCGTAAGGATGGTTTTGCGGTCATCGCCAAAAAATGAAATAAACTGCTCGTAAGCTTTCTCCGGCGAGCGGAACAGCTCTTGTTTGGTCCGGGTTTTCAAATTCAGGCGATCCAATCTTGGGCGGTCCCCTTCAGGTGAGGCGCCGCGTGAGCTGAGATAAATCCAATCACCCTCCTGGACAAGAACGGTTTCGCCATTCGGCAGGGTTTCATAGACCGGCCATCCCGGATCGTTGTAGGCATCGTTGATGCTGAGATCGAAAACGACTTTGCGCGTCTTGGTTGGTTTTGTCAGATTGAGAACCGCGGTCGTTCGCCAGCGCCGGTCGCGGTCATATTCCGTCAGGAGCACCTCATCGCGTCGCGCGGTCCAATCGCAATCGGAGAATCGATGTTGAATCTGCATCACTTCAGTTGGCGAGGCGGTGAAGGGAGAGGAAAGACTCATCAATTTTTCGCGGTAGGGAACTTTTCTCAGCGGATCGCCACCGTCCAATGCTTCCACCCAGACGAGTTTCGCCGGGTGCAGCGGCTGCCACATCACATGACGAGGCCCGGTGGGCACGCCCTGCGTCGGAATTTCATCAGAGATCGGCAGATCAGCAATTGTGGTGACAAGTTTGCCCTCGGCATCCCATATTTCTGTCGAACGAGTGAAATAATAATACGGCACCCGATAGGAAAAGGGCCGCTTGAGTTTTGTGATCAGAAGATATTTTCCATCCGGCGAGAAGCTTGCACGCATGATCATGGCCGGTGCGCCAATGGGTTTGATTTCTCCCGTCATGGTGTTGACCACGGCAATTTGCGAGGTGGCAAAATGTTCAAAAAGCGCTTCATCATGCGGATTCTTCAACAAATCTTGATAAGTCGCCATCCGGGAAAATTTTCCCGAAGTCTCTTCGACAATCGGACCAAATGGAATTTTCGCTGCCTCCGGTGCGCGTGCACGTTGCGCGGGCACCAGTTGAACGAGCAGATGCAGGTTGTCGCTCATCCATGCAAACGGCGAGGCGAGAATATCATTGACTCTGACACCGGCAAGCACTTTGGCCTTCCCGCTCGAGGCCTCGACAACCCACAATTCGACGCCGTCGTTGAGATCATTCGTAAAGGCAAGCTTTTTGCCATCATAAGACCACATGGGGATGCCGATTCTGGCATTTTCCGGCAATTCCACCTTGATCATCCTGCTTGGTTGCAGCCAAGTGATCGACAAACCGGTATATTGCATCAATCGCTGCCGGCAACCCAGCTCCGGATTGATTCGCAAGCCAGCCAGTCGAAGGAACGGTTGCGCGAGCAGTTCGATGGACGGATGTGGTCGATAGGCGACGAGCGCCATGGCATTCTTGCGCGGACTGACGCGAACGATCGGTGTCGGCGGTGCATCGAGAATCGCGACGACTTCTTTGGGGGGAGTCTTGTAAGGTGTTTGCGCTGAGACTTGTGAAGCGAATAGCACGGTTCCCAAGAGAATAACGAGAGTTTTCATAAAAATGTGGGTTGGATGTAAAAAGCGCAGGAAATAAATGCGGGGCGACTGTCACAATGAGATTGGCGCTCCTGAAAACAGGATGATTGCACTTGGCAGTCCTGACGCCCTGGGACAATGATCTCGAACCCAGTACTTGGACCCGTGCTCTGTCGCCCCGCTGTTGCTATTTTACAAAATTACGTGCAATTTGTCAACCGTTTTTTTCGAAATTGTAACAGACGGTTTCAGGTTCTCGCATGCGGTGATTATTCGATACTCCCTCTTGCATTTGTGAAAATTATTGTTATGTTTGTGCGGAAGGGAGTCGTTACGTTTCCATTATTTCGCAGGAATTGCCATGTCCCGTACACGGAACACCCAATCACAGGTGAAAATTTAGACCACTCTTGGAGCATGTCATGCAGGAGGCATCTTTTTCAGTACTACGGCCATACCTCATCCTTAAAAAGGCTCCCTGCGGGGCCGCAGGCTTACAGCCGTAGGCCTTCAGGCATTTGTGGCCTATTGAGAGCACGACGCCTAAAGGCGTAACTACAAAAGTTGTTTTCAGAGGAACTTTTCATCAATCAAGCGAGGGATCATGTTACCCACTTTCGATGACATCAAGGCTGCCGCCGGCAGATTGCAGCGCATTGCGCATCGCACGCCGGTGCTCACCTCGACTTTTTTGAACAATCTCGCTGCCAATCAGCTCTTTTTCAAGTGCGAAAACTTCCAGCGTGCCGGTGCGTTCAAATTTCGCGGTGCGTACAATGCGTTATCGCAACTGACCCCGGAGCAACGGCAACATGGCGTGGTGGCCTATTCTTCCGGCAATCATGCGCAAGGCGTGGCACTCGCTGCAAAACTGCTCGGCATCTCGGCCAAAATCGTCATGCCCACCGATGCGCCGGCAGCCAAACTTGCTGCCACCAAGGGTTACGGTGCGGAGATCGTTCTTTACCATCGTTACGAAGAAGACCGCGCCGCGATTGCCCGCGCAATTCAGGAAAATGAGCAACGCGCCCTGATTCCACCGTTCGACCATCCGCACATCATTGCCGGACAAGGCACGATCGCGCTGGAATTTTTCGAGCAGATCGACGGCCTCGACATTCTGCTGGCACCGGTTGGCGGCGGCGGACTCATCTCCGGCAATGCCATCAGTATGCATCATCTCTCACCAGCGACCGAAATTTACGGCGTTGAGGCGGAGGTGGCCAATGACACCTATCTTTCGCTGCAAAAAGGTGAACGGGTCTTGATTCCGGTCCCGCCCACGATTGCTGACGGCATGCAAGTGACTTCTCCGGGGGTGTTGACTTTTGAGATCATGCGCGAACATCTTGCCGGCGTGCTGCTGGTTTCAGAAGAAGAAATCAAAAACGCACTGCGCCTGGTATTGGAACGGATGAAAATTCTCATCGAGCCGACTGCGGCAGTGCCGGTGGCCGCCGCGCTGAAAAATGATTTGGGCTGGCGTGGAAAACGGATCGGGATTATTGTAAGCGGAGGAAATATTGATCCGGCCAAGCTGGCGGGAATTCTTACTGAAAAGACTTGAAAGGTACGACTAGGTTTTATAAATTAATTGTGGTATTTTGCATTGGAGAAAAAATATGACCAAACCGTTAAAAATCTCATCAATCCGGCGCAAATACAAAGACGAATGGGTTGTGGTCGAAGTGACTAAAAACGAGAACTTCACAGTGCCAGTGGCCGGAAAGGTTATCGTGCACGGCAAAGAGAGAAAGTCGGTTTACGATCAGGGCTTTCAGATTCTCAGGCAAAACCCGGAAAAGGATCTGTACTTTTTTTTTACCGGTGAGCCTGTCCCTGAAGGAATGGGGGTGGTGCTTGGTGCGGTTTGATCGAATCCGAGGGCGATTTGCGCGGAACGGCTTGCTGGTTGTTCCTGTGCTGGTTATGAATGCCAAGCTTGAATTTATGGCAGACACGGGCGCTTCCTTCTGCACGCTTCGTAAAGATCTTGCCCCGAAACTGGCTTTGGAACTTGATCCGAACCGAGTGATTCGGATTGTAACAGCTTCACGACAGCCGACGGTTTTTGCGCCATTGACGAAAGTTGCCACCTTTCGAGTGGGCGGCATTGTTATGCAAAATTTCCCTATGATCATCCTCGATCTTCCCGAGGAGTTGGGGGTTGATGGCCTGGTCGGCATGAATTTCCTGCGCAAGTTCCGCATGTGCATCGAGCCCGATACGGCGACATTGGTTCTGAGAAAGTTATAGAAATAATACCCCAAAATTGTAAATTGGGGAGTCCATACCCCCATAAAAAAGTAATCAAGCAACCAGCAACAACTCTTTCCTACTTCGGCAACAAGTGCCTGGACAAGTAAATTCCTTTTTTCTCCAGTATTGGAACGCTGTCTTTGAGAAATCGGCCGATTTTTTCCACACCCAAAGCATAGACTGTACCGTATTCGATCATGTCAATCTCCTGCGCGGTCGTCCGCTCCAAGTCATCAGCCTGGAGGTTCTGTCCGGGCAGAATCTCCGGCGGGGGTGCGATGTATTGCAATTTGTTGACCGGCACGCCACGAATGATGCCTGCCAATTCCAAATCACCGCCGGGTCGTATCACAAACACCGGACCGCCGGAGAAGCCGAAACGGCCAACCACATCCAGGGAAAAAACACCGGGGTAGGGAGACGGGCTAATCAATCCCACCGAAAGTTGTTTTATTTCTCGCGGAAAGCCAAAGACAAATGCGACATCCCCCCACTTCACTTCCGACTTGTAAGCAATACTGTATGGAAAAGTCAATCCCAAAGTCTGCGAGGTGGTGACCATCACCAGTCCCAGGTCCGCTCGAGGATCAGTGTGCAGAACTTCAGCCGGCAGCAGTTGGTTGATTTGATCGATCACATGGTGCGTCGTTCGCTTTTTGACCGCGCGCGAGGAAAGAACTTTCGTCTCGTTGCCGGCGGCATCCCGGTAGTAGGTCCGAATAGTATCCGGCGAGGACAAAATATGCTCGGTGGTCAGAATAACCGTGTTGCGATCGTCGCGGTAAATGATCAAGCCGCCGCCGTGAACCTTTTGAATTTTTTTGGCTGTGGTGATCGGATTGGCCACTTTTGCCAAACGATAGCCGGTTGGACTGATGGCATCCGGGATGAATTGACCATTTACGGTCTCATACCGAAAAAAATCCAGACGATAATCGAACATGGCCGCGACTCCCACCACCGAGGCAACGACGCTGCGGATATTTTCTTGTGCCCGTGGTGAGATGAGACCGTGATCGGAAAGAACAACATGATGATTTGTGCGGTTGGCGCATCCCAAATGAAATCCGTAACATGCCAATAGAACAATGGCTTCTGGCCTCAATAACGAACGCAGAAAGATGCGCCTACTTTTGCTCCAAGGCTTCATGACTCCAACTCTCTACATATTCAGATTAATATTCCTGTCCGAACAGGATCACCCGTGCTATCAACAAGAAAGACGAAACATAAGGCACAACCGTTCAGTCCGCACTGTTGCACAGCCGGAACAGAGCTGCAAGGCTACGATATAAAACGGCAACTCCCCCCATGGACCCACCACCATCCTTTTTCATCGTGCCATCCGCTCAGATCTGTAAGGTGGGTCGGAATGTTGCGTGGGTGGGAAACGAGTCAATACGGACGCCGCCTGCCGCCACCGCCATTTCTTCTAAAACCGCCACCACCTCCACGACGACGGTCTTCGCGAGATCGTGCCTCGCTGACGATCATTGCGCGGCCCAGCAATTCCTGGCCGTTGAGCGCCTTCATGGCAGCGATGGCTTGTGATTTTGCCGGCATTTCCACAAAGCCAAATCCCCGCGACTCTCCGCTGAATTTGTCTTTGACCACGGTTGCCGAGGTGACTTCACCGTGGGTTTCAAAAGCTTGGCGGAGATCGTCTTCTGTTACCTGGCGCGACAGATTTCCAACGTAAAGATTCATGACAAAACTCCTTTGGGGGTATGAGAATTTGAACACTTGGTGATTGGTGAGAGTGAAAGAGTCGCGTTGGAAATTGCGCGTGGAACGAATGCTCCGCCAAGTCGCAGTTTCACGAACAGCTCATCACGTGTCATCAATCACGGCCTATTGGATATTTTCGCAACCGGCGCAGCACGATTCTGCCGTGCGCGGCTGCGAAAAGTAGTGCCGCTGGATAAATTACGCTGGCGTGGCGCCCTGGCCGGGATCAAGTAATTGAAATCTGTGCGCTTTCGCCTCACGTGTTTCCCCCAGATAACCCAAGCGTAATGTTCGCGCTCAAAACAATTTTGACTTTTATCTGGCTGAAACTAACTAAACAACATCTCGATATCCTCCCTGGTTAAATGCTTGAATATCCCGCTGTCCGTGGTAATCAGCTCGGAGACCAGCTCTTTCTTGCGCTCCTGCAGTTGCAGAATTTTTTCCTCGACGGAGTCACGGGTGATGAGCTTGTAGGCGAAAACCTGCTTATCCTGGCCGATCCGGTGAGTTCGGTCGATGGCCTGTGTTTCCACGGCGGGGTTCCACCACGGGTCGTACAGGATGACGTAATCGGCAGCGGTGAGATTGAGCCCCAAGCCGCCGGCGCGCAGGCTGATCAGAAAAACTTTCGTGGCCGGGTCGTTTTGAAATTGTTGCACCGGTTGCTCGCGATCCCGGGTGTGGCCGTCAAGATAAGCATAGGGAATCTTCTGTTCGTCGAGATGCAGGCAGATCAGGCGCAGCATTCGCACGAACTGTGAAAAGAGCAACACCTTGTGATTCTCGGCAAGAATGTTCTCGAGAATCTCTTTCAGCGCCTCGAACTTGCCGGAATCGTGGTGATACTTTTTTTCGGTCAGGCGCGGATGGCAGCAAATCTGGCGCAGCCTGGTCAATCCTTCGAGCACATACATGCGGGACTTTTGCAGACCATTCAAATCGATTTGCTGCATCACATGCGCACGGTAGTAATCGCGCCAGAGATTGTATACCTTCTGTTGCTCGTCGCTCATGGCGCAATAGTACAAATTCTCGACCTTGGCCGGCAGCTCCTTGGCAACTGCATCTTTGGTACGCCGCAGCACAAACGGGAAAATCATTTTACGCAGCAACTGCGCGGTCGCTTTATCGCCCTCTTTTTCAATCGGGCGGGTGAATGCCCCCTTGAAATAATTGAAGCTGCCGAGCAGACCCGGATTGAGAAAAGCGAACTGGCTCCATAATTCCTGGGTGTTGTTTTCCACCGGTGTTCCGGTCAGAACCAGGCGGTGATTGGCTTGCAACAGCCGTGCGGCTTTGGCAGTTTGGGACAATGGATTTTTGATTTTCTGCGATTCGTCCAAAATCACGTAATGGAATTTGGCATCTTTGAGGAACACAATATCGCGGCGCAACACCCCATAACTGGTGAGAACGAGGTCGCAATTTTCGAATTGCTTGAGCCGGCGACGATCGATGCCGGCATGCACCAGGAATCGCAGTCCGGGCGTGAACCGCTGAATTTCTTTTTCCCAATTAAAGAGGACCGAAGTCGGGCACACGATGAGACTGGGAATGGTCACCCCTCTCTCTTTTTCATTTTGCAAGAGTGCCAGCGCCTGTACGGTCTTGCCCAAGCCCATGTCGTCCGCCAGACAGCCGCCGAAGCGATAATCCTGCAAAAAATAAAACCAATTCAAACCCTTCTGCTGATACGGTCGCAGCTCACCGTGAAAACTTTCGGGCACCGCGGCTTCCCTGATGCCGCGAAAATCACGCAGGCGTTGCAAATTTTCGTAATAGGCCGCATCCGCATCTTTCACGGTCGCGGCCTCGAATAGTGTGTCAATCAAGGTGAGATGGTGGCGTGAAACCTTGATCCGCTCATCGCCAGGCTCGCCAAGGTTGAAAAGATGGGAAAATTGCTCGAGCCACTCTTCCGGCAGAAGCGCCGTGCTGCCGTCGCGCAATTTGACGTAGCGCGTGTGGTGGATGAGTGACTTCCGCAGTTCCTTCAAAGTCAACAGTATTCCGTCAAAGTCGACCATGAGTTGCAGATCGAACCAGTCGATCTCGCTGTTGACGCTGATTTTCAGAGTCGGTTTGGCGCGTCGAACTTTGTGGCGCTTCAGCTCGGCTTCACCAAAAATCTGAAATCCCTGTTCGACCAGTTTGGGTATTTCATACAGCAGCCAATCGATCGCAAGACTTTCCCGAATGATGAATTCACCGGTGGCGGCCTGGCGGGCACCGCTGGCCAGTAACAGCGCCTGGGCCTGATTTTCATGTTCGCGATCACGATGCACTCTCAAAAAATTCAAGCCTTCGCCGCTGTAAACCAGCAGCTCATTCCGCCCCAATTGCCCCTCGAGAAAATCCACCGGCGGCTCGCATTCGATCTCCTGATTCCCATAGACAAATTTCAGGCGCGCTTTGAGAATCTCGAGATTTTCTTCGAGATAAAGCCGTTTGGCTTGGAATTTGTCGATTACCGGCAAACGGTCACGATTGGGAAGCGTGAAAAAGGAAAGCCAATGCGATCTGGGAGCGAGTGCTGCGAAAAACTCGCCCAGCTCCGCTTTGGGAATCATGATCGGCTGTGGTTGGCGAAAGGTTTGGAGGAAGTGTACAAATGGTGACACCTGCCCGTCCGTCGTGTCCAGCAGATTCTGCGCGGCAAACGCAAAATTGGGGTCAGAGGCATGTTCGAGCTTGAAAATGACTCTATCGTACAGAATCCAAATGGGATCGCATGTCAAAATGTAAATATCCTGGCCGAACGGAATTTGCTCATCCCCGATCAGGAGCGTGGGCAGCAGTTGCAAATCACCATTGTTTTCCTGCAAGCGAATTTCAAAACGCGCAATTTCCGGCCTGAGGCGCAGCGGATTTTGTCTTTGCTCGTCTTCTGCCATGTAGATCTCACTATCACGCAAAAGATCGAAGAGCATCCCATAACGGCTGCCATACGAAAGTTGATAGTCGTTCCGATGCCACTGGGTATAGGGATAAGAAGTTGCTTGATCGATCGAATCCAGCAGCATCAGCGCCAGATTTTCCTTCTGCGACAGGCTGAGGTGATAATAGGGCTGCTCGCGCACAGAGGTCGGATAAGCGATACCATACGTGCCGTCTTTACGCCGGCGCGCGCGATAGGCGGCAAGCCTCCATGCATTGCGTCCAAGCTCGAGGGTAAAATAAACCCGCCATGCCAAACGGCTGGCAACCTGGGAAGCAGATGACTGCCCTGTCGCCTCAACAGCGCTCGATTGGTGGATCGCGTGAACAAGTTGGCGCCAATCACCGGCGGCCAAGCCGCTCCTCGCTTTTTCCTGTTGTTGGGTTTGCGATTCGCCGAGCTTGCGCGTTTTCTTTTCCATCAGGTTTGAGTTGTAATATTCCCGGGCCTGCAGCAATGTGGCGATGATATGCTGGCAGGCGAATGTATGAGGACAGGTGCAATTGGCCACAAAACCGGTGCCATTACGCCGCACGGTGACGCTGTACTCCTGTTTTCCCCGCACGCGCGCCGTGACGAAATCCTCTTGAAACTGGAGAATGCGGACGCGGCCGCGACGATAATACTCCACTCCCTGCAAATAAATCTCCTGAGTCGCGAGCCCCAAAATCTCGCCGTTGGTGATGCGCATGATTCAATCTTCAACTTGATCGGTAATAACCAGCTCGCGTGAACCACTGGCTTCAAACAAAATGGTCATTTCGTAAACCACTTGCCGAACCATGCAAACGCCACGCGTTTTATGGCAGTAATAATACAACAATTCCAATCGTAATGCGGTGCCACCGAAATCCGGCAAAACCCGGAATGGCACCAACGTTGTGCCTTGGGGCGCCGCAATGGCCATCGCGGGGGAATCGAACGCAAGTGCACCATTGAGGGTTCGCACCAACAGCTGGAGCGGCGTACCGGCATTGAATTCCATTTCGGCCGGCAACTCGATGTTCAGAACCAGTTGCGTGGCGTTTGGGGAAAGCGTCTGGCCCGGCAAACGCGTTACCGGCGTGTTCGCGGCCACGAGATGATCGATGCTCGTTACGCCGGGATCCAATATTGGCCGCGGTTTTATCTTCAGCGACTTGACCTCTCCGGTATGAAGGTCGGCAACACGAATTGCATGGTTATTGGTATCAGCGATGTACAACTTGCTGCCGAGGAAAGCGAGCCCCGAAGGCTCGTAAAAACGCGGTTCCACCCCGTCAACGTGCCCCGGCTCACCCGTACCGAACAAGGTCTTGCAGGTGCGCAGGTTCGGATCAATCACTTTGATCTTGTGATTGTAGGTATCGGCCAGATAGAGCTTGCCCTCATGACAGGTAATGCCGAGAGGATGCTGCAGACGAACCTGGTCGCCGGTGCCATCCATGTCGCCAAATTGAAACAGATCGCCACCGACCAGTGTTGTCACTTTTTCGGTACGGCAGTCTATTTGCCGGACACTCGAAATCTCGCTGTCGGCGACAAAAAGTCGCGTCAACTGACAGCCGATCAGTTCGCCGGTGATACCACTGGGTTGCGCAAAAGCTGCGTCATGGCGGTCGCCGTCACGGCGCGCTTCATGACCGCTGCCGGCAAAGGGTTCGACGCGGTGGGTTTTGAGATCAATCGTCCAAATTTGATGCGGTCCGGCCATGGCGATGTAACCGGTGTTGCCGGCAATGAAAATATCCCACGGCGAGTTGAGCGGGGTCTTCAAGCCAGCGCCGCCCCGAGTGGTATATTTGGCTTGCTCGCCGGTTCCGGCAATCGTGGTCACGCTGCGGCTGGTAAAATCAATGCGGCGCAAACAATGATTGTCGGTGTCACAAACAATCAAGTCCGTGCCGTGAAATGCCATGCCTTGAGGATGAAAAAAATGCGCCGTTTCGAAATCCCCGTCATCAAGTCCCGGCAGACCGCAGCCGACAGTGTCCTGCACCTTTCCATCCGGCGCCAGGATGAGAATACGATGGTGATTCGAGTCCGCAATTGCCAACACATGATTGGCGGGATTTGCAGCAATCTTGCCCGGATAGCGCAAAAAGGCGCTGGTCATCGCCGAAATTTCCGGCAGCAGCACGAGAGGCGCCGGATTCAACTTGCCTTCTTGTTCAAAAATCGCAAGCGCGACTTCGAGGTAATTGTCGATAATCTCGCGGTTGCCCTCCCCCGAGAAAATCACCATGATGTAGCCTTCGGGATCGATCATCACCAAAGTCGGCCAGGCACGCACGGCATATTGCTGCCAAACAGCGAAATCAGAATCCACGACGACCGGATGTTCGATCTCATAACGCAGCACAGCCTCGCGGATGTTGGCGACGTCCTTTTCGTTGGTGAATTTGGCCGAATGCACCCCAATGACAACGACCGGACGCCCGGCATATTTCTCCTCCAGATACTTCAAGTCGGGAATCACATGCATGCAGTTGATGCAACAGTAAGTCCAAAAATCGAGAAGGACGATTTTCCCTCGCAGTTCGGCCAGCGACAGCTTGCCTGCGGACGCCCTCTCGTCCGGCAACGAAACAGGCCTGTCTTTGGGGCGTCGCACATTCAGCCAAACCAGGTGCGCTGGAAACTCCGGGGCCCGAACTTTGTGCCGCGTGCGAACTTCCTGAATTTTCTCACGGATCTGCGCGTGCAATGCGCTGCGGTCCACTTCAGTTTTAACTGGTGCCATTTTATATTGAAATCGGCTTATGGGCGTAGTTGGTTGACATCTTTCAAGCCTCACCGGTGACCATTTTGAAAGTAGGAAAAATGAAGATTAGAAACAAGAGGGAAGTTAAAAATGTGCTGCAGAAATTCATGGCAGGATCCCACCAACCGTTCAACCAGGATTGTTGTATTTTCAGAGACCAAACACGTGTTGCGCTCGGTACGGGTTTTGCAATAATTTAGTATCTGGGTCGATCCTGCTGGAAAAGATGAAACAATTGCATCCGAGCGCCGTAAGATAAGCACCTGCTATCATTGCTGCAATGCTGCAGTTGTGGAAGAATTTTAAGACCAAAATTGTTATATAAAATTTGAATCGAAATTGTTCCAAGTGTACGAACTATACACGGTGTATTCAAAATATACAGCAAGGAGAAGTTGGGATGTTGAAGCGCATCATGTTGTTCACCATTCTCATGATTGCGACGCTGCTCGTGGTGAATCAAGTGGTGATCCCGCATGCGAGACGTTCCCGTGGCAATGAGGAGCTGCGCGTGCTGAGCCTGCAAAAGGGACAGGAGGTGATCTTGCGCGCCATCGCAGCGAACGGCGGTCTTGCGACCTGGTTGAGCAAGGTCGATGTCAGCTTTCGCCTGATTGACAAGTGGCATTCACCGGTGGGTGCGGTATTTGCCGATTGGCTCGACATGTGGCCACAGCGTAAAATCGAAACCGTGCAACATTATCTCCTGCGCCGGAAAGCGGGACGTATCGAGATGACCACCGCGCGCGGCCATCACGTCTGGGGATACAGCAATTTCCGGCCGTGGGCCTTGGTGAATGGCAGGATTGATGCAGAGAATGTCGCGCGTGCCAATTTTACCATTCCCGCCATTGATTATCTCATGGAACTTCCCTATAAATTTCTCGACAACGGCGCTTTCCCGGAATTTGTCAACGAAATGAAACAGGGTGGCCGTATTTATGACCGCGTCCGCATCACCTTCGGTTTAAATGCCGGTAATTATCCTCCTGATGAGTATTTGGCGGATTTTGACCAGGATACAGGACGGCTGGCGCATCTGGAATATACAATTCGCACGAAAATGCCGGGCTACGTCAAGTTCAGCGCCGATTTCAACAACTATCAGCAAACCAGCGGTCTCTGGATTCCGACCCAAATCGACTTCAAATTAAACACACCGCTTGTCGATTTCTCGCTGCACAACTGGAAAATTTCCGAGGTGCAATTCAATACCGGCATCGATGAAAATTTTTTTACGCCGGCCGCTTTTGCACTGGCTGACACCGGTTGGCATTGAGCCCATGGAAAGGGCGATGTCTTCAAATCTCCTCCGGCCTCCGATCTCAAATCAGATTCTTCACCGGCAAGGCATTATTTGCAGTGATACCGCTCAGCCCGAAACAAGACGCGAGCAAAACCCACTTTTCTTCCGAACTCAATCTTGCGCCCGCCGCCGTATGCCCGCCGGCATTGCTGGAAAATGTTCCTGGTGATCAAAAAACTGAATGGCCCCAAAAAATATTGCATTCCAAAGAGGTGTGGACTATATTGGTTTGAGGGCAAGACGGCCTTCTCACTGAAGCAGGAAAGGATCAAGGTCGGAAAATATCGTGCATGAAATCGAGAAAAAAATCTTGACACCGCCATTTATCATTGCCAGCAGGCTGCTGAAAAAGTTTTACAGGCATTTCTTGTTTACAACGACATCCCTTTTGAGAAGAAGCATAACCTTTCCATTTTCCTCGAGCAATGCGAAAAGATACAGCCTGATTTCGGGTAAGAATTTGTTCCGAGGCAGTTGCCCGAGAATGTCCATCCATCGAAATGAAATCATGCCATCGGCCATCATTGAGTAACGATTCCCAACGCTTCCTCGACTCCCTCGGCTTTTTCGGCTGGCAGCTCGGTCTGGAGCGGATAGAAAAGCTCTGCGAGTTTTTCGGCCAGCCGCAACTGAAATATCCGACGGTTCACATCGCCGGCACCAACGGCAAAGGCTCGACCGCGGCGATGCTCGCGGCAATTGGCAAGGCCGCCGGGCTGCGCACCGGTTTGTATACCTCACCGCATTTGGTCGATCTCAACGAGCGCATTCAAATCGACGGCGTGCCGGTTTCGTTTGAAGAAATTGAAGAGGCGTTGCACCGTTGCAAACCGTTGGTCGAGTCGCTGCAGGCGACTTATTTCGAAGTGATCACCGCGATGGCGTTTGAGATTTTTGCGCAGCGGCAAGTTGAGCTGGCCATCATCGAAACCGGACTCGGCGGCCGGCTCGATGCCACAAATGTGGTGCAGCCGGAAGTGACGGTCATCACCTCAATCGGCTTGGAGCATCAAAGATATCTCGGCCGTACGCTGGCACAAATTGCCGCTGAAAAGGCGGGCATTATCAAAAGGGGCGTGCCGTGCGTTTCCGGGGTTCGCCGGGAAGCGGCGCGCGCGCCGATCATACGCCAATGCCGAAAATTGCAGGCGCCGTTTTATGACTGGCGCGTGCAGGGTCAAATCAACAAAATTGAAGTTCAACCCGCCAACTTGCGTTTTACGGTCAATTTGCCGAATTTTGGCTTTGATCTCCCTGAAGTCGATTGCGCCCTCGGCGGACGGCATCAGGCCAACAACGCCGGCCTCGCCATTTTAACAGCAGTGTTGTTGCAGGAAAAAAGTTTTTCCATTGCTGCCGATGCCATTCGGCGGGGATTGCAAACCGCCCACTGGCCGGCGCGCCTGCAAATTGTACGGCAGCAACCCACCGTGCTGGTTGATGCCGCGCACAATGCCGATGGCATGCGCGTCCTGGTGCGCCATCTTCGCGAAGTTTTCCAGTGGAAACGCTTGTGGGTGGTGATGGGATTGCTCGAAGATAAAACGCTGCTGCCGATTTTTAGAGCGTGGAAAAATCTTCGACCTCATTTCATCTTTGCCACCCCGCCCACGGATCGCGCGCGACCGCCGGCGCAATTGGCAAAAGCGGCGAGAGCGTTGGGCTTTGTCAGCAAGGCGATCGATTCGCCCGCGGAGGCGTTCTCCCACGCCTGCACCAATTGCCGCGACCAGGACCTGCTCTGCGTCACCGGCTCGCATTATCTGATTGGCGAATTGATGCGGAAAAATTTGTTGCCCGCGCCCTTTAGTTTTTGTAAGAATTCTCCCATCTGAACTACGGACGCAGCCAAACACCATCGCATTCCCACGACAATATTGAGTTTCGAGCACCCGAACCTGCCGGCTTTGATTCGGGAAATTGAAGAATGGCTTTCGACCTGGTAGTTTTCCCTCGACTATTCAGACACAAAAAAGGCTGTCATTCCGTAGGCCTACGGCTCGTAGAGCCTGCGGCTGTAAGCCTGCGCCCGTGGGCTGCGCCCGTGGGGGGGGAATCTTTTTCATTCCGAGCACAATGCTTGTGCGAAAAAGGATTACCACGAAAATACTTTTGTAGTAGACCCTTCAGGGTCAGTGCCTTAAGGCACTACTACGAAAGTTCATTTTCATCATGATGGGCTACGCCCGTAGGGTGTCCAAACGGACATGGCAAATTACCACGAAAATACATCGCTGTCACTCAGGAGGCTACGCCCGCAGGGAGTCTTTTTCAGCATCGGCATGGTCGTAGTGCTCAAAAAGACTGCGTCCGTAGGCTACGCCCGTAGGGATGCCTCCTGCATGACATGCTCCGAGAGTGGTTTCAATTTTCACCTGAGATCGGAAGTCCAGTGTACGGGACATGGCAATTCTTCCCGAATGACATGCGAGGGAAAGGCTGAATGTTTTTCCCAGCCTTGTGCAATTACGACGATCGGCAACCAGCAACTAAGTGTATTGCCGCAACAGTTTTTCTACCTGCGGCAGCCCGGGATGGCCCATTTGCCGGCCCAGGGCGAGCGCTTGCTGGAGCAGGGGCAGGCCGT
>JAPDQK010000024.1:0-80232 GCA_034505955.1 Candidatus Zhuqueibacter pondensis
CGGCCGTGGCCTTGCGCGTGAGAGCGATCAACCAACGATCTCCGGCGGCCAAGTCGATGGTTAAACGGGCAGCATGGTTGTTTCCTGTCGCATCGTAGGGCAAGACCGAGCGATAGGCATCGATGAACGCCTGCAATCCGTCGAGATTGGGGTCACTGTTCTGCTCATAGTCGATCTCGATGCCAACGCCCATTGTTTGAGCCACTTCCGCCGCGTTCAATCCCAATTGTGTCGGGTTGGTGGACAAAGCTTGGTTCCAAGCCTCGGTGTACGTGATACCGCCGATGGAGAGCATGACGCGGATATTTCTGCTCTTGAAATAGTTCACAATCTCCTGCGTCATGCCTCTGGGGATGCCGTTCAAGGTCTGGGAATCGGTGGTCTTGTTGAGCAGTTTTAATGGATGAACAAAACTGAGGACAACCAAATTCACGGAGGGAAGCCCATTCCCACGATCGATCAGCCAATGATTCTTGCTGTCGAACTCCGCCAAATCCCGCACGGTGCCCCACGTACAGTAATCATTACCGGCGTGCCAAACCCCGTAGATGGAAATTGGCGTGACCGCTGCAGCATTCATGCCGGTTTTCTGGAGTGAAAGTTTTTCTTTCCCCTCCGGAGCAGTAGGCTCTTCTTTCGTATTACATCCTGCCATGAGAATCAACCCCAAGAAAAGAGTCGCGCACAGATACGTTCGCAAATTTTGCATGACGATCTCTCCTTTCTGTTTGTGGGTTCAGTTAATGCAACAAGATCATCCGCCGGCTGAGTAAAAACTCGCCAGTGTAAATTTGATAAAAATATAGTCCTGACGCATAGCCTGTAGCATTCCAGACCACAGAATAATGACCGGCAGATTGATATTCATCCACCAAAGTGGCGACGAGTTGTCCCCAAACATCAATGATGTTCAAACATACTCGTCCGGCCTTTGGTAACTGATACTGAATTGTGGTTGCCGGATTGAATGGATTGGGATAGTTTTGGCTGAGAACATAATTCGCTGGAACATCGTGGCCCAAATCCGCAACAAAAGTCACCGGCGTCGAATCGACATCTTGCAACAAGTGATAGAGATACAAATGCCCCAAGTTGACATACCATAAATTCTTCCGGTTGCTGATGTGCTCGAGATGGCTCCATATATATCGTTTGCCCCAATCGTTTTGAATGACGTGGGGATGGCACATGACGTGATAAACTCCGCCGGCGGCCACGACGGCATCGAAATCGTTATTCAGAATCGTCGTGTCCGTGACCCCACCCCACAATGGCCCCATCTCGTGCACCACGCCAATGGGATCATACATCTTCTTCCGGTCATTCCACTTTGAAAAATTACCAAAGCCAAAATTGACCAGCCGGCTTACCAAGTACTGATTGCGACTGACGGCCGACTCGATTTGCTCATCATAGTTACCGTAGGGAGCAATCCAGACATAAACATACTCCCGGTTACCGTTTCTGAACGAGGCGGGAAGATCGAGATTTTTGATGATATCCTCCTTGGCGCCGGTGACTTCATAGGCCACGTCAGGATATGGCGCATAAATGTGGTTGCGTCCATGCGCTGCGGCTTCCACATATCCCGAATCAAGTTGGGCTTGAATATGCTTCCACGTTGTGCTATCACACCATTCGGTGACAATGGCCGTCGATACATACAAGCGATATTTCCGAAATATGCTGAGCGCTTTGAGAAAATAAGCATCGAAGCTGGGATGCCAGTCGTCTGCGGTAACGGTTACCGCAGCATCCCGGTTGTCGTAATAGCGGCTCATGCCCGCGTATGCCATGGCGACGTTCGTGCCGGCTTGGTCGGCGATTTTGAGAAATACGGAATCACTTGCATTACTGAACGCCACGGAAAGATAGGCAACATGGTTGGCATGGTCAAATCGGACCGCTTCGATGCCATTGAAAAAATCTGCGGAGGTTTTCTCCGGGATCCGTGTCCATTCCTGCGTTACGGAAAATTTGCGATGGGCCGCCAATCCCGTGCTATGCGGGGGAATGCTAAACTGGTAGGTCATGGGATAGGACAGGCCGTAATCATGATGAATTTTAGGATTGACGGCAACGCTGAAGGTATTGTCCAACTCTTTACGCACAGATATTTTTGAGGCCGGCTGGGGATAGGCAATCGAACAAAGCAGCAATGAACAAAAAATGGCTCGAGCACGATCAGGCTTCATAATTTCTCCGATTCAAAATTTTAACGCGGAGGAGACGGAGGCAACGGATTCAAGCGGATATGCAATCTGTCCCAATTCGAAAAATAAATTCGGGGCCAGAAAAATCACTGGCCCCGAACACCTCGAATTGACTTGTAATGCCTCACTTGCCGGTGGACTACAATCCATGTCATACTGGAAGTACCCCTAAGCCTGCGGCGGGGCAGGCTTGTTACGATCAAGCACAGTGCAGGTTTGAAAAAAGATTCCTGCGGACGCAGTCTTCCAGAATGACAGCCGGCCCCACCCGAGATTGAGGATTACATTTACTTTCAATTGAACCCAATAGCCTCAACACTTTCACCCTTACTCCCACTCTTACTCTTTCTCCTCTTACTCACGATGGCAATTTTTAAAAGCGCGTCAGAGTATGAGAAAGAGTAAGAGCAGACAGTGATCAGCAACTTTACTTCATCAAGGTCATTTTCTTGGCCAATTTCCGGTTGCCTTGCTCGAGAACGTAGAAATACATGCCGCTGGGATGGTGGCTCATATCCACCTCGAACGAGTAGCTCCCCGGCAGTTTGTTGGCATTCTCGAAGACGGTTTGCACAAGCTGGCCGCTGGTGTTGTAGATTTTCAAGGAAGTGCTGCCGGCTTTATCGAGAACGAAGTTGATTTTAGTCGTCGGGTTGAAGGGATTAGGATAGTTCTGCTCCAGCCGGAATGCGTTGACGATATGTGAGCCGGGCCTGTCCTTGACCGCCGTTGGAACAAATGTGCCGTTGGTTGCATGCAAATCGTCGAACAACACAACAACACTATCCGCTGCCGTGCTGTCGCCATGCACACCGAAGGCAAAAGTGACAATCGAACTCAAATCGAATTGGCCGTTGACCGGGGAGAACCATCCGGGGATGGACATATCTTTGAAGGGGACGACGATTTCAACCCAGCCACTCTGGTTGTCTGGGCCGTAAAACAGACCATACTGCGCCGGCCATCTCCACAGCTCGGAACCCGCAGCGCCCGCTGGTTGATCAAAAAGGTCAGCCGTGAATTGCAAGGCCTTCTTGGGATTGCTGGGCGGCGTCACCACTTTCATCATGAAGCGAAATTCTGTTGCGCCAGTAAGGTCGATCGGCGGTGAAAAATCCATTTTGGCATCAGTCCAGGTTCCCCACGAGGCGCCAAAATGACGCAACTTGACTTCGACTTCAAGGGCGCCATTGCCCTCGGCGACGTCGACAAAATTGTCTCTCAGCACGATGGAATTGACATTCGGCTCCATCAACGAAATGCCCCATTTGCCTTCATTCTGATCAAAATTGAATATGGAAGCAGTGCGCTGGGATTTGGCCAGATAAAGGTTGTCGATCAGGAACCGGACACTGTCTGCAGCGGTGTTGTCGCCATGAACGCCGAACCCGAAGCCGACAACGGCGTTTTTATCAAAAGTGCCATTTACCGGAGAAAACCAGCCAGGAAGACGCAGCCGGCTGAAGGGAACAACCACCTCGAACCAATCGGTGTTGGAATTATAGAAGATGTCACGATCGCCGGTTCCATTCATATAGCGCCAAAGCTCGGAGCCGGGTGCACCCTGCGGCTGATCGAAGAAATCGCAGGTAAATTGCAGGGTTCGATTTTGCGTAGGCCGGTCGAGAAGTTTCACCCAAAATCGAAACTCATCGGCATCCTTGAAATCGACCGGTGCTGGAAAATCGTATTTGAAATCGGTCCAGGTTCCCCACGAGGCGCCATAGTTTCTCAAGGCCACCGTGACTTCCATGGAGCCATTGCCTTCCTTCACATCCACGAAGTTGTCCGTAATCTTGATCGAGTTGACGTTTGGCTCCATCAAGGAAAGTGCCCATTTGCCCTCATTTTGATCGAAGCTAATGAGGGGAGCCTGCGCATAAACAGAGGCGCTGGCAAATAACAGGATCACGCAAGCGGCAAAAAATGGACTCTTGTTTTGCATGGTCATTTCTCCATGTTTAGAACGTGAATGAGCAGGGATTCGTCAGTGTTCCCTTGGTTGAATTAAAAAACGTTCGCTACGGTAAATTAGGGCTCCATCATCACCTCCTTTTGCATTCAAGTCCGCGCCATTATTTTCTCCCATAATACGGTGCGCCTTTCTTGCCCATGTCAATGCGAATCACCCGGCGGTTTTCCGGCTTATCGCTGCCACGGTTTTGATAAAGGAAATCACCGTTTCCCCACACCAAATGCGTCGCGTCCGGATTGATGAGACCTTTGTACAGCGCCTGAGAACTGCCATCCGGACGGATCAGCAGAATCGCATCGGCATTGTTGGTGCCGACGTAGATCTCGCCATCCTGCGAAAATGTCATCGCGAAAAATTTTGCCTTGGCAAAATCTCCCGACTTCGACCAGTCAAAGACCAGCTCTTCGTTGCCCAAAGTGCTGGCCGAGAGAATTTGACTGCGCCAAATACCGGATTTGGGTATTGAGGGGTCGGTGCCGGTATAAAGCGCGAGCACGTAGACGAAGCCATTGAAGACTCTGAGGGATTTGACATCGAAGGCGAGAAATTTCCCGGTGCTGGTCGGAGTGCCATTGGGGTCTACGACATATATGCCGCTCTTATTTCCAGCAGCGAGAATATTGCCATTCGCATCAAAATCGAAGGTGGCGGTTCGCACCGGCAAAGTGGAAAAAAGCTGCGCGTCACCGCCGCCGGGGCCGATTCGGAAAAGATTGCCGAGGCTTCGATGCAGATAGAGATATCCTCCCGGGCCGATGTGCATCTCGAGCGCTTGTGGGAAACTGGCTTTGCCGAATTCGGTTTTCGCGCCCGCAGGTGACACTTTGACAACCACGCTGCCCGCTTTCAAATGGGCATAAAGGTTTTCATTCGCATCCAGGGCAATGGCATAAACCTGATCGAGGTTTCCGAAGTTACCGTATTCGCTGCTGACATCCTTCAGCTTGTACGGCGAAAACTGGGCGATCCCCAAAGCGCCGGCCACGACAACCTTGATGGTCAGAGCGTCAGCGATGAGCTTTGGCGGAATGACTTTGATTTCGGTTTTGGAGGCACTCTTGACTTCACCCGGCTTGTTGCCAAAATAAACCACATTTTCCTCCAACACCGGGGAAAAGTTATCACCGATGAGTTTGACTTCGGTCAAGCCGGCGAAGGCTGCTCCGGCGGGTTCCACACCGGTGATCACGGGCGAGGGTCTGCCTTGCTCATTCGGGTTGAATACTGCCGGGGGATTGTCGAATTTTTCGCATCCCAACAACACGATGAGCAGCAAACCGACGCCCAAGGCAAGACCATGTTTGAGATTTATTCGATTCATGGTTGTTCTCCGGATTTACTGTGTCAGCCCAATTCGGATGGGCTAAAATGAAAATCATAAAAGGCGCTGTTGAAGCAATTACTGTTCAGCGTTTGACTCCGCTTGGCGGAGTTAGTTCGGCAAGTAACATTATCATGTCATCCCAGGCCTGCGGCTGTCCTACGGACGCAGTCTTTTTTGTTATCAAGCACAGTGCTTGTATTGAAAAAAGATGTTTCCAACATGACATGTTACTTGGAAGAGATATGGTCATCCGGGTAATTCGGTGAATCCGGATACTTTTTAACTTATCATCTCAATACGAGAACCGTGCCGTCAAGCGTTGTACATTGTCGAAAACACCGAATGGCGTAAACGCATAATCCAATTGCAAGCCAAATTTCGAAATGCCAAAGCCGAACGCTGGCCCGTCTTCGTCATTATTGGCAATATATCCACTGCGGAGTGAAATGATTTCCAAGGGCTTATATTCCAGGGCAAAACATAATTGCTCGGGGTGAGAGCGCGGATGAGTGGCATCCACCGACAGAATCAAAGAGCGAGACAAATTGCTCTCGCCGAGCACATCCATCAAATCCATTGAAATGCCGAGGGTGAACAGCAGCGGCAGTTGGAATCCTTCCTGCTGATATTTGATTTCCTTGGAGAAATTCCGCACCGACATGCCGAAGGCGAGACTCTTGACGCCGGTTTTGAAAAGCGTGCCAAAATCAAAAGCAATCGGCGTGACTTCATTTTTAACAGACGTTATGGTATTGTCGGCTCCCGGCACGAGGCTCTCGCCCAGCGTTTGCCGCATCCATTTCACCTGGCCGCCTACAGAAAAGCGATCAGTAAGCGCTTTGGCATAGCCGACCCCAATGACAAAGGCGGAAGCGTCTATTGAGGATTCAGTATCTTCATAGCCGATTGGCGTGTCTGCCACCTTCGTCCACATAATTTCGCCATAGTCGACGGTCTGGATCGTGATTCCGAAAACGCCATAGGTTCCACCTGCCGGACGGAGGGCCAAACTGTAGGCATTGTGGGTGATATCCGCAATCCACTGATTGTTGCTTGCCGAGACATCAAGGAACCCATTCATATTGGCCATGCCTGCCGGGTTGAAAAAGAGTGCGCTGGATTGAAATTCGAGGCTGGTCATGGCGTTCGCCATCGCGCCGGCCCTGGCATCGGAAATGACGCTGAGAAACTCCAATCCGGCTTGGCCCAATTTTTTTCGCGGCTGGGCTTCACTCATTGCGGTGACGCATAAGATGAAGACCGCCACGGCTTTCATGTATGAGAAAAACTTATTCATATTTTGCTCTCCTGAATTGATAACGCTTGTCGTCAGTTGCCGGGTCACCGGATGATAATAAACTTGCGAAACGTCGACCTGCCGTCAGGCGTCTCGAAGTACGCGATGTAGAGGCCGCTCACCACGATTTGCCGGGACTCGGTCAAGGAATCCCACAATTCGTCGCCGCTGCCATCGGTATGCTCGATGGTTTCGATCAACGTGCCGCTTTCGGTATAAATTTTAATGGTGCACACCGGCGGCAAGCCAAAGAACGCTATCCGATCCGGCGCTTCAACGCCAAATTGCAAGCTGCGAGCGCGAATGTTGAAGGGATTCGGAACCACCCGGATGGTCGCAAGATCGGTGGAAGCCGGGCGGCGTAAATACGCCGGCTTGTTGGTCATCGTGTAGAACTTACTGCTCTCCAGCGGCACGCCGGGATATACGTCATTGCTGCGGCCATCATCTTTGCTGACAACGTAATAATAATAATCGAACCCTCGGCGGGCATCTGTGTCATCAAACGCATGAGCCACATTCGATTTATCACAGGAGAAGATGAGCGTGTAGCTCGTATCCGGCTTGCCCGTGGCACGATAGACTCGATAGCCATTGAAACCGGGCCACGAATCGGCATTATCTGCCCAACTCAAACGAATGCGGTCACCACCAGACGTCACTTCAAATGTTTTCGGCGGTGGCGGCGGTTGCGGAATATTGTAGCCATTTTTGTAGTTGCGGATCGCCCGCCGGAAGGCTTGGAACAGCGAATCCTGACCAGTCATCACCCAGGCATCTTTATACTTGTTCCGATCCGTAGCAGTGGTGCCATTGGGCATGATGAGCGGCGCTTCATTATTGAGCCATTTCCTGCCAATTTCATAGCATTTTTCACGGCTGAGTCCGGACACGCCTTCGGCGAGGACAATATGGATGCTGTCACCCACGGCCAGATCATAAGGTCCAAAACCCTGGCCTTGTGCGAAGCCACCGGCATCGTTGCCAAAAATATCCGCAAAGCCGTCACCAATCGCATCGGCATGCGTCGGCGAGGGATGGCCGGCGGTCATCACCAGATACTTTTTGGTCATCAGTCCCGGATCGAACTGATTGTTGTCCTGGGGGCCGGTGTCCGAACCGATATATTGTGTGGTTTTGGGCTGAAAAGGGTCATCGCTTTTATCAGTCGCTGATTTATCGGCATGCAGGGTAACCGTGCCGACAAAATGTGGCGAAGTCAGGCGGCCATCGCCGGTGTGGTATGGCAAACCCAAATCATCCACCGGACTTTGCGAGTGCCGGCCATACCAGGAGAACTGCGCGCGGAATTCAAAACCCGGTGCGCTGGGATTCTGGCCGACCACCTGATTGACCGAATTGCGGCCCCAGTCGACATTGTTGGAAGGCGCCCAGCCACGCACGAAGGCTTCTTTGGCGTGCGCGTAGCGATATTGAAAATGAAAAACCACACCGGTCAACGGTTTCGGATCGCGCGTGCCCTTGGTGTCAATGATGCCGGTATTCTTGAAGACATAATCGTAGATGAAATAATTGTCGTGATTCTGCTGGCTGAAGGCCATGAGCTTGCGGGTGACCGTAATGCCAATGGCGGTATGCAACTTGTTGATGATCATGCGGTCGGGTTTAATCGTGTCATCGATTTCATCGACCAGATCATTCAGCTTGTTCTCGGTGGCTGGTTCACCATCGACGATGACGGTTGGAGCCGGAAAGCGGCCGATCATCTTGAATTCCACGGGCATGATTTCACCGACCGGATCGGCGCGGCGTGTTCCCACCGCGACCACTTTATGCGGCACGGTGACTTGCAGCACACGATCATAATAATTCGTGGTCCCGATCCACATGGATTTGCCGGCTTCGTTGTCTTGATAAGAGTACTGCGCCGGCCAGCGCAACCCATCGTTTTGCTCTTCGGCGCGTCCGGTGCGTCCGATCTCCAGCTCGCTGCCCAAGCTCGAATACCAACTGTGCAGGTTCCCGACGCGGAGCCATCTGACTTCCCCGAGTTGCGCCACGGCGGATTGGTAACTCCCGAGGAGAAGCAGACTGCCGGCAGCAAACACCAAAATCACAGTGGAAAATTTCTTGAGGATGCTCATTTTATCCTCCGTTATTACGTTTGGCGATTTAAAAACCTTTCCGTAGTAGTGTCTTCAGACACCTGTATTGCTGACAAACATACTGTCCCCCATGAATTTTGACGCTCAAGTTCGGTAATGTGTTATTCACCTCGTTATGTCATTCCGTAGGAATGTTCATGTCCGTTTGGACACCCTACGGGCGTAGCCCATCATGATGAAAATGTGTTTTGTAGTAGTGCCCTCCGGGCGTAGCCCTCAGGCACCGACCCTGAAGGGCCTACTACGAAAGCTATTTCGTGGTAATCTTTTTCCAACTGAGCACAGAGCTGGATTGAAAAAGATTCTTTCAGAATGACATTTGCCAGGGTGCGGTTATTATCGATTTTGATTGTCAAAACTCATAAGCGACCAACACAAAACCTGATCAGCCGCTCAAAAATCAAACGAGGCTCTGAGACCAAAAAAGACGTCTCTCGGATCCAGGAAATTAAATGACGTCTGATTCGGCATGTCGATATAGGCCTTGTCATCAAGGATTTTCTGCATTTTGCCTTTTTCCACCTCCGACCAGGCATTGTTGAGGAAATTCATATACCTGCCGCTGGTGCGCTCGTAGTAGATCACTTTGGGATTCGGAGTGGCCAGCTCGGTGACAACCCCAACTTGTTTGATCGGTTGATAAGGAACTCCGTCCTTGCGATAATCACCGGCTTTGTCTTTGCCAACAATGTTGGTGTAGGCATTGCTCTTGGGCAAATGCAGCGAGTTGAAATAATCCTGATAATCGTTGAAATCATAGAAACCGACCAGAGACAGCCTCTTGGTGTCCAACAAATTATTGACGTCCATCAAAAACGTCAACTTTGTTTTGCCGTAAGTGAACGTCTTGGTCAACCGCAGATTGACGTTATACCAGTCCTTGGTCTTGACGTTCTGCGCGATTGCAGGAATGTTTAGGGGATTCCAAGTGGTATAATAACCTGCCCGCCAATCCGCGAGAATGTTTAAATTCCATCCGCCGAGAAGGTTCGCGCTGAGAATTTTGGGGCCAAAATCAGCCGGCGTGAAGAACGTCAAATTGGCGCGGGCATAGGGTTGTGGAATGGGTCTGAATTGATAAAAATTCGTCGTTTGGCGGTCGTACCGTCTTTGCTGCGAGGGATCTTCCCAAACTTGTGCTTTTCCAAAACGGCCGGAGGTGGTGACCTGATAGGTGTAATTGGCAAAACCACTCCACCATTTGCCAAAGGTTTTTCGCAGCGTCACCTCGAACCCGCGAATATCCTCGTAGCTGTTGTTATTGGCCTTGGTGTAATTGATGCTGGCATCGGCGCTGATGTAGGTGGTGAAATCTTGCTGATCGGTGATGTCATGATAAAATGCCGCCAACTGGAGGAGATAGGTTTCGAACAAGGCATGATCGTAACCCAATTCGTAGGAGACGGTTTTGGCAAAAGCCAGATTCGGATCGCCGATGTTCTTCAGCTCGCGCGCCGCGCCGCGGGAAAGACGGAAAATCTGCTCGTAGGTCGGCAACTGCTTGAAATGGCCGTAATTGAAAAAGAGCTTGGAGTTGACCGTAATCGGGTGAGAAATTCCCAGCCGCGGACTCAAAGAGAATTGCCCTTTCGCTTTTGTGGTTGCAACCTGGGTCTCCGGCGTATATTTTGATGAGAAGAAATTTTTCTCGAAGGGGTCGATATCAATCCAATCCGTATTCGCATTGCTGTAATCCAAACGCAAGCCGATATTGGCGATGAACCCTTTCGTCTCGATTTTGTCCTGAACATACAAAGCGCCGCGAAACGGCGTCTTGCGCCAGTTCACATAATTATTGCTTTCCGGAAAAACCAGATTCACAACACCGTAGTCCAGGTTCAGGTCATTGATGACCAGTTCGGCGCCGGTTTTGAGCTGATGGGTGAAATTCACCTGACTGGTCAGATCGAATTTCAGCGTGGTCACCGATGTCTTGCTGGAATCCCGGGCCGTGCTCGTATGGCCGCCAAACAAGATGCCGTCGCCGATGCCGACATCGGGTCGGGGGCTCCAACCAAAAGGCGCTTCATCGGCGAAATAACCCGGAGCGATTTCTTGAGACTTGGTGGTATTCCGCAAGCGCGTGGGGCCGGTTTGGTACTTGCGCGCGACGTGCTCGACGCTGGCTTCATAAAAAGTGTTTGAGCTGAGCACATGCGTCAACTTCGCCGCAGCAGAATAATGGCTGACTTCGGCAAGACCATAATAGGAATTGGAAAAAATACGACTGGAGGTTGTGAACGGAAACATGTCCACTTGATCAGCGATTTCATAAGGCGACCGGATATAGTGCGTGCTCGAGATCTGCTCCGTGCCGTTAACGGCGATATTATAACTTTTTCCAAAAGTTCCGGAGACATTCAATTTCATGGAGGGGCGGATATCGGAGGTCAATTTCAGCGACCAGTCGTAATCAAAATAGTCGTCCCGAGTCAACGGAACCAGAAGCATTTCTCGTTGATTGCGATAGGAGGCAAAGAAGCGCAGATCGCCCAGCTTCTTGCCAATCAACGGCACCGGCCCGCCAAACCCGGCGTCGATATTGTAGTCCGGCTGATCGGTGACTTCGCGTTTGCGATGCTGCCACATGAACAGGCGCTGCGCTGCCGCCGGCGAGAGATCATTGGTCGGATCGTCGTCCGAGAGCAAGCGCTGTGAAATGGCATTCCAGCCATCGAACTGCGGATATTGTCTTTGCGTGAATTCATCCCACGCCCCGTTTTTCGTTCCGGTCCAGCAAACCTCGGGATCGAGATAGGGCCGCAGCCACATCGAGTTCGGATTATACGGCGAAATGCCGGAGTACTTGGGCGCCGGCGGACTGTACCGTATCGTCATTGTGCCGGAGTAATCAGTCTTGCCGCCTTCTTTCGTCACCACGTTGATAATGCCGGAGCGTACCTGGCCGTATTCGGCGTTGAATCCGCCGCGCTCGATGTTGATTTCCTGAACCGCACTCAACGCAATGCCCGTAATCGGTTGATTATTTCTGGGATCGCGCAGCGTCACGCCGTCCACCTCAAAGAGCGCTTCATCGGCGCCACCGCCGCGGATCACCAACCCGGATTCCACTCCTGCTTGCAGACCAACCACTTGCGTGACATTTGCCAGCGGCAGAGGTTCGACATCCTGGCTACTGAGGGCGGTCACGCTGGTTGAGACATCTTCTTTGACAACCGGTCTCTCAGCGACAACCGTGACTTCCCCGCCGGCAATGATTTGTTCTTCCATCCCGAAATCAACTCTGGTCGTCCGGTCGATCTGGACGCGGACATCACTCACCGTGATATTCGCGTAACCGATCATCGTTGCCTTGACCTTGTAAACTCCAGGAGGAACATTTAGAATGGTATAATACCCATCGACATCGCTTGCCGCTCCCAAAGTTGTTCCTTCGACGATGACATTGGCGCCAATCAACGGTTCGCCGGAGGATTTGACGGTCACCTTGCCGGCGATTTTTCCCGTGGTACCTGCCATTGCCAAAGAGACCAGCATGAATGTGAGCAGGCCACAAAGTGCTGCGTTAATGATTTTTTTGAGAAGCATATTTCGGCCTCCTATTTTTAGCCTGAGTCGCTTCCAGAGTTATAGACGTTAGTTGGAGCAACCAACAAAACATGGCTTTTAAATTTTACACCGAAAATACTGTTCAAAAGGCAAAACTATTCTTATGAAAATCGGAGTGCAATGCTTCAGCATTGCGGCAGCGCAACGGTAAACCGTTGCACTCCAATTTTCATCATTATCGGGTGTCGAACCCGACATGGGCGATTTCTCTGAAAATAACTTTTGTAGTAGCTCCTTTAGGAGCCGGGTGCTCACTACCGCACAGTGTCTGAAGGCTACACCCGTAGGGCACTACAATGAAACATTATTTCATGATTATCGGAAGCCGCATGCGACAAGGAAAATTTGGGCAAACAATTGAAATCTTCAGATAAATCATTTTGACCATAATCATTTTGACCATAATCATTTTGACCATAATCATTTTGACCATAATCATTTTGACCATAATCATTTTGACCATAATCATTTTGACCATAATCATTTTGACCATAATCATTTTGTCTTTATTTTCGCTCCCGCAATGTCGACGTGCCGTTTATACAGCGCATTGGTTTCAACTTCTGTCAGGAACAGTGTTTTCAAATCATCACCGCCAAACTCGATGTTCGTCGGTTTTTTGCCAGGGGTCTGAATTTTTTGTTTTATGTTTCCGTTGGGGGCAATGACATAAACCGCACCGCCACCAAAATGCGCCACATACAAATTCCCCTGATTATCGAAATCAATCCCATCTGGATCGCCGCCCGGCAGCTCGGCAAAAATTTCCCTGTTCTTCAGTTGGCCGTCCGGCATAATCGTAAAGCGCAAGATTCTTGAAAAAACGGATTCACAAACGTAGAGCATTTGCCCGTCTGCGGACAACGCGATGCCGTTCGGAAAGCCCAAACTGTCGGCAAGCATCTCAGTGGTTCCATCTTTTGCGCGAAAAACTCTTCCATCCAAAACTTCCCGGCTGTAGCTCTTCGGATCGGTGAAATAAAGATTGCCGGCGGCATCAAAAGTCAGATCATTCGGTCGATTGAAGGGTTTGCCATTGAAACCGTTGGCGTAAATCTCAGTCTTGCCATCATGCGAAATTTTTAAAATGGCGCCGATGCCAAAATCACACGCATACAAGCTTCCATCATAAAAAGTCAAGCCATTCGTCTTTTCAAAAGTAAATGGGGATTGGCGCGCGGTTAGAAAGGTATCGGCTTTTCCGTTCATCAGCCTGGTGATCCAGCCGCCGTAGCAATTCGAGCAATACAGCGTCTTGTCGCCATCCCATGCCGGGCCTTCGGGGAAATTCAGGCCATCCATCACTTTTTCCCAGGCGGTATTCTGACTGGCTGAGATCTTGCTATTGCCAATTTCACTTGATGCCCGCTCGGAGGTTTTTGCGCAACCGGTAAACACGATGAAAGTCAAGGCCAAGACCGTGAGCTTGCCTTTTGCAACCGCCTCGATTTTCCGTTTTATCGGGATTTGCATAACTCATGAAAAAGATAAACGTCACCGTTTTGGTGTCATTCCGGAGGAATCTTTTTGAAAATCAGGACAGGTGCTGAAAACAAAAAGATTCCTCCGGAATGAGATTTTCTTTTATTTTTGCAAAAATCTGTAATCCGCCTAAATTTTTATGAAAATCCTCTTCTTGTAAAAAATCGCCATGACGCCAAGCCAGAACAACACATACGCAATGGCATAACCCAATGAGCCATTTAAATCGCCCAGCCAGGAAACAAACAGGTTTTGGTAAATCCATCCTTGCAAGCTGGTTCCACCGGCTTTAATCAAGATGAGCAAGCGGCTCATGGTTTCCGCCAGTACGTATAAAGCAATCGGGTTCACGCCGAAAATCACTAACGGTTTGATCCACCATTTTTGTTCTTTGATATCGATTAAATAGTAGCACATCGCCAAAAAGATCAACGCCATGCCGCCCATAAAAATTACATACGAAGGCGACCAAATCTGTTTGTTAATCGGAAAGCCATAGTCCATGATGCTGCCGAGCAGCAAGCTCCCAATACCGGCAAAGAATAATCCCGCAACTGTTTCATATTGCGGTTTGCCTTTTCGCAACCAATAGCCGGTGAAGACACCAAGAAGGGCGGTGACAATGGCGGGGAGAGTGCTGAGCAGGCCTTCCGGATCGCGGTGCAGAAATTTTCCGACCTCCCAGGTGTGGCCGTGCAGAATGAGATTATCGAGATAGGCGGCGAGATTGATTTCTTTTTCCAGTGTTCCCGCATGAGTGACTGCCACACCGTTTTCAACAACGGTAAATGGAACCATCTTCATCACCAGCCAATAGAAAACCAGCAAGCCGATCCCCCAGAAAACTTGAGCGCGCAATTTAAAATGCAGGACAATCAGAGAAGCAAAGAAGTAAACCACGGCGATGCGCTGCAACACGCCCATGATGCGGGCTTTGGCCAACGTGTCGGAAAACCAATTATATCCTGAGGGAAGATCGCTGGGAATAAGATAGAGAAACAATCCCAGACCAAAGAGGATGAGCGTCCTCCGCATGACTTTTCGGTAGATGCCTTTCGGCTTCTCGCCGGCTTCTAAAATCCTGCCAAATGAATACGTCATGGCCACACCGACGATAAAAAGGAAAAAAGGAAAGATCAAATCGGTTGGCGTCCAACCATGCCATTCCGCATGCTCGAGCTGCGGATACACATGCGACCAACTGCCGGGATTGTTGACCAAAATCATTCCGGCGATGGTTATGCCACGAAAGACGTCAAGCGACAACAATCTGTCTTTTGGCGAAACTGGCATTTCCTTCCCTCCCGCTCAAGTAAGTGTCATGCTGAAAGCATCTTTTTGCAATCTGGCATGGGCTGCTCGAATTGTAAAAAGATTCCTACGGAATGACAGTTGCATTTAATTTAGTCATTCGTATTTTAAATATTACCGATTCTCACTCGCCGCCGCTACCAGCTTCTCGATGGCGGAAACCACCATCAATTCCGCCTGGCCGCGCGGATCTTTGGCGCGGTTTAGCGCTTCGAGTTTTTCCTCGCGCCAGGATGCTGATTCCGTTTGATGATTTTCCAGGAGGGCTAACGCTTCCAGACCGATGCCGGCGATTTCAGACAAATCTTTGGACAACGATTCGATTTCTATCAGTGCGGGCGAGGAGGCAATGGTTTTCAACAATGCGTTATGATTTTCTTTCCAAAGGAGGAGCCAGGATTTGATCGGCTGCGCATTCGCGTGATCGCTATTCCGATTTGCTAGATAGCGGTCGACACTCTTGCGGAAATTTCGGGCAACTGGTGCATCCGGGCGGCTGGCATCGACCACGCGGGTGAGCGGGGAGTACGAGGTGTGCGGTCGCAGCCGGTTGCGGTTGTAAATTTTCACTGGCTCGATCACGTCGACAAAATTCTTGAGCGCGGTGAAGTCTTGGTTGCGGGTCAAGCGCCGGAGCATCATGTCGTAATTTTTCTCATGCGTCAAGCCATGCTCTTCGAGCTGAAAACTGATCGTCTCGAGACGGCGATACATATCATCGACATCATTGACCTCTTGCGGCGACCACAAGCGCTCGGCAATCGCGGCGGTTCGTGGCCAGATGCGCGAATCGATGGTTTCCGGCGAAACAAATTCCGCCCACATGGTGGCTTCGCCGCCGAGAATTTTCTTTTTCTGCTCTTCGCTCAGCGGCAGATCAGCCGGAATCGGATCGTTACGATAATGGAAATCGGTGGGCTGGATCAAATCGATATAATAGCCATTGGAGAGAATACTTTGATAGCCTTCCTGTGCTGCCTTCACCATCGCCTCACGACCGCGCCAGGAGTGGATGACGATATTTTTCGGCATGTCTTTGTGCAAAATTTCATCCCAGCCGATCATGATTTTCCCATGCTTGGTGAGGATTTTCAAAACCCGGTTGTTGAAATAAGCCTGCAAGGCATGATTGTCCGGAATGTTCTTTTGCTTCATGAAGGCTTGAATCTCTTGATTCTCGGCCCAGTGTTTCCCCTCGACTTCATCGCCGCCGATATGAAAGTACTCATCGGGGAACAATGCGGCCATCTCGCCGAACAGCTTGTCGAGAAATTTATAAGTAAATTCTTTCGCGGGATTCAATACCGGCAGAAAGATGCCCCAGTTCCTTTCGATGGAATACGGCCCGGGCGCGCTGGCCAATTCCGGATAGCCAACGAGCCACGAGGTGGCGTGCCCGGGAATATCGAATTCCGGAATGACGCGAATCCCGCGTTCCGCGGCATACGCGATCACTTCGCGAATCTGTGCCTGCGTGTAATAGAATCCATCCGATCCCAGTTCGTGGAGCTTCGGCCAGACTTTGCTTTCAACTCGAAAACCTTGATCTTCACTCAAATGCCAGTGCAGCACATTCATTTTGACGGCGGCCATGCCATCGAGATTGCGTTTGATTACGTCGACCGGCATGAAGTGCCGGCAAGCATCGATCAGCAAGCCACGCCATGGAAAGCGCGGCGCGTCGTCGATGGTCACCGCCGGGAAAAAGTAGCCTTGTTCATCGACTGCGAGCAGTTGCAGAAAAGTTTCCAGCCCGCGCAGGGCGCCCAAGTCGGTTTTCACAGTCAAAAGAATTTGGGACGGTGAAATTGTCAAGGTGTAGGATTCATCCTCGCCGAATTTGACTTGCCCCGGGCGTTCACAGTTGATGGTCAAGCTCGGAGAATTAACCGTAGCCTCGGGCCGGAGAAAATCTTGCGGGAAAAACAAGCCGGTTCTTCCAGCCAGACGTCGCAGCACTCTTGTCGCGCCGGAGAAAAGCCTTTGGTCCGGATTGCCGGTAATTGCAATCTTGAATGTATCGGTTAACCTGAATTTACCCACCTGCCATTGAATTTTCGCGGGCATGGGCATCAGCTCCAGCTTTGTGGGTTGCTCTTGGGCGAAAACGGTCGAGAAGAAAAGCAGAGCGAGCCCGACACCGATGATTCGCTTGTAATTTCTCATGCAGATATCCATTCGATTATAGAGTATGATCCGGGAAAAACTATTATGACCGCGAAGATTGGGAACACAGACTGCGTCCGTGGGATTTTCACAGACTGCGTCCGTAGGATGAACGCAGATCGAAGACAAAAATCAGCGCCGATCTGTGTTTATTAGCATCCCACTAATTGGTTTGCGACTATTGCTGCGTCAGGAAAAACTGATCTTTTTCAAGTTCCGAGAAATGATGACGACAGCTACAGCCGCGGCGGCAAAATAAAGCAATCCTGCAAGATAATCTCCGAAGAGAGTCTTTCCGATCCCGAAGAGTGAACCATACACCAGCACGACACCGCAGATCCAGCTCATAAATAACGGCCCGAATCCTGTGTCGCTTTGCATGCCAGGAAGCTGCTGTGCTATCGGCTTCCAGCCAATGCCACCAGGATGGGTTTTTTTATAAAACTCCAAAAGGACATTCCGCTTGACGGGGGGAGTAAGAAATGTAACCAACAGCCAAATCACCGTCGTGCCGAGTACCACTGGATAAAGCGTGATCGGAGATTGAAGGCCGTAGGCTCGCGCAATGGGGTAAATGATCAGCGGCGCAATCATCGCCGAAATTTCGGACCAGGCATTGATGCGCCACCAGAACCAGCGCAGAATCAATACCGCACCCATTCCAGCGCTGGCATTGATGATGAAATCCCACGCGCCGGAAATCGTGGTTAAAAGTTTTGTGATAAACAGGGAAATCACCACGAGCAGGAGGATAAAAATTCGAGAAATCAAGACATAATGTTTTTCGTCTGCGAGTTTATTGATAAACCTTCGATAGAAATCATTGACCAGGTAGGAGGTGCCCCAGCTGATTTGCGAGGCAATGGTGGACATGTATGCCGCGAGGAAGACGGCGATCAGCAGTCCCAGCAAGCCCGGCGGTAAAAAGCGCAGCATGAGTTTCGGAAACATCACGCCGGGATCAACGGTGTTCTCATACTTCTCATAGAAGGCGAGAAATTCCGGCGATTTGTATTCGGGATTATCGGATTTCAGCAGAGTAGGATTTTTAAAGGCTTTTTCGACACTCGCGTACAGGGTAGGGTTCTCCGCCTGCAAAACTTTCTCGTTTTCCGTGCGCGGTAAAATAATCAAGGCGGCGAGGGCAACCAGAATCCACGGCCAGGGCCGGATGGTATAATGGGCGATGGTAAACCACAGCGTGGCGAACAGACTGTGTTTTTCATCTTTGGTCGCCATCATGCGTTGTGCAATATAACCGCCACCGCCCGGATCGGCGCCGGGATACCAGCTCGACCACCATTGCACGCCGACGCGCGCAATAAATGCACCTACCGTCAAACCCAGCACACCGCCGGTTATTCCGCCGGCGGTCACTTCTCCGATTCTCGGGAAGAAATCCAGCACTTGTGAAGACAATTTTGTGTTCATGCCCTCAAGACCGCCAACTTCAGGAAGTCGGACGACAATGATCGCCAGAATGATGCAACCCAGCATCGCAAAGACAAATTGAAAACTGTCGGTTCGCGCGGTGCCGAACAATCCGGAGGCCGCCGCATAAATCGCAATCAAACTGCCAACGATGACGACCAGCCCAAATGGATCGGCGCCAGGAAGCGTGACTTTGAAAACCTTTTCCATCGCTTTGTGAACCCAGCCCATGACGATGGCGTTCATAAACAGGCCGAGGTAAAGGGCGCGAAAACCTCGCAGCGCTGCTGCGGCTTTGCCAGAATAGCGCAGTTCGACAAATTCAACATCGGTCATGATCCCGGCCCGGCGCCACAGCTTGGCGAAGAAAAAAACCGTGAGCACGGCGCCGATGGCCATATTCCACCACAGCCAGTTGCCCGCGATGCCGTTTTTCGCGACCAATTCCGTCACTGCCAAAGGTGTGTCTGCTGCAAAGGTTGTCGCCACCATAGCAGTGCCGGCTAAATACCAGGGGAGGTTTCGTGCTGAAAGGAAGAAAGCTTCTCTATTTTTGCCGGCGGCTCGAGAATAATAAGCAGCGATTGCAAAACTGACGGCCAAAAGAACAGCGATAACCGCGATATCCAGCCAATGGAGTGTGGGCATCGTTTTCCTCCTCCCTGAAATGGAGAGCTAAACGGCACGATTCATTTTTTCAATTTCTTTTTGGATCAAAACGCTGGCGCCGAGCACCGCAATGTTGCATTGAGTAACGCCCGATGGGATAATCTTGACCTTGCCTTTGAACACTTCGAGCAAATTATTTTCAAAATGCCGGCGCGTCGGCGCGAGGAGAAGCTCGCCAGCCTTTGCCAGACCGCCGAAGATGATGATGGCTTCGGGACTGAAATAGGCGACTGTATCTGCGAGCGCTCGCCCCAATATCCGGCCGGTGTATTCAAATGCCGCCAGCGCTAACGGATCCTGGCGCAGCGCACATTCGTAAATTTTTACCGCGGTCAACTCATTGAAACTGATTTGGCGCAACTCGCTGACTTCTGTTCGTTGCGCCAGCAGCTCGAACACGGTCCGGCAAATCCCCCGCGAAGAGACATAGGTTTCAAGACAGCCATATCGACCACAATAACACTGCCGTCCACCGGGCTCGATGACTGTATGACCCAATTCGCCGGCCAGACCGTCATGACCGTAGATCACATTGCCATTCACCACGATACCGCTGCCCAATCCGGTGCCCAAGGTGATGACGATGAAATCGCGCATGCCTTTGGCCTCACCATAAATCATCTCGCCAAGAGCGGCGGCGTTGGCATCATTGGTGATGGCAACCGGTATCTTATAACGGTCTTTCATCAGATGCACAAAATCCACTGTTCCCCATTTTAAATTGGAAGGTGCATCAATGGTGCCTCGATAATAGTTGCCCGCCGGAGCCGCGGCGCCGATTCCTTCCAAAACATACTCATGGGCAAAGTGTTGCAAGAGCGCATCTATTTTCCCAGACAGTCGCGAAAAAAAAGAGGAAAACGGTTCCTGGGCCAAGGTTGAAAAAGACTCTTCATGAAAACAATGGCCTTCTGCATCTACCAAACCCAGCGCCGTATTGGTGCCGCCAATATCGATGCCCAGAGTGACTTGTGCTTTCATTTAAATTCTGCCGCCACCATGACTATCATGTTACTGCTCCTCTGAGCAATATGCAAATCGACACTTGAGAATTATCTGTCGATGGAATACGCTTCTAAACCCACATGGCAATGTGCGCTTACAAGTTTGTCGTCCAAACCAACTATTTCCCTATACAAAATACCCTTTCCCCTGCTGCCTTTTATCTTGTGATCTTGAAATCGCTAAATATCTCTTTAATTACCAAAGTTGCGGCACCAAGTAACCGCGGCCGTACCGCTAACGAAGTGGGAAGGATTCGAATATTTCTTTTTTTTCCAAAAAAAGCACGGATCGAAAGCGTTTGCATGATCTCCGGATAAACAATCTCCCACGCGCTGGTGATACGGCCACCGATTATAATTGCTTCCGGATCGATGGCTTTAATAATGTCTGCGATCCCCATGCCTAAATAATGTCCGGTCTGGCGTAAAGTGTCTCGGGCTACCGTCTCGTTGTGGTTAATGGCCAGATCGATAATATCCTGAAGCATGATGGGCTGGGCGGCAGGTTTCTCTTGCTGCTTTTGTGCCATATACCGCCTCACCGTCGCCCGATCCGAGGCATAAGCTTCCCAGCAGCCATAATTGCCGCAGGAGCATAATTCTCCCCCTTCAAACAGGGTCATGTGACCAAATTCACCGGCGGCATAGGAACTGCCATGGATCAACTCTTTTTTAACCACGATGCCGGTGCCAATGCCAGGACCGACTAAAAGAAAAACAAAATTCGATAAATTCAAATCGTGATTTCCATACCAGAGTTCGGCCAATGCCGAGGCTCTGGCATCGTTATCTATGGTGATGATACCATCCTCCGGACATAGTTGTCGTATAAGTCCGGCGATTTCAAAATCTTCCCACCCAAGACGCGGGGCGAAGACGACTCTGGCATTGTGAGGATCAACAATACCTGCGATACTGACACCGATTCCTTTGAGATGATCGATATGCAATCGTTTCCGTAAATGGAACAATTGCTCGATACAGCGACTTATGAAGCGCTCAGGATTTTCAGCGTCAAATGGAACCTCTGAGGACTCTTTGACGCTACCATCCAGATCCACAATCGCCAGCCTGGAAATGGGTGCATCGATATTAATCGCACCGACTAAGTAGGCGCCTGATTTCAAGCATAGATTGATCGGCGTGCGTCCCACACTCTGGCTGGGCACAGTTTGTTCGTAAATCAATTCTTCTTCCAGCAGATCTGCAACTATACTCGAAACCGTACTTTTATTAAGTCCGCTCAATCGCGCAATGGTGATTCTTGAAATCGGCTGTTTTTCACGGATGAGATTCAAAATTACGGCACGGTTGATATTGCGTACAACCTGGGCGTTTCCGCTGATAAAACTGCCATGGCGCAACTTTGTTGGAAATTTTTGTCGCATTTGATTGGAAAATATAAATTTGAGCCAAATTAATTGGTTGTTTCAACAAACCAATTAGCGCTAAAATATAAATTCCTTTTCCATTTTTGTCAAGTATTTTTTTGGGTTTTTAGAATTTTTTTGCTTACTCGTGCGTACATTACGGAATCGAAATTAAAAAGAGCGATCTGCGGTTATCCAATTAAATCAGTTAACCGCTGAATCGGCTTCGTCCGCAGGGTTGACAAGAATCACGGTCTCTCGCATTAATCAATTCGGCCGTTTGATTCGTTTTCACGACTTTCATGAGTAAAAAGACCTTTAGTTGTGAAGAGAAAATTGAAACTGCCGAACTACCCATATCGTATCCGGCCCGACAGCGGTTTGGGCCGGATAGTAACGGCTGCGCAGGGCCGCTGCAATTGCCGATTGGGCGCAAGCGTCATTGTTCGTTGTGTTGCGCAGAACAATCGCATGAACGACTTTGCCGGTTTCATCAATTTTGATTTTCAACTCGACAAATCCTTCAGCTTCAGCTTTGCGCGCGGATTGAGGATATTCAGGAATACTAATCAAAATTGGCCGTGGCATTGCGATGATGGTGGTGCGGCTCAATCCCACGCCGCTGCCTCTGCCGATACCCCAGCCGGTTCCTCCTGAGCCCCAGGAGCTTCCAGGAAGCCCGGTGCCACCAGCATTGGCACTATCCAGTGCCGGGGACACTGCTGGAGTAATCGCCAATGTATCGGTATGCGCCACGGCATCCGGAACCGGCACAGGTGTGCCCGGGATCTCTTTGGGCAACGGCGACGTCAGTGATCCTCCGCCTTCACCACCGCCTTGGCCGCCACCGCCACTGTCATCCAAACGAATAATCTCTGCGTATGGTTGAAGCTGCACCTGCACCAATCGACGAGATTCGATGAAGTTCATTTTCTCCGGGTTGACAACGTCGAGATGGAAAATCCATACCACCAGCAAATGCAAGGCGATTGCAATCATCAAGCTGATGGCGAGATTTTTTTGCAGCAGGCGGCGAGGGAGTGTTGCTTGCCACTCAATCATGATGGCATCACGCTGAAATACTCTTCGCAAGTTCGGCAAAAATCAATTTCGCATTTCTGTCAAAAGAAGGTTCTCTCATTGGCATGCGCCATGGTGATCAAAATAACCATGACCAAGAGACGTCTCGCAAATCCCTGCGAAATGATATTCGTATACTTTATGTTAACAAACAGGATCGAAAAATTCAAGACAAATAATTTAAAATGTATCACGCTTTCAGAGCAATGCCTTCCGAACGTGCAATATACGCGGCGCAGGTGACATCACCGGTGACGTTCAACACCGTACGGCACATGTCAAGAATACGATCAACGCCGAGGATGATGGCAATGCCTTCGGCCGGTACATGCACCATTTGCAGCACGATGATCAACAGTGGAATCGAGCCGGATGGCACGCCCGCCGCACCGACGGCAGTGAGCACGCTCATGATTACGACAATCAATTGTGCGCCGAGACTCAAGTTTATGCCGAACACTTGCGCGAGAAAAAGAACCGTGACCCCCTCAAAGAGAGCGGTGCCGTTCATGTTCATGGTCGCGCCCAGCGGCAACACGAAACCACCGATCTTGAACGGAATACCAAGATTCTCCTGCGAGACCATGATGGTCGTCGGCAGGGTGGCACTGCTGGAGCTGGTGGAAAAGGCTGTCAGCATTACCGTTTCAATTTTTTTGAAAAATTTCACAGGGTTGTAGCGCGCAAAAATGCTGATCAAAATCGAGAATGTGCCGGACAGATGCAGCGTCAATCCCACCAGCACGGTGATCACGTACATACCCAGCGCCACGAGCAGGTCGAATCCGAAACGCGAGGTGACGCTGAAAATCAAAGCCGCCACGCCGTACGGAGCGAGTTTCATGGCGATATTGATGATGGCGATGGTAATGTCGTTGACGCCCTCCAATAATCGCACCACCGGCTGGCTGCGCTCTTTGCTAATCAGGGTCATGCCGACCCCAACCATGAGCGCGACGAAAATCAAAGCCAGCATATCCGGATTGGGACGGGCCACGGCGGCGAAGGGGTTGCGAGGGACGATGCCAACCAGGGTTTGAATGCCAAACTCCGTTTGTTGAGCAGCGCCTTTCAACTCCGCGGCTTGTTGGCCGTAAGTGGCGAGAAGCTTCTCCTTGGTTTCTGCCGGCAAGCGGTCGCCGGGGCGGATGGTATTAACCAAAACCAGTCCGATCGTCACGGCAATGGCGGTGACAGTCAGAAAGTAAAGCATGGTGCGAAGTCCCATGCGGCCAAGCTGCCTGAGGTCACCGATTTGTGCCACTCCCAGAGCGAGACTGGAAAAAACCAGCGGTACCACCACCATGATCAGCATATTCAGAAAAATTCTGCCGAGTGGGTCGCTGAGATATTCTTGAATAACTGCCAGAGCTGGAGCATTCGCAAAGAATTTGTTGCACGTCACGCCGGCAATCGCGCCGACAAGCAAACCAAGAAAAATTTTGGTGTGTCGTGCCATACGGCGAGACTTGGGTTTTTTCGGTTGCGAAGCGGTTGCTGACGGTTGCAAGCTCATGCCTTTCTCCCTTCCTGTTTTCCGTACCTCGACAAGGTGACCGGGCAAATCCGAAAATCACTTGACACGGTCATGATCGGTACACGTCGAAAATTCACGGCCTGAAAAAAGCAATTGTAATCAGAAAAAAGCTCGGTGTGAGAACTAGGATTGAGTAGAGCATATAACCAAAAAAGCTCGGCATTTTGATGCCGTTTTCTTCGGCAATGGATTTCACCATGAAATTCGGCGCATTGCCGATGTAAGTGTTGGCGCCCATAAACACGGCACCGCAGGAAACTGCCTTCAAGTAAATGCCATGCTCCGCGATCAAAGCCTGCACGGCTTCCAGCTCCGGTTTGCCCGGATAAAATTGGCCGAGCGCGGTATTCATGAATGTCAAATAAGTCGGCGCATTGTCCAAAAAGCTCGAAAGACTGCCGGTCGCCCAGAAATAGTGCCACGGCTCACGTACCGCACCGATGATGAAAGCCATCGCACCCTCGGTGCCGGCACGCAACATGGCCAGCATTGGAATAATCGTCATGAATATGCCGGCAAACAGAATTGCCACTTCTTGAATCGGTCCCCAAGTGAACCCGTTGCCCTCGCGAATGATCTTGGGCGTGAATTTCATACTCAAAAACCCCATGCTAATCAAAAACAGATCGCGGAGCGTGTCTTGCACGGCTAATGTAATGCCGAGAAATCTGAATTCGCCCAGTTTCACCAAACCACTAAATAATACACCCCCAACCACACCTGCCAAAAAGAACAGATTGTAAAGTCCACGAATACGAATTTGCTCGGACTTGGCCCGCCTGGGGTTGGTGTGAATCGCATGGGCTTTGCCATGTTTAGCCGCTTCAACCAGCGCTTTCTGCTCACGCCGGTGCATGATGGTATCAAAAATAAAAAAAATGCCCAACACAACGATAAAAACGATCATCATATGTGGAGTGAGTTTCATCGTCCAGAAGAAAGGCACGCTATGCAAAAAGCCGAGAAACAAGGGCGGGTCGCCAAGAGGGGTGAGCGCGCCGCCTATGTTGCTGACGAGAAAGATGAAAAACACGACGATATGCGCTTTGCGATGCCGCAACCTGTTCATACGCAACACCGGCCGGATCATCAGCATGGAGGCACCAGTGGTTCCGACCCACGAGGCGATGAGTGTGCCAATGGCGAGCATGACAGTGTTGGCAATCGGTGTTCCCGCTGGTGCACCTTCGAGCAGTATGCCACCGGCAACGGTGTACAGTGACCACAGCAAAATGATAAACGGAATGTAGTCCTTCAAATAAATATGTAAAATCGAGTGCGCTGCCTCACCATGATATGCGAGTAGAAACGGAATGGCAAAAATCAATGCCCACGCGGCAGTTACTTTGCCGAAATGATGATGCCAAAATTGAGGCGCAAAAAGTGGAAACAATGCAATGGACAACAAAATACCGATGAAAGGAAAGCTGCTCCACAGCGGCAGAGATTGCCCAAGGTCAACATGCCCGGTTTTTGCATTCTCCTCATGTTGAGCGAAGGCTGAAGCTTTTGTTGCCGACACCACCGAAGACAGAGAGACACGCGCAACTTCATGATGATTTCCCGATACCCCGGGCAAACAGGTGGAACCGGTACATGTCAAAGTCGTAACAACAACTCCTAAAATAAAACTTCGCGCTACAGAATGCATAGTCGTCTTCTCACTTTTAGCAGGCCACTTCATCAGCGCCATCAAATTTGTTGTCAAGATTTCGGCCAGCTTCATCTTTCAGGTTGTATAATTTCTTGGCGTCATCGATCAGCAATGTGTGCAATCGCCATGATCTACCGTGAGATTTGGCCGTGTTTTAAAAATACAAGCTAATAAATCTTGGCAAAAAAGCAACTGAAAGTGTCACTTGTGAAGATTTGAGTTCCCCGCAGCGCACACGGATAAGCTTGATGATGACCAGCAGGATGGATGAAAAGATTACGATCGCGACAGCGATATGAAAGTGGCTAATGATATGCGCTACCCAAGTCTGTGAGCATTATACTAATGACACCAAGAGCATCACCAACATCATATCCAATATTTGTCAAAAACGGGAGCCACAATGCGAGGCGTCATGGCTCCCGTTGCCAAAGAGTGTCAAGCTTTTATCTTGTCCTTTTTCACCGGCTGCCCCTCGGATGCCGGCCTCTTTTGGCGGTAGGTCGGATCAATGGGGCTGGGCAGAAAAATGGCGCGGAACATCATATACAATGTCCCGAGCAAAAGTCCGCCACCGACGACGATGAGCAGGATTTCATTGAATGACATATATTGCTCCTTCACAAAATCCAGGTTCGTCAGGAGGAGCGGTCAGACATACTCATCCTTCGGGAAATATCGTTTGTAGACCAGATTGGAAAAACATATTGCCTCTTGTTGATAGGGATTGATCCGGTATGAAGCGAAGTACGATTCGATCAATCGATGGGCAACCCTCCAATCCGGCGCTGATTCGAGCTGATTCAGCAATTCTTCAAAACCCAGGGCATCATTGCGAAAAAGTTTCTCAACAAATTTCCGGCGTTGCTGGGGCGAGATCAAGGCCGCGAGGCTTTCCGGTCTTTCCGCGCCGTGTTCCATGATGTCGCAATGCCGAATTATGAAATTCTCATGATCAGCAGTTCTTCGAATAGACATGACATGCTCCTTACAGGCGTAGCCTTGCAGGCATAGCCTTCTTCGCTAAGTGGCAAGTACAACTCCGTCACGAAGCATCCATGCTACACTGCAATGGCTACTTCTTGCATGAAGTAGCGTGGAATGTAAAGTGAACAGTACTGAAGAGTAATTTCAAAAAATGACCAATCTGCCCGGTTCGCGCAATTTCCTTCAAAAAAGAATCACCCTTCTGAAGAATGCTCACTCACCGGTTGGCGGTAGGTAATGAGAGGAATGTTGAAGTGCAGATTATTGTGCCGCTGATAATTATCGATTTCGGCAACAACCTCGTTGTCATCAAGAAAAACAGCACAATCAATAATAAGCCGGGTATGCGTCAGGATCCGATTCAGACATGAAGAAATCAGATCGTCCGAAACTTTGGCAACAGGACCGGGCGTGTTTTCATCCACTTTTGCGCTGACAATCTCAGCAACCACGGTGGAAGATGCCAGCGTCCCAGCCTGTCCTTGATAAAGCAATATGGTGAAAACTGTACAGCCAGGTGGTATCGTTGCCACCAAGACTAAAGTCGACAGTGCCGTAAACACCCCACCCAAAATTTTACTGAAGATTTCTCGCATAACCACAAGACCTGACTGAACTCAGATTATGTTGCGTCATTCCCAGCCGCTTGCAGTCCGGTTACTGAAAGAATCCAAATGAGCAGATTTCCTTTTCCGGACTCTGACAACAAAAAGTTATGCAATCAGAATATAAAAATCAAGAGAATTATCTTGGAAAAAGTAAGGCCTCAGTTACTGGTGGAGTAGCGCAAGCATCCTGCTTGCAAACAAGATGTCTGCGCTACGTTCTCCACCAACAACTGAGGCATTACTGGAAAAATTTTTTCTGAATCGAATGCAAATGCTCATGTTTGTTGCTATATTTTATTTTATCATAACGCATTGGTTGATCAGCTCAGTTTTCCCCAATCAATAAACTGTGCTCGTTTTGAAGGCTGGCAGGTGGGGCAGAAAAAAGTGTCATAACCCCGCACACCGGCTCGGCGAATCCTGGCGCCACAGCGCGGGCACGGCTGATCTTTACGATTGCGCACCCGCATGAACTCGCGCGCTTTCCCTTCCAAGGGCGGGTTGGCTTTTTCCACTTCGGTGATACCCCAGCGCATGACCTCGACAATGCAGTGATGGAGTTTGTTGATCTCCGCTTCATCGAGCTGATGGCAGAATGTCTTCGGATGAATGCCGGCCCAAAATAAAATTTCATCGGCATACGCGTTGCCGATGCAGCTCACCACGGTCTGATCCATGATCAACGCCCGAACCTGCTTGCGCGATTTTTGAATTTGTTTGCAAAAATATTCGAGCGAGAACGCGGCAGAAAGCAAATCCGGTCCCTGATCCTGAAAGCGCGGAATCTTTTCATATTCGCCATGATGAGTAAGATAGATTTTCCCCATCTTTTTGTCATCCAGGTAATGCAGGAAAAATTTTCCCGGCCTTCCATCCGGAGGTTCACATTCGAGTGAAAGAGCGCAACCGGCTGCAATTTTCCCGCCAGGTTTGGTCCATTGAAAGCGCCCAGCCAGCATGGGGTGGATGATCAGTTCGCGCGCCTCCGAAAGGGTAAATATCAAAAAAGGCCCGTGGCGGCGAACCTCCACAAATTGGGCACCGATCAACGTTTGCGCAAAATCACCCGGCAGTAACATGCGAATAACGATCGGCTCATTGATTTCGACGCCGACAATTCGCTGCCCCGCCAGCAGGGGCGACAAGCGTTTCTCGAGGTAGACCAAATCAGGCAGTTCGGGCATATAAAAACAGCGTATAGAAACTACGATGATTATCAAGCCGTCAATTTGAGGGCTGACACCAAATGGTAGGAATATAGCAAACTGTGAGAATGGATGCAAGATCAAAGATTTTGGAAGAGTAATGCCCGCACTTACTGGTGGAATAAATAATTCCCACGGATGTCATTCTGTAAAGACTGCGTCCGTATGAATCTTCTTGGAGTATAAGAACATTGCTCATGTTAAGGAAGATGCTTACGAGCATGACAGGAATGGTTGTCCAACGATAACCGAGGCATTGCTTGGAAGGACTGTCGAAATGGACCACCCCCCTTTCAGTTAGCGATTATTCCTCACCAATTCTTCTGCCCGTTTTGTATAGGGATGATTTGAAAAGTCATTTTGAAGAATTCCAAGATAATAGTGTACCCTCTCCCAATTTCTCATTTCAAAATTAGCTCTCACCAGACAATACAACTGGACTGGCCGGTTTTCACTCTCGGGGAATTTTTCCAAGCATCTTTCAAGTAGTTTTCTCGCTTTATTCGCCTCGCCGAGAAAAAGGTGATTCATAGCAATTAGCGTCTCAATGTTGTCACACAATTTGGAATTTTTCCTAACATCATCTAATTGGACAGCAATTTCATAATATTTATTACTAAGCAAAAGTGAGGAGTTGCCAGGTTCGCGCATAACCATGCCAATGTATCTATATCGGTCTGCCAGGGCAATATTTAACTCCACACTGTCCGGTTGTTTCTCCAACTTCTGTAGAATATCATAAACTTCAGAGAAGTTATTGGGAAGAGTCTGAAGGATCGACTTCATAGAGTCAGCAGATATATATCCCGCATAATGAAGAACTTTGTTTCCAAAACCATCAATAAAAATCACTGTCGGAATCGCATTGACTTCGTACCATAATGATAGGCTTCGGCTTCCAGTGGTATGGAGTTTTATCTTAACACAAACAAAATTATTACATAGTTTGGCAACATCCTCTCTGTTCCACACTTCGCGATCCATCGCACGACAGGGTCTACACCAGCTCGCCCAGAAATCCAAAAGGATTAGCTTCCTTTCACGAATAGCCTGATCCTTTGCTTTGTTCAAATCGTCTTGCCAGACAATCTGTGCTTGTGCATCAACAGCAAAGATCAATGCAATAACCATTAAACCCGTCGTTAAATGAAATACCCCTTTCATGTGATTTTCCTCTCAAAACGTTGAAAACGTAATGGAAAAATTGATTACAGAACAAAATCTATCTTATCTGCAGCCTTGGCTTTTATCCGTTCGGGAATCGATATCTTATTGAGATCGCTTTTTACCTTGATTTCGGCGACTTCTTCTTGTTTCTTGAACAATTCATCCACTACATACTGAGCAAATTCCTTGTCCTCAATCAGAACATTTGTCTCCCAGTTGCGCTCCAGGCTCGCGTCATCGATATTGAACGATCCAATATTGGTCAGCAGGGCATCCTGGATATAAACTTTGCCGTGCAGCGCCGCAGGATAGATCAAAATGCCGACGCCGGCGCTCTTCAGTCCCTCATATTCATGCGTGCGCGCTTGCTCCATTGGGAAACCATAACCTGCGCCGGGGAAGAATGCCACCACACCACTTGGTTCCACCATGCCTGGTCGCCAAATGTGACCTTTCTTGTACAACTTTTCGGCAAGGGTTTGCAGCTTGGCCACGAGCCAATCCGTGAAACAGTACGGGTTCATGAAATAAAAACTCGTTTGTGTGTTGTCCAGTGCCTCGACATATGACTCACTGATGGCGCGTTTTCCGGGCGCCGGAATATTGACCAACAATTTTGCTTTGTGATTTCCCACTTTGTGCGGCAGGTCCGGGAAATAGCGTTGCCGTATTTCATGCCTTGAGGGTCCGCGCGCTGCAATTTTTCCGCCCTGCCAGTGAAAGGTCGAGAGGAAATGCATTTGAAGCTGATGTACGATTTCGCCTTCCATGCGCAGCATCACGTCATACCAGTCATAGAAGAATTGGTTTTCGATACCCATGCCGCCGCAATAACCGATTTTGCCGTCGATGAGATAGATCTTGCGGTGATCCAGGCGCAGGAATCGCTGCAAATCGGCAGGACGCAGGGGATGGTTGACAACGATATTCACACCGTGCTGTCGCAACCAATCCATCAATGGCGGCCCATCCGGAAGACGTCCAAGCCAGGTCAAGCCGCAACCTTTTGCGTCTATGAGCAAATTGACTTCGACGCCGGCTCCGGCCTTCTCAGCCAAAATTTTCGCCACCTGCCAGGCAATATCTTGCTCATTGCCGATTTTTCCTTTGATGCCGAACATCACAATGTGAATATGCTGTTTGGCATTTTTCAAATCTTCAAACAAGCGCCTGAAGAAGCGATCATGGCCAGGCTCGTTGTAGATCAGCTCGATGGAGTTGTTTGCGCACCAATCGAAATCCGCAGGCAAATCCGCCAGCGTCAACTTGCTTTTGAAGAGCAGCTCAATGCAGTTGTCGATCTGTTCGTCCAATGTTACAGGCGCACGCCTGGCACGATAGTGATCCTGCCGGCGGCCATATTGCCATTGCAGAGTCGGCAGCAGTGTGCCCTGCAATTCTTCCGCGCTGGCGATTTCATATTTTTGGTCGGCTGCGGTCAGCTTTTTGCCGGATCGAATTTTTCTAATTATCTTCAACGCACGGTTTTCCTTTTCCGGATCCTGGCTCGCCTCGCGGAGAATGCTTGCCCGATCGTAGACGTCACGGTGGGTTTCGTCTTTATGGGGAAATGCAACGATTTTCTCAGAGCGGGTTCTGATTGCACTTGTGCGATGGCGCATTTCTCGAGAAACGCGTGTGCGAACTTTCTTGGGTCGCGAGGATGATGCCGGCATAGTCTGACCTTTCTGTTTTGCTTTGAATGGATAACCCCAATAGGAAAATACCAAACTGCTTTGAAAACGTGGCAAAATATACACAAACTCTGTGGCAAAGTCAAGTTTGAATACATGCTTTCCGTCATGCCTGTCACTCTGCATTGCCAAAAAAGTTTTTGCAAATCGGAAGGAAAAGCTTTATATTTATCATTAAATTTGTCCCCGTTGCCCTGCCTGCGATTTCTTGCATTCGTATTTGACAGACGCGGAGGAGGAAAGCCGATCAGCGCGATACTCCTGCGGCATGGCAGGCGCTCAAGTTTAGCTTTCGAGAATTTTTTAAGGAGGATTTATTGTGGCAGTCATGGCCCGCGAGAAAAAGGCGATGCGCCTTTCTCCGGAAACTGCGCGTCAATGGTATAAATTGATGCACACCAGCCGTCTGATTGACGACAAGGCATGGTTACTGTTCAAGCAAGCGAAAGGTTGGAGTTATCTGGCGACCTGCGCCGGACACGAAGGCATTCAACTCGCCCTGGGTTTGTCTTTTCGTCCCAATACGGATTTTCTTTTTCCTTATTATCGGGATCAGCTCACTTGTCTTGCCGCCGGCATCACCATCGACGAAATTTTCCTCAATGGCTTGACCCGGCGCGATGATGTTGCCGCCGGCGGCCGGCACATGTCCAATCATTTCGCCAAGCCGGCGATCGGCATTCAAAATGTTTCGAGTTGTGTCGCCAATCATGCGCTGCACGCCGTCGGGGTGGCGCGGGCAATCAAATATTACAAGTCCGAGGCGATTGCGTTCGCGAGTTTCGGTGAGGCTTCAACCTCCGAGGGTTATGTCTATGAAGCCTTCAACGGTGCCAGCCGCGAGCGCCTGCCGGTAATCTTCGTCATTCAAAACAATCGCTACGGCATCAGCGTGCCGCTGTTTGAACAAACCGCCAACGAGTGCGTTGCGGACAATTTTTCCGGTCTCAAATATCTGCACATTGTGCGCTGCGACGGCACCGATCCGATTGACAGCCGCAACGCGATGGACGAAGCGTTGGAGTATGTGCGCAGCGGCAGCGGCCCGGCGATCGTGCATGCCGATTGTGTGCGCATCGGCCCGCATTCCAACAGTGACCGTCATGAATCGTATCGCTCGGAGGAAGAATTGGCGGAGGCGCGCGCCAAGGATCCGCTCGTGCGATTTCGTACATATATTCTGAAAGAAAATTTGCTCACCGAAGAGGAGTTGGCCGCTATCGAAGCCGAAAACAAGAAGGTGATTGATGCCGCGGCGCAACGCGCCGAAGCCGCGCCGGCGCCTGATCCGAAATCGGTTTATGACTTTGTCATTCCCGAACCTTTTCAACCCGAAGAAACCGCAACCCCGACTGAAGGCAAAAAGGAAAAATTCCGTGAAGCAATCAATCGCGCGTTGCACGAAGAATTCCGGCGCAATCCCAACACCTTTCTCTGGGGACAGGACGTGGCCACTGGCGACAAAGGCGGTGTGTTCAACGTCACCGAAGGCATGCAAAAGGCGTTTGGACGCGAGCGCGTTTTCAATGCGCCACTCGCGGAGGATTTCATCACCGGCACGGCCAATGGTTTTTGCCGGTTCAGCAAAGACATCTGGGTGGTGATCGAGGCCGCACAGTTTACCGATTACATCTGGCCGGCGATGGAGCAAATGGTGGAGACTACTCACGAGTATTGGCGCACCAACGGCCAATTTGTGCCGAATATCGTGGCGCGCATGGCCTGCGGCGGTTATATCGGCGGCGGCCTTTATCATTCACAAAGTGCGGAAGGCGTATTCGCGAATTTCCCCGGCCTGCGTATCGTCATGCCGGCGTTTGCCGATGATGCCGCCGGCCTGATGCACACCGCGATGCGCTCACGCGGCCTCACGATCTTTTTCGAACCGAAAAATCTTTACAACCTGCCTTCGGCGCAAGCCGTGCAAACCGGGCCGGAACATTTCGTACCGTTCGGCAAAGCGCGCATTCGCCGTCCCGGTAAAGATCTCACCATCGTCAGTTACGGCAACGCCGTACATTTTGCCTTGAAAGCCGCGGATCGTTTGGCCACCGAAGAAGGCATCGACGCCGAAGTGATCGACTTGCGCTCGCTCGTGCCGATGGATATGGAAACCGTGCGCGTCTCGATTGCGAAAAGCAATCGCGCGCTGGTTGCCAGCGAAGATCACAAAACCGGTGGCTTCGGCGGCGAAATTCTGTCGCGCATTGTCGAGGAATGTTTTGAGCTGCTCGATGCGCCGCCGCAGCGGGTTTGCTCTCTCGACACCCCAATCGGTTTCAGCCGCATCCTCGAGGCCGAGATTCTCATCGACGACCGCAAAATCTACAACGCGGCGCTGGAGCTGATGAAATATTGATCTGGATGCTTGATCCTTGATCCTGGATGCTCAATGCTGGCAACAGCCATAAAAATCTTTGCAAGTGCGATTCTGCTTTGCACACCCGGATTTTATCCGGGTGTTTTTATTTTTTTGCGCGACTCAGCCCCCAATGCATATTCACTGATGAGATTAGTATGTCATTTCGCAGGAATTGCCATGTCCCATACACCGGACATCCGATCACAGGTGAAAATTGAGACCACTCTCGGAGCATGTCATGAAAACATCTTTCTGGGCACTACAACCATGCCCCGTGCTGAATAAGACTCCCTGCGGGCGTAGCCCATGGGCGTAGCCCACGGCCGGCTTACAGCCCCCGGCGCCCGCCGTGGTGCTAAAGGCGCCAGTGCCGCAGGCCAGGGATTCTTGCAGAATGACCTTCAGATTAGGGCTAATCACCAAAATCTGAGACTTTGCGCCTCTCGCGAAATTTACTTGAAATCGTAGGAAAATTTTGTTACCATTTATTGCGTACTCAACTGCATTGGCCAGCGCGTTGGCCCCTCGTTGTGCAGCTATATAAATCTTATGACTTAGCTAGTGTTTGTCCGAAAACTCCATCTTTGACGTCATTGCGAGTGGTAGATGGCTGATGTGCCATTCTTTCGGTCAGAAACACACCACCCTGAATGTCATTCCGCCAGGAATCTTCCCACGTACTGGCACTGTACTCATGCGGGGGAAGATGCTTACAGCATGACAAAGGAAGAGCGTTTCTTGGGAGGCGTTTTTGGCCGAAGCCTACGGCCGCAGGCAATCTTCTTGAATGCATGATTGATGCAGGTTTGAGGAGATCGCTTCGCCTGCGGCCGCAGGCTGAGAAACGCTCGCGATGACAGGCCAAATCGGTATTTTCGGACAGACACTAGCTACGATTCGCCTTGCCAATGGGAAGATGCGCAAAGCCGAAGTGCATTGGTATGAAGCCCACGGCATCGGGAAAAAAGAAATCAAACGTAAACGCTATCTGGATTGATGCCATGAAAAAACGTAAAAATACCGCCCCCCTCTTTGCCGTTTGCATCGATAATTCCGGATATCCAGCCTCTCTGGAGTTATATAAGATTTATCGTGTACTCCCTGACGATGATGCGGCAGCGGAAGAAGATTTGCGTGTTATTGATGAAAGCGGCGAAGATTATTTATACCCCGCCCACCGGTTTATTGTAATTGAATTGCCGCAGGCGTTGGAACGAGCTTTACTGCAAACTTCTAAAACGAAGGGGAAAAAGGCGAGAAGACAATCTGATGAAATACAGGCCATGGCTTAACCTCCTCTTACTCCGATGACCATGGCTACGGTCGTAGGCCAAGCCCAAGAAATTTATCATCAGGCGGTTGCATTGAAACTATGAAAAAACTCCGCGTCTGCGTCATCTTCGGCGGCCGCTCGGGAGAGCACGAAGTCTCCATTGTTTCAGCCACTTCGGTGATGAGCGCGCTCGACAAATCCAAATACGAAGTCATCCCGGTCGGCATCACCAAATCCGGTCGCTGGATTGCCGGAGAGAAAGCCATCCATCTCTTGAAGAGTGGAATTGAAGACACGCCTTTCTATGCCATGCTGCCGGCAGATCCGAACGAGCAAAAACTGCTGCCAACTTCCATCAATACAGTTGATGCCCGTGAACTGGACAGCCTCGGTGAGAAATTTGATATCGTCTTTCCGGTGTTGCACGGCCCGTATGGTGAAGACGGTACCGTGCAGGGACTCCTGGAATTGGCCAATCTGCCGTATGTCGGCGCCGGGGTGCTCGGCTCAGCGGTGTGTATGGACAAAGTCGTGCAAAAATATTTATGTGCCCAGGCCGGTGTTCCGGTCGTGCCGTTCTACTGGTTGTTTTATCAGGATTGGCAGCATGGAAAAACGAACATGAAAAATGATTCACATGCTGCTGCCAATCCGCAACAGCTTTGCGGTCTCACGCAAGCTGAAATGCTCGCCAGAATTGAAACAGAGTTGGAGCTGCCCGTGTTTATCAAACCGGCGAACATGGGTTCGAGCGTGGGAATTACCAAAGCCCACAACCGCGACGAATTAATTGGCGGTATTGAAGAAGCCGCGCAATATGATCACAAGATTCTGATTGAAGTCGCCGTGCCAGAAGCGCGCGAGATCGAAGTGAGTGTACTCGGCAACACGCAACCCAAAGCCTCGGTTGCCGGTGAAGTCATTCCTTCCAATGAATTTTATGACTATGATGCCAAATACGTCGACGGCAAATCCACTTTGGTTATTCCAGCGGACTTGCCGCAGGAATTGGCTGATGCTATACGGGAAACGGCAATTCGTGGTTTTTTGGCCTGCTCCTGTGAAGGCATGGCGCGCGTTGATTTCCTGCTCGAGCGCCAAACCAATCGCTTCTATCTCAATGAGATCAACACCATTCCCGGCTTCACCCAAATCAGCATGTATCCCAAGCTTTGGGAAGCCACCGGCGTGCCGTATTCGCAACTGCTGGATGAATTGATTCAACTGGCCATTGAGCGGCATCAGCGCAAAAATAGTTTACGGACGTCGTATCAGCCGAAGAAGGAGTGGTATAAATAGCCTGTTGAGCAAATGCTCAAGAAAAACTTATATTTCGTCGTAAGTTAGATTTTTTGATACTGCTCAAGACTGCCGTGCAGGCGAAGTCCGAAACTTTGTTCTGCTTTTCGACCAGTTTGAGCAATTCTCTGTGCATCGTAAGCTCGAGGAAGAGTGTGAACCTGGGTTGCAGCGTCAGGCCGCCATCAAAGTCATGCCGAGATGAACCGATTTGGAACGCAATACCAGCGCCGGACTTTTGACCGCCAATAATCTTCAGCAATGAAAGAATTCTTACGCGAATTCGCGCCAAAGGACAACAAACTATCAGCCGGTTGCGCTTCGGAGAAGACGCTCTTGACAAGACGATCATGATTTAGTATTTTGGAACAGTAAAAGCGTAATGCTCGATAATACGCAAGCAGCCGATTTATTGACCACGAGGTAAAAATCATGATCCAAGAAACTATTATCAATGAAATTCGTCAGCGCCTCGGCCCGCTCAACAGCCAAGCCGAGCAGGCAGTCAAAGAGGTTTTGGAAATCCTGAAATTGCCGCGCGATGCGACCTTCACCAACACACAAGAAGAACCCTTTATCGGCACCAATGTCAGTGTAGCGCAATATGAAGCGTGGTCGCGCCATAAGCGGCTCGAGTATCAGACTGAACCGGAAAAAGTGAATTCCCGCTGGATTGAAAGAAAATTGCAAGAATTGCATGCCGCTTGGATTATGGTCATCGACGGCCAGGTCGTTGCATCCGGTTCATTGACCGATTATCCTTCCGACGAGGAATTTGATGCGTTTTGTGAGAAATTTGGCAAATTCCCTTTCGTTTTCCTGAGCCCTCGTGTGTTGATGATTGAAGAGAATATCTCCTGGCATAAGACTCTCGAGGATGGCGATGCGTACCCGACTGTCCCCGTAGCTGTTAAAGGTACCGCTGGCCATGTGGAAATTCATGCGGATTTTGATACCGGTGCAATAGGCGTTCATTTTGATCAAGAGCTTTTGCTGCGGCACAAGGTTATGACCTGGCGTGACCATGATATTGAGAAAGTATCTCAACATCTCGGCCAAAATTTTCGTTATATCCAAAGACCACTTTGGCTGGAAGTAACCGATAAACATGGTATGTGCCAACGTGTCGGGATGATTGCATTATGTATCGAGAATTGGCAGTCAAGCCCATTTGTCGCCATAAATCCACAACGCACTGCTTTAGTTGGTCGTGAGATTTTTCTAAAACTCCGACCCGTTGTCCACCTCGATTTCGCCGCACGCCAAACCGAAATCGAATATGAGATGATGAAGGGGGGTTAAATTATCCGAAAACACTATGGCAGCCACCCTCCTCAACCGCAGCGTTTCTCTTCTCTTGGTTCCTTACTTCCTTGCGCACGCGCGTGAAGGCATGGGAAAAGGCCCGGAGAAATTTCTCACTGCCGGTGCCAGCAAGGAATTGGAACGACTCGGCCATTCGGTCGGTGTCATCACCATTCGTCGTGACGCCGAGGAGAATGATGAACTCGCAGCTGTCGTAGAAGTCAATGCCAAGCTCGCGGCACAAGTACGGTCGGCGACAGAAAAGGGATCATTCCCGCTGGTGCTCGCAGGAACTTGCAATTCTTGTCTCGGCACCCTCGCCGGTCTTGGAGAGAGGAATATCGGCGTCGTGTGGTTTGATGCGCACGGTGATTTCAACACGCCGGCGACCAGCCCCTCGGGATTTCTCGACGGCATGGCGTTGGCGATGGCCGCCGGACTTTGCCATGACGAGCTGGCGCAAAGCATTGGGCTCATTACTCCCGTTCCACTCTCGCAAATTCTCCACCTCGGCGGCCGCGATTTCGATTCACTCGAAAGAGAGGCATTGCAACACTCGAAGGTGCAAGTCATTACCGCCCTCGAGATGCAACAAGCCGGCGGGGCAGCAGCAGTCGCACCGGCACTCGAAAAATTACGAGAACACGTGCATGATATTTATTTGCACGTGGACATTGATGTGCTAAATTCCGAACAGTACCCCGCCAATGAGTTTCCGGCGCCTGGCGGGCTGGCGCTGGAAGAATTGATCCGGATGGTGCGATTGACCGGCGAGAATTTTTCGGTATGCGCGGCGGCATTAACGGCATATAATCCACAGTTTGATCCGGAAGGAAAAACGCTGCGCGCAGGTTTGCAGGTTTTGCGCACGATCGGCGAGCTTTTACCAAAGTAACTCCTACTCCTGCTCTTGCTCACCCGGGCCTTTTTTAAAAGCGGGCAAGAGTGAAAATAACAAAATTTAACTTATGGCTTTTGAGTTTCATCACGACCAAGAGCGTTACTGGCAGATGCAGTACCTCTGCGCCAAAGAGTACATCATCCCGTTTCTTGAAAATGAGTGCAAGATCAATCTGCGCGGCAAAAGCGTGCTCGAGATCGGCTGCGGCGAAGGCGGCGTCATTGCCGCTTTTTATGATTATGGCTGCCATGCGGTCGGCATGGATGTTTCCGAAGTTCGGTTGAAAAAGGCTGCCGCGCTGGCTGCCACTGACCATCAGCGGCGCGCCATCAAATTTGCTTGTGTCGATATTCTGCAACCGGAGCAAACAGCAGGTTGGCAGCATCAATTCGATCTGATCGTGATGAAAGACGTTATCGAGCATCTGCCCGGCCATCGACAGGTGCTCGGCCATGTTGCCACGCTGCTCAAACCGCAGGGCCACCTGTTCCTGTCGTTTCCGCCGTGGTACATGCCGTATGGGGCGCATCAACAAATGTTCGATTCGATTTTAAAATTTGCGCCCTTTATCCATCTGCTTCCTCGCTCATGGTTCCGCTGGCTGGCGCAACGCTTCGGTGAACGCGAGACCGTGATTGACGAACTGTCGGATTTGTATCACTCGCGCTTATCGCTGACGGCATTCAATAAATTATTGCGCAAGATGCCGTTCAAGGTGGTTTATCAGCGGCTTTATCTCACCAATCCGATGTACAAATACAAATTCGGATTGCGCCCGATTCAGCATCCTGCGGTCGTCGCGCATTTGCCGGTTCTTCGTGAGTTTCTTACCACGGCCGCCTATTGCACGCTGCAATTACAGACGGATGAGAACGAACCGACCAAATAATACATGGAGATTGGAATGGAGAATCATTTCTGATTTCTGTGGTCAATGCAGGAGAAATTCATTTTGACTTTTGGGGCAAGCACATGATCCGAAAACTGACTTGTCAGATTTTATTATTGGGGCTTCTGGCGTTAATTGCATGTCTGGGGCCACCAGCACCGGATTTGGGGCGTGTCCCCATTGTGCGGATTGGCTTGATGCAAAATGTTGACGAGATCTATTTTCAAACTTCGGAGAAGCTTTCGCTGCGTGATCCTGCCAGGGCGGGACGACTTGTTGCTCATAATATCGAGGGACAAAGATGGCAGGTACGAATCAAGCAAGTCGAGCCGGCAAGAATTGAATACCGTCTGCTGGTGATCGCGACACGCGACAAGAACGAAGCCCGTGCGGTTTTGGACAGTGTCGTGGATGCGGGCTTGTTGCCGGCCATGATCGAGGAGCGCCCTGATTACGATCGTTTGTGGATCGCGCAAAATGCGACCACCGTTTATAAAGTTGTGCTGCGTGAAAAATTCACGACGCGTGATACGGCCATCGCCAAACAAAAAGCACTTGCCGGAAAAATTCAAACCGAATTATGGGAGCGGATCAAAAAACCGGCGCGCGGTGTTCTGGAGTTGAAAAATCAAGACAACGACAAAACCTACCAACTCGCCAGCGGGTTTCAAGTCATTGCGGATCAAGTGGCTTTATCGAACGTGGCCGTAGGTACCGGATTTCATTGGGAGGGGAGCGAGAATCGTGTTTATCGCGGCCGGATGGAATTTTTCATAGATCGCTTCAGCAAGTTGACTGTCGTGAATGTGCTTCCGATCGAAGATTACATTGCCGGTGTGGTCCCCTCGGAGATGCACCCGGGCTTTCCCTTGGAAGCGCTGAAAGCACAGGCAGTGGCGGCCCGTAATGAGATTTTTTCCAAAGTCGGCACACGTCACACCGAAGACGGTTTCGATCTCTGCGCTGATGTGCATTGCCAGGTTTACAGCGGCATCAACAAGGAGACGGAGAGCACAAAACAGGCGGTGGCAGCGACGGCCGGCCTGGTCATGAAAGTGCAGGGTGTCATCATTGATGCGAATTATGCCGCGGTCTGTGGCGGTCACACTGAAAACAACGAGAATGTCTGGGCCGGTTTATCCAAACCATACTTGCGCGGTATTTTCGATGGCAACGCCCGGCCCGATCTTTTGGGAAATGCACTCAAAGATGAAAATACTTTGCTGCGTTGGGTGAGCACCAAGCCCAATGTCTTTTGCAACACCGTTCAAGCGGAAGTTCCCGCGGCTCTGGAGTACACCAAAAAATATTTTCGTTGGGAGGTCAACTACACGCGATCGGAGTTGCAGGCCATGATTCGCAAGCGTACCGGTGAGGATTTTGGTGAATTGCAGGATCTCGTACCGCTGGAACGGGGGCCTTCGGGCCGGCTGATCCGCTTGCGTGTGGTGGGCACAAAAAAAATTTTTGAGCTTGCCCGGGAACTGGCGATCCGGCAGGCGTTGGCTGAGAAAACATTGTGGAGCGCTTGCATCGCGATTGAGAAATCCGGCATTGACCGCAACCGTCTGCCGGCGAAATTCAAAATACGAGGCGCCGGCTGGGGGCATGGCGTCGGCATGTGTCAAACCGGCGCGGCAATGATGGCATTACGGGGATATAATTTCGAGCAAATCCTGCGGCACTACTACACCGGTGTCAAGCTCGACAAGGAATATTGAAAATTTCCAGATCACAGTTCATATTTTGATCATATCATTATCCGGCTTTTCTTTACATGAATTCTGTTCTGCACAATGAGGCAACGGAAGTGGAGGCTTCTGCCCGCGACAGGCATGCCTTTGAGTTGCCGGTTGCGCCACGAGCAATTTTAAATGGCGTGGTCATCCACTATCACGAAATCGCCCTCAAGCTCGGCAATCGCCGTTTTTTTGAGCGGCAACTGCGGCGCAATGTCCTGCGGGCCACAACGGCCCTGGGCATGAAGGAGGTTCTGCGTCTTTCCGGCCGCATGCTGGGAATACTCGAATCCGGGAGTGATTTGGGAAAAATTGTCGCTGCCTTGAAAAAGGTTTTTGGCATCGCCTATTTTGCGCCAGCCGTCAAGCTGGAACAAGATTTGGATGAGATCAAAGAGAATGCCGTGCGGTTGCTCGAGGAAAAAAAATTTGCCACCTTCAAAGTCGAAACCAAACGCGGCCAAAAACAGTTCCCGCTGACCTCCGTTCAAATCAACATCGAAGTCGGCACGCATATCGGCGAACGCTTTCCTGCACGTGTCGATCTTTCCCACCCGGAATTGACGCTGCATATCGAGATCGTGGATAATTATGCTTTGATGTACACCGACCGGATCGAAGGCCCTGGCGGTTTGCCGGTCGGCACCAGTGAGCGGGCGGTGTGTCTGATTTCCGGTGGCATCGACTCACCGGTGGCAGCGTACAAAATGATGAAGCGCGGAATCAAACTGATCTTCGTGCATTTTCACAGTGCGCCGTTTACCAGCACGGCCTCCCAGCGCAATGTCGAGCGCCTCGTTGAATTATTGAACACGTATCAATTTCGCTCAAAACTGTATCTGGTACCGTTCGCGGAAATCCAGCAACACATCGTCGCCAATGCTCCTCCGTCATATCGGGTGTTGCTTTATCGCCGCGCCATGATTCGCCTGGCGGAAATGATTGCCGCCCAAAATCGTGCGCACGCACTAATCACCGGTGAAAATGTGGCGCAGGTCGCAAGCCAGACGCTCACCAATATCAGAGTCATAGATCAGGCAGCGACACTGCCGATTTTGCGACCGCTGGCCGGCGATGATAAACAAGAGATTGTTGCGATGGCCCGGCACCTCGGCACTTTTGAGATTTCCACGGAACCTTTTGAAGACTGCTGTTCCCTTTTTGTGCCAGCAAATCCTGAGACGAGGGCAAAATTGTCCAGAGTTCAGAAAATTGAGGCAAAACTCGATTTGCAGCCATTGCTGGCGCCGACGTTGGAGAAAACGATTCTGAAAACTTTTAGATTCAACCCATGAAAGACCCCACGCTGCCTTTCCAGGAAGGCGATCCGGTTGTTTTTTTGGACAGAAAACAACGTTCGTATTATGATGTTTTAAGTGCCGGCAAGAAGACCGATGTCCGTGGCAATCTATTGCCGCATGATGCGATTATTGGACGGCACGAGGGGTTTCTGCTGCGCTCGCAGCGTGAAGTCCCTTTTTGGGTTTTTCGACCGACGCTCAACGAACATGTGGTCAACATGCCGCGTGGAGCAACGGTGATTTATCCCAAGGACCTCGGCATCATCTTGCAATACGCAGATATCTATCCCGGCGCAAAAGTCGTGGAGGCTGGCCACGGGTCCGGCGCGCTGGCAACGGCCTTGTTGCGCGCGGTTGGACCGACCGGCCTGGTGATTAGTTACGAAATCCGTCCCGATTTCATCAGTAATGCGCAAAAAAATTTGAAAAATTTCCTGGGTGAAATTTCCAATCACCTGGTGCGTGAAATCGATATCTATGAACGATTTGAAGATGATGAAGTGGATCGTTTGATTCTGGATCTTCCAGAACCGTGGCGCGTCATTCCGCTCGCGGCGCCGCATCTTCGGCCGGGTGCCATCGTTTGCAGCTACTCGCCCACCGTGCTGCAAGTCAAATCCTTCTGCGAGGCCCTGCGCCAGGCCCGTTGTTTTGTCAACGTCCTCACGCTCGAGACGATGCTGCGACGCTGGAATGTCGAGTCGCTGTCGGTACGGCCGGAGCTGCGGATGATCGGACACACGGGTTTTTTGACTTTTGCGCGTAAAGTCGAGATCACGCTCAAAGAATCAACCGAAGCATTACCGGAATCGAAGATCGGGGCAGACGATGAAGACGAAATTCCCGAAATGTAAGGCCTCGCCTGCAAGTGATCATTACGATTCTGTCAGGGCTGGAGTAATCTCCCTATTACGAGAGCTGCGCGCGATGCCAATTATCCGCCGGGAACCAAGACCTTACCCCGAGATCGACAATTCACAAGTATCTTGAGAAGGAGAAAGATGCCCATGGCGAAACTGCGTAAAATTCTTGTGCCCACGGATTTTTCGGAAACCGCCAATCGCGCGGTTGACTATGCGATAAAGTTGGCCGAAACGAATCGGGCCAGGCTCATCCTGCTCACCGTCATTGGTGACCTGCCCTTGACCGACGAAGAAATGATGATGCTGCGGGTGAGCGTGGACAGTGTCAGGGAATACAATCGCAAACAAATCGAGGCCGCGAAACAAAAACTGCAAAAACTTATTCGCCCCTCCGTATTGAAAAAATTGCGGGTGCAATTTATGGTGCGCGATGGCAAGCCGTTTGTGGAAATCATCCGTGCCGCGAAGGACACTGCTGCTGATTTGATCGTCATGGCCAGCCACGGCCACAGCAGACTCGCAGAGATCCTGCTCGGCAGCACCACCGACCGTGTTGTTCAAAAAGCGCCATGTTCCGTTTTGGTGGTGCGAGAAAAACAGCATGAATTCACACTGCCATAACTGCAGGCCGGATTGCTTGTCTGTCAAAAAGCATCTAACTTGGATTATTCACAAATTTTCACCGCGAAGACGCCAAGTCCGCAAAGAACAACACTTTGCCATTAAAGCTATCGTCAAACTCAGTTTGAAGGCTGGCCTCTATCCAAACCAAACAAAACCAAGCTTTTTCAAACTTCGCGTTCTTCGCGTCTTCGCGGTTCTGAATAATTCAGGCTAAAAAGAAAACGCCCAACTGATTTTTCACCCGTTGGGCGCTTCAAAAACCGGACTGGATCATTGGATGGTAAAGTTGAGCATAAAGCCTTTGGTATTCCCCAGAATTGGGTTCTCGATCTTTACGAAATCATTGTCTTTGCCAATCCGGTACCGGGTATAGTCAAAATCCTTCCAGAAAAATTCGGCGCCGATCGAGAAAAACCGCATGAGGCGATACTCCGCGCCCAGCGCCCACGTCACTCCTCCACCATTCAACACGGTATCCGTTGCCTCAGTGCCGAGAAAAAATGTGCCGAGGCCGATTTTGCCATAAGGCCGCAACTTTTGGAAAGGTTGCAACTTATATTGCAGCCCGAACTCAAAGCCGACCAGATCACTTTCCAGGGTGGGATTCAGCTCATGTTGGTGCCTGCTGAGATCAGCACCCAACCACAACGTAACGCGCTGGGAAACTCCGTAACCGAGACGCAACGCCACCGCATCGCCCTTCTCCAAATTTTGCGAGGCCGGAACATCCTGCGTGCCGAATCCGAGATTGAGCTTCAAGCCGATATTTGAATACCTGGATTCAGCGCTGCCTTGTGCCACCACTGGCGTGACAATGCTGAAACTTAAACCCATTGTAGCCAGAACTGCAAAGGTGAGAATTATTTCGCTTTTCATATGATGCTGCTCCGTTGATAGGTCATGACTACAGCACAGACTGAAATTGCTCATGCCTATGGTGCAACAAAAGATGTTCCAGTTGGCCGGTCGCAGCTAACCACTTAAAATTTCAACAGTGAATCTTTATGTCACCCTGTGAGAAATAACCACACTGTTGCGCTTGAGCCACAACATGACCGGTAATTATGCCGGGATGAAATCCCAAGAGAAAACACATGCGTCTTGGTTTGCGCTCACGTGAATGATGATTATCCAAGGAGTTCACTCCAAAACTCGTCTTTGGTCACCGGCCGTTTTCTCTTGAATGAAAAGACTTTCAATTCGAAGCCGTCAACTTCCCGCACTTTCGCCAAGTTTTCACTGACGGCAGCAAGATACTTTTGTGCGCCGACCTTGTCCGTATCGCGCAGGCAAAAGTAGGCCAGGGCATTGATCGTGAATCGTGCGCTGTACGCATAGTGCCATAACTTTTTTCAAGGAGCGCCAAATAGAATTGGGTGAAAGCAGCGCGCGTTCTGAGATCGCGTGGCATTTCGGCAAGGCTAGTATCCGAAAAGGGGGCGAGTTTGGTAATACACTATACAAAAATCGCTCACTGGCCGGCAACCGGGCCTCTGCGAAATGCACACAGTTCGACGCCGATACGATCCTGAATTGACCGAATTAGCGTGCTCCCCGCCAAAAAATGCTGCATCATCATCGAAAAAGCAAGTTCTTCACCATCAGCAGTTGTAGTATAACCGGAGAGCGTACTGACCGCGCTGATCGTGCCGGTTTTGGCATGCAACACGCCTTCTGCCGGTGTGCCTTTCATGCGCCGGCGCAGCGTGCCATCCACACCGGCAATCGGCAGAGAGGCGGCAAACTCATTGCGCACGGCAAAGTTTTTCCACATCGCCACCAGCAGGTTGACGATATTGGCCGGCGTGATCAGATTCAGGTGCGACAAGCCGGAGCCATCAACATTGTAAACCGCGCTGGTATCGACCCCGACACTCGCCAGAAATTGCCGCGTGACCCGAACGCCCTTCGCCCACGTGCCCGGCCGGCCCAGCTTTTCCGCGCCGATGGTCTTCAAAAAAAGCTCCGCTGTCAGGTTATCGGAAATTTTGTTGAGATTGATCAACACCGGCATGATCGGAGCGCGATGCTCGGCGAGAATTTTGGTTTTTGCCGGCGCCAGACCGCGCTGGACCGTTCCGCGGACGGTAATCCCTGCATGTTGGAGAGCATCACGAAACAGGCGCCCGCAATAGATTTCCGGTTCCAACACATTCAACTCTTCTTCCTGCGGCGATTCGTCTTGAGCAATCGCGCCCTCAACGAGGATCGTGTTCTCGTGCTCCTGCCACTTGCGGGTGATGTTCAAATGCGGCAATCCCAGAGAATCAATTTGCGCCCGGCGTTTCACTGTCACACTGGTATTGACGAGGGTGACATGATCGTTGGAGGGATCGATTTGTACGGAAGCGGGCTTGGCGATCTCTTTTGCCGGTGTCACACGGACCACGACAATGTTGTCATTTACCGTCAGCGCGGAAATGCGCGGAGCATAATAAGCCGGATCGTCGTCCCACATCCAGCCACTGCCCCAGCGCACATCATCGAAATAGAAATCATCACAAACAAGATTGCCGCGAATTTCCCGAAGCCCGATCTGTGCCAACTTCAGCGCAAGCCCCACGAGATCTTCATTGCGCAAATCCGGATTGCCCCGGCCAATCAAATACAAGTCACCCTGCAGCACGCTGTCCATCTGCGCGGTTGTGTCACAAGCGACAATCGTGCGAAATACGTATGCCGGACCGAGCAAGGAGAGTGCCGCCGCCGAAGTCAGCAATTTCTGATTGGAAGCCGGATGTGCCAGAAGATCGGCGTTGCGCTCGTAAAGGGTCTCTCCGGTACGCAACGAAACAATTTTTACACCGGTGATGGAATGAACAAGCGCCGAGTCAGCCAGAATTCGATCAATTCGCTGGCGCAGCTCGACCAGGGATTGCGCGCCACGAGACGGCATTTTCATTTTCGTGGTCGTGGCACAGGCCAGCGCAAGGCAAGTGGCTAAAAACACGGGGATTCGCAAAAAGTGATCAGCTTTTTTAACCATGGAACACAGACCCTCCGAAAAGGTGAAATTCAAAAAGCGAACTGCTCTTGAAGTATTCACTGTTTTCACCACAAGATACCAAGAATCATGAAGATCTCATTGAGGCGGGACCACAGATTACCACCAATTTTTCATTTTGCCCAAGAGTTGCAAACATCCCTGCGCAGCCGGAGTGAGGTGCGCTTCATTCGTTTCGATGAAATGCTGCAAACTCAGTTGTTCTGCACTGACCGCAAACAATTCCACGAATTCATCGGCCTCATGCGCTTTTTCTGAAAATCTTTGCACCTGCTGCATGGACACTGGCAGTTTCAAAAAGAACGCAAGCTCGGGTTTGCGTTGACGCCAGTTTTCTGCCAAGCCACAACAGATAAAATCATCAAGCAACGCAGGAGGAATACCAAGCTCATCATGCACTTCATCCGCGATTGCGAAGAACACATCAGGGGTGCCATCACGCGCATGTTTGTCAGGATGAACATGACCGCCACTGACATCCAACCCGCCGGGAAACTCGCCGACGTGCCCGCTGCGGCGGATCAGCGGCACGAAGCCATCCGCGGTTTCAATGACGGCACTGATGCCAAGTGCGCACACCGGGCCGTTTTCGCCAAGCGCATTCAGCAATTCCTCAGTGTGCGCATTGCTGAAAAGCAGATCCCGATAACAGGTACGGGACAACGATAAGTGCAAATCACCATCGCGCACGGAAAAATTTTCCAACCGGCAAAGCGCGCCGTTGAAAATTCGTGAACTCCCGCCAGACATCAATTTCTCCCAATGGGCGGCGGCGCGAAGAGTGAAAGCTTCGGGAAAATGGTAAATAACCGGTTGGTAGTCAACGTGAACTTGCGCACGAGGCCAGGTTCCCGAGAGATGAATACGAAATAATTTATCAGGCATGTTTCCGCTGTACAAACAGCCTCAGATGAAAACGTTGTGGGTTTTTGCCAGCTCAGCCGCGGCCGGTGTGATTTTGGCACCGGCCGGCACTTTGATCCGTCGTTTCTCGAGAATGGCCCGGCGCACATCATTTTCGGTGATGAGCTTCTTGGCTGATTTCGCCACTTGGCAGGACGAGAACCCGAGAATGCGAACCTCATCTCCGGTTTTGAGACCGGCGGCATTGGCCTCATCGGTATCAATATGGAAATCGAGCACGAAGCTTTCGTGAACACGGATAAGAACATTATCGAAGATCACGGTGCGATCTTCGGAATTGGGAGGGAACACTTGGCCGATGGGAGCCACGATCACGCGGTCACGATCTTTGACCCCAAATTTTTTGGCATCGGCCGGCGACATGTGAATATGGCGCTGGGCAATAATGACGCCTTCTTTTAAATCCAACTCGCCTTTCGGACCAATGAGACGGACACTCGCCGAGCCTTCGAGATCACCGGAGTAACGCACCGGCGGATCGAGGCCGAGCAAAATGGCGTCGCTGCGCGAAATTTCGAGCTGCGTCTTTCCCCGTGTCGGTCCCACGATGCGAATCTTTTCGATCTTCCCCTTCGGCCCAACCACGGTGAGCGTTTCATTCGCGGCAAACTGGCCTTTTTGCGAAATGTCCCGCAGCTTGCTCAGTTGATAGCCAGTGCCGAAAAGAATTTCCAAATCGGCTTGCGATATGTGAAAATGGCGATTGGAAATGCCGACGGGGATGGTGAGGGGCATGGTTAGCCTATGGTATTGATGATTAGCTCGCTTTCTTTTTGGGCAATTTATCTTTTTTGCCTACTTTCGCCTCGTCTTCACAAACTCACTCACAATCTTATCAACTTGCTCGCCGCTCATTTTGCTGGTGCCATATTTTCTTTCCGGAGATTCGCGCCCGGCAAGCCACGGCTTGTCAGCAGGCGTTTCCATGGATTTCACAGGACCCTTGCGCGAAACTGCGGAGGACAAAGCCTTTTGATACGGGAACTCCGCAGCGCGAGATGTCGAGGCCGGCAATGTTGGGCGCCAGGCACCGGTTTCGCGCGGCATCGACAGCGGCTTGGTTTCCCAGGCTACACGCTTGATGTTGATGAGATGCACCGGGCCGATGTTGTCACTTGTAATATTGCCGCCATAAGAGCCACAGCCCAGCGTCATGCTCGGATCGAGCTCGGTCGTGTAACCAACGGCGCCCATGGCCGAAGGAGAATTCACGATAATCCGAAAGGCCGGTTTTTTCAGCGCAAACTGCATGATCACCTCCTGATCATGCGCGTGAATCGCCAGCGTGTGTCCGCGCCCTCCGAAATTGAGCACTTCGATACAACGCTCGCAACCTTTTTGCCAGCCATCTTCAATGTAAAGTGCGAACACCGGTGAAAGTTTTTCCATTGATAGTGGATATTGTTTGCCAACACCGGTCAAACGCGCCACCAAAACTCTTGTGTCTTCCGGCACGACAAATCCGGCCATACTGGCAATGCGCTGCGGCGATTGTCCGACCATCTCCGGATTGATATGGAAGTCCGGCGTGACGAGTACTTTGGCCACTTTCCCGGCTTCTGCGTCATTGAGAAAATATGCCTTCTGTTTTTTCAACTCTTCGATCACGCGATCGGCCACCGGCGCATCGACCACCAAGGCCTGTTCCGACGAGCACAGTGTGCCCCAATCAAAAATCTTTCCGGCGACCGCATCGGCAACGGCTTTGGGAATATCGGCGCTGCGATCGATGTAGACCGGCACATTGCCGGGACCGACGCCGTATGCCGGTTTGCCGGCAGAATAAGCCGCATGCACGAGGCCGGTGCCGCCCGTGGCCAGAATGACGGCAATATCGCGATGGCGCATCAATTCATTCGTGCCTTCCATCGTCGGCAATGACAGACAATGAATGAGATCTGCCGGCGCGCCGGCACTCTCGGCGGCTTGGCGCATGACATGCACAGCTTCTTGCGTGCAATTCTGCGCGCGCGGATGCGGAGAAACCACGATGGCATTTCGGGCTTTTAGGGCGATGATGCATTTGAACATCGCCGTCGAGGTCGGATTGGTGGTCGGCACGACGGCAGCGACGACACCCATCGGCTCGGCTATTTCGAGAATTTTGTTTTTTGCATCTTCACGAATGACGCCGACGGTTTTGAGGTTCTTAATGAATTCGTACAAATCTCGCGTCGCGAATTGATTTTTGATGATTTTGTCCCCGACTTTGCCGTATTTGGTTTCTTCGACTGCCATGCGTGCAAGTCGCTCGCTGGCTTTGAACCCGGCCTCAGCCATGGCCGCGACGATGCGATCCACCTGTTCCTGGGAAAACTCTTTGTAACGCAAAAAAGCGTCGCGCGCTTTCGTCACGAGCGTGCGGACTTCCTGGATGGATTGGAGGTCCTGATCCATGAGGGGTGGCATATTGCTTTCACATTATGCTTTTATTCCTACCCTTTCCCTTGCGCGTACTCGCTTTTCAGAACTCCCGGAAGCGAGTACGAGTAGGAGTACGAGTAAGAGAGATTAAAAACGGCACATCAATCTAATTTATTCGTTAATTTAACAAAACTCTGCTGAGTTGCAAGATGAATTTTTCTCAGCGCTTTGTTTATATCCCCAGCGCCAGCCCCGTAAGCAAATAATGCGTCGCCCAATTCGCAAATTCTCCCAAGTGCTTGGTAAAGTCTCGCAACTCTGCCCCTAATTTTTCTTTTCCGTTGAAATAACAATGTTGCACCGCCTTGCACCCGCCGAGATCAGCCGCCGGAAAAGAATGGCCGCGACCGAAGTGACAAGCGAGAAACCGATTCACGCTCCCGCAGCCGATGAATAGTTGGCCGCAAGCCGTGAGCTTTCTGCGCGAGATTGCGGAGAACATCATCTTGTTGGGCAAATTTGTAAAAGGCTTCGCGTGGAAAACCGAGGCCGAGAATTTTACGGCGGCAGTATTCGGCGTGTTGCCAAACGGTTGGGGAGCGGGTTGACGGTTTGATGTTCATACCAGCTCTGCCATTCGATTCCTGCAGCGAGAGCAGGAAAGCGTGTTTCCAACCGTGAAGACTTTACGACGAAAGTTATTACCACCAAAATACACCGTTGTCACTCAGGAGGCCTGCGGCTGTAAGCCTGCGGCCGTGGGCTACGCCCACGGGCTACGCCTGCAGGGAGTCTTTCGGGGCTGAGGCTTGGTTCTCGAACTCAAAAGGATGCCTCCTGCATGACAGGCTCCAAGAGTAATCTCTATTTTCATCATGGTGGATGCCACACCGTGGCATGGAAATTCCTCTGAAAATAACTTTTGCCGCCGATCCCATCAATCGTAATGATGAATGAGCGCGATTTCAAGGCATCATGAACTTGCTTTTTCTCCTTTTCGCGTCCGATGAAATCACCGCGGTGGGGGAGATTATGAAAGACAACTCGAATTGGAGTAGAAATGAGCGAGGCCAATTGAGTCTGGTCCTTTATTGCGCGCGTGGCTGCTTTTCGTTCACGAAGCCATTCGGGAATACTTTTCTGGCCGAAGATGAGAAAATAGACAAAACCAAGTATGCCTGCCGCTGCCGCGGCGATAGTCAGAATCCCAATCGCATCCATGTCCACCTCCCTGTTGCACGGGTAAGCAACACAGCCAATCCAATATAACACCGGAATTACGCTACAAGCTAAACAACTTTTTGTGCAATGTCAAGGCAAAGTAAATCTATCACAATTTCCCCCGGCATGGCTTTTGCAAAATATTATCGAAATCTCTGCTGTTTGGTAAACCGCAGGCAATGTCGGTATATTAAGATGCATTTGAAAATTGGCTCTGAGGCGGTGGGCAAATTTTTAAGACCAAGTTTTTCTTCGGTTATCAACTTTCGTTCCTGGTGAAGATCGATGCAACATGAGCGGTACAAAGCCTGTACGCAAACGCAGGACAAATGCCCAATTACAAGAAAAGCGAGAGAGTTTTTCAGATTTGTCATTTGCAGTTTGCCTTTTGCCATTTGCTTTTTGTCTTCCCTCGCCTGTCGCCTGTCGCCGCCGCAGGCCCCGCGCTGGGATATGAACCTCAATCTCCCCATCATCAATCGCCACTACTCGATGCAAGAGCTGGTAAATGAGCAAGACAATCTCTATGCCGACGCCAGCGGACTCGTGTACTTCCTTTCCGAGTCCGAGCTGGATTCTTTTCGTGTCGGTGACCGGCTGGCAATTGAAAGCTTCAACAATTCTTTTGTAACCACGGTTGGGCGATATACGGTCCCCTCACCCGGTGCGATCAGCACGCAAATTTCTTTCCGGGATATTTATTCCGGAGTTGCCGCTCTCAATGGGCAGAGCGCGCCGATCCCGGGCTTCACGTTTGCCTTGCCATTAGTCGCATTACCCAATTTTGACAACTATATTCTGATTGAAAGCGCCGACGGCAGCTTGACGATTTCTCTGCGCAACGGGCTGCCCGTGCCACTCGGCACGCCGTTGCAAGTTGAAATTCGTGATCGCAAAAATGGCACAAGCATCGCGATCGTGGATTTTGATATTCCAATTCCACCCGGTGGTGAAATGGCGCGCACGGTGAATCTGGCGCAAAAAACCTTCGGCAACAATCTTTCGCTGCGTTTGTCCGGCCGTTCGCCGGGGAGTGAAGGGAAGTTGATTGAAAGAATCAATCCGGACAGTAAACTCATCATGACGGTGGCACTCTCGGATTTGCAGGTGGAGCGCGCAGCGGCGAAGATCGGCCCGCAAATCATCAGCGATGCCGGTGAAATACCATTGGGTGACTCGTTGAAAATCGTCACCGCCGATCTCCGAAGCGGTGCACTTTTCATTTCGGCGCAGGGCGATTTCCCGGTGAGCACCTGGCTGGTGCTGACCTTTTGGGATTTTTATAACGCCCAAAATGTTGTGGTCAAAGATTCTTTTCAGATCGTAGCGCACGGTGCTTCATCGAAAAATTTTGATCTCTCCAGTTACAGCTTTCGGCCGCTGCCGGCGGCATTCGGACAACAGAAAATTCGTTTTGCCTGGAAAATTCGCACCACCAACAAGCCGAACGAATTTATCACCCTCGCCAGCAGCGACAATATGCGCGTCACTTTCAAAAGCAGCAAAATACTTTTTGCGCGCATCAACGGCGGCTTCAATGCCAAAACTATCAATATTGCCCCACAAACCTTCAGGATAAAACTTCCGGAAGGTTTGGACAGTCTGAGGCTGGCCGAGGCCAGCTTGCGAATGATTCTGCGCAATGGCATCAACTTTCCAGTTCGTGCCGATTTTCAAGTCGAAGGCGTTTCCAATCAGGGGAAACCAGTCGGGATGAGCGTGCGGGGTGACATCAAAGCCGGCCAGGTAAACGGAACACCGGTGGAGTCGCAGATTGTATTGAACCGCAACAACAGCAACCTCATACAATTTCTCAATGCCCTGCCAAAGTCGATCAATGTCCAGGGTAAAATCACGTTCGGAAACCCTGCGTATACCGGCATCATTCGCGACACCGATGTCGTAAACGGTACATTACGATTCGACACGCCGCTGGCGTTTGTCCTGCCGGCACAACGCGTGGAGTCGGATATCGAGGTCTTGAAAATTGAGGAGGGCATTCGGTCTCGTCTAAAAGACAATCTGCCTCACGGTAAAATTCTCGCGCGCTTCGCCAATCATCTTCCCATGGCGGCGTCCATCTCGCTCAACCTCGCGCAACAAGAGGCCGAGGTGTTCACCAAGCCGGATTTGATCATCGGGCCGTTCACGCTGGCCATGCCCGACCTCAATTTGACCACGGGTCGAGTGACCAGAGAAAAAATCAGCCAGGTCGAACTCACCCTCACCGAGGCCCAATTGGAGCTTTTTCAGAAATCCCCGCTATACACCGGCGTCCTGATCGAGCTTCCTGGAACAAATGGCAAGCTCGTTCGCATTACAGCAGCGGACTATATCCATGTGCAAGCACTCGCGGTGATTGCTTTCACGATGGACAGCGATGGATCGAAATAACTGACTGGTTTACCGAAAACAGGGCACGACATCATGAACTTGCACCAACTGTTCTTCGGCTCATGGGGAGTTGCATTGTGGATTTACAGTGCAGCAGCGTTCTGTCAAACCAGCCATGCCAACACACCCGTTTTTGGATTATCCGGCTCATTTACTGCACTGACGGACGCCGGCCGCTGGAATCCCGCCAACCTGGGCCTGCGCCGGACACTGAGCTACTCCTTATATCTCGCCTCTTTTAGCGCCGGCGTTTATAACAATGCCTTCAGCAAAACAGATTACGATCTCTATAACGGCGCATATCTCACGTCCGGGCATAAAACTGAGATCTTGAAGCAAATTCCGGCAGAAGGTTGGCGTTTCAATGCCGGCGGTGCCATGGACTTGGTTGGTTTTTCTCATCGGAATTATGCCCTGGCTGTAGGAATCGATGTTGCTGCGGATGCCCGGCTTGCACGTGACTTTTTGGATCTGCTGTTGAATGGCAACAAGCTGAATCGGCGTTATGATTTTTCAGGAACTGCAGGTGCCGGCATGGCGATGTTAACCATCGGGTTTTCACACGGCAAATCGATTCGCCTTCCCGTTTTTTTGAAGCCACATCTCAGGAAACTCGCTGTGGGTGTCACGATAAAATACCTTCGTGGTTTGCAAATGGCTGAAGTCTTGAACGCGGGCGGAAGTATGATCACGACATTCGATGGGATCTCCGGTAATGCCCAAGCCCGGGTGCGGCGGGCGAATGGCGGCAACGGCCTGGCTTTGGATTTCGGTGTTGCGTCCATCGTCAACAAGAATTTATCACTCGGCTTGACGTTGCGAAATTTCCCCGCGATCATCCACTGGGGTAGCGGTACGAAAGAAAATGCCTATGGCGTAACGGCAGATTCGTTGACCGCGGCGCAGTTGGCCTCCACAAACGAGGATTCGGTCATTCAACAACACTCCCGGGAGCGAGGCATTGCCGGTTTTTTCAACTCGCTGCCAGTGGTGATTCACCTCCGTGCGGTTTATCAACAGGGACAAATGTTGCTCAGTGGCGAGCTGGTGCAGGGATTCGAAAATCATCTGAATGCCTCAACGACTCCGGAGTTGCGAATGGGCATGGAAGGTTATTTTATTGATTATCTGTTGCCACGTTTTGGCTTCAGTCTTGGTGGGAAATGCGGAATCCGCGTGGCACTGGGCTTGGGCTTTACTACAGGATCATTTCGCGCCGACATCGCTGCCGGCACATGGGGCGGACTATTGCCGGCCCACAGCAAGGGAATTGGTTTCGCGTTTGGAATGAACATGAGGCTGTAATCACGCAAGTCCTTCCGGCTGTTGCATACCTCCGTCAAAAATCCTTTCAGAAACAACGATCACCCTGGATCTCGATCGAAGGCATTGGAATGATCATGGGGAAAAGCATGACTTCGTCAGATTGATAAATGTAACGGAATGCCAAATATCATCTTGCTTTTCAGCGGATTCTTTGATAAGTTTATAAAACCAAAAGTTGACTGGAACAAATCATTTTTTGCAAGAGGACAACACGCATCATGCTGGATTTGAAATTCATCCGTGAAAACTTTGCGGAAGTAGAGGAGGGGGTGCGCAAAAAGGGAGCAGCAATCGATCTTTCGGCATTTCCGGTTCTCGATGAAAAGCGGCGCGAGATGCTCAAACAGGTCGAAGAGCTGAAAGCGCTGCGGAATCGCGTCTCCGAGGAGATCGGCCAGGCCAGGAGAAAAGGCGTCGAGGCCTCGGCCAAAATTGCCGAGATGAAAGAAGTCGGTGAGCGCATCAAAAGCTTGGACAATGAACTCAAGGCGGTCGAGGATCAACTCTACCAGTTACAAATTCGCATTCCCAACCTGCCGCACGCGAGTGTGCCGGTCGGCAAAAGCGCTGAAGATAATGTCGTCATCAAGAACTGGGGTGAAATTCCGATATTCGAATTTACACCCAAGCCACATTGGGAGTTGAATGAGCAGCTGAAAATTATCGACTTCGAGGGCGGCGCAAAAGTCGCGGGTTCCTTCTTCGTCAATTTCACAGGCAAAGGTGCAAAATTGGCACGTGCGCTGATCAACTTCATGCTCGATCTGCATGTCGAAAAGCATGGCTATACAGAGGTGTGGCCGCCGGTCGTGGTCAATCGGCAGGCCATGTTCGGCACCGGCCAGTTGCCGAAGCTGGAAGAGGATATGTATCGCGTCGAAGCGGATGATCTGTTTTTGATTCCGACTGCTGAAGTGCCAGTCACCAATTTGCTTGCCAATACGACGCTGCGCGGTGAGGATTTGCCGATTTATTACACCGCTTACACGCCCTGCTTCCGCCGCGAGGCCGGTGCTTATGGCAAGGACACCAAGGGGCTGATGCGCCTGCATCAATTCGACAAGGTGGAAATGGTGAAGTTTGTCAAACCAGAGACCAGCTACGAGGAACACGAGAAGCTGCTGCAAAACGCCGAGGAGGTTTTGCAGTTGCTCGGCTTGCCCTATCGCGTTGCACTTTTGTGCAGCGGCGATATGAGCTTTGCGGCAGCCAAGTGCTATGACCTCGAGGTGTGGGCGCCCGGTGTGAAAAAGTGGCTGGAAGTTTCGTCGTGCTCGAACTTCGAGGATTTTCAGGCGCGCCGTGCCAACATCCGCTTCCGTCCGCAAGGGGGCGGCAAATTGGAATATGTCCACACCCTCAATGCCTCGGGAGTGGCACTGCCGCGCACGATTATCGGCATCATGGAAAACTATCAAACTGACGAAGGCACGGTGATGGTGCCGGAAGTGTTGCGGAAATATGTGGGATGTGAGATCATCAAATGATTCTTGAGCCTGGATGCTGAGGTTCAGATCAAGTTGGGGGAAAGGAACTTGTCACCTGAATTTTACAGCATTCTTCGCACACCTTCGCTGCTACCCATTGGGTAACGAGTCACCTTCAGGCTGCGCTGAGTTTCAGTTTTGATTCTACGCCTGCTCCTGCGGGCCGCAGGACAGGAATTTTAATCGCATGCGGGACCAAGTACGCCAAACCCAAAAGCACAAATGGTCATGGTCATTGAATAACCCATGTCTACCGATGCTTTGTTCCCCCTCCGCCAGCAAATCTGCGAGGTGGGTCGGAGAATGTACGAAAAAAGTTTTGTGGCCGCCAACGACGGCAATATCAGCGTTCGTATCGATTCGGATCGCGTGCTGACCACGCCGACCGGCGTGAGCAAAGGTTTCATGACGCCTGAGAGCATGGTCATCGTTGACCTCGAGGGACGACCGCTTTCTACGGGCAAGCCGTCGAGTGAAATTCTCTTGCATCTTTTCATCTACCGAGAGCGGCCCGAGGTGCAGGCAGTGGTGCATGCGCATCCAATTTATGCCACCGGCTTCGCCACCGCCGGTTTGTCGCTGCAAGAGTGCGTTGCAGCAGAAATCATTGTCACTCTTGGTTCAATTCCTCTGGCACCGTATGGTACACCCTCCACACCCAGGCTGCCGGAAGCACTCCGGCCATATATTCATCGCCACGATGCGTTCCTGCTCGCCAATCACGGCGCTGTGACGGTGGGTAAGGATTTATGGGATGCCTATTACAAACTGGAGCGTCTCGAACATTATGCCCACATCATTTTTATTTCCCGGCAACTGGGCGGCGAGAAAGTTCTCCCCAAAAAAGAAGTTCAGGAACTATTCCATCTCCGCGGCAAATATGGCCAAACCGGCTTGAATCCGGGTTGCTCGACTTGCCAGGACGAGTGCATCGGCGCCGCGTGTTTGAACTATGCACACAAATATGACCCTGACAGCGAAAATTATATCGCTGCGGTCGTTGCGCGCATAATGCCACGGGTGCAATAAAACAATGCAGTAAACTCATCACGACGGTTGGGAGGGGAAGATGTCTGCTGAGCTCAAAAAAAGAATTTTCATCACACTTGCGCTCCTTCTGGCTGTTCGCATCTTGCATTTGCTTCCCATTCCGGGAATCAATCTGGCCGCAATTTTCGCAGGTTTCCAAAACGATTCTCCGTTGTCAATTTTGACCACCGGCGTCTTTTCTCGGGCGACCATTGGTACCTTGGGTCTCATGCCGTATCTGAGCGCTTCCCTCATTGCCACTGTCATCCTTTATTTTCGCCGCTTTCGCCATGGCATTGATGATCGTGATGTTCCTGTCGAACTTTATACTTTGGGTCTCGCCAGTGTGTTAACGCTGTTGCAGAGCTATGGGATTGCGATTTTTTGGGAGAATTTCCACCCGCTGACGTACGGATTAATGGTTGTACCGGAGCCGGGCTGGGGCTTTCGTCTCGTGACCATGCTTTCTCTTACCGCTGGAACTTTTTTGATGATATGGTTTGCAAATCTCATCTCACAGAAAGGCATTGGCAATGGTGTGTGTCTGATCGTTTTGGGGGAGCTTCTCCATCAGCTTTCGCCAGCGCTGCATGATTTGTGGCCGAAATTACAATCCCACGACTTCATGCCTCCACGGATCCTTCTGTTTATTCTTCTCGTGGCTGCTTTATCGGTGGCGGTGCTCACCCTCATTGCCGCCAAGTGGCAGGCACCGATCCGCGGCACGGAATTGACTAATGCCACAGCGCCTGTTCATTTGCGAATCAATGGCGTGGGAGTTGTCGGCATCATCATAGCGCAAAGCCTGCTTTTCCTGCCGCTTTCTTTGGCGGTCATTTTACCGGCGGGCTCTCCCGGGCAATTATTTTTACAAAAAGCAGGCGCACACGGAGCGCTGTACTGGTTCACATTCGCAATCATGACCTTTCTTGCCACTTATTTCTGGACCGCCTGGGCATATCGTCCCCAAGGACTCCAATTTATTCTCAAAAAATTTTACCAAACCTCTGCCGGGCCGGTTCTGAATGAAGATGAATATGAACGAAAGCTGGCGGTGGTGACGTTGCTCTGGGCACTCGGACTTCCTTTCATTTGTGGTCTCTTGGTCTGGTTGATGCCGGGATCGCCGGATAATGTCCTGCTGCCTGCCTTTCTTTTTCCGATTGCGGCGATCGCGTTGGATCTTTTTCGGCAATTCAAAACTCATCAGCGCATGGCGGCTGCCTTTGTGGAAGATCGGAATGAGAGCGTTTGTGAAAATTGTGGGGCCGGCGCAAGCTCGCAAGATCAATTCTGCATGGCCTGTGGCGTTGCTTTCGAGGAAAACCCAACTTGTGACATACATCCTGCAACGGCAGCGATTGCGTTGTGTGTTGTTTGCAAAAAAAGGCTTTGTGCAGACTGCAGCTTCGTCAAGCATGGTCGTTATGTTTGTGAAGAGCACCGCAAGGTCGAATTGATCGAAGGATGGGCCACGGCATTAGCAACCTCGACTCGCCTGGAAGCCGAGCTGCAGCAACAGCATCTGGAACGCCTCGGCATTCCTGCCGTGGTGCTATCGAATACGATCGAACCACAAATCGGAACGTTCGGGCTTTTCGAAATCAATCCGGTGACGCCGTTGGTGCTGTACCGCGAGCTCGGCTCCGGACGAATTCGTCTGCTGGTACCTGCCCGGGAATTAGTGCACGCACAGAGCTGTCTTTTCACGACCCAGCAGGAAATTGAGGCGCCTCAGGGTTTGTCGTCTCAGTGACCAGGGGAAAAGTGCAAGCCTCCTCCTAGCGGTCTTGCTTGCAGTCAGGCAGCGTAAGGGTAACTGCGCTGCGTTTCTCTCCATGTGTGAGGTATTACGCAGGGTTAGTTTTTACTTGACATTCACGCCGATCCGTGCTACTATATCTCAAGGATGAAAACAACACCCATCTCGGGTATCGCCTCAGTGACGTGGGGGAGTAGCGCAAGCATCTTGCTTGCAGTCAGGATGACTGCGCTACGTTTCCCCCTGCGCGTAAGGCATTACCATCTCGGAGCCAGGATGGTGGAGTGAGTACCGGACCAAAAAAATTCGACCAATCATTTACGAACATGAAAAGGCGATTTTTTCCACTGATATGGCCGGGCTTGATCGTGACGATGTTTTGTTTGCCGATCACGGCAAAAGCCAATCCACGAAATCAGGCCGACTCGACTTTTTACTTTGATATCGATTTTGCGCGTTTTTGTGTCAACGATACCACGGCGCAAGTCGAGGTGTATATTGGCGTGCCAAGAGCCGAACTGCGCTTTGTCAAATCCGAAAGCTTGTGGGTTGGAATTTTTGAATGTCACGTTTCCATTGCACGGAATGGTACCGAAGTGACGAATCACAAATGGCAAGCATATTCTGCAGCACAGGATTCCGCGGAAATCAAGTCCGGACAGGTGCTCTTTACACAGGCACGATTTCAACTGCCGGCGGCAACTTATCGTTTCCTGGTGTCCGTGCGGGATCACAACCATCCCACGCGCCAGGGAATTCGCGCATTCCAAATTCAGATTGAGCCCTTCCCGGCCAATCAACTTTCGCTGAGCGATCTGCAACTCGCGGCGCATTTGCAGCGTGACACAACCCAGTCACTTTTTTACAAAAATAATCATCTTGTGCTTCCCAACCCCGGCGGGTTTTATGGCCTCGAGTTGCCAATGCTGTATTTTTATGCCGAGATTTATAACTTGCACTTCCCCAGCGACAGCGGTTATTCGGTGCATTACCGAATTCTTGACGGCAATGGTAATGCCATCAAAACGTTGCCGACCAAACGGCGGGCCATTGCCGGCACCAAATTAGTCGAAGTCGGTGGTTTCAACGTGGTAACGCTGAAGAGTGGCAGTTACATCCTTGAGCTCAGGGTGGTGGATCATACCAATGGCAGTGAGACCTTCCGCCGGCATAAATTTTTTGTGTATCGCGAAAAAGACCAGGCCGAGGTTGACAACATAACCAGGGTTACACCTTCTGAGCAGCTTGTACAATATTATCGTTCACTTTCAGAGAAGCAGCTCGACAAGGAATTCGAGGCGACCCGATATATTTCCACCCCGGAAGAGAGAAAAATCTACAAATCCTTGAAGCTCGAAGGCAAAAGCGAGTTTTTGGCGCGTTTCTGGGAAAAGCGTGATGACAAGCCGGAGACACCACACAATGAATATCGGGAAAATTATTTGGCACTGGTCAAATATGCGAATGATAACTTCACCGCCTTCCGCGAGGGCTGGAAAACTGACATGGGACGAGTGCTGCTGGTTTATGGCCAGCCCGATGAGGTCGAGCGCTTTCCGAGCAGCAACGACGCCCGTGCATATCAAATTTGGCACTATTATGAAATCGAAGGCGGGGTCATGTTTGTCTTTGTCGAGCTGAAAGGCGGTGGGGAGATGGAATTGGTGCACTCCACCGCCCGCAATGAATTGCAGGATTCCAACTGGCAGCGGTGGCTGAATCCGGGGAGGTGACTATTGGCCAGGGCAGCGAACGCAGCCCCCCATTGGCACTGACTTTAGACGCAACCAGAACTTCAGCAGCTATTGCATGATCAGTTGCTCCCCAGAGACATGTTTTTCCCCCTCACTCCACCCAATCCGAGATAAACACGTTCGTCTGCCGCGGCGCTGCGGCATTACGATTGGAACAGAACAGCAGTTTTTTCCCATCCGGGCTGAACATTGGGAAACCGTCGAAATCCTCGTAATAAGTCACACGTTCCAGCTCGGTTCCGTCAAGATTGATCAAATAGAGATCGAAGTTGCGGCGCTTGGGATCCGCGTAGTTGGAGGCAAAGATGATCTTTTTGCCACTGGGATGAAAAAAGGGCGCAAAGCTGGCTGCGCCGAGGCTGGTCACCTGTCGCTGGTTGGTGCCGTCGGCATTCATCACAAAAATCTCCAGCTTGCTCGGGCGAATCAAATTATCTTTCAACAAATCTTGGTAGTCTTTGAGTTCCTCCGGTGTTTGTGGGTGTGCAGCCCGGTAGACGATGTGGTTGCCATCGAGAGAAAAAAATGGGCCGCCGTCGTAGCCCGGTGTGTTGGTTAAGCGGCGAACTTCAGTTCCGTCGACATTCATAATATAGATGTCCAGATCGCCGTCGCGCACCGAAGTGAAAACAATCTTCTTGCCATCCGGTGAAACTGTCGCTTCGGCATCGTAGCCGGGCGTGCTGGTGAGCTGTTGCAAGTTCGTGCCGTCATCGCGGGCCATAAAAATATCATACTCGGGATAAAGCGCCCACACATAACCACGCTGCATACTGGGAGGAGGCGGGCAGGCTTCGCCGCCGAGATGTGTCGAAGAATAAATAATGTGCTTGTTGTCTTTCAAGAAATACCCGCACGTCGTTCGTCCCTTACCGGTGCTCACCAGTTTGGGCCTGGCTTTCTTTTTCAGTTCCAGTGTGAAAATCTGATCGCAGTGAAAAGGCGGGCGGGTGGATTGGAAGATGATTCGCTGTGGTTGTGTGCCAAAGCTGAAATATGCCTCGGCAGAATTTTCACCCTCGCGGGTAAGCTGGCGTATGTTGGCAAGATGCTTTTCCCCGGGAAAGATCAACGGACTGGAGTCAGTTTTCGGCTCTGACGCTGTCTGACTGTCTGAAAACATCCTGTTGAAAATCGTTACGGCGGTAAACAAAACGACGATGAGGTGTTTGTGCATACAATTTATCCGAGTTACGAGTTGCAATGAAAATCAATAGCCTTCCATTTCAGCCGGGTGCATCGGGAATCCGGCCGATGCTCGGCCGGTGCCACGGTTTTTGTCAATCAGCAAAAGTACAAGGCCAATCGGCCAAAGCAGGATTTTGATCAAGGGGCAGTCAGGCGGTTCGCTGCATTCCGTTACACCGCACATTGACGCAAAATTTCTGTTGCTCTTTCCGGCGGCACCCAATTAACCTGAAAGCCGGCGACGATATCAAAGTCGCTGCCGCCACGCAAGCGGGGCGTGATCTCGATATGCCAATGGAAATCGCGCTCGACGGTTTTCCAATAGCCACGCTGCCGGCCGGCAAGCAGATTGGGGCCGGAATGCACGATGATGACATAATTGGGATCGCCCAACGCCTGGCGAATTTCCATCAACACCAATTTCAATAATTGCGCGAGCGCAGGCAGCTCGTTGTTCCATTCAAAAAGAGTTTCGTGCCGTTTCGGCAGCAGCCAAATCTCAAAGGGCGTTCTCGAGGCGAAAGGACTGAGTGCCACAAAACTGTCGTTTTCGGCGACAATCCGTTGCGCGGCTTCCAGCTCCTGCCGGATCATGTCGCAGAAAATGCAGCGCTCCTTGAGCAGAAAGTACTGTTGCGCATTCATCAACTCTTCGCGGACACGGCGTGGCGTGATCGGCGTGGCGATGACGTGACTCAGGGAATGGCGCAGGCTGGGACCACGGCGCCCTTCGCCGACACTTTTATAGATGAGAACAAAGCGAAATCTCGCATCGCGCTTGAGGTCGAGTACGCGCTCGCGGTAAGCGGTCAATGCGTCGGCAATTTCACTTTCGCTCAGATCGGTCAGGATTTTGCCGTGTTCCGGTGTTTCGACAATGAGCTCATGCGCGCCGATCCCATCCAACATATCGTAAATGCCGAGACCACGGTTGTTGATCTCGCCATGAATTTGCAGCACCGGAAAGCGCTCCGGCACCACGCGCACGCGCCAACCGGGCTCGTTGCGTGCCGAATTATCCGGACGGATGGCAAAAATCTCCGGCAGGGTTTCGCTTTCATGGCCGGCGCAGAATTCACAGGATTCGCCCGGTTGTGAATGCCGCAACCGGCGAAAACCATCAGGTCGCAAATTGATCAGCTCTTTGCCATCATGGAGCATGATCGTCCAAATGCCCGTAATCGGGTCACGACGAAGTTGATTCATCAGCTTGGTACCTTTCCGTATGGTTCTCACCACCAGGGGTTTGTTCACCATCTTTGATCTGATGCAGAACGAGATACCTCAATGTCAGACCGCCATTAATAATAGCCAGCGGATACGCCAAGACCCACACCGCGGAGAACAGAAGTGACAAGGCAACGATATGTGCCAAAGTATTCAACCGGGGAGAAAGCTCAAGCGGCGTGATTAATCGTGAGAAAAAAATTGAGATTTCAAACCTGGGGCAATGGCAATCATCAAGTTGTTGATCGCCATGCTGCAACTTTGTAGCTGATGTTGGGCCTGGGTGGATGGATTTTGATAATCGGTTCCCATGATTGCTGCAAACAAGGCATTCATGAGCAAAAAGGCACGCTTGACCCCGAATGCCAAAACCATCCAACCCAGAATTGCGGCAACGGCCACCTGGAGAAGATGAAACAAAAGACGCCATCTCTGACTCCAGAGGATGCCGGCAGTCTGAAAAATCGCCAGCAAAACGTCTTCCTCGGTCGTGGCCACAATCGACGGGGTTAAAAGAAACACAAGCCCGGTGACGACCAACATCAGCAGAAATATGAACGCGGCCAACATCCACAGCCAGGCAAATGCAATTACAGCAATCTCGCCAATATAGGGAACCCGACCCATCAATCCCACGAGCGCACTTCCGCTTGCAAGCACCGCCATCATGATAATGATTGCCAAGGGTGCAAAGGTGATGGCGCTTAATTTGCTGAAAGCAAAATCGCAGGCGTCACGAATGGTGTAATCGTGTCTCCCGCAAAATTTCATCCACAGGAATCGACTGCCTGCGGCGTTTGCCAGTAAAAACGCTGCCTCCAGTCCGGCGAGGCCAAGGCCGGACAAAATATCCAAGCGGCGAGAGGATGCGACCGGCCGCTGGCAAACAGGCAAGGAAACAGACCCCACTGCCTCCAGGTGGCAGCAAGCGGGCAGCCGGTTAACAATAAACTTGCATAAGTTAGAAAGACATAAATTGCATAACCCGGAACGAAAGCAACATGCTGAATGGAGAGCAAGCGCAGGCTAATGGCATACCGCGTCGAACGCCATACCTCGACAAAGTCAAAACGCAAGTTTGTCTTGCCGGCGGTGTTCCGATTATCATAACTTGCCGGCGATTGATCTCTACGGGCGCAGCCTGGCACGCCTTGCCTCTCCTCGACTCGTTTTTCTTGTTTTCGAATGGGTTTATATTGTATGAAAATTTTGAAAAAATGTCAATAAAAATTCCGTTTTTCAGGCCTACGGCTGTAAGCCTACGGCCGTGGGTTGCGCCCGCAGAGAGCCTTTTGACAACATATGCAGAATTTTATTCTCCCAATATCGCATCTGTCTTTTTGCTTTCGCCGTGTGATCATCATAGCCCAGCAAGTGTAAGGCGCCGTGAATGACCAGCCGCCGCAACTCGTCATGCAACTTGACATGATATTGTCTGGCATATTGCCGGGCTACTGGCACACAAACCGCAATCATGGCAACCCGCAAACCTTCGGGGGCTGCGCCGAGATCGAACGTGATCACGTCGGTTGCGGAATCGTCTTGCAGGTAGTCGCGATGCAGAGCGCGGATTTCATCTTCGCCAACAAAGGTGACTTCGAGATTGGTAGGCTGACCGGAATGATCAACCCATACTTGATTCAGGACGTTGGCAAGATGCTGTTGATCACGCCTCGTGAGCATCCGCCGGAGTTGCCACGGGCGAGGGAGCGATGACCGCACCGATATTTTCAGGGTCAGCCGTGGTGGCTGGAGATGAGCGGGTTTTCGACGAACTGCTTTGGGTAGTTCGCTGTGGCGTTGGCGTGGCGGCAGGCGTCGTGCGGGAAGCTTCGCTGGTTTTGGTGTTTTTACCTGTGGTTTTGGAGGTTTCCGCATATTGAGCGCGGCCATGGAAAATACCAGTCAAGGTTCTGACGAAACTGTCTTTGATTAAATTCAAATCACGCAAGGTCAGAGGGCATTCGTCGAGCTCGCCTTTTTTGAAGCGATCCTCAACAATGCTGTTCACCATGTTGCGCAGCCGGCTGATCGAAGGGTCGCGCAGCGCCCGGCAGGCCGCCTCCACGGCGTCGGCCAGCATGACGATACCGGTTTCCTTGGTTTGCGGTTTTGGGCCGGGATAACGAAAATCCGATTCATGCACTTCGGAATCGTCGTTCTTCTCGAGCGCTTTTTTGTAGAAATACGAGATCAAATTCGTGCCGTGGTGCTCGGGGATAAAATCGCGAACCTCTTTCGGAATGTTGTTTTCTTCCGCAATTTCCAGCCCCCGCTTGACGTGATTGATAATCACGAGCAAGCTCATGTTGGGGGTCAGCTTTTCATGAGGATTTTTCCCGCCCCGCTGATTTTCCACAAAATATTCCGCCATCTCGATTTTGCCGATGTCGTGATAATAAGAGCCGACGCGCGCCAGCAGGGAATTGGCGCCAATCGCTTCTGCGGCGGCTTCAGACAGCGTGCCGACGATGATGCTGTGATGATATGTGCCCGGCGCCTGGATGGCCAGTTCCCGCAATAACGGTCGATTCAGGGCGGAAAGCTCAAGCAATGTGGCATCCGTGGTGAGGTCGAAGAGATATTCAAAAATGACCATCAACCCGTAGGTAAAAATCGGGCAGAGCAGCGCATTGAGCAGAATCCCATCGCGCAGGTCCAACAAGGTTTGTTTGAAGGGCGCAATGCGCAAAAATGCCGTGGTGGCAATTGTTGCCAGATAGGCAGCCGCGAGCATGAGAATGGCCTTGAAAATCCAATTGCGCGAACGCACGCGGCGAACCGCAAGAATGGAAAACGAGCCGACAATCAGGGTGGTGAAAATCATGCCGAATTCGTAGCCGCGCATGGCGCCCAGGATGACACCGAGGGTGACGGTTCCGACAAATGCCACCTGGGCATTGAAAAAAAATGTCAGCAGCATCGGTGCCATGGCCACCGGAATCAGATACTCCGAAAGGCCGACGACATGGATCAAACGACCAATAAAAATCACCAACAGCAAAATGAGCGCAATCAATAGCACCCTTTGTGCATCGTGATAGATCGCGGGATGATAAAGCAACAAAAAAATGCCGGTGATGCCGACGCCGACCAATAAGATGGCTACTCTGCCAAGAATGGGCAACAGCCAATGAATGCCGCCCTGGGAAGCTCTGCGCCTGGCCATTTCCGTTGCCAACGAACGCAATTTCTGCAAATGCTCTTGCGTGATTTTGTCGTGGCTGTCGATGATGCGCTCTTTCGCGAGAACCGTGCCACGAGCGCGGGGCACCAAAGCCACCGCCTGTTTTATGCGCTGGTCGGTTTCCTGCGCCTCGTAAATCAGATTGGGGGACAAAAAATTCGTCAGAATCTGGTATCCAATATTTACCGCCGGTTCGCTTAAATTCTCAACTTCACGCAATTTTTGCAGCACGACATCATTAACCGAAGTGGTCCAATAGAATTGATCAATGGCTTCAACCATTTCATTGGGGCCACGGCGAACGGAAATTTTCTGCACGTAGGCCGGCACCACGTGGCGCTCCAATATGCCGACGGCGTAGAGATCACGCGCGATGCGTTTGAGCTGGCCGGCATAATTCTCGAATCGCCACCCGGAAGTGGGAGCGGACGATCCTCTGACGAAACTGCGCGTGAGGAAACGTAATCCCTCCTCGGAAATTATCAATTTCGATTGCGCGGCAAAAAGCTCCTGCAGCCGGCGTATTTTCATCGAATCCGGCACCAAGGCTTCGATATTCTGTTCGAGCGCGGCGAGGAATTCCCCGAGCGCCTGCCTCTGTCGCATTTCAATGCTGTCGTTGCGTACAAAGACCGGATAAACGCTTTCTTGCGCGATACGCACATCTCGCTGATACTCTTCCGGCGTTTTATCGATCGAGAAGGTGAAGGGCGCGATGATTTCGTCGCCCTCATAGATTTCTCCCTCACGCAAATCCGCAAATTGGAACGACTTCCCGACAGGAAATAACAACACCCCGGTGAGCACAAACAGGACTGCAATGAAAACTTGCCACCGATGTTTTCGCCAGAAATCCACCAGGCGGATGGAGACCCGCCGGGAGCGTTCGGAAGAACGAAAGTCTTTTGTTTTATGGGAGAAGATTTTGATGAGTATGCTGAAGATCCGAGGCCGTGACAAGTCTTTCACCCATATGGACTTGGTCCATCGTTTAAAAGCTTGCATAAAAATTACTGGCTGTAATTATCATATGCTTTGATAATATCACGCACCAGTTTGTGCCGAACCACGTCCCGATCGGAAAGATAAACAAAGCTGATGCCCTCGATGCCTTGCAGAATTCCGCGAATTTGCACGAGGCCGGACTGCGCTGTGGTGGGCAGATCGATCTGGGTGATGTCGCCGGTAACGATCGCTTTGGCATTGACGCCCAATCGGGTGAGAAACATTTTCATTTGCATGGGCGTGGTATTTTGTGCTTCGTCGAGAATGACGAAGGCATTGTTCAGGGTGCGCCCACGCATGTATGCCAGAGGCACGATTTCGATCATTTGCGTTTCAAGATAGCGACGCAGTTTTTCCGCTGGAATCATGTCATACAAGGCATCGTAAAGCGGACGCAAGTAGGGATCGACTTTCTCTCTCAAGTCGCCGGGTAAAAAACCCAGGCTCTCGCCGGCTTCCACTGCCGGACGAGCCAGGATGATGCGATCCATCTGCCGGTCACGTAAATGTGCCACGGCGATGGCGACCGCGAGATAAGTCTTGCCGGTTCCAGCCGGTCCGATGACAAAGACAATGTCGTTTTTCAGCGTGGCATTGTAGAACTCCAACTGACCATCGGTCTTCGGCTTGATCGCGGCGTTTTTTGTATAAATAATGACCGGCCGGGAGTTTTGTTGACTCCGGTCTTCCCGTGTTTCCTTTGGAAGGAAATTCGGGGCGCCTTCTTGACCGAGGCTCTTGTTTGAATCACCTCGTTTGATGACCGTGATCAGCGTCTCCACATCCGCGGCGCGCAATTCTTCATTGCGGTTGAGCATGAGAATCAATTCTGTGAAAAGCCGGTCAAGATTGCGCAACTCTTGCTCGCGACCTTGCAGAATAATTTCGCTGCCCCGCACCGTAATCCGGGCATCAAAATTTTTGAGAATCTCCTTCAGGTGTTGATCGCCTTGCCCGAGCAATTGCAGGGAGTCAACGCCGCGAAGGGAAATACGGCGCTCCTGGATCGATGCTTCCGAAAAATGGTCTTCCATCGGTTGGCCACCGTTAACTCCCACGGCGGGGGATTCCTCTTCAACTTCCCCTGAAGGGATACGGCTGGAGGGTTGTGCTGAATTCTGGTGAAAGTTACGTCCCAAAGTGAAGCCTCATGGTCGAGTTATTTCCACCCCATGATGTAAAAAGCCCCGCCCTCCACAATTACCATCAGGAAGCGCGGGGCACAAATCTCTGTGAAGGGCAACCAAGATCACTAGGGAAGGCGCAGCACTGTATATGGAAAGAGCATGTGTTTGCTGCCACCCTTGATCCCGTCGATGACCTCCTTGTTCGCCTCATAAATCTTCATCCATTTCGTCGGGTCGCCGGCCATGACGGTGCGGGCGATCTTGGCGAGAAAATCTCCCTTTTGGACGAGATATTCGTTCGGGCCCACCTCCCGCTGAATCTTAAAAATTTGTGCCGGGTAAATCAAATCCGGATTCTTGATCAAATCGCTGTTGTAGGAATAAATCCTCACCCATTGATACGGATCGCCATAGATGTCTTTTTTGCCGGATATTTTCCAGAGATAATCGCCTTTGATGACGGTGTATTGATCATATATGGCTTTGGGCATCTTGGCGCGCAGCTGCGTGATTTTCCCTTCCACCGTGGCGATCATATCCTGCATCTCGGTCAGCTTCGAGATTTTGCTGCTTTTCATCTCATCGAGCCGGGCCTGCAATTGGTCGATTTCTGCACGGCGCTTGAAAAGCTCTTCGGGAGAGAGCGCCATCATGCCATCCACCTCGGCTTCCAGAGCCTTGAGCTGACTGCGATACGCATCCACACCCGCCTTGTCGGTGCCGAGCATGGCGTAGATTTCGTCCCACACCTGCATCATTTGTTGCTCGATGCTGGCAATTTGATTTTTCAAATCTTGAATTTCTGCCTCACACTTGGCAAGGTCGTCTTTGGCAGCCTTTTCCCGCTGTTGCGCCGCAGCAAGCTCGCGATTATACTCGTCCATCGTCATTTTTTCTTGGGCGAAGACGGGCGCAACAAGAGCCAAGCTCAACATGCCGATGACTAGGGTAAACCAAATCTTGTTGGAAATTTTCATCTTTCCCTCCTAGCTAAGGAGTGATAAGTTCGTTCTCTCTTTGGCAGATCGGGTCAACGATGGTTATAGGATTATACCATTGTTGCCGCCACGTGTTTATCTGCCCTGGTCAATTCTGCAACGGCTTGAGTGACTACTGATTCAACCGTCCCGCTACTGCGGCTTTCTCATTTTGGACTTTTTGCAGATCGGCTTTTTTCTGCTGTAATTGCCGCTGCATGTCGTCACGCTCACTGCATTTTTGTGCCTTTTGCGTTTCCGCTGCTGCTGCCGCCTGTCTTGTCTCCTCGAGTGCTTTGAGTTGTTCCTGGCTTGGATGCTTTGTGCAAGCCACTAAGGAGAGGGAAGCCAGCATGCAGAGCGCCACGCCCTTGGCCAAATAGGATTTAAGCGTTTCCCTCATGAGCTGTATACCTCCTTTTTCTGGGTTATTATGTGTCCCCTTCAGAGGGACGTCAATTGCAAACTGCACCTCACTATAACTGCCAGCCTCTGCTGCCGAGGCCAACAACGCGCCTCGATGCCAAAAGCTTACAATGCTCAATCGGTCACAGTATATTAAAAAAATAACAGATTGTCAAGTGAAAAATGTTGTTTTCGAAAATATACACTCGAAGGAGTTGATTTGCCAAAATTATCTCAGCCGCCCGTCGTCTCCCCGTTTCTTTCAATCGTCCTCCCACCCATTCTCATCTTCTCCCACGCATTTAATCGCTTTATTTGCGATTGCCAGCTTTTGTCGGTATATGTAAATATCATCAAGACTTACATCGAAGGAGCGACGGGGATGACGAAACCCCAAAAACATCATGCCATCGTTTTATTTGTGTGGTTCCGGTTGATTTTGATTCCTCTTTGTGCCGGACTGATCACCGGCTGCGGCCAGGAGTCCACCCCTCGACCTCGGCCTGGCGGTGTTTTACTCACTCCACCTCTCGAGTTTCCCCTCAACGGTCTTGATCCCGCTGTCGTCAATCACAGTTGTGACGACGTGCTGGCGCAGCAACTTTTTGACGGCTTGTTGCAATATCGCCCGGTAACGTTCGAGCTGGTACCGGCGCTGGCAGAAAAATGGGAAACTCCCGATAGCGGCCGCACCTGGATTTTTCACCTGCGCCCCAATGCCTTTTTCAACGACGACGCGTGTTTCGCAGATGGCCATGGACGCGCGGTTACCGTTGAAGATGTCAAGTACTCCCTTGAGCGCATCATCACCTGGCGCGAAAATGAGACCACCTGGCGGGTGTTTGCCGACATTGACGGCGCCGAGGAGTTCCGCCAGGGCCGGACACCAACCCTCCGCGGCCTGCGCGTGCGCGATAACGCCACAGTGCAAATCATTCTCACCCGTGCATCATTTCAATTCCTGCATCGCCTCGCGAGTTCCAAGGGCTACGTCGTGCCTCATGAGGCCATTGAAAAATACGGCGAGCGCTTTCGCTTGCACCCCGTTGGCACCGGGCCATTTCGCCTTGCCAAGCTGGAACTCAATCAGCAAGAAATAATTTTGGTCCGTAATGAACGCTATTGGGAGGTGGATAGCAGGGGCGTGCGACTCCCTTATGTGTCAGCCATTCGCTGGGTACCAGTAGAGCTTATCAATGACGAAATCTCCATTCCCAAATTGTCCGGGCAAATCATTGCGTGCGTGCCGGCGTGGGCAAAAAGCTGGCTGGCGCGCATTGAAGCTTACAACCGCCAACAGCCGGCAGCCCGGAGATTGCATCTGGTTAAAACGCCGATCGCGAACACCATTTTCTTCGCTTTCCGTATGGACGCAAACACCCCCTATGCCCGGAACAAATGGCTGCGCCAAGCCGTGGCTTGCGCGTTCGATATGAAATCCGCCATGACCGATTCTCTGCAGGTGACCCTGGCGCAAAGCCTCATTCCCCCGGGTCTTTTTGGCTATCACTCTCCTGTTGCAGGTTATAGATTCAATTTGCAAAAAGCCGCCGCGCTTTTGCAAGCGGCTGGCTTTCCAAATAGTCAAAATTTGCCGGCGCTCAGGCTCAACACTGTTGAAGGCACCGGCCCATTCTATAAAAAGTTCCGTGACGATCTCGCCAGTCTCGGGATACCTTTGGAGGTGGAATTTTTGCCCAAGCCCGAGCATTTCGCCGGCGCTGCCGCTGGCAAATGGGATTTTTTCCGCGCTGGCTGGATTTGTGATTATCCCGACGCCCTCGATCTTTTTCAACTGTTTTATTCCCATTCGCCCAATAATCACAGTCGTTATCAAAATCCTGAATATGACCGCTTGTTTGAGCAAGCCAGCCGCGAGATGAGGCGCGAGCAGCGCTTGCGGTTGTTTGAGAAAATGGAAAAAATTCTGCACGAGGATTGCCCGGCGATTTATATGCTGCACGAAATCCACGCCGTGGCCATACCGGCATGGGTGCGCAATTTGGAATGGTCGATCAATCCGGTGCGCATGCGCTTTTTGAAATACGTTTGGCTCGATTCGTAACTAGGACTACCACTCTGGGCGACAGGCAACAACTGCAATTTTTTATTATTCTGAAAAAAAACCGATGTGATCGCCAAAATTTTTTGAAAGCAAAACGATTTTGGGCAAAACCATTAAAAACTTTGTACAAGTTCAGTATCCCCCATTACAGTGTCATTCAGCAGGCTACGCCCGCAGGGAATCTTTTTACACATTAAGTACGATTTCAATTTTAGAATCTTACCCAGTACGAAAAAAGATTCCTACGGACGCAGTCTTCCAGAATGACATTTTAAAAGGGGTGGTGAGCTGTTACAAAACTTTTTTGTATTGTTTAGACTGAAACGATTTTTAACGTCAATGGTTTTGCCCTGAATAGTTTTGCCTTAATCGATTGGTTGTGGTTTAGCCGCGCTAGGATATGATGTAAAATAATTTCGGGTAAACCCATTCTGGTATCATGAGAACCCGAAGTCTCAAAACTCGTTTTTTCTCCATCATCGCCATGACGCTGGTGGCGCCGGCCTTTTTAACGATGCTTATCTCGTATGTCGGCACGCGGCGCACGATCAGCAAAATGGTTCAACAAAATTTCCATGATGATTTGCAGCGATGGCAAGACGAAACCGCTGCCGTGCGCGGGCAATGCCTCACCAATCTCTGTGATCTGCTTGCCGTAACGCACAATTACGCTCATCAATTTCGTGTATTTGGGACTGAACAGAGAATATTCGAGCACCAGCTCAAGGACAAGCTGGCTGACTTTCTCTGCGCCCATTCCGAAGTTTATGTCCAGGCCTTGTGGGTTTCCGCCGCAGGCCGGCCCAAAGCGAAATTCATACTGTCGCCGATTTACTTGATGACCTGCGGTCGCCCGCTCAAGCTTGAAGAAGAAAAATTCGAAAGTAGTGATGAAATCCTGGCACAGGTGGCGCCGGCTTTGACGCGTGAGCAGATCTGGTTTGGCCCCTCCCGGATCACCGGCGACGGCTTTGCTTCGACCATCGGCATTCCGCTGCAAGCAGCGCTGATGCGAAAAACGCATGGCGAGTGTGCGCTTTGCGCAAATCAGTTCGGCACGATTTTTCTGGAGCTTCGTTTGAATTACCTCTTTAGCGAAGCAGCGCGCCGGGCACAAATGTTTACGGATGCCATCCCGATGGTTTTCGACAGCAGCGGCACGATACTTTACCATCCCCGCGCGGAATTCATCTGCCAAAAGCTGACAACGTGCTATCCGGCTTTGGCATCGCACATTTCGACGCAGAAAGTATTTCACGGCCCTACGCCCGGATTGGCAGCGCCGGTGCGTTTTAAACATGATGGCCACCAGTGGGCGATGTTATCCAATCGATCAAACGAGCAATATCATTTTGCCTTGTTTTTGGAGGAAGAGAAAATTATCCGTCGTTTGCAATCGCTTTATTGGATAAACTTGGCGATTATGCTGCTCGGCGGCGTGGTGGCCGTGTCATTGCTCGGTTTGGCCTTTCGCCGAATGGGGCGAACGGTTGGCGAGTTGGCAGCCGGCGCTCATGCCATTGCCCGTGGCGATTTGGATCGACGCGTTGCCATCGACAGTGAAGACGAATTGGGCGTTCTCGGCCGCGCCTTCAATCACATGGCCGCGTCGTTGAAAGGATTGATTCGCGAGCGCGCCGAAAAAGAAAAGCTGCAGGAGCTTAATCAGCTCAAAGATGCTTTTGTCTCAAACGTCTCGCACGAGCTGAAAGGCCCGTTGAATCGCATTGAGCTTGGGATTGAAAATCTGCGGCGCGGCGTGGCCGGCGTGATCAATGAGAAGCAGCAGCTTTATCTCTACCGTATTCAGGAGAACACCCGAAGATTGATCCGCATGATTGATGACCTTTTGGAAGTCTCGCGTATTGAAGCCGGGCGCATGGCATTGGAGCTCTCGCTGTGCGCCGTGAAAGAGATTCTTGCAGAAGTGATTGAAGAAGCACGACCGCAATGGCAGCGTAAAAGTTTGCGTGTGAGTGACGCTTGCACGGAAGAAAACTTGCATCTCCTTGCTGATCGCGACAAGCTCAAACAAATTCTCAGTAACCTGCTCGACAACGCGATTAAGTTTACTGCTGAGAACGGAGAGATTTCGCTGCATGCCGAAAAACAAAACGGCTGCATCGAGCTGATCGTTGCCGACACCGGCATCGGCATCGCGCCGGAGCATCTCGAGCATCTCTTCGAGCGCTTTTATCAAGTGCACGCGCATGTTTCCGGGAGGGATAACGGAAAAAATTCAGGACTGGGATTGGGACTGGGATTGAATATTGTCAAAGCGCTGGTGGAATTGCACAATGGGGAAATTGCAGTGGACAGCAAATTAGGAGTGGGCACACGAGTCACTGTGAGGTTGCCAGCCAAAAGTGCGGAGAGCCTTGAGCAGAGTGCAGAGCATCTACCTTCGCCCGGCGCTAAACCTTAGGCTGCTGCGACCGGCGATCCTGAGAGTGATCGAATATCAAAAAGGCGATGGCCACTAAAAGTAGAAAACCGACACCAATTAAAAAATTGATCATCTCCTTTCTTTCTCGTTATGGCCGTTGCGATTTACGATCTTGATAACGGTCAAAGAAAAAGAAAGCAAAGGCAACTAAAAGAAAGAAAGCGACGCCAATTAAAAAATTAATCATGTCTGTTTCTCCTCCAATTTTCTTTTGTGATAAGCTTTTTGAACATAATAGATTCCAAGAATAATGGATATGATACCGCTTGCGATACCAATCACTCCGAGCCAAGGAGAGACACGCTCTTTGAGCAGCAATGCCAGAAACATGGCAATAATAATGCTCTGGCCGATATTCAAGAGAGTTTTTCCCATTTCTCGGTACGAGTCGCTAACGAGAACTAGTTTCATCACTTCCTCCTCCGGGTATCTTCAGAATCAAAATACTCAAAAATAGCGATACGTGCAAGCGCTTTTTATTAACCGACAAACGGGCAAACCATGACCAAAATCCTCATCCTTGACGACGACCGCGAGCTTTGCGAACTGCTGCGGGATGCTTTGGAAAACACAAATTACAAAGCTCAAATCGCCACAAGTGCCGCGGCCGGCATGGCAAAATTGCAAACCGAAGCCTTTGATATTCTCCTGCTGGACATTCGCCTCGACAGCGTTGACGGTCTGAGTCTATTGCCCGAAATTTTCGCCAAAGCGCCGGAGTTGAAAGTAGTGATGATCACCTCGCATGGCACCATTCCCCTGGCGGTGCAGGCGCTAAAAAGTGGCGCTTATCATTTCATAGAAAAACCGATCAATCTTGACACTTTGCTGCACGTGTTGAAACAGGCCGAAGAGCACAGTGCGTTGGTGCGCACGAATCGGCTGCTGCGTGAGCAGCTTTGCAACGCGCGTGGGAAATTGGTGGCCACCTCCCCGCTCATGCAACGCCTCGTGGAAAAGATGCAGCGCGTTGCGATTACCGACGCCACGATCTTGCTGTGCGGAGATACCGGCACCGGCAAGGAGCTGGTGGCGCACACCATTCATCAACTCAGTCCGCGTGCTACCCAACCTTTTGTTGCCATCAATTGTGCAGCGCTGCCGGAGAATCTGGTGGCCAGCGAGCTGTTCGGCCACGAGCGCGGCGCTTTCACCGGCGCCATCACCATGAAAAAAGGCAAGCTGGAAATGGCGCATGCCGGCACCGCGCTGCTCGACGAGATTGGCGATATGCCCTTGCCAACGCAAGCGCATTTCTTGCGTTTTCTCGAAGACAAAAAGTTCGAGCGCCTCGGCGGCGTGAAATCCCTCGAAGCGGATGTTCGGATCATTGCCGCCACCAATCAAAATCTACCGGCTTTGGTCGCCGAGCGCAAATTTCGCGAAGATTTGTTCTATCGCTTGAACACGGTGACTTTGCATTTGCCGCCGTTGCGGGAGCGCCGGGAAGATTTGCCGGAGTTGGTGCAACACTTTTTGCAAGTGTGCGCCGCCAAGCTCAACCGTGCAGTTCCAAAACTCTCCGACGAGGCCTGGCAGCTTTTGCAGCGCTATGAATTTCCCGGCAACGTGCGGGAGTTGCACCACATTATCGAAAGCGCCGTGATCGAGACACCGCGAAGGGATTGTCTGACGGCTGAAGACATCCTTCCGCTGTTAAATTCCGGGAATGACCATCTTCATCCCGCGATTGATTCCGCGGTCAAGCTTTACGAAGCGGTAGATGGCTTCAAACGCGAGTACATTCAGAAAATTCTTGCTGCACACAATGGCAACAAAACCCGCGCCGCGAAAGCGTTGGGGATTTCACGGGTGCATTTGCTGACGTTGGTGAAGGAGTTAGGGGTGGTGAGAGGTGAGTAAAAAATCACTTACCCCTTTAAGATTTCTCCTGGAGTTCTGACTTCAACTTCTGAAAGCTTCCGAAAGTGCTTGACATTCCACGTGCATATTCGATTGATGCCATTATCCAACGCAGTGGCTGCGAGGTACAAATCGAAAATATGTTCCCGCATTGCAGGATATTTGGACACCAAACCGGCAAATGTAAAAAGGGTTTTTGCAGAAGGGCAAATAACCGGAAAACTTGCGACATAAAGAGTGATTTTCTGAAGTGCATCTTCCAAAGAGAGCGGATATTCTACCCTTTTGGGATTAGTAACGACGGCGAGAAATTCCAACAGATTTTGCTGAGCAATCGTCCCCCTCACCTCACCGGCAAAAGCTTGTTCGATGAAATGGTATGATTGCAAGTGAAGGCTTTGTTCCTTGTCATAGGAGTAGATCAGCACATTAGTATCGATCAGCCAAGAGCTCATCATAAAGATGCTTCCGGTCAAAGTTTTTTTTCAAACCGAGCTTGCCTGTCGGTGGTTTCGGTCTGCCATCGTTCAGCACGCCTTTCAACATCTTTTCGAGTAGAGCAACTTGTTCTTTGGGCAGTTGATCGATGACAATTCTGAGCCGATCTTTTGTTGTCATATCATGCACCTCAATTTTTGTCGTTTAAATGTATGCAGATTCTTCCTAAAAAGCAATAATAAAATGGGTTTAATCCATTAGAAAATTCTCAATACACAGTGGCAACAAGACCCGCGTCGCGAAAGCGTTGGGGATTTCTCGGGTGCATTTGCTGACGTTGGTGAAGGAGTTGGGGGTGGAGTGAAAGATGGGCAAATTTTTGAAAAATTCAGATTATCCGCACGCCATGTTGTATGATTTCGTGCACCAATGGAATATCATCTGTGAATTCGTCGGGATGGAACCCCACCGGTTCAATACCGGCTTTGACGTCTTGTGGTCTTAGCGCTCGCCAAAGATAGGAGATGCCATCGTTGCGTGGACCGAAATTGGATGAAACCACGCAAACGTCAATATCACTCCAGTGATGCCTCCTTCCGCCGACTTGCGAGCCAAAAATATAGGCGGATTGAATCATCAACCCCTGCGCTTGCAAATGATGCAAGTAATCTTCAACCTTTCGTCGAACAAATATTCTCAATTTATTTTTTTTGGCAGATCGAGAAGTTGTTTGGTTCGAGTTAGCCATTGTTGTGTGTAAGATTTTGTTGCCTGTCGGTGAAAGGCGCTTTTGATGATTTCGTATCGTGATTTAATATTGAAAGTCGTCAACTCTTGTAAGCTCTGGATGACGCTCTCATCCAATACCAAGCCTGCCTTATCTGCAATACGAACAAGATTGTGAATTTGAGGGGGGTATTTCTTGGCGACGGAGCAAATAAATACGTTTGAGCTCTTTCTCAACCGATAAATGGCAGAAGAAGAGGCAATAAGCATAGTGCTTCTTGTCAAACAAGCTGCGCGCAACCTTCAAATCTTCCCGACTGGAGCGCCGCCAAGCCTGTGCCATTCTCGGTATGTCCATGGATCAGATGACGGATTCGTTTAACAATAAAAGAAGATTTTCTAACAAAAAATATGATACTGAACGTTAAAAAGCAATAATAAAATCTGCCTCGCGCATGGTTTACGGCAACAAAACCCGCGCGGCAAAAGCGTTGGGGATTTCGCGGGTGCATTTGATGACGTTGGTGAAAAAGTTGGGGTAGACTAAAACTTTGTTCTTGTTCAAATGCCCTCCTGATAACTTTTATTGACAACCCCGATAACTTTACTTATCATTTGACGCTTTTCCGCATTGATTTGGATACCTCCCTCGATTGGGTATCTCGAGAAATTTCAACGCTCAATTTCGCGCAGCACAACGAATGAGAAATGGCCTGATGCTTGCTCAGGATGAGAGCGCCCGAAACGGTGATGACAACAAGAAATCACTTTTCAAAACGATCAACATCTTTATGGGAGCACAGCGATGAAACGACATCTGACGAGGCGGTTTTGGATCGCGGCGATTTTGGCTGTCTTCGCGCCGATCCTATCCAAAACTTTGCAGGCGCAAAATGCGCTTGTCGATGGCAATTTTGATCACGTTGCCAGCAGCGGTTGGGCACGGGATGTACGGAGCTCTACCATCCCTGGGCCGGATTGGTTGTCAAACGATCCCAATGACGCAACGCGGCTGATTGGGCAAGGTTGGAAGCGTGGCCTTTTGGTTGGCAACGGCCCTGATCCCTCAGCAGCAGTGGTGAGTTCAATTGCACCGTATAGCAATGTCTTGGAAATTCTCAGAACCGGTGCCGGTGGTGCCGGTGAAGGTGGCTTTGTTTATCAGGATGTCAACATCAACGTAACCACAATTTCGAATTTCACCCTTTCGGCTGATGTGCGCATCGACGCGCAGAGTCTTGCCGGCGGCAGTTATGGCGGAGGAGAATATCCTGTTGTGTTAATGATCGGTTGGACTGATGCCAGTGGCATTTATCACTGGGATGACGGGATCAATTTCTCTCATTACGTGCAGGCATTTTATAGCGTGCCGGGAAATAGGACCGTTTCCAGATCGCAGCAAATTGCTGCCAATACCTGGGTGCATTACACCTCGCCGAATTTAAAGACTCTGTTTCCAAATGTCGTGCGCATCGATCGGGTGGCGATCGGCTTCGGCGGTTGGGATTATCATAGCTAGTGTCCGTTCGAGAAATAAAAATATAATAAAATAATTGACTTTTTGAAGAATTTTTATTATATTTTTATAGTCAATAAATCGAAATATGAATCATTAAACCATTACTTTAACTACACATTTACACAGCCTCACCGCTGCCGCTTTTGCACAAACCAGAATCTTTGGAGCACAGTATGCGTAACGCGTATGATACTCAACTCAAGCTGGATGTCCCTGCTCACCTCGACATCGAATTCGATCCCCACAGTCGTCATGAGCTGGAACCGATTCTCATGGCGCTCAAGCATCTCTACGACAATCCCCAGGTTCTGAAACCCATTCTCAAACTCATCGCCAAAGATGTCGTTGGCGATAAAGCTCCGCACCGG